>JAPKBR010000013.1 GCA_028823345.1 Planctomycetota bacterium
AGAGAGCCAAGCACCACGCCTCAAAGATGCGGGCAGCTTGAACCTCCTATGAAACGACAACTCCCTCGTTTAGGACACCCGTTCCAGGGTTTCTTTTGATGGCACCCTCTGGAGCCCCCAGAACCCTCTTTCGGCAGGCAGGTTGATCCCTAGCAACACCTCCCGCCTCCCTAGCCCTGTTCTTCGCGCAGGATCCGACGCGCGTTGTCCATGTCCTGGGCCGCGAGGCGTCCTGCATCATGCCCGCGGTCGGTGTCTGCGGCGGCGAGGGCTGCGGCTTTGACCTTTTGTTCGCTGAGTCCTGTATCTAGAGCGCCGCGCACGGCCCGGCGCATGGCGGCCATGACGGATCGGTCCGCGCTGATGGCAGCGTCGATGGCTGCGCGCCCTAGGTGCATGGGTCCGTGGGAGGGAACCAAGCGCTCGATTGAGTAACGCTCTACCAATTCCGCAAGGTCCACCAGGGCCCCTTCGAACATGCGCGCCTCGTGGCGGCAAAAGGGCACTCCGGGGGAGACCAAGTAATCGGCGCTCAAGAGAGTGGCGAGGGCGGGGATGACCACCACACTGGTGCAGTTGGAGTGGCCGGGTAAAAAGTGCAGGTGCACTTCGAGTTCGCCGCCCAGAACAAATGAGGCTTTGGTTTCGAAGGTCTCATGAACTTTGGGCCAGGGGTAATCCGGGGGTTCGGCAGAGATCCGTTGGCCCAGGGCTTTTCCCGCGGCCAAAATACGGCCTCGGGCTTCGGGCCCTTTTTCGGCGGCGATGCGTGGCATCCAGACGCGCGCGTCCTCGAAAGATGCGCCTCCGCGAATATGGTCGTGGTGGGCGTGGGTCAAGACCATGTGGCTGATCCGCCGAGGGGCTTGAGGGCTTTCTACCGTGGTGAGGCGCGCGTGCAAGAGGGCTAGCTCTGCCGGGGAAAGCCCCGGGTCGACCACGAGGGCCTCGCTCTCGGCGAAAAGGCCAATGGAGTTATAGTTCCAGGTCGCCGAGCGCAGCACCACCAAGGGGTCGCTCTTGTTTCCCGCCAGCAGGAAACGGGCAAAGCGCGGGCCGCGTTTAGATTTGCCAGTCGCCATCACTGTCCTCGTCTTCTTCTTCAAAACTCCAGGCGTCGCGCACCGCTTGGGTGACCAGGCGCTTGATTAGCTGGGGATCGAGGGCGCTGGGCTTGAGCGCGCCTTCCCCATGTTCAAGGAACAGGGCACTTTGATTCGCGCCGAACCATAGCTCGGGAGAGGGAGTGGTGGGGTCTTGATGGCGCCAATGGTGCTCATCCTTGACCGTGCATCCCTCCAACTGGTTGAGCTCTGCGCAAAGGGCTTTTAGATCGGGTCTTGGGTGGGTCGTGCGCGTCACAAGATCAAACCAGGAAGCGGTAGACACGAGGAAGCGAGCACGGGTCCCGTCCTTGGAGTGACTGAGCACCAAGATCCTATCGGCAGCCGAAATGGACCAAAGGGCATGGCGGCCAGGGTCGAAGCCCGTGGCCTGTGGGCGGCTGCTGGCTTGGCCGGGGCCTGCGGTCCAAATGCTGAAATCAAGGTGCGCCAGGTCATCGTGCACGGCGCGCTTCAGGTCTTCTGTGTCGGCCCGCCAGGCGGCGAGTTCCGGCGCCCAAAGGTGGGTGTCCTTTTCGAGTTGCCCATCAAGCCAAGCGGGGACGCGCTCAAATGCCGCGAGGCTGGCGGTTTGATGGCGTTCGCAAAGGCTCATGCCTCCGAAGTCCAAGTCCGAGCGTTCGGAGTTGGCCAGGTTGGTGATCGCCGCATCGAGCATCAGGCTCTCATCGGTGGCGGCAGAAAAGAAATCACCGGCGGCGGCGGTCAAAAGGAGTTGATCCCGGTGGGCAAGGGCCCATTCGCCCTTCAGGATCGAAAGGGCCGCGAGGCAACCGTCCGTGTCGTAGTGGTTGTTGACGAGCTCTTGGCATCCATCGCTGAGAAGGTCCCGCTCCTCTTGCGGGAGACTTGAAAAATTCAAGGCGATGCCCGTGGAGAGGTCATGCTTCAATCCCTCGGGGGTGCGGTTCCCTGGCCAGTGGGAAAGCTCCAACCCAGGTGCGCCACCTGCGCCGTCCATGGTGATCACCCGTTCGGTGGGTGTCTCGTCAAAAATCCGAAAGGGTAATTGCATCGGTCTTGGTGCCCCTGAGACTCGAGTGCGAGCCCCTGACTTGGTCACTTGTCCTTGCTTCGCTTGGCAATCAACCTGCGGATCTTTTTCAGGTTGTCCGCCGAGTCGCGCTTGGCGGTTTCCGTGCGCGTGCGCTCGAAATCCTTGAGTTCGGGATTCTCGAGGGCCTTGACCGCCAGAACCTGAGACTTGCTGTACCAACGAATGGCCTGCTCAAAGTCGCGTTCCAGGTAATAGTGCAGGATCACTGCAGCGTCGTTGTAAAGGCCTGCCTGGTCGGGGGCGAGCTCCATGCCCTTCTGGTAAGCCTCAAGCGAGCGCTCGAAGTGTTGTACGGCTCGCGCCTGGTCTTCCTTTTTCTTGGATCCGCGCCGCAGCACTTCCCCTGAATCCCGGGCGAACAAACCCAGATCGTTCCAGCGTTCCCAATTGGCGGGTTCCACGCCGCAAAGGATCTCGGCGCAAACCGCCGCTTGGGCCACGCCTTCGGGTCCCTTGGCGTAGCACTTGCCTTGTGTGAAGTAGACAATGCCGATGTGCAACTCCGCGTTGCCGGTGATCATGGACACCAAGCTGGCGGGGTTCTTGTCCCACCAGATCTTGAGCGCGTTCGCCGCGCCCACATAGTTCTCGGCGCGGTATCGGGCAAGGGCTTGGTACCAGTAAGCGTTCTCGTAGGCAGGCCATTTTTGCACGGCTTCCTGCAAGTTCTTGTCTGCTTCTGCGTAGGCGCCGGTTTCGGTTTGGGCGTAGCCGAGCCACCAAAGAAGAGTCGCATCGCCCTTGCTCTTGGTACCCCAGCGCTTGACGTATTGGGCCCTGGCGTCCTCCAGGCAAGCGACGAAGAAGGCAATCCCGTTTTCGCCCCCCGCGAGGGCACCCCAGACCACGCCGAAGTCCACCTTGCTTGGATCGGAACCCATGGCTTCGGCGTACTTTTTGGCCGCTAAGTCCTTGTTCGGCACCCAGAGGGCCAAGGTGGCTGCTTGCAGGTGGTACTCCGCACGCTGGGAAACCTTGGACTCGTCCTTGGCCAGCAATTCGGCCGCCTTGTCGAAAGCCGCAAGTCCCTTGTTGGCCGCAGCGATTTTAGCTTTCTCGTCCTCACGACCAGCGGCGTCGGTGGTTTGCCAAACGCAAACCAGGCCGCGCACATAGTGGGCGTGGTGGGATGTGGCGCGGGCTGCGACGCCGCGCTCGGATGCGCTCATGGCCAAGTCCATTTGGCTTGGTTCGTGTGCCAACCAGGCCGCATGGGCGAGGGGGGTGAAGGCGTCGTCGAAGAGATCCCCGTCACCGTCGGTGGCCCTCTTCAGATAGTTCGCAGCATCCACGAGGGCTAATTGCACTGTGCTGCTGCCGCCTGCGGCCATGTTGTCCAGGGCGCGGCGATAGGAACCCATTCCAAAGATGTAGTCCACCGAGGCGCCTTCGGCTCCCGCGCGTTCCAATTGCTCCATCTGGTTGAAGGCATCGTTGTAGCGGCCCTGGTCCACCCAAGAACGCAGCACCCAGACCCGGGTACGCATGTCCCCTTTGGTCATGGCGTCTGCCTCTTCAAAAAGTGCTTGAGCTTGTTCCGCCCGGCCTTCGTCGAGTTCCAAGCGACCGGCGGCGATCAAGCGATCCACTTCGTCCGGTTGGCTGCTGACCGAGACGGTGCAGGGCGCCGTCGGAAGGAAAGCGGGAGGGCAAGCAAGGGTCAAAAGCGTCGCAATCAGGGGGGCAATCATCATAAAACTCAATGAGGGAGACGGGACTCAACGGGCAGGGCTTTGGTGCAGCCATACCATGAACGCGTATTCTTCCGGGGGGAGATCTTCCCCGGCGATCAAACGATCCACCAGGGGCAGCATATCGGTTTTCAGCCAAGCGCGGCGGGGCGGGCCGATTTCTAGGGCGCGCTCGAAGTAGGGCTTCGAGCCAGCGGGGTCGTCGAGCAGGGTTAGGTGCAGGATGCCCAGGTTCTGGTAGGCGTCGCCCCAGGCCTCGATGGGGTCGGCCCACTCCTGCTGGGCGCGCTCTTCGGCTGTGAGTTCCCCGAGGGCCAGGTCTCCTGCCTTGCGCGCTTGCTCCAGCAAGACTCGGGCGACTTCCACGTCCTGGCGTAAGTAATAGGTCATCACGAGCCCCGCGTCGTTGACCATGCGCACGTCCGTGGGTGCCAACTCTGCGGCGGTTTGATAGGCCTGCCAGGATTGCTCCATGACCAGCAGCGCTTCGGCGAAGATTTCCTTGGACTCTTCTTCGGCTTTGTTCTTGGCTGCCTCTTGGGCTTTTTGTTCCAGGAGCACCGCCGCGTCCCGGTTGAAGAAGCCCGCGTTGTTGGCGTAGTCTGCGCTGGTGGGGCGGTACTCGTGCAGGTAGTTCGCCACCCTTGCCGCCGCGCGCATGGCGCTGAGCTCTTCGGGTTTCTGGGCGTGCTTGCCGATCACGAAATCGAGGCCCACGAGACCGCTCGGGATGCGTTCCCCCGTGGCCACCTCAATGGCCCCTGGGAAAAGATCCTGCATGGAAAGAAATGCTTCTTCCGCAGCGTCCAGGTTTCCCGCGTTGAGTTGGATGAAGCCCCGGGCAGAGCGACAGGAGGCTTGGTACGCCTGGGATGTGGAAATGGACTCTGGCGCCAACTCGCTGTATCGGTCGAAAAACGCTTCCGCTTCAAGGAAGGTGTTCGTGTCGCCTGCGCCCGATTCGAATTGCTCTAGGCCTTGCTGGAAAAGGGTGACTGCTTGGTACCACCAGCCGATGGCCGAGTCTGGGTGATTGGCGCACCACGTGCCATAATGCTCGAGCAGGGCGACGCGCCCGCCAGATGACTCCAAGAGGCTTACCAGTCGCGCGTGCAGGTTCGCGTCCTCTGGAGCGAATTCCAGGGCGCGCTCGATGGGTGCGATTGCCGCGGCTGCTCCGTTCTGCCATTGTTGCAGATTGGAAAGTTGCACAAAGGCCCATTGGCGGTGTTCCGGATCCGCGCTGGTGATGAAGAGTTGGTCCTCGGTTTCCGCAAAGAGCGCGTCGCTGGGGGCTTCGCTTTTGCGCGCTGCGAGGTAGGCGTCAAATCCGGCCTCTGCCCAAACGCGGCTCAAGGGGGGGGAGAGTTTCGGCACGGGACCTTCGATTTGCGCCAGGGCTTTGCCTGCGTTGCGTGCCAAGGTCAAGGCCATGTCTGGGTCGAGGGCCAGACGCTTTGCCCGGCTGATGCCCACTAGGCAAGAGATCTCTTGGGCGCCGAGCTTGCCCTCCTTCGCCGCAAGCCCCGAACGAAAGGCCGACTCAAAGGACTCGGCCGCGTCTTCGTAAAAGAACACCGGTTGCGTGTCTCCCGCAGCCGAGGCCATGGCCACCTGCGCGCGCAAGAAATGCAAATCCGCCGCGTCGGGATCCAAGGCCAGTGCAGCCTCGATGGGTCGGAAGGCATCTCTCGGTTGGCCCGCGTCGAGGGCCGCTTGCCCCTCTTCCATGGCGGCGGCCACCAGTAGGGGGATGAGGGCAGCCCGCGCCCCATGCCAATCCTCGGCGTGGAGTTGAGTCTGAACCTGGGCGAGCTGGCGGACCTTGGGGGAGACCGGAGCGGGATCTTCTTGGCCGGCCAAGACCTCTTGCTGGGCCCCGGTTGAGGCACAAGCGGCCAGAAGGGCCATGAGTAGGGTGATGCGAATGGGCTGAAACATGGGGAGAGGCAGGACTTTGGGGGAGGATTCTACCCGGGGAGCAGTGGGGCGTTCTTGGCCAGTTCCCCGGAGCAGCATTCTCCAGATCCGCCCTTCAATACACCCACTAGGAGGGCTGGCTGGGGAGGTCACGGGCTCCCAGGGGGGCAAGGCGGGTGCCCAGGGGGTGGGCGGTCCGATCCCTCACTTCATCGCTGCACTCTTCTCTTCCCCGCCGCGCCCTTTCCCATTGCCACGCCTGTGCACTTAATTTCCATGGACACCGGCAACCCTTACTTGGCTTGTGGCTCCGGTTTCGGACCTGCTTCCGGCTGAGCGCTGAGGAGCTCGGGCAGGAGAATCTCGTCCGTGGGGGATGTCTGGGCACAAATCCCTGGACCCATCCGAGGAAATCCCCCTCTCGGGTCGCTATCGTACGTCCCGGTCAGGACCGGCCAGTGGGGGGGAAGATTCCGCACTCCCGGCCGTCCAGACACCATCACTGCACCCACCCCCATGCGCGCGTTCTTCCTCTTTCTCCTGATCTGTGGCCTTCTGCCCCTCTCGGGATGTGACAGCCCGGCCTGTGTCTTTAGTCCCGGCGGCTGCAATGGCACCGGAGCCGGGGGCTCAGGGGGAGGCCCCGGCGCCGCGGGCTCCCTTCCCGCGGGGAACGTGGCCACTGGTTCTTGGATCCCCGTGAGTGCTCCGGGAGCGCCGATTCTCTGGCCCGAGTCCGGAGTCTTGCTGCAGCCGGGCTCGATTTTGGCCCTCGAGTTCAGCGGCTCCATGGAGGTCGAATCCCTCACGGGCGCCGTTGTCATGATCGATTCGGTGTTTGGCACCCCGGTTCCCCTGTTAGATCCTCCGCCCCTGGTGGCGGATGGACGCATCGCCCTGCTCGTGCCTTCTCAACCGCTCATCCCGGGCAGTCAGTACACCCTGAGTTGGGCCCTTGGGGCCGAGCCCGCGGATGTGCTTGGTCGGCCGGTAAGCGGCGCGTCGGGAGCAATTGGAGCCATTGGAATCAGTGGCGAACCTTCTCTGATCCCCAGGGTGGTGTTGGCCTATCCTCACGATGAAGAGGCTGCAGCGGGGGACTTGACCGAAGTGCTCGTGATCTTCGACCAGCCCATGAGGAGCGGGGACTTTTCCACTTCCTCGTTCGCTGTGAAGGTGGACGGTGCAGAGCCTCCCGCCAATCCGGCTCCCTTGCCCGTATCGATTCCCGGCGCAGTTCCTGTGCCCGTGACCCAGGCTTGGGTTTGGTCCGCCACGGACCCAGGGGGCACACGCCTTTCTCTTGGTGTGGAACAACCCGTGACCTTGAGCCTCTCTTCCTCAGGATCCGAGTTGTCCTCGATGTCCGGAGGAATCCTGCTCCCCACCGAATTCACGTTTACCACCGCCAGCTTGCCGGCGCCTGTGTCAGCGGGCAAACCCTTTGCGCCCACAGCAGCCATTGGCCTGGATGATCTTGCAACCGATGCACCCCTTGTGGAGGCCGAGTTGTCGCTGGCTGCTTCGGCTTCGGGTAGCGGGCAGAAACTGGGTGTTGTGGCGCGCGGGACTTCCCGAGCCAACGGTGGAGAGATTGCCGTCCTGGGACTGTCCAGCGTTGCCGAGGGTGAATTGTTGGCCCATGCCACAGGAACTCAGATGGGGTTCGGCGATGCGTTTGGCCAACCGTTCCTCGCGGACGGGGATGTGACCCTAGGCGTTTGGAGCATTTCCGGTACCCGCCGCAGTCAGGTGCGTTTGCTCGACGCCGAACCCTTGGTGGGGGGCACTCAGCCCTTGCTGTTGGATACGGTCGTTCCGTTTTTCCTAGGCTTTGGCAGCAACGGCAACCAGCAGGGTTTCTTGATCAGCGACCAGGCCGATATGGTGGTGATGGGACGCGCCACCGAACGCCTTGGGTTTGCCCAGGTGTTTGCTTCGGATGGTTCCGACAACACGGCTCTGGGGGATTTGCCCCCGGTGGTGATTTCAGGAAATGCGGGCCTCTTCGTGGCGCAACCCGTGCCTGTGGGCGCTTTGGACCCGGATACGTCCCTGACCTTTGATCTCGTCATCGCCGACCGAGCCCTCAATCGGGCGTCGCCGATCTTGGGTATCGACTTCGTACAGCGCGGGGTCTTGGCCAAAGGTGCCGGGGCTGCGGGGGCCGGCACCCTGTTGGTGGATGTATTTGACTCACTGACCCTGGATCCCCTCCCGGACGCGAAGGTGTATGGGTATCAAGACGATGGGGGAGCGTTCAGTTTTCTCGGCAGCAGTGTGACCACCGGTGATGGTCGCGCCAATCCGCCGGCTCCCGCCTTGGGAACTCTTGCGCTGGTGACCGTCGAGCTCGATGGCTATGACCTCTTCACGGTCCACGGGGCGCCGACCCGGACGCTTCAAGTGCTTTTGCATCCCACAAATTCGTTGCCCTCCAGCGTTAAAGGTGATGTGACTGCTCCGGTAGTCAGCGGGTTGGACCTTTCTTCAGCGGCGATCGAGACCGTCGTGGCCGATGGCCGTTTGCCCCTGGAAGGTTCCGCATTGGTGCCCGGGGGTGAAGTCGTGTTGGACCCCGTCCTAGGGCTCTACCGCCAAAATTATGGGCCCTACTACATGCGCCCTGCCCGGCTTGGCGCACAAGCTGCTTTTGTGGTCAACCCATTGGTGGGTGAGTTATTGCCAACCTTTGGGTCCCAGTTCTTGCTGGCCACCACTCTTCGCGCGCCGGCCCCGTCACTGCCTGCCGGTGGCACGGGCAGCATCGTGCAACTCGAACTTGAAGGACCCCTGTTCAGCGCAGGGGCAGAAGGTTCAGCGATCGATTCGGGTGGGATCTCGATTTCGATGCTCAAGCCCTTTGGTACGTTTGGGGATGTGTTCGGACAGCCTGAGATCATGGTGGAAGCCCGTTCCCCTGGCAGCAACGACCCATGGATCGTGGGACTCGGCAAGGCCTTCACCGATGACCAAGTCAACTGGCGCGTGAAGGCGGCCTGGCCCGGGGCCTTTGACGTGGTCGAGGACAACGCCACAGATCAACTTGGTTCCATGGTTCAGGCGGGAGCCATTGAACCGGAGCTCTGGGTGCGGGCGGACATGACCGATACCCTGGGCGCCGAGACCAGCGTGCGTGTGCCGGTCACCCCCGGATTCGCGGGGTTGCCCCTGGTGGAGCCCCCGGGCGTCGTCTTCCCGCCCCCCGCCACTTCGGGCGTGGGCACTTCATTCAATATCGTCCTGGTGGACGACACCCCGGCGGGGTCCGTGGGCTACTTCCGAGGGGTTCTGACCGATTCCCTGGGCCGCCGCTGGGAGACCTGGCGCGCGGATCCGGACGGGACCGGCCAGGTCAGTCTGCATATACCCCTGATTGGGGCCCAGGGGGGCATACCCCTCAGCGGAGTGCTGGAAGTCTATGGAGAACTCTGGTCCGGCAGTGCCCTCGATGGGGGCAGCCTGGTCTGGAGCGAGATCTCGCGGCTTTCCGAGATCTACGCCCGCTCGGGTACCCATACCTTCGACACGGAGTAGGGGGCTTCGGGTTCCTGAAACAGCTCCTTGTTTGAGCAGGTCCGGTTTCCTAGGCTCGGTCCATCCACCGGACCCTGAATACCATGAACGTGCACAGAATTCTCCTCGTTACCGCCCTCGCCGTCCCGGCCCTCGTCATCACCGCCTGCCAGCCGTTGCCCAAGCAGCACGGTTTGTCGGTGCAGACTCTGCCTGTGGAAGGCCGTTTGGCCACGATCAACCCCAATGACGTGGTGGTTGCGCCGATCGAGCTGGCCGAGGAAGGTCTTGTGGTCCCCGTACGACTGCTGCGTCAAGCGGCGGTGGGTTCCTTGGTTGCGCGGCGTTATGCGCCCCTTTCCTTGGATTTCATCGATGCTTCGATCCCTGAGGCCCTGGCCGGCGGAGTGCTAGAAGCCTCCTACCGTCCCGGCAGCATGGGTGAAGACGCGGTCTTGCGCACCATTGTTCATGGCTGGGACACCAGCCTGTGGAGCCTGCGCAAGGCGCTGACCGTGGATATCGAGTGCATTCTGGCGGCCCCTGGTGGCACGGGTCAAGAATTGTGGCACGTGCGCATGTCCCAGCGCTTTGACTTCGAAAAGGAGTCCCACACGGCCGCCACGGAGTCTGCCCTGATGGCCCTCGCCACCCGCGCGATCACCGATGAGATCTGCACCAAGTTGCCCCAACGGTCCGTGGGGCCAGGCGCCCACTAGGGCTGCCCAAGCAGGTAAATCCCCCGTCTGAGCCCCTCTGGGGCCCAGGGTGCGCCCGAGAGGGCGGGAAGTTTCTCGAATCAAGGGAGCCTTGGGGGGCCGAGGCTCCTACAATGTTGGCCTAAATTGGAGCTAGTACTCCTTTTTGACGGAGCCTTTGCTCCCCGAGCCGACCCGGAGGTCGGTATCACCCCGCTTCGGGGTCTGGCAAGGCCAGAAACCTGGGGCACGGGCGAGT
Organism: Planctomycetota bacterium; assembly: GCA_028823345.1. Taxonomy (GTDB): domain Bacteria; phylum Planctomycetota; class UBA1135; order UBA1135. The sequence goes on from JAPKBR010000013.1 coordinate 10,266, forward strand.
TTCCAGAAACGTCAGAGATAGAATTGAAATATGGCCATTGAGTCAAGCCGCAAGGCTGAAGTCATTCGTGACTTCGCATGTAAGGACGGGGACAACGGTTCCGTCGAAGTTCAAGTCGCAGTCCTCACGGAGGACATCACTAGTCTCACCGAGCACCTCAAGATCCACAGAAAGGATTTTGCCTCCCGTCGAGGTTTGGTGAACAAGGTGGGGCGTCGCTCTCGTCTGCTGCGTTACCTACGCACCAAGAACGTGGGGCGCTATCGCATTCTGATCGAGCGTCTCGGCCTGCGCCGCTAGAGCGCAGGAGCAACGCCGATTGCGTGGAGGACTTCGGTCACCCCGCGCAACTGGCTGGTCTCGGCGCTCGGACCTTTGAAGCAGGTCGCTCCCACCTGGAGCACTTGCTCGGATCTGCCATCCGGCAGAGAGCGCAACCCTAGAACCTAACCGACCGCGAAATTGCGGGAAGTACTTTATGAAACCCATTACCAAGTAGAGGACGGACGATGAACAATAATTACGTCCAGAAAGAGGCCATGATCGCTGGAAAGCGACTGGTCCTTGAGACCGGACAGGTTGCGCGACAAGCGCACGGTGCGGTCATCATTACCCTAGGCGACACCAAGGTGTTCGCCGCTGTCGTGGCTGGCAAGCCCCGTGACGACATCGATTTTTTCCCCCTGACCGTGGACTACCGCGAGAAGACTGAAGCTGCGGGTAAAATCCCCGGCGGATTCTTTAAGCGTGAAGGACGGCCGACAACCAAAGAAGTCTTGACCATGCGCATGATCGATCGTTCGATCCGGCCCATGTTCACCGACGGCTTCAAGGGCGAGGTTCAAGTGATGAGCCACGTCCTCCAGTACGATGGGGTCAACAACCCTGATGTGCTGGGCATGATCGCGTCATTCGCCGCGATTCGCGTGGGCGGACTGCCCTTCGAAACGACCATGGCGGCAGCCCGCGTGGCTCACATTGATGGTGAGCTCTGCGTTTTCCCCGACGACACCCGTCGTCGCGAGGATAGCCGTTTGGACCTTGTGGTCGCTGGCCACAACGATGGCGTTTGCATGGTGGAGAGTTCCGCCAAGGAATTGACCGAGGCCGAGATGCTTGACGCACTCGAACTGGGTCATAACACCATCAATGAAATCATTGAACTGGTGAACAGCTTTGTTGAGGAAGCGGGCAAGCCCGCTATGGACTTCACAGCCCCCGTCAAGGACGAGGAAATGTGGTCCACCGCTGCCAACTTTAAGGATCAGTTGCTCACTGCTCTTGCCACAGATGGCAAGGCCGAGCGCAACGCTGCGGTTAAGGCCGTGCGCAATGAATTCGTGGAAGCCACCCTCGTGGGTGTCTCCGAAGCTGACAACGCAGCCCACACCAAGGCAGCCAAGACGGTTTTCCATGACTTCCAGCGTGATGTGGAGCGCGACAAGATCCTTTCGGGTCAGCGTTCCGATGGCCGAGCGGCCGACGAGATCCGCGAGATCACGATTGCGCCGGACTTCATTCCCCGTCAGCACGGATCGGTGCTCTTCACCCGCGGTGAGACCCAGGCCCTGGTTTCGGCCACCCTGGGCACCCCGGACGATGAGATGATCATTGATGGCGTGGAGAAGGAATACCGCAAGGCGTTCTACTTGCACTACAACTTCCCTCCCTATTCCGTCGGCGAAACCCGACGTTTCATGGGCCCGGGACGGCGTGAGATTGGTCACGGTATGTTGGCCGAGCGCGCCTTGCAGAGCATCTTGCCCAGCAAGGAACGTTTCCCTTATACGGTGCGTATCGTCTCGGACATCACCGAGTCGAACGGCTCTTCGTCCATGGCTTCGGTCTGTGGCGGCTGCTTGGCAATGATGTGTGCGGGCGTGCCCGTGTCACAGCCGATTGCTGGTATCGCCATGGGGCTAGTCAAGGAAGGTGATCGGGAAGCAATCCTGAGCGACATCCTGGGTTCCGAGGATCACAATGGTGACATGGACTTCAAGGTTGCCGGTTCCGGTATGGGCATCACTGCCCTGCAGATGGACATCAAGGTCAAGGGCGTCACCCGCGACCTGCTGGAGCGTGCTCTTGAGCAAGCCAAGCAGGGCCGTGTGCACATCCTGAAGAAGATGCTTGAGGCCGTCGCGGGACCCCGCGGTGAAGTCAGCGAATTTGCTCCCCGTAGCATTGCACTCAAGATTCCCGCCGAGAAGATCGGCTTCTTGATTGGCCCTGGTGGCAAGAACATCAAGGCTTTGCAAGCTGACTACGAGGTCAAGGTCACGATTGTTGACGACGATGGCAACGTGCAGATTTTCGGTGTGGATTCCGCCAAGGTGAAAGCCTGTCGTGACCAGATCAAGGGTTCGACTCAGAACCCGGAAATCGGCGATCGCTTCACCGGCACGGTGCGCAGCATCCGGGACTTCGGTGCATTCATCGAAATCCTGCCTGGCGTCGAAGGTCTCTGTCACGTGTCCGAATTGGACACAGGCTACGTCAGCGAAGTGTCTGATGTGATTTCCATGGGCGACGAAGTCGAAGTGGAAGTCATCAACGTGGACGATCGTGGAAAGGTCAAGGTCAGTCGCAAGGCTGTCATGATCGCCAACGGCGCGACCCCCGAAGAAGGGGACGGGCCGAACCATGAAGAGCGCGGCGACCGCCCCAGTGGCGGACGCGGTGATCGCGGTGGACGTGACCGTGAGTCCGTTCCCCGTGGCGGTGGTCGCGGACGCGGCCAACGTGACGACTGATCTCTTCAAGATCTAGCGAGCAACAAGGGGGCCCCCGGCGCATTTCATGCACCGGGGGCCCTCCTTTTTGCGGGCAACCCCTTCGTCAAAGCTGCGTAGGGAGAGCTCGGATTGCCACGCAGGAAGAGCCTTATAGAGCCTCTCGAAGCCCTGGGCAGGTATATCTGCCAATTGCTCCCGCGGAGACCCTTCCGGTCCTGTGATTCCATTTGGTACAACCTAGGCGCGCTATTTTGCCTTGGACCTTTTATTCCCCTTGGCACGAACACTCCCTGGGGCTCCGGCATGACTCGGATGGGAGTGCGAGAATGACTGCGCACGGGCTCAACACCGCACCGGACCCGTATGAAGCAAAACCAATCAATCCAATCCTCCCGTACCACGCGGGTTACCCGCATCTCCTTGGCCCTGGCGGCCTTGCTGGGCATGGGAGCCATAGCGTATGGGTGGTCCATACCCCTGCCGCACGGGAACTCTGCGGATACCGGCCTATCGGATGATGGGCGCGGCACCCCCTACAAGGTGGACAAGATCGACAATCTGTGCGGCCTTGCGGAACCCCGTCAACTGTCGAAACCGGCCAAGGTGGACTATGACGTCTTGCTGGAGGCTACCGATGAGTACCGCGAGATCCGCGACAAGAAGATCGACCTGGAATCTGCCCGGGGTGTTGAGTTGCACAACAAGGCTCATAGCCGGATCGTCGCCGCCTGCGAGCGGGCCCGCACCAAACTAGGGCACTGCTCGGTTTGGAAGACCATCTCCCGTCGCAATGGCAAGCCGATTCCGAATTTGACCAAGTCCATCAAGCTCGATTTAGCCGAGGGGGTCTGAGCTCTTGATCTCAACGCCCTTCATGGGAAACAGTCGAGGGGGCGTTTCGTGTTGGTGCGCGGCACTGGTCCTTTTGGGGTTGGTGGCCTGTCGCAGCAATGGGGACGAGGGGCCCGGCCGGGGAAAGCCCATCGACGCGGAACTCTTCCAACGCATTCTGGCTGAGGGTGGCCTACGCCCGGTGGATGATTTCGACTCTAACCTGATGCCTTCGGCTCGCGAAGTGGAGCGCCGGGAAGGGGAGTTGGCCCTCAAGGCCTTGCGGGATTCTCAAACGGAGGTCGTAGTTGCGACTCAAGACCCGTCGGCGACGCAAGATCCGTCGGGGACGCAAGACCCGGACGCAGCCAGCGATGACGTAGATGATCTGACAGATCTGGCGGACCTGATTGCCGCAGGAGACCAGGCCACGGGCGAGCTTCCGATCAACAATTACCTCGAGTTTGGTTCGCAAATTCAGGTCTACAGGGAGAACGGCTTTGTGATGAAGCCCTACTCCTTTCCTGTCGGGATTGGCGAGAAGGCTCTCAACCTCTTGACCACCTATGGGGACTTCCCCGTGCACGCTGCGGGAACCAATGGCGATGGACTGCCGGCCCCGGGCACCGAGCAACCCATCGATTCCGTGGTTCTGGACCTGCGTCCGGGCTGGTCTGTGGAAGCCTGGAGTGATCCCCGCAAGCCGGGCTTGCAAACCCCTACTCCGGTCAAGCTAGGCGACCTTCTGATCGTCATTGCCCAACCTGAAGTGCTGCTCGAGGTCGAACACTTCATCCGTATCTTCCTGGAACAGGTCACGCAAATCGAAATCGAGGCCAAGATCGTCGAGGTCTCCACGTCCGACCGGTTTGACTTTGGCATCAAACCCCTTGATGCCAATACTCCGATTTTTGCCCTGCCCAACGCGGGCGGTCTAGTGCGTTCGGTGGACTACTCGTTCGGTAACACGGTCAACGGCACGGAAGCTCTCTTCAACGTGGGCGCGGTATTTGATGGGGTTGCTTTCAATGCCCTGCTTGAATTGGTCAGCACCGAGGAGAACGTGCAGATTATATCGCGCCCCAAAGTCGTGACCCGCTCCGGCGGCCGGGCCGAGATCGTCAACACCACTCAAATCCCGTTCTTTGATGTGCGCAACATCAACGCCAACGGTACCTTCACTACGGGCATCACCTACAAGCCCGTGGGCGTGCAGATGTACGTGGTGCCCTGGGTTGTGGGCAGGGACACGGTGGTCTTGAACATCGACATTGAGGTCTCTGCCAAAACCGGCACTGCCGTGGCTTTCACCCAGGGCGGCTCTTCGTCCAGCACCGCCGTGATCACCGTGCCCGAAATCTCCCAACGCAGAGCCACAACAATTGTGCGTCTGGAACCGGGACAGGCGGTGGTTTTGGGAGGCTTGATCAGCGAGAGGACCCTTGAGCGCGAGAGCAAGATCCCCATTCTGGGGGACATTCCGATCCTCGGCAATCTGTTCAAGAGCAAGTTCAAGGAGAAGCAGCAGACCAACGTGCTCTTCTACATCCGCCCGCGCGTACTGCAGGGCGGAGACCTGAACGCCGGGTTCGGGGACTGACGAATCGCCAGCGCAGGTTGGCGGAGGGAACTGCTGTGGCTAAAGGGAACGTGGCTCTTCCGAGAAGGTACGGATCGCATTTGCCGACTCCATCTGCTTGGTGGATGTGTCTGCCAGGGAGGTCTGCCGTGAATCCCATGGATCTTCCGCGACCTCTCCCAGAGGGGTATGGGCCCATGAGACTGTCCGCGACGGGATTCCTGTTGCGTGCTGACTGCGCCTTGACGAAGGACTTTCCGTCCTCCGGGATGCGTCTGGGCTAGGTGGCGACTACTATGGGAATAAGGCCCCGACCTGGGCGTCTTCCTTTCCTGATGCAGCTGCAACGACCCTCCACCGACCCCCATAAGCGCGGGGCAGCCCTGATGCTGTCCTTTCTGGTGCTGATCGTGATCCTGATGATCTGTTATCAGATCACGCGCACCACCGGAATCGACCGCATTGAGGCCGAGCGCACCCAGACCCTGACGGGTATGGACTACGCGATTAGCTCGGCGTTCCTTCAGGTTGCCGAGGACTTGCTGGCGGATGTGGAAGCCGAAGGGGGCGAAGAGGCCGCTGGTGGCGCGGCGGTGGACCCGATGGCCGCGGCGGGCGGCGGAATGGGTGGTGCCCCGGGGGGCGATGAGAGCGCTGCATCCTCTGGTGGTACCGGAGCCTCGGACTCGCAAATGGACGCTTGGGCCATGCCCCAGGTCACCATGATCGGCGAACAAGAAGTGCGCATCACGGTGGTGGACGAGGACCGCAAATTCAATGTGCTCAACATGCTGGTGGAGGACGAAGAGGAAGCGAATGAGAATCGCGAAATCGTCGCACGCATCCTGGACAATTGTCGTGAGGGAACTCTGGCTGACATCAACCGCGGGGATGCGGACTTGATGTCGCGCGTCATGTACGAGCACTTCACCCGGCGTGCGGATTCTCTGTTGCCCCAGCCGACATTGCTGTCCGACGGTGACGACCCTGAACCGGACCAACCTGCCATGCCCCTTAGCTTGCGCGAGATCGTGGTGCTGGAACCTTTCCAAGAACAGCACTTCATGGATTTCTTTGACGCGGACGGGGAGCGCGTGCATTCCATTGAACAATTCCTGACCATTTGGACTTCTCCCGCCACCTTCACTGCGCCTGATGCGGTGGGGGGCTATGAGGTCAACATCAACACTGCGCCCCTAGCGGTGTTGGTGGCCCTGTTTGATTCCCGGGCGGTGGACACGCGCCTCTGGGACGAAATTTTGGCCTACCGCAACGAGCCGGAGGAACTCGATCAGGACGAAGAGGAGATCGAGCCCTCCTATGATGAGTTTGGCAACGAGGTGGTGCAGAAGAAGTACTTCGACACCATCGATGAGCTCACGGAGGTCCGCACATGGGACGCTCTGGAGGCCGAAGACCAGCAGCCGATCCAAGAGCGCTTGATCACCTCTAGCCGTGTGTTCTCGATCTACGCGGTGGCACGTAAGTCCACCGCCGCCCGGGAGAATCAGATCTTGGAATTTACGGATCGAAACTCCCGTGAACAGTACGAGCGCAGTTCGACCCACCTTTTGCGTGTGGTGCGCCAGGTGGTTTGGCGTCAGGAGGCGGATGATGGGGCGGTGATCGTTCCGCTCCTGCCCTGGGAAGTTCTGGGGAGTGCTCCTCTGGACCTGCTCGATTTCCCGGACGACCTGTGAGCCGACGCACGCAAGTCAGGGGGACAGCCGCCCCGGACCCCGTCCGGCGCATGGTTTTTCACCACCTCTTGGCCGCCACGGCGGAGGAAATGGGCGAGTCCCTGATGCGGGCCGCATTTTCCCCCAATATTCGCGAGCGCCGGGACTTTTCTTGCGCCCTGTTTGATGCCTCCGGGGAGACCATCGCCCAGGCCGCACACCTGCCGGTGCACTTGGGTTCTGCTCCCCTGTCCCTGCACGCGGTGATGGAGGACCTGACCCTAGGTCCCGGGGACTTGGCCCTGGTCAATGACCCCTTTCGCGGGGGGACGCATCTGCCGGACTTGACCGTGGTGGCGGGGGTCTTTGAGCCGGGCAGTTCGACTCCCCGGTTTTACTGCCTGAACCGCGCCCATCACGCGGACATGGGGGGCGCGCACCCGGGTTCAATGGCCCCGGCGGCAGACATTCACGGAGAGGGTCTGCGCATCCCCCCGGTGATTTTGGTGCGAAAAGGAATCGTGGACCCGGGCATCTTGGCGATGTTCTTGGCCAATACCCGCGTGCCCCATGAACGGCATGCGGATCTGCTCGCCCAATGGTCTGCTTGTCAGGTGGGGGTCAAGCGCATGCAGTCGCTGATGGCCGAATATGGAGCCACGCAACTGGCAGCCCGCGCCTTGGAACTGATTGATTGGACCGAAGAACGCACTCGTTTGATGCTGGGAGATTTGCCCAGGGGAACCTGGAGCGTCGAGGACACCCTAGAGCTTGCCGCTGGAGGGCACGCGACCCTGCGCCTGGAGTGGACCCTTTCCAAGAACCGCTGCCGGTTTGACTTTCGCTCCAGCGATCCGGCAGTGCTCGATGGCATCAACACGGTGCACGCGGTGGTCCTTTCCGCCGTGCATTATTGCGTGAGGCTGTTGCTCCCCGATGGCACGCCCACCAACGGAGGAATCGCTCGCTGCGTCGAGGTCTTGACGCGCTCCGGATCCTTGATCGACGCCAGCTACCCCTCCCCTGTGGCGGCGGGCAATGTGGAGACGAGTCAGCGTCTGGTGGACTTGGTTCTGGCGGCTTTCCGGTGTGCTCTGCCAGGTGTTTTGCCCGCGGCCTCCGCAGGCACCATGAGCAACCTGACCCTGGGTGCCCCGGACGGCAGCTGGTCCTACTACGAAACCCTCGCGGGGGGCGCGGGGGGAGGTCCTGCCGGTTCTGGCGCCCACGCGGTCCACACCCACATGACGAACACGCGGAACACCCCCGTGGAGGTCTTCGAGCGAGCGGTCCCCCTGCGGGTGTTGTCCACCACCGTGCGCCGTGATTCGGGTGGGCAGGGCCGGGCTCGCGGGGGCGATGGAATCACCAGGCGCCTGGTGGCTCTTTCTCAGATCAAGGTGGGCTGGAGCGCCCAGCGCCAGAAGAGCGGTCCCCCCGGGGCGTTCGGGGGCCGATCAGGCGCTCCGGGTGGCGCAGAAGTACGCAGGACTGAGGGTGGCACCACCGATTCCCTGCCAGGTCAGACAGCGCTGACGCTGAACCCAGGGGACGAGATTGCGGTGCACACTCCCGGTGGCGCTGGGCACGGCAGACCGCCAACCCAGAAGAACTGACAACGGTGCTTGAGAAAGGCCCCCGTCCCGGTGACAATCTCCGCCGCTCCCTTCCCTGTCCCCCCTAATAACAGCCGGTCCCCGTTTTTTCCATGTCGAGTTTGTGTGTATTTGGTGCCCAATGGGGCGATGAAGGGAAGGGCAAGATTATTGATTCCTTGGCCCATGATGCGGATGTGATCGTGCGCTACCAGGGTGGTTCCAATGCGGGTCACACGGTGATCGTGGGGGCAGAAAAATACGTGCTGCACCTGATCCCCTCGGGCATTTTGCACAAGGGCAAGGTCAATGTGATCGGTTCTGGTGTGGCCATCGACCCCTTGACCTTGCTTGAGGAAATCGCAGGCTTGAGGGAGCGCGGCGTCAGCGTGACCCCTGACAATTTGCGTATCGCTGCCAACGCTCACGTGATTTTCACCCATCACAAGCGCATCGATGGCTTGGCCGAACGCTGGCGCGGCTCCGGTCGCATCGGCACAACTGGTCGGGGGATCGGTCCCTGCTATGCGGACAAGGCCGCGCGTACGGGCTTGCGTATCTGCGACCTCTTGGATCCAGATCGTTGCCGCGAGCGTTTGACGTCTGCCTTGGCGGAGAAGAACGCCCTGATCGAAAAGGTACACGGGGAAGAGCCTCTCTCCCTGGATGATGAACTCGGTCGCTACGCCGCCGTCGGTGATGCCCTGCGTCCCTTCGTACGGGATACGGGCGCCGAAGTGCGTGACGCCTATGCCGCTGGGCAGCGCGTCTTGTTCGAGGGCGCCCAGGGAATGATGCTGGACCTCGATCACGGCACCTATCCATTCGTGACTTCCTCTTCCACCGGCGTGGGTGGAATTTCAAGCGGCGCAGGTTTCTCGCCTCGGCACATCGAGCGGGTCGTGGGGATTGCCAAGGCCTATTGCACCCGGGTTGGGGAAGGTCCTTTTCCCACGGAGCTCACCGATGAAACCGGGGCACGCATTCAAAAAGTAGGTAACGAATTTGGCGCAACCACCGGCCGCCCCCGTCGTGCGGGCTGGTTCGATGCGGTAGCCGTGCGCTATGCCTTTGACCTTTGTGGTGCGGATGGCTGGGTCGCGACCAAGCTCGACATTCTGAGCGGTTTTGAAACCCTGCGCGTGGGCGTTTCCTACGAGATTGACGGCGAGACCTTTGATCGTTATCCCGCGCATCTGCCCTCCCTCGATGGAGTCCAGGTGACCTACAAGGACTTCCCCGGCTGGCAGGAGGACATCGCAGATGTGCGTTCATGGGAGGACTTGCCCGAGAAGGCCCGTGCCTTTGTGGAGGCCCTTGAGGGCTTAGTGGCCTGTCCCGTGGATTTGATTTCCGTCGGTCCCGATCGCGAGGCCATGCTCACTAGGCCCAAGTGAGGATCCGGGCAAACGCATCAGTGCCGCCCATTCCGTTCCATGCCCCGACCGCCTATCCAACGCCCTGACCTGCCCGGTCCATTTCCCGAGCACATCGCCATCGTCATGGATGGCAACGGTCGGTGGGCACAGCGCCGTGGTCAGCCCCGGGTCTTTGGGCATCGTGCCGGCGTGCAAACCGTGCGCGCCATCACCACCGCTTGCGCGCGTATGGGCGTTGGCAGCTTAACCCTGTACGCGTTTTCCGTTGAGAATTGGCAGCGGCCGAATGCCGAGGTGCGCACCTTGATGCGCCTACTGCGCGTGTTCCTGTGGCGCGAGCGTGCGACCCTCATGGAGAACGGCGTGCGCCTCAAGTGCATTGGCCGTCTGGATGACTTGCCTGATCGGGCCCTGCGGACCCTGCGTCAAACCGAAGAGTTGACTGCCAACAATGACGGGCTCGTGTTGCGCCTCGCACTGTCCTATGGTTCCCGCTCCGAGATCGCCGATGGCATGGCGGCAGCAGCTCGAGATGTGGCGGCGGGCAAGCTTGATCCCGATTCCATCGACGAAGAAACCTTGCGTGGCTATCTGTACGACCCCGAGACACCGGACCCCGATCTGATCATCCGCACAGGAGGCGATCTCCGCCTGTCGAACTTCTTGCTCTGGCAGGCGAGTTACGCGGAGCTCTATGTGACCGACCTTTGTTGGCCGGATTTCGGAGAGGAAGCACTACTGGAGTCGTTTCGTGCTTTTGCCCAACGCCAGCGCCGGTTTGGAGGTCTCCCCCCCGAAGGCGGGGAGGCCGAGCAACCCGGCAAGACCCCACCGCCCGAACAGCCCGTCGTCCAACCCAAGCCCAGCCAAACATGAGTCCTCGCGTGGTTAAGATTCTCAAGCGCACCCTGGTGGGGGGCAGCATCGCTGCCGCTCTCTGGCTTCTTCTCGCCCAAGCTGAAGGGCCCGACGGCATCCGCATCCTGGCCCCGGTCCTTGCGCTCTTCACCCTTGGCGGAGCTTTGGAAGCCGCACGCATGGGGCCTAGGCCTCCCGTTTCTCTGCTGCCCATTCTGGCCGGCACCCTGGCTGGCATTGCACTCGTGGTGGGACCGGTCTACTGCCCCGATTGTTTCACTTGCGTCCTGGAATTGAATGATGGTTCTGCGCCCAGTGCCTTGATCATGCTGGGGCTTTGCGCGGGCTTGGTGGTGGGGGTAACTGCCCTGGCCTCTTTGGTCTCCGGTGACTCCAGGGTCGCCGCCCTACGCGCCAATTGCCTGCGCGTTCTTTGGGTCGTGCCGCCTCTACTGGCCCTGGTAGGGATCTTTTCTGAGCTCGGACGCTCCGGCCTGATTGCTTTGATTGTGCTTTCCAAAATCGGCGATGTGGCGGGCTACTACGTGGGCAGCGCGATCGGCAAACGCCATCCCTTCCCGCGGCTTTCCCCGGGAAAAACCTGGGCCGGGTGCGTCGGGTCCCTCGTGGCGGGCATCATCGCCAGCGTGCTCTGCATCAACGGCGGCCTGCTGCCGGAGCCGCACCTGGGGGTCTTGGGTGCAGTCCTGATCGGAGCGATCATCAATCTCGCATCCCAAGCGGGCGATCTGCTTGAGAGCGCATTCAAACGTCACGCGGGGGTCAAGGATTCGGGGGGCTTGTTTGGGCCCTCCGGTGGCTTCCTTGATCTCGTGGACAGCCTCCTGCTCTCCGCTCCGGCCCTGTTGCTGGTGCAACTTGTGCTGCTGCCCTAGGGCAGAGGGTGTGGAAGTCCGAGGGAGCCGCCACGGTTTCCGGTCTCTTGCACTTGACCAATCCCCCTCCTGTGACCGATGCTTGCGAGTCACTTGACTGAAATCACCATACCGCTGCGTTCCCATGATGAGGCCATTCTGGTCCTGGGACCTTACGACCGTTTCGCCAAGCTGCTGCGCCAGGCCCTGGATATCGAGGTTTACGCCCGAGGCGGGAATCTGTGTTTGAAGGGCGGCTCGGTGGATGTGGACCAAGCTAAGAGCCGCATCGAGCATCTACTTGGCAAGTCCCGCAAGGGGAGGCAATTGGACCTGCGTGAGATCGAGGCGATTTTGGCGGGGGCTGGCGGGGATCAGCGGTCTGGTGGGGCACTGAATGGTGGGGCACAGCGCGGTGGGAGCGAGGCTCCTTCGGCCAGCGGTCACCGCAATGCATCCTCGGGCGGCCGCCCTTTCCAAACAAGGTCGCGCTCGGTGGTCACGTTTCGCGAGCGGGCTGTGGAGCCGCGCAACGAAAGTCAACGGCGTTACTGCGAGTTGATGGACGATCTGCCCCTTGTCTTTGGGCTTGGCTCAGCGGGCACGGGCAAGACCTATCTTGCGGTTGCCCAAGCGGTTCGCGCCATGCGCCGGGGAGAAGTGCGTCGGCTGGTGATCACCCGGCCCGTGGTGGAAGCAGGAGAGCACCTGGGTTTCCTGCCAGGGGACCTGCAGCAGAAGCTCAATCCCTACATGCGCCCGATTTATGACGCCTTGTTTGATTTACTCGACCCCGAAACACTGATGCAGCTAGAGGAGGCGAACCTGATCGAAGTCGCTCCTCTGGCCTATATGCGCGGGCGCACCCTTTCCAATTCCTTCGTGATTCTGGATGAGGGGCAAAACACGACTGTCGGCCAAATGAAGATGTTCCTGACTCGCATGGGCGAGGGCTCTCAAATGGTGGTCACGGGCGATCCCTCTCAAAACGACATCCCCCGCAATGTGCGCAGCGGCCTTCCGGATGCTGTGCAGCGTTTGCGTGGCCAGGAGGGCATTGGCGTCTGCGAATTCTCTCCCGACGACGTCGTGCGCCATCCTCTGGTCAGTCGTATCGTGCGGGCCTACCAGCCCCCCGTCCCCGATTCGGACTCCGCGGGTCATTGATCCATGGGCGTCGAGATCACCTGGACTACCAAGGCTCAGCCCTTGACTGATGCGCAGGTCACGCGCGCCGTCGAGGCTGCCCTTGAGCACGGCGGGCGATCTGGGGCATCGATCGAAGTGGCCTTCGTGGATGACGCGACCCTGGCGGAATTACACGGGCGCTACTTGGATGACCATTCCTCGACCGACGTCATGAGTTTTGATCTGGGAGACGAGGGGGGCGGCCCAGCTGGAGAGGTCTATGTGAGCGTGGACCGGGCCGAGGTGGTCGCAGGGCGCCGTGGCCAAAGCTGGGAGCGGGAGTTGACCCTCTATCTGGTCCACGGAGTGCTGCACCTGTGCGGCTTCGATGACCTAGAGGAAGAGGATCGCCCCGCCATGCGCGGGGCCGAAGCAGCGGTGCTCGAAACCCTCGGATTGCCTCCCGATGGCCTCGATCATGGCCTCGGTGGGGACTGATCGGGGGGACCTGAGGCCCGGATTTAGCCCTCTGGGTGAGAAAATTCCCAGTCTTTCTCACGGAGCAGACCGAATTGCGGAAATGGCCGTCGGTGGGGGGCTAGGACCGGATTTGCGCCAGTGTCGCGAGGCTCTAAGGGCTTCCTAGGGGGCGTAAGAAGGTGCCCGATCCGGCGGAACCTTGGATTCGGACCTTCAACCGGGTAACCCATAGGTCAGGAGACGTCCTATTCCGGGCAGCCCGGCCCATCCGGGTCGGGGGGAAGTGGGCAAACATTTTGGACAAGACAGTCGAAGCAGCGAGCGGAAGCGATCCGGTGCCAAGTAAGGCCCCGAGCAAAGCAGTCAGTGCTGACCAAGCACGCGCAGCCTTGTGGGCGGCCTATGCAAGTGGCCCTTGTGATGACACGCGCAACGCGCTGGTAGAGGCCTATCAGCATTTGGTGGTGGAGATCGTGCGGCGCTTTGGGCGTCGTTTGCCCCGCAGCGTGGATCCCGGGGATCTGATGACCGCGGGCAATGTGGGCTTGATTTCAGCCGTGGGGGGTTTTGATCCCGAGCGCGGCGTGCGTTTTGAGTCCTATTGCGAGCTTCGGGTCAAGGGTGCCTTGCTCGACGAGCTGCGCACCCAGGATTGGCTGCCGCGACCCTGGCGCCACCGGGTGGAATTGCGCCGCCGGACCACCGAGCGCCTGCGCAGCGAGCGAGGCCGCGAGCCGGATGACCAGGAGATCGCCCAGGAGATGGGCCTCACCCAGGCGGATTTCCGAAAGTACTTTGGTACGAGAGTCCCCACCAATCCCACCGGATCCATGCCCAATGATGACGGCTCGGATGACGCGATGCCCGCGCTGGACGTGGTGCCCGACAAGAGCAGCGAGGCTCCCGGCGAGCGTATCTCGCGGGAAGAGCTGTTGTCCCTAGTGGCCCAGAAGCTCTCCGAGCAGGAGTACCGCATTGTCTACCTCAAGTATTGGGAAGAACTGCCCATGCGCGAAATCGGCCAGTTGACGGGACTCTCTGAATCCCGCGTGTGCAAGATTCACTCGCGCTTGATCGAGCGCCTGCGCGAACGCTTCCGCGTGGATCAGCCCCTCTGAGGTATCCATCCCCTGGCTTGGGCCTGACCAGTTGAGGTGGCGCGCCACCTCAAGGGTACCCCTCGACTAGAAGGCGGAGGGAGCGCTACTGCCCGGTCGACACCGGGCTTTGAATTCCGGCCCACAGCTTGCTTTAATGGCTTGATGGGCCATCATTCTCTCCACAATCTGCGTTACTACGTAGAACGGTTCTCCGAGTGGCCTATTCCCGCCGTGTTGTTCCGGCGGAGGCTGCAGGGCCTCTTGCGCAAGGTAGACGAACACCCCGAGCGGGACCGGCTCAGGAGCCGTGCCGATTACTACATCCAGTGCGATGAGCCCTTCGAGGTCTGTGGAGGGACCCGCATCGGCAACTTCCAGGATTGGGTCCACAGCTCGTACTACTTCGACATTCGCCGAGTGCTGCGGTACTTCCCTGCCCACCTCGGGTTCGAGTACCGCTTCGGTGACGAGACAGACCCTCCCGAGCGGCCGACCTTGACAAAGGCTCGCCTGATCGGTGAGGGGGGGCGCCGCAGCGTCATTCTCAAGCTAAATCAGGTACGCCACTACCGATTCGTCAACGACCGGGTTCCCTATGAGGCGAAGGAGGATCGACTCGTATGGCGGGGTAATGTCACCCGGCCCTGGCGAGCCGAGGTGGTGCGCAGGTACCACGCTGATCCCAGCTGCGATGTGGGCAGAACCAATCACCCTGAGGGTCCGGAGCAGGGCTACAAGCCCCGCCTTAGCATCTCCGAGCAACTTCGCCACAAGTTCATTCTGTGTGTCGAGGGTAATGATGTCGCTACCGGCCTGAAGTGGGTCATGTCCTCGAACTCCCTGTGCTTCATGGCGCGCCCGCGCTTCGAAACCTGGTTCCTCGAGGGACGTCTTGAGCCTGGACGCCACTTCGTAGAGGTCGCGGCCGACCACTCGGACCTGCTCGAGCGGGTAGAGGAGTACCGTGCGCGGCCCGAGGAGGCAATGGAGATTGTCCGGAACGCGAACGAGCACGTCAGGCAGTTCCGGGACAGGCGCAGTGAAACCCTGGTTTCCTTGCTGGTCCTCGCTCGCTACTTCGAACTCTCCGGGCAGCTCTAGCGACCTTTGCAGACACCGACCGATCTCTTGAGCGGCGACCCCACTCCAATCGCACGGGCTCATTCAGGAAAGTCGCTTCGGGGCGCTTTTGACCCATGGGAAAGGGCATTTCCGTTTCCGGTCTGGCGATCATCCGCAACGGGGTGCCCCATCACGCAGATGAAATCATCGCATATCGGCAGCGCGGATTGGATCGACTCCAGGAAGGCGTAGTCCAATTGCAAGCTGCTGGGATGCCTTCAGAATAAGGCCTTCCGCCCCGGGTGACTCCAAGGGCGAGCTTCGGCGTGGTAAGCTGGCGGCATGATGATCCTGCCCCTGTTGCTTGCCCTGTCCTCCCCGAGTGTTCTTCAGGAGCAGCAATCAACTCCTCCCCGTCTGGTGGTTTTGATCAGCATCGACCAGTTGCGAGAGGATCAACTCGATCGTTTGGCACCGAATCTGAATGGCGGCCTGCACAGGTTCCTCGTGGAGGGCCGCCGGTTTGTCGGGGCCAAGCTGGGTTACTTGACCACGGAAACCGGGCCGGGCCATGTGACCTTGGGCAGCGGCTGCTTACCCGACAATAGCGGCGTAGTTGCGAATCAGTGGCAGCTTCGGGGCGTGAAGGGGTTGACCTACTGCGTAGGCGGGCCAGCGGGCCTGCTCGGGGTGGATGGGCCCTTCGCGGGGAGTGGCCGGGATGCAACGAACATCAAACGGCCGACCCTCGGAGAGATCATGGGCCAGCGCTGGCCCGCTGGAAAGGTGATCGCGATATCGGGCAAGGACCGCGGCGCTATTGGTCTTGGGGGGCGCACGGCAGACGCTTGCCTTTGGTGGGACAAAGGAGGAAGAGGTTGGGTCAGTAGCACGGCTTTTGGCGAGGCTCTGCCTCCCTGGGCTGCTGCGGCTTCGAGGGCCTGGGCCCATCAGGCCAATGGTTGGACTTGGAATGTGACCTTTCCCGTGGAGTCAGCACCTCCGGGTACCCGTGGGGACCAGCGAGCTGGTGAAGGAACCTTGCCAGGTGGAGACGGAACCTTGCCCTGGCCTCTTCCCCAGGTAGAAAATCTCGGAGACCCCGCTGCTCGTGCCAAGCTTGCGGGCCACGTGTATACGGTGCCCATGCTCGACCACCTAGCCCTAGAGTTGAGCCGAACCGCCTTGCAGCAAGAGGACTTGGGCGTTGATGCTGCGCCGGACCTCCTGTGCCTGTCTCTTTCGAATTGTGACGGCGTGGGTCATCGCTTTGGTCCCAGGAGTGTCGAGGTCACCGACGTGTTACTGCGTGTAGACCGGGGCTTGGGCGTGCTATTTGATCTGCTCGATCGCCGTTTGGGTAGGGACGGTTGGGTGGCTTGTCTTTCCGCCGATCATGGGATTCCAGATTTGCCGGAGCAGCGTTTGGCCGATGGGCTCCCCGGGCTGCGGGTGTCAAAGGCCGAACTGGGCAAGCTGCGCGGGAAATTGCGCGACCACCTCAAGGAGACCCTTGGGGCGCCCTGCGAGCTGACCGTGAGTGGCCACTCGGTTTGGATGAATGCCGTGGCGGTGCATGAAGCCGGCGGCGATCCTGATCAAGTGCGCAAGCAACTGGCGGAATTGGTTCGCGAGCTTGCCCCATGGGCGGATCTGGTGTTCACCCGGGAGGAGTTGATCGCAGAGGGAGCCAGCGGGGTCTTGGGTCTTGCCCAGGCTTCCTACCAGGACTCCACCGCTCCTGACCTGTTGATTCACTCCTTGCCCGGCACTCTATTGGGCCTGGAAACGGGCACGAGTCATGGCAGTGCCCACGATTATGATCGCAGCGTGCCGCTGATCTTTTTGGGGAGCCACTTTGCCCCCGGCGCAATCATCCGCGATGCGGGACCCGAAGACGCTGTGCCCACCTTGCTGCGGGCGCTTGGCTGGACGCCGAAGGAGGTTTCCGCCCTGGACCTTGACGGCCGGTCACTCTTGGATTGAGCCTGCGGGCCAAGTGGTCCCATTGCTTCGGGCTCAGCTGTGTCGGCTCAGCTGTGTCGGGGTCCAGATGGACCTAACGCTCCAGGGCTCCGTGCAGATTCAGCAGTTCGTCGATCACTCCGGGGAAGGTGTCGATTTGGAGCATGTTGGCTCCGTCCGAGGGTGAGCTATCGGGGTCGGGGTGCACCTCAAAGAAAAAGCCATGCACGCTACCCGTGGCCATGGCTGCCCTGGCCAGCACAGGCGCTAGGGTGCGGTCGCCGCCGGTGGCGTCTCCGCGACTGGCGGGTTCTTGGACCGAGTGGGTGGCATCAAATACCACCAGATGATTGGTGGCTGCCATATGTCGGAAGCCGGTCATGTCGACCACGAGCCGGCCGTAGCCGAAACTCGTGCCGCGTTCGGTGAGCAGTACGTTTTCGCAGCCCGATTCGGTGAGTTTGGTGGCCACGTTGCCCATGTCCCAGGGGGCCATGAACTGGCCCTTTTTCACGTTGACCGCGCGGCCGGTCTTGGCGGCGGCGACCAAGAGATCGGTCTGGCGGCAGAGGAAGGCCGGAATTTGCAGGAGGTCCACCGACTCCGCCACGGTGGCACACTGGGCTGCTTCGTGCACGTCGGTGACCACGGGCATTTGGAACTCATTGCGCACCGCCGCCAGCCATTCGAGACCCTGTTCGATGCCGATGCCACGGCCTCCCTGGATCGAAGAACGGTTTGCCTTGTCGAAGCTGGCCTTGAAGACGATGGTGGTCTCGGTTTCCTTGGCGAGCTCGGCCAAGCGCCCGGCGATCTCAAACGTCAGCTCGCGATTTTCCAGGACGCAGGGGCCAGCGAGGAAAAAGGGGCGCTCGGTGGTCAGAGTATGCGCGCCAAGTTGGACGGTGGGGTTTTGCATGGGGGGCCTTACTGGGGAGGGATGATCCCTTCTCCGGATGTTCGGAAGTCGACTTCATCAGGATTCTACTCCACTGGTCGGGGCGTTGCTCAAACCCTAAGATGGAGCCATGGAAGGAACATTGATCTTGGGAGGGACAGGTTTCTTGGGGGCCCATGCGGCCGCCCACTGCTTGGCGGAATCCCGTGCGACGGCGACCTTTGCCAAGCCACTGGGCTCGCCTGTCTGGGCCGTGGGCCGAGATGTGAGCCAGGTACCGCGCTTTGGCAATCCCAGGGATGGGGTTGAGTTCTTGGCTCGGGACTTGGAGCCGGAGGGGGCAGGCCGGGAGCTTCTGGAGGAGCTGAAACCCAAGCGTGTGCTCTTGCTGGCAGCCATCTCTAGGGCCCGCGCCTGCGAAGAGGACCCTAAACTCGCCGAACGCATGAATGTGGACCTGCCCCTGGAGATTGCCAATTGGTGCGGGCAGCGGGGGGCACGCCTTCTGCATGTTTCCAGCGATCAGGTTTTTGGTGCCCAGCCTCCTCCTCCGGGCGGCTTCCGCGAAGAAGATTTACCCGCGCCGGTTACGACCTATGGGGACACCAAAGCCCGGGGCGAGTATGGGGTTTTGGAAAGGGCTCCCGGAGCCCTGGTGGTGCGCTTGCCCCTGCTCTTTGGGGATTCCGGCGGCCGGGGTTTGGGGGCCAGTGATTCATTGCTCCAAGCGGTGGACCGGGATGAAATGCCGCCGCTTTTTGAGGATGAGTTTCGGACGCCCCTGGAGGTGTCTCAAACCGCTGCGGCCTTGGTGGAGCTGCTCGACCGTAACGACAAGGGACTGCTCCATCTGGCTGGGCCCGAGCGTTTGTCGCGTCTTGAGCTCGGGCTGATCATCCTCCGGGTCCATGGTCTGTCGGAGGAAGAGGCGCTAGCCGCTGTGGCCTGCGCTCGGCAAGCGGATGTGGAGGCCGGGGCAGTCCGGGCCCCGGACACGAGCCTGTCCGGCCGACGCGCGAAGAAACGCCTTGAATCTCCTCTCGATGGACCCCAGAAAGCCCTGGGTCTGGCCCATGGGGGCTTGCCTGGGGACGCTTTCTAAGGATCCCCACGGTCTGCCACTTGACCCTGCCGTGGGCAACGGTTGAAGTGTTCTCACGTTGGTTCCTCTTGGTCCGGCGCGCACTTCACCATGGACCTATCCACCCGTTTTGAGCCCAGCGAGATCGAGGTTGACCTCTACGATCGCTGGGAGGCTTCTGGCGCTTTCACTCCCCCAAAGGAGGGCACCCCCGACGCAAAGACCTTTACGGTCATGATCCCCCCGCCCAACGTGACGGGGGTCTTGCACATGGGCCACGCCCTCAACGGCACGATCCAGGATGTGGTGGTGCGGCATCGCCGCAAGCTGGGTTTTGAGACCCTCTGGGTTCCGGGGACGGACCATGCGGGCATCGCCACCCAAGCGGTGGTGGAAAAGCGACTCTACGCGGAAGAACAAAAGACCCGTAAGGACGTGGGCCGCGAGGATTTCTTGCGCCGCATTTGGGAGTGGAAGGAAACCCACGGCAACATGATCTTGCACCAATTCAGGAGCCTCGGTTGTTCCTGCGATTGGACGCGCACGGCTTTCACCATGGACGATGGGCTTTCCCGCGCAGTTCGAACGGCCTTCCTTGAACTTTGGAACCGTGACCTGATCTATCGTGGGGCGCGTCTGGTCAATTGGGATTGTGTTCTGCAGACCGCAGTTTCCGATGACGAAATCGAGTATGAATCGCGCAAGGGAAAACTCTGGCACCTGCGCTATCCCTTGACCGGCAGCGATGAATACTTGGTGGTGGCCACCACCCGGCCCGAGACCATGCTGGGAGACACGGGTGTGGCGGTCCACCCGGACGACGAGCGTTACAAGCATCTGGTGGGCAGCACTCTGCGCTTGCCCCTGATGGACCGTGAGATCCCAATCGTTGCGGACGAGAGCGTTGATCCGGAGTACGGTAGCGGCGCGGTCAAGATCACTCCGGGGCACGACCCCGCGGACTATGAACGCGGTAAGCGCCACAACTTGCCGATCATCAACATCCTGGAGAAGGACGGCCGTATCAACGAAAACGGCGGTTCCTTTTGCGGCTTGAAGCGCGAAGAGGCGCGCAAGAGTGTGGTGGCCGCATTCGAGGAGCTGGGCCTGCTCGAAAAGACCGAGAGCATCACCCACAACATTTCCCTTTCGGATCGCTCCAAGTCGCCGATTGAGCCCCTGGTGAGCGAACAGTGGTTCGTCAAGATGCAGCCCATGGCGAAGCCCGCCATCGCTGCCCTTAAAGAGGGCACGCTGGAGTTCCGGCCCGAGCGTTGGGGCAAGGTCTATCTGCACTGGCTCGAAAATGTACAGGACTGGTGCATTTCGCGGCAGCTCTGGTGGGGTCATCAGATCCCTGTCTGGTACGACGAGGACGATGTGCCTGCGGTTTCCGTGGACGACCTCGAGATTGGTTCTGCACACCCGACCACGGGCAAGCCTATCTGTCGCCAAGATCCCGATGTGCTCGACACTTGGGCTTCTTCGTGGCTTTGGCCGATTGCCACCCTGGGTTGGCCGGACCAAACATCCTCGGACCTGCAACGCTTCTATCCCACTCAGTTCTTGTCCACCGCATCCGAGATCATTTATCTTTGGGTCGCGCGCATGGTCATGGCTGGTTATGCCTTCATGCCCGAGGACATGGGCCGCGACCGCAGCCCCTTCAAGACTTGCTACATCCATGCCACGGTGCTCGACGCCAAGGGCAAGCGCATGAGTAAGTCCGCGGGAAACGGCATTGACCCCTTGGATATGATCAAGCAGTACGGCGCGGACGCCGTGCGTTTCAGCCTGTTGCTCTTGACCAAAGAGGGCCAGGATGTGCGCCTCTCCCCGGACCGTTTCGACCAGGGAAGTCGTTTTTGCAACAAGGTCTGGAATGCAGCGCGGTTCGTGATGTTGAACCTGGAAGGGGAACGCACTGAAACAACCGATGCCCTGGAAGATCGCTGGATTCGTTCCGCTTTGGCCCGAGTGCGGGACGAGGTCTCCACCTGTCTTGAAGAGTACCGCTTCAACGAGGCCGCAGCCGCCCTTTACCGTTTCGTATGGAACGATTTCTGTGACTGGTACCTGGAGTTGGCTAAGAGTCGCTTGACTGGTGAAGATGGCCCGGGGTCGGCGTCCGTGCGCGGAACCCTGGTACGCGTCTTGACCGACGTCCTGGGTCTCTTGCATCCGTTCACTCCGTTCCTGTCGGAAAAACTCTTTGGTGCCCTGCACGAGGTTACCGGCGAGGCCCAGCCAGACATGTTGATCAGTACTCCCTGGCCCGATGGGGAGGGACTCGAAATCGACGAGGATGCAGAACGCCAACTGACTCTATTGCAAGAGGCTGTGACCGCCGTGCGGCGGGTGCGGTCCTTGACCCAGGTGGGGGAGCGCGTGCCCCTGGTCGCTCACATCGCGGCCCCTCGGGAGTCTGATCGAAAGATTTTGACAGCCCTCACGGAGCGCATCTGCCCCCTGGCGGGCTTGTCCGAACTGAAGATAGCCGAAACCGTCGAGCGTCCTCCTGCCAGCGCTGTCAGCGTTGGATCTGGCTTTGAGATGATCGTGCCTTTGACGGAGGACGTGGACTTTGAGAAGCTCAAGACCGTTCTTGCCGGTCGCCACAAGAAGGTCGAACAGGGTCTGATGTCCATCGACAAGAAGCTTGGCAACGCGGGTTTCTTGCGTGGGGCCGACCCCGAGATCATCGAGAACGAAAAGGCCCGACGAGCGGAATTGGAGTTGGAGCGTGACCTCCTGTCCCGCAACTTGGCGGGGATCTAAACCCGGCGTCTCATAGCAGCGGGTAAACCGAGTGGTCAGGATCTAGGCCTGGCCTGCAGGCTAGGGGGGTGGGAGTGGTCCGAAGCCCTAGGCACCGACTCGGATATGCCAGCAGGAGTCGACCGTTCTCGTGATGTTCTGCTTGCCTTGCCTGAGGGGTTTCGGCGATCAAGGAATGGGCAGGTGGATTTTTGGAATAGCACGATTCCTTGGCCCGAGGCTTCCAATGTGATCTGTAAATAGGAGATTTCAGGCTCGTCCATCAGCTAAGGCTCTCAGGCTCGGACTGTTGAAAGTGAAATGTTCACTTCTCAGCTGGCCCCGGCCTGAGGCAAGTCTCCACATTGAAGGATCAGAGATTGCTGGCCGTGCTATTGTCTAGACGCTGCGAGCGGTCGGGGTGAAGGTGGGGTAGGCTAATTGCGTGCCTCAGAATGAGGTATGTTGGATTCGGTGTTCTGGGGCGCCCTTTGCTCTTTTTTGGTAATGGGTGGCCTGTTCCAATGGTTTTGATTGCGTTTTTGGGCGCTTTCAGTTCCACTCGTTTTTGTCTGATCACGGCCGGTCTCTACCCTATTGCCCATAAATCTCTCATGAAAATTCTACAGACTTTGGCGGTACTCTTCATCTCGGCCTCGGCTCATGCCCAGGGCGACGACTGCGCTAATGGAGTTCCGGTGAGTGGAACGGGCTCTTGGAGCTTTGACACAAGCCTTGCAACCGTTAGTGGTTTTTCTGGTGGTGCGATTTGCAGTGATCTAAGTTCGCAGGATATGGGGCCGGACCAGTTTTTTGAGTGGACCGCCAATGCTGCTGGAACATGGCAAATAGATACTTGCGGGTCCTCATTTGACACAAAGCTCAGCGCGCACCTCGGTTCTGGCTGTGGGGCAACCTGTGAGGAGCACAACGATGATGGGTTCTGTGGATCCTTCAATAGTGAGCTAGTTCTCGCGGGCGTCAACGCCGGAGACACCTTCTTGATTCAAGTCGGTGGCTGGAACGGTGCAGCGGGACCTGGGACCTTGAACAGCTTAAATTTAGCTCCGGTAGGCGCTGGGGACGACTGTTCGAGCGCAGGCGTGATCGGCGGGTACGGAAGTTGGGCCTTCGATACGTCCAGTGCCAGCGCAAGCGGATTCAACGGTTCTTCAGGGTGTGCGGATACCGGATCCATCGATCTTGGACTTGACCTTTTCTATCAGTACACCGCTGCGGTATCCGGCGACTTTGAGGTCAGCCTGGGCAATTCGGATCCTAACTACGACACCAAGCTTAGCGTGCATGCTGGCTCCGGATGTGCCGCGACCTGTTTGGCTTTCAATGATGACTATTACGGGCTACACAGCTCAGTGGTGATTGTCGGTGCAATTGCCGGTGAGACGTTCCTCTTTCAAATTGGCGGTTGGAGCGGATCCTTCGGGGCTGGCACTTTGGAGGTCCTCGCTTACACCGACCCGTGCGCATCGTTCAGCGATGATTATCTGGAGGAGAACGACACCCCGGGAGCCGCTGCCCCCCTGGGCCCAGGCACTCACAGCGATCTCAATGTGCACATCAATGACTCTGACTTCTATTCCTTCACGCTCCAGCCCGGTGACATCCTAGATGTGGCCATCACCGCATTCAGCGATGACCTTGACCTGAGCGAGTACGACGGCGCTGGCAACTGGGTTGCTGATTGGGATACCGATAGCCTGACCCACTCCAATGTGACAGGTGCGGTGGAAACATGGATCGTAGAGGTTCGCGACGACCCTGCATTTGGGGCCGATTGCAGTGCCTACGACCTGATAGTGGGGGTGGTTCAGAACCCCTGCCTTTCTACCGCTGACGACTCTTTTGAGGACAACGACACTTGCGCCACCGCAGTGCCTATCACGGACGGGCTATACTTGGGCTTAATGGTGTTTGAGGGTGTCGATCTGGACATGTTTAGCCTGACGGTGCCCGCCGGAGCCACGCTTCACGTGACCGCTTACAATCCCGGAGGTTGCGCCGCCGCTGATGTGGACATGTTCCTTTATGATGTGGCCGCCGGCTTTTGTCAGGATGACCCCGCAGTTGACGCGGCTAACACCGGAGAGCTGGCCAGCGCATGGACCTGCCTCGACTACGAGTTCCTAAGCTGGACGAATACCACCGGTTTGGGTGTCGACTGTCTCCTGCGCGTGAGCGTTTGGCCCCAGGCACCGCTGAATGGCTGCCAAGGTTACGACTTGACCATTTCGGGCATCGGCGGTGGACCCGACCTGTTCTGTGAGCCAGCAGAGGTAAATTCCGCAGGGACTGCGGTCAGCCTAGGGACATCGAGTTTCTCGGGCCCACTAGCCTTCCATCTGGATGCACTGGGAGGACCCGTGAATCAGTTCGGGTACTTCCTCGTGTCTGCTGCCAAGATGGATCCCGGTGTCAGTGTGAGTGACGGCAAGTTCTGCCTGACCGCACCCCTTGGGCGCTACGGGCCTAATGCGGGCGCGAGCCTGAACTCACTCGGAAGGTTCGACGGGGCTGGAATCTTCCAGAACCTGGCGGGCACTTCGGCATCTGGTTCCGGGTTTGACGTCCCCTCTACTCTTCCCGCGCCCCCCGGGGGGATGATCTTGGCGGGATCCACCTGGCACTTCCAGCTTTGGTATCGCGACGGGGTCAGATCGAATTTCTCAAACGGGATCTCCGTGTTCTTCTGAGAAAACGCTCTCCCCAACTGATTCTCCATTAGGGCCCTATGAGCCCTGGGCAACGAACCCACCGATTGAACTCACAAAGCTATTCCGACCCAGCCTTTCTATCAACAATGAAACACTCGCCTTATCGCCCACTGCTCTTGATTCCGATTCTGGTGGGCCTGAGCCCCACTCTCGCGGCTCAGTCCATAGACCCCAATCACCCCGGGATACTCGGTCCGGTCCTCTCTGAAATAGAGGGATCTCCGGTGCGTATTCCCCATACCGACCAAGCCACTGGAAGCCAGCAGAATAATCTGGTTGGACCGGTGGTGTCCAATGATGCAAATGGGGAGCTAAGCCTCCTCGGTCATCCTATTACGGAAGTGCGCAGCCCGAATGCTGCGATGCGTGATGCCTTGCGTGAATTGTCGATCGCTGCCGGTAACGGAGATCAGCCTGGGATGCAGGCCGCTGCCTCGGAGCTCGAGAGTATTTTGCTTGGGACCACCGAGGGCCGTATCTACGACGGCTTCCCAATGTTGAACTACAACCAGAGTATCGCTGCCCCTGGGCAGGTGCCCGGCGAATACAAGATGAAGATCCTGACTGACACAGGCCTAACTGAGCCCGGGCTCGGGGGAGGATTCGGAACTCCTCGCAAGATCTGGGAAATGGATGTGAACTACCTGTGGTACGACGGCCAATTTGACAGCGATACGTTCTTGTTCAAAGTGCCCATTGGTGCGCATCCCATGGACACGATGCGAATCAACTACAAGATTTACTCCTTGGTTTATGAGGAGTTTTCGCCCACCACGGTCATGCTGGATTTCCGTTACACCGGTGGGGTCAACATGCCCTTCAAGGGCTTTGATTCGGTGTGGCAAGCGATCGACAGGGACTCCGTTACGGAGCTCACCGTTGCACACCCCCCGGTCGGGATGACCCGTGGCGTGTACAACTGGGGTTGGACGGTTCACCCTCCACGGATTCAATTTCTGCAGCCGGTTTACGAGATGGTGAATGGTCACACTGGAGCGCTGCAACTCGAGCCCCAGGGCTTCAGCTTTGCGGAACGCAACCGGACTCTCTCAATTGAGGGAATCGGCACGGCGGCTCCCGAGAAGAAAATGTACCAGGTGGTGCAAGCGGTTCTCTTAGGTGCGGGTGCCGGTGACATCCATGCGATGCTCAACGAAGAGGACTCGGGGCCTAGGGGCACTTGGCAGCAATGGTGCCATCTTGCGAAGTACCAGCGTCAGCTTCCTCCTGAGGCTAGAGATATCTTGACTTCAGAAGGCATTGGGGCCGGTACATTCGGACCCTATGACTTTGTCACGGTGTACCTGAACAATGAAATGTACGGAGCCGGGCCCGAGGGGGAATTTATCGAGGGCTGGAATCAGGGCGATCGCAAGAACGTCAAGGTGATCAACTTGGACAGGCACAGCCATTACTACCGGGTCGTCGATTTTGGTCCCAAGTTGCATGACGATATCGTGAACGGCTTCTCTGCGGGTTCGGAGAGCTTTGAAATCATGAATTTCAAGCCCGCCTATGGGGCTCCGAAAGTTGCGGAAATGCAATGGCGTGCCGGCTGGGGTTTTAGGCCCCACTTGGATGTTGTTCAGCAACCCGACGTGTTCCCACGCCTGGGTGACCAACGGAAACTAACAGCCTTCAGCGACGGAGCCGGCCGCCGCCGGATGGGGTACAAGTTCGCAGATGTTGCGGGCGGTGAATTCCGCTTCAACCCGCCCGGTTTCATTATCGGTTCGGTTGCGAATCCGAGTGCTTTTGGATTGAAGGAGGCTGACGGCAGTCCCGGCCTTGCGATTGGCCAGCTGACCGAGGGCTACGGGATAGCCAAGATGTGCTCTCACCGGAATCACCCCTTGGGTGGATTCTGCGGGCGTGATTTGGCTCCTTACAACCCCTGGGGTTTTTACAACCGCGACACGGATGGGGACGGCGTCAATGATGAACTTTGGTTCCCTCCCTTCCTGCGGAACCCCAACCCGCGAGAAGGGGGAGACATTATTCCTCCCACTCGGGCGTGGAAACCTTTCCTATGGATCAATCCCAACAATGGAACCCTTTTCATTGATCCCGCGAATCCCGATGCCGGTTATTGGGCGGATCTGACCTATTCCCATGGGCGGCCCATTCCGTCCGAGACTTCGGTGGACGTGATCATTGAGATGCCTAGGGCCGGGGGGCAACTGTTCTACCAGTTCGATGACCTGTTCCATGACAATTCGATTTTCTCTCCTCACCCCACCTTTGCGGAGCCCGTTCAGGGCGGCTGAGCCGGACATATGCCGATCTCCTTCACCAAACTCCATTCCACCTATACCTCCCCTTCACTATGAAACGTTCTCCGAGTTCAAACAACGTGCCTACGCGAGCCTTGCAAGTTGGGTTTCTTTGTATTGCAGGTGTTTGTTTTGCAGTTCCTCTGTTGGGCTACTTTGGCCCCGGAGTCGGTGACCCGTCAGCCTGGACGGACTTGGTCATTGGTAGCGACCCTCACGACGGTCCTGAGGACATGATCGAGGGGACCTATGAAGGGGGCATCACCGGCACCCACGATGATACGACTGAGAATAATTCTCAAGATGGCAGGAACAGCATGCGGGGAGCTTGGAACATCCCCACTGGTGGTGTTCCCAGCCCTCTCTATGGGGCGGTTAGTTTTTCCCAGCAAATGTTTCGTTTCGAGGAGTTTGGCCCAGCGCCCATTGACTCAGCCCACCCCCCGGGGCTGAGCTTCCCTGCTCCGCCAACGAGTCAAGGTACACCCGATGGTGCCGCCCTGGACGCGTTCTTAGATCAGGGGCTGTACCCGGCACCTACCGTTGCAGCCAACACCACGGACCAGAATCCCTGGAAGCCGGAAATTGAGGCATACCTGGGATACCCCTTGCCCGAGTCTCCCGCAGAGGGGCGTCCGCCCGGGGAAGGTTGGGCGCACCAGCGTTGGGACGAGTTCCGACCGCAGGTGGCCTTCAACACCGCACAAGCTGGCGCCAGAACCAATAATGGCATGCGGGACCACCGTCAATTGCACGGCTACCATACGGGCGAATTCGGTCCCGGGGGGCTGTATCACAACACTGCCGGTATTCCTGCAACAAGTGGTACGACTGCTGGCATTGACATTCGATTCCACCCGGCCATGCCGATTCAGCACCCGCATACCCTTTGGACTTGGGACGGCACCTTTCCTCCCAAGCTGCTGAATGCGCGTTATGGAGAGTCGCTCATCATGCGGCATTACAATGCGCTGCCCATTGATATTGCAGCCAATCGCGGATTCGGTGCGCACACTATCTCGACTCACGAGCACAACGGGCACAACCCGGCGGAGAGTGACGGTTACTTCAACGCGTTCTTCTTCCCCGGCCAGTTCTATGACTACCGCTGGCCGATGCTCCTCGCGGGTCACGACTCAATCAACACTGATGCGACTGATCCGAGAGCAGGGAGGCCTGACGGGAGTGGTGGAATCATCAATGTTCCCGGTGACTACCGTGAGACCATGAGCACCCACTGGTTCCATGATCACATGCAGGACTTCACCGCGCAAAATGTCTATAAGGGCAACGTGGCGATGATGAACTATTACTCATCGATCGACCGAGGAAACGAAGTTGTCAATGACGGCATCAACCTGCGCCTCCCCAGCGGAGACAAGCTCGATTGGGGCAACCGCGACTATGATGTCAACCTGGTGATGGCCGACAAGGCCTGGGACGACCAAGGCCAGCTTTGGTACAACCCGTTCCAGAACGACGGCATGTTGGGCGATCACCTGCTGACCAACTGGCTCTACCATCCCTACCTTGATGTGCGTGCGCGCCGTTATCGGTTCAGGATCTTGAACGGCAGCGTTGCGCGTTACTATAAGTTTGCTCTGGTGAAAAAGGTTGACGGTAAGAGTGGAGCTATGCAAGGCCCCTATGGTTCCGGTGTCTCCTATGACCGCGTTCCTTTTCACCTGATTGCGAACGACGGCAACATCATGGGCCATGCGATCCCCATGGACGGGACATCTGGCCTGCTTGCGGCCGAGCTCCCCGTGATAGGCATTGCCGAGCGCTTTGACATTGTCGTTGATTTTAGTCAGTTCGCTGAAGGAGAGACCCTCTACTTCGTCAACCTGCTGGAGCACTTCGGAGGTCGCGCTCCTGAGAGCCCGATTCCCTTGGAGAGCATCCTGAGCGAAGACTACAAGGGCGTTGCCACGGATGTGGATGGCGATAGCATTGCGGACCGCTACGATGGGGGGGATCCCGCAGTGGGGCGCTTCCTTGAGTTTCGAGTCAAGGCCATGCTGCCTGGGGTACAGGATAACTCAATCGACCTCGCCGACTATGAGCCTGGCGGGCTGATGTTGGCGCGGCAACCCACTTTCACCGCGGCCGAACTAGCGAATGCCCGCCGCAGGGAATTCCAGTTTGGGCGTACCCAAAGCACAGACGGAACCCCTTGGGTGGTGCGGACCCTCGACGGAGATTTCAATGCGGATGCGCGCCGGATCACGGCCGCACCCAATGCAAGTGACGTGGAGATCTGGACTATCCGCAATGATACGGGCGGCTGGAGCCACCCAGTTCATGTTCACTTCGAGGAAGGAACCATCCTGAGTCGAGGGGGGCAAACGCCTCCCCTGTGGGAACGCTTTGGGCGTAAGGATGTATACCGTGTCGGTCCCGATGAGCACGCGGGGCAAACGGTTGAGTTTGCGATTCGCTTTCGCGAATTCAATGGTAGCTACATGGAGCACTGCCACAACACGACCCACGAAGACACGGCCATGCTTCTCCGTTGGGACATTGAGTTCCCCGGTCAAGTCAAGTTGATGCCTTCTCCCTTGCCCACATGGGCCGGCGTGAAGTATGTGGACTCTTTCTCAACGGCGCATTCCCGATCCGGCGATAGCGTGGGGGCAGGGATGGATCCCCCCCCGTCTGCCGGAGGGCGCGGTGCAAGCACTGCGGTCCTTGCGGGTAATCAGCCGCCCCGGGCCATGCCGGATTCTGGTCAAGTGGCTGGGGGACGGGGTGTGATCTTGAATCTCCTGACGAACGACAGTGACCCAGACGGCGACCTGGACCTCGGTGGGATCACCATCATCGGTGACCCCAATGCTGGCATCGTTGAAGTTCTGGGCGCGGGGCGCGTGCGCTACACCACCAGAACGACTGTGGCTGGGTTGGATTCGTTCTCCTATACGGTTTCTGATCAAGCGGGGAATGTGTCGAACCACGCCACCGTTAGTATCCAGATCCAATGACGATGAAACGAATCATTGCAATAGCCGCTGCTCTAGCCCTCCTCCCTGGGATTGGGATCTCCCAGGGATCCACTCCTCAGGCCGAGGCAGCACTGTCGAGTCCCTGGGGCTCCACGTATTTCCCCAATGTGGAACTGACGAACCACAGGGGTGAAAAGGTTCGGTTCTTTGATGACCTGATCAAGGGCAAGAAGGTGATGATCAACTTCATCTACACCACTTGTGCGGACACATGCCCCCTTGAGACCGCGCGCCTTTCTGAAGTCGCGGAAATCCTGGGTGACCGTATCGGTGATGATATTTTCTTCTACTCGATCACCATCGACCCCGACCGTGACACGCCCGAGGTTTTGGCGGATTACCGTGAGCGATTTGGTGTTGGCGAGGGGTGGGATTTTCTGACCGGAAAAGATGAGGACCTTCTTCTTCTGCGAAAGAAACTCGGCCTCTATGTGTCCGAGGAGGACAAGCTCAATACCGATCATAATGTGAACCTGCTCATCGGCAATCAGACCACAGGGCAGTGGATGAGGCGTACGCCCTTCGACAACCCCTACGCCCTTGCAGGGCAAATTGGTAGTCGGCTCGGGGACTACCGAGAGGCGCGGGTTGGCGCGGGAGACTATGAAGATGCTCCGACCACTTTGCCCGAACTGAGTACAGCCGAGAAGCTGTTCTCGACCCGATGCGCTGTGTGTCATCGCATTGGGGTGGGGGATGGAAGAGTTCGGTTGGGTCCCAATCTTCTGGATGTGACACACCGTCGGGACAAGGAATGGCTCCGTCGTTGGCTGCTGGAACCTGACGTCGTATTGAACGAGGGTGATCCGATCGCGATTCAACTGCGCAAGGAATACAACGATGTTCCTATGCCCAACCTTGGCTTGATGAAATCTGAGGCAAGCATGCTTGTGGATTTCCTTGAGGTCGAAGGACGGCGGGTGGCCAAGGTCGAGGGTAACGCCATTCTGAGCGAGCTCCGGCATAAGCCGGTCATGGAGTGTTGCCAGAAAGATGAGCTGGGAACGTTGAAGGACGAACCCGAGCAGTCTGCCCAAGCGGGCGATTCGAGGGAGACAGGCCCCACCGGTTTGGGCCCGAGGACCCTGCCCTCACTCCTGATGGGGGGCTTCTTCACAGTGCTGGCGATGCTCATTGGGCGCAAGAAGCGGGTCTAACCCCTCCGCGCGGTCCCTAGTCCGCCAGCATCCCCAGCAAGCGGTCTAGCACCCTTCTCCCCGCGACGCGTAGGCCGTTGTGCTCTAGCTCGTCGGTTTCCCAAACCTGAAGGTGGGGGATCTGCTGGGCGGTTTCGAGGGACAGGTCCCGCGGGACGTACATGTCGTCGGTGTAGACCGCGGCGGCGGCAGGGACTTGGTTTTGAGCGAGAGCTTTTGGATCGTAGAGCTGGGGCCAGTCGGTCTTGGCAGCCAGGAGTTGGGCAGCATCCTTGATCGGTCGCAGGGCGCCGATTTCCTCGAACATGAAGGGATGGATCATTTCACCGTTCAGGTAGCGCAAGGGGCCGGGGCCCTCGGGGAAGCCCGGGAAGTTCTGGGCCACCGTTTGGGCGGCCCAATTGCTGGGGGCTTGTTGGGTGTAACAGGCCTCGTGCAGCACGGTGAAGAGCGGGTGGTGGTCGTGCAGGATCGCGCGCTCGTAGGCCCGCAAGAAAGCCCTGTCGGCGGGACCATCAGGGGACGCGGCGGCGGTCTCCAGCAGGTAGTGCAGGGCTTCGAATCCGTCGCCCATGCCGAGCCCCAGGCCAACCATGGAAAACCGTTTGGGCGTCAGACGGTCTCCGTCGGTCAGGCGAATGTCTTGCTCTTCCAATTGGGCATAGAGCTTGGTTAGGCATTCGGCGTCCTTGGGATAGCGCTTGAACCATTTGTCGTGCTTGCCGAGGCAAATCGGATAGGTGCGCGTGTAGACATCTTCGGCGGTGGCGGTCAGGCCGGGGATGCCGCCGGTGAAGAGGACTGCCGAGAGGCCTTCGGGCGCGCTTGAGAGGTAGCGCATGTTGCAGAACCCGCCGTAGCTTTGGCCCAGAGAAGTCCATGATGCGCCACCCGTGAAGTGCGGGCGCATGATTTCCAGGTCGCGCACGATGGAGTCCGAGCGGAAGTTGGCGAGGTAAGCGGCTTGCTCGACTGCACTGCCCATGCGCGCCACGCGCTCTGCTTGGATGGGGGTGCTGAGCCCCGTACCCCGCTCATCGGGAAGGAGTACATGGAACTGCTCGAGGGCACGTCCTAGCCAACCGCTGGTGTCCATGGGCCGCGGGGCCTCATAGCCTGGGCCTCCCTGTAAGAAAATCAACCAAGGTCGATCTTCCTCTTGGGCGCCAACGGCACGCACCTCACGGGCGAAGACTTCGATCTTTGGGCCGGCTGGATCGGCGTGATCCAGGGGAGCCTCGAACCGGTGGCCGCGGGTGACGATGCCGGCGAATTCAGCGTTCGGGTCGCTGCGTAGGGGGGCGAGTGGGGAGGGGATAGGCACGGGAGAAGTGTACTCCCCCCGGCCAGCCCCTTGGGCTCACTTCATCCCGCGCCAGGTCCGGCGCAGGGTGGCGGGCTGGGCCTGGAAGAGAACTTTGATGGTCACCACCTTACCGCGCAGGCGGTGGGGGATCTCTGCGGTCAACAGCAGGCGCTCCTCATCCCGGACAGCGGGCTTGCCATCCTCGTCCTTGTACTTGATCTTGACCTGGGCGATGGACCAACTGCTGCCCTTGGGCTTGCCCTGTTCGGGTTCATCTCTGATTGGGAGGGAAGCGGCTAGCTCTCCTGTTTTGGCCTCAAAGAAAAGCAGGTTGTTGCTGCTCGGATCGATCTTGGCCATCCACGTGGGGATGCCGCTTTCGTCGAGGGTTTCGTCCTCTTCGAGAAGCTCCTCTTCTCCGTCTTCGGTGGCTGTACGGGGTTTGACGGGTTCACCCTTGGCGCGATAGGAGACGATGTAGGTCCCCGGGGGAAGGGCTGGGTTGACCAACTCTTCAGTGGTGCTGAGGAAGCCCAACATGGCCGGACCCTGCTGGACAGTGGCCTTGTTCCAGGTGCCAGCGTTGGCTTCTTCGATGCGTTCGACGGGCACAAACGCGATATGTTCGTATCCGTTGATCACCCGGTACGCGTCGGGCACCGCGTATTCTTGGTAGTGCTTTTGGCGCTTGCCTTTGGTGGCTGCAGCCTTGTCGTAGGCGCTGGTCTTCGAATTCCAGGATTCAAGAATGACCGCCAAGTTGCTGTCGGTCTTGGAGCCCTCGGTGCGGGCGGGGCTGCTGCGGATCTTGTTGCGGTAGACGCGCTCGGCCAGATCGAATCCGGGCTTCACGGTGCCCACGGCTCGGAAACCGAGCCCGGTGGTGCGTTGGAAACGGGCGGTGTTCCGGCGTGTGGTGCAGCGCGCTGCGATAGCGGGGTTCTGGTAAGAACCGCCGAATGCCACACGATCGTCGCCATTCCACTGGGGTTTGGGCTCGAGTTTCTTCTTGCTGGAACCCTTGTACTTGCCGGGCTTGAAACCGGGATAGGGAAGATAGGGGGAGCTGGTCCATTCCCAGGCGTTGCCCGCCAGGTCATAGACCCCTTCCTTGGACTTGCCTTCGGGGAAAATGCCCACCGGCAGCACCGCGTTGTCTTGGCGGAATTCGGAGGTGTTGGCATAGGTTCCCTCGACCCATTCCTGGCCCCAGGGGTAAAAATCCTTGCCAGAGCCACGCACTGCTCGCTGCAACTCTTCTTCGCTGGGCAGGCGCATGCCCAACCATTCGCAATAGCCCTTGGCGTCCGTGTGGTTGACGAACATCACCGGACGTAAGAGGTCATCGGGGGCAATGGCGTATTCGGCCCCTTCCCAATTCCTGTCCCACCAGCGCTCCGGATCCCAGGCCATTCCCTTGTTGGCGCGGTCGGAAAGGAAGGCTAGGCGCGCTGCATCCACTGGTGCCTTGCCCCAGTGCTGGGGCGGCCGGACTCCGGTGGCTTGAACGTATTCGAGGTATTGCTCGTTCGTGACCTCGGTGATCATCAAGTAGTAGCTCTTGACGTTGACTGTGTGACCGGGGGTCTCGGAATCTAGAGACCGTACAAAGCGCTCCCCGTCTGCTCCGGAGCTGACCAGTTCTTGGATGACCTTGCGGTCGTTGCCGACTTCAGTGCGCCCACCCTTGATGGTGACCATGCCCGGAGGGGCGTCCTGGGCACTCGGGCTGACGGGTGCGAGGGCCCCGGGGGAAAGGGGCAGCAGAAGAGTCAGGATAGGGGTAGCAAGAATCATGATGGTTGGTTCCGGGGCGCGGCCTGGGATCGGGGGGCTAGGGCTCTGCGGAGCGGTGTCTAGTCCCTCTGGGGGCCGCGGTTGCACGGGTTTAGGCGACAAAGAATAGGGTCGTGGGCGGGGTGCGCAAGTCCCTGGCGGGGGGAAGGGGTGAGATTTTTGCCAAGGCTCGGGAAAAACCCCTCCAAGGGGCCCTGGAGTCCCCACGGGATTCAGCCAGGAAGACCCCCCTCAGCCCTTCTCGGGGTAGATCCCCGCATTCTCTAGGTCCTTTTTAGGGGCATTGAGCCACTCTGGACCATTCTTCTCCAGGAGGCGTAGGAACACGTCGAGGGTTTCCGGCTCGAAGGCCCGGCCGGACTGGGACTCGAAGAAGTCGATGGTCTTTTCCAGGTCCCAAGGGGCTTTGTAAGAGCGCCGTGAGGTCAGGCTGTCGAAGACCTCCACCAAGCACAGAATGCGCCCCGCAGGACTGACCGCGCTGCCCTTCAGGCGGCGTGGATAGCCCGTGCCATCCCAGCGCTCGTGGTGCTCTGCGATGTAAGTGCAGGCTTCGACTAGGTGTGCGTTTGAGCCGAGTTTGTTCGCGCCCACTTCCGGGTGGCGCTGGACTGCGCGGTATTCCTGGGCGGTCAGGGGGCCTTTCTTGGTCAAGAAGTTCAGGTCCTCCAGATAGATCTTGCCGTAGTCGTGGGCGATAGCGGCCAATTCCAAACGTTCGATGGTCTGTCGATCGATACCCAGTTGCTCGGCGATTTGACGGCAATAGGAGCGCGTGCGCTCCCCGTGACCAGCGGTGTAGGGGTCGACCCTTTCGATGGTGTGGGCCACCATGTCCGAGAGGATGTTGACCAAGTCCTTGAAACTCACGTCTTCCCGGTGGATCTGCTGTTCCTTGAGGGCACGATGCAGGACCGTGGCCAGCATGTTCGGATCCACGGGTTTTTGCAGGTAATCTCGGGCGCCCATCTTCATGGCGGCCACAGCACCATCCACGGCGGGCTGGCCGGTCATCAGGATCACGATCGAGCGGGGGGATGTGTCTCGGCAGGCAGCGAGGACCGCGGCACCTTCGTCCCG
Organism: Planctomycetota bacterium; assembly: GCA_028823345.1. GTDB lineage: Bacteria > Planctomycetota > UBA1135 > UBA1135. The sequence continues at coordinate 45,618 of JAPKBR010000013.1, forward strand.
GCCGTCAAAAAACACATCGGTGACCACCGCGTCAAAGGGGCGATCCCGGGCGGCGGCCTGCTCGATCAAGCGCGAAGCGCGCCCGGCGTCCAATTCCTGGGTGGTCTCAAAACCCTGACTCTTCAGGACGATGCTGAGAATCTCGAGGGTTGACCTCTCATCATCCACCAGGAGTACGGTGGGGCGTCGGTGTCCAATCATTTGATGTTTCTGACCTCTTTCCGGTTCTCTTTCCGACTCTCTTATAGCATCCCCCCCCGAGTAATGGATGATGGAACCTATGCGTATCCCAGTGACACCCGACCAAGTAGGCGCCCGCCTCGACCTATTCCTGACTGAGCGAGTGCCCCAATGGTCCCGCAGTCGCCTTCAAGCCCTGATCAAGGCGGGTGGCGTACGACTGGATGAGGAAGTGGTGCAGCGGCCAGGCACGAGACTTTTTGCGGATCAAGTGGTTCATTTTGAGCTTCCCGAACTCGCGCCGCCCACCGACCCTGAGGGGGGGGCCATCATTGAGTTGCCCGTGCTCTACTCCGATGAGCATATCGCTCTGGTGAACAAGCCTGCCGGCCTATTGAGTCACGCGAACGACCGCAGCCAGCGTGAGACCGTGGTGACCATGGCTGAGGATGTCTTGGGGCCCTTGGCGCCTACGGAGGACCCCCGTCGACGGGGGGTGGTTCACCGCTTGGATCGCATGACCAGTGGCGTGATGATCATTGCGCGTACGCCGCAAGCGATGGAGGGTATGCAGGCGCGCTTTGCTGACCGCGAAGTGCAGAAGACTTATCTTGCGTTGGTGCATCATCATCCGCGCTTCAAGAGTGAGATGGTCGATGCACCGATCGAGGTGGACCCCAAGCACCATCAAAAAAGGCGTGTGGCCACCGAAGGAATGGGGCGACCTGCCAGCACCTTGACCGAGACCCTTGAGCTCTTCCACGGGCACGCCCTCGTCGCCGCCTATCCCCATACCGGACGCACGCACCAGGTGCGCGTGCATTTGACCCACATTGGCCATCCCATCGTGGGAGATCCCCAATACACCCAACGGGGTGCAATTTCCCAACCAATCCCCAAGGAAGCACCCCTCCCCAGGCGACAGTGCCTGCACGCATCCAAGATCTGCTTCGAGCACCCCGTGACCGGCGAAGCAATCATCGGCGAAGCACCCATAGCCGATGACTTTGCCACCCTTCTGGATTGGATGCGCGTGAACATGGCCCCTTGACGCCGAAGCTGCTGGAAATGTGGCTGGCACCACATCACTGGCTTCGCTAAAGTTCGTTCATGACGCAGGCAGACCCCAGTAACAATCGACCCGCCTGGGCGCGGGTGCACTTGTGGCAGATCCAGTGGGTTCGTGATTTATCGATTGGGGTTGGGATCTTGGCGCTCTTGATGCTTGGGCACCAATTGAGTTTGGTCACGGTGCCTTTGTTCTTGGCTCTGGGCTTGGCCTACTTGCTCGAACCATTGGTTCGTGGCATGGAGAAGCGGCTGAAGCTCAAGCGGCACAGTGCCACCGCCCTGCTGTTGATGGGAGTGGTCTTTGGTGGCGTGCTGCCGGTCACCGTGGCCGGGGTCTTTGCCACCATGCAGAGCGCGCGCGTGGCCCAGTCGGTTTATGTGGGGTCCAGTGCGGTGGTTGCTTCGGTCCGCTCGCCGGAGGACGAGGCCCTGGCAGGAGCAGTGCCTCCCGCCTGGCACGGGGTACGGGACACGGTGTTGGAGATCGCTGAAGCGGCGCGCATTGAAAGGGAGGATCCCGGTTCCGCCGAGGGTTTGGCGGGGAAACTGGGAGATGGTCTGTACCGAATCGTGGACGGGGTTCTGGAATTCGTCAGCACCCACTCGGGACGCCTGGCCAGCAGCGCCCTCAAAACCGGAGGCAGCGCCGCACGCTTGGCCGTGTCCACGGTGAGTTGGCTCGGGCAGGGTGCCTTCATGGGCTTCTTGTGTCTGTTCTTCTTGTACTTTGCAGTTGCCCGTCAAAGAGACTTTTCACGCTTCGTGCGCGAGATGGTGCCCGAAAAAGATCGCGGCCGCGCAGGAGCCATCTTTCATCGCATGGACAATGCGGTCAGCGGGTTCATCCGCGGGCGAATCACCATCGCTTTGTTCTTAGCTTTGTTTTACATCTTGGGGTTCGCGCTGATCGGCGTGCCCGCACCCATCCTGCTGGGGTGCTTGATCAGCCTCCTGGCTCTGATCCCCTACGCAACTCTCGCCGCCCTGCCCCTGGTGATGATCTTGATGGCCCTCGAAGGGGCACCGGGACTGCAAGGGGAATGGTGGTGGATTCTGGCTGCACCCACGGTCTGGTATCAGTTGGGCCAAACCCTTGATGACTACATCTTGACCCCGCGCATTCAGGGCAAGACCACCGACCTCTCCACCCCTCAAATCCTGTTCGCATCCATCGCTGGTGGATTGCTCGGAGGGTTCTATGGGCTTTTGATCGCGATCCCGGCCGCCGCCTGCATCCGTATCCTTGTGGACGAATTGGTCCGGCCGCGGTTCGTTGACTGGGTCAAGGGCCGAAGCTAAATCAGGGAGTGCCGTGCCGCGAGGTTCAGCGCAGTTTGATCGTGACGCGCTTCTCGCCGTTGCCGCGGATAGCGACGGTCTTGGCCTTAGTACGCCCGTTGGCGGTGACGCTGACACGGTAGCGGCCGTCGGCCAGGGGACCCATGCGGTGTTCCGTGGGGGAGAAGTTGCCCTCCATGTAGATGCTCTGGATGTCCTGCATGCCGACAGCTGAGGAAACCAGACGACCGTCACTGTCAGTGACCGTCAGGGTTCCCCGCAGCCCGTCCCCATTGCCGTCTAGGATCCGCACCCAGAGGATCGTTCCCGGGCCCGCGGACAAGTTGACTTCGGTGACTTTGCTGGAGTCGGCGGTGAAAGAAGCACTTTCAGTTGAGGCGAGATTTGCCGTCCTTGCAAAGGCCGTGTAGTTCCCAGGGGCGAGGCCTGTGTAAACCAGGACTCCCTGGGCGTCGGTGATTTGCATGCTGAAGGGTTCGAGCATGCGCCCTTGGTCATCGCGCAAGAACACGGTAGCGCCGCCCACGGGACTGCCGCTCGCGTCGAGCACAATGATCTTGGCGCTGCAGGGCTCGGAGAGAATCAGATTGATGCCGTCCGTGCCCCGGCCTTCATTTACTTGAATACCGCCTAAGGTCACTCGACCCAAACCACTACCGCCGCTGGCGCTGAAGGGAGAGTTGCCCCCAGCGGAGAGGCGATAGGTACCGGGGCGCAGGCCTAGCAGCTCGAAGGAGCCGTCCTCTTTGCTGGAGACCTCCGAGTACTGGCCTCCGAACATGCTGTCTGTACGGGTGCCCCCATCCAGGGTCAATGTGATGCGCTGAAGTCCAGCCGCCCGGCCATCGGCGCGCTCAATCCTGCCCGAAATACGTCCCAGGGGTAGTTTGAAGTCCATTTTCAGGTCGGCCACATCGCTGGGGATGTCCCGGGAATACTCGATGGTGGCCTGCTGGCCCATGGCGCCGGGGACCTTTTGTACGTTGACCACATAGGTGCCGCCACCGTTGAGCTCCAGCTCATAAGTCCCGTCAGCGCTCACCGAGGTCACTTCCAAACGCTCATAAAGGCGTTCCCCTTCCGGATAAAAACTCAAGAGGGCGCCCTCATAGGGCTCGCCCGCCAGGGTCACACGGCCATGGACTAAAACCGGATTGTCCTTGGGCTTGCCCAGTTCGACGTACGTTTCTTGCCCTTCGACGATGGTGGCTTGACCCATTTCCATGTTCTTCATCAACCCCCCGAGGTCCACCCCGCCTTCTTCGTTGGTTTCACCAAAGCCACCGCCGGAGATGTTCATGGCCACCACCTGCCATGAGCCTGGGGCGAGTGCTTCCATACGGAATGTTCCGTCCGCTCCGGAGAACGTCGTGCGGTTGGACATTTCGGGCATCTTGTTGACACTGATCAAGCGCCCGCTGGCAGGTTCGCCATCCGCATCCATGACGAGGCCTGTCAAGGTGCCTCCTTCGCTGAGGACTAAGTCCACCCCTTCCAAAACCTCACCCGCCACGCCGTTGATTTCGCGGGGATTGCCCGGGCCAAAACCAGCCTTGTTGGCCACTAGGCTCACCGGGCCCGATAGGGTTTCGTACACAAACAGGCCCTCTTCGTCGGTGGTTGCTGCTTGATTGAGGGGCGAGGCGGAGATCGCCTTTTGCCAATCGGGACCGGTCGTGGCCAAGTCCACCTTTGCGCCCTCCTGCGGTTCCCCTGAGGTGTCCAGCACCCGTCCGTGCACTTCGACCGTTCCCTCTAGTTGCACAAGGAGCTCTTCGTCAGGAGCCTGGGGCAAATGGAAGGTTAGGGGCGTGCGCAAGACCGCGCCATCGCCCTTGGCCAACAATTCCCATGGGCCGCTGACCATATCTGGGATGATGAAAGTGGGGTCCTCCTGTTGGATGCTGGCGCTTTCTTCATGGGAGTAAAGGGTCAAAAGATCCCCGGTGAGGACTCGGCGCACGATGATTTTGGTTTCGGTTGGAAGCGGGGCGCCATCCAGGCGCTCGATGCGGCCGCGCAGGGCGAGGGGGGCCTGCAAACGCAGTTCGACCCCTTCCGCCCCGGGGCGCACCGCATCCTGTCGAGCAGAGTGCCCCAATCCGCCGGCCTGCTCATGGTCCTCTTCTACCGTGGCGCTCAAGCTGAAAGGCCCGGCTCCCAGACCTGTCAGGGTGAAGCTGCCGTCTTCGGCGCTGGTGGTGGCGGCGGTCGTGCCGCGTGCTGCGGCAAAGGCGCCCGGACCGGCCATGAAGGCCCGGTCAAAGTTCGCGTCGATGGGGATCCCCTGGGCGGGCTTTCCGTCGGCCCAGGCAACCATGCCGCTGACCGAGTTCCCCTCTTCCAGGACCAGTTCGATGTCGGCAATCGTTTCGCCAGAGACCGTCTTGATGCTGAGCTTTTGGCTTTCAAGATGCGCGTCCGAGTTCGCCGAGACCTTGATGGATCCTGGCATGACCCCTTCTAGGCGGAAGGACCCGTCGGGTTCGCAAGTCACCGAGCGCAAGAGCGTGTCGTCGAGTCCCATGAAGCGACCGGGCAGCCAGGCGCTGACTTCGGCTTCCAGTGTGATCTGGCCTTCGCTGGTTTTTACGGTTCCACGCAGAACAGCGCCCTCTTCCAGAAGTATTTCTAGGGTGTCGCTGGTGCCCACCGGAGGAGTCTCAAGGGCCACGACCCCTGCGGACAAGGAACCCTCATGGGGAATTGCACTCAGGCTAAGGCTCAAACCTGCGGGGACGGCGCGCATTTCCACGAGGCCCTCCTCGTCCGTATCCTCTTTCAATCCATAACCTTGATACCCAGGGGTCAAGGCGTCGGGCTCGCCCCCGTCCAGGGAGGGGCGCGCTTGCAGGCTCGTGCCCCCGAGGGGGCTCTTGTCCGTGGCGCTGAGGACCAGCACGCGCACGAAGCCGAAGAGGTTGGGCTCCACGGTGACAGCTTCGCCCCAGGTGGGAAGTTCTTGGGACTTAGGCAACGCTAGGTAGCGCCCGTCGACGCTGATGAAGAGGTCCTTGCCCTCGGGCAAATCATCCGTGGGAATTTCAAAGGTGCCGTCGCTCTTGACCTCGGCCCTGGCCACCACCGAGTTCTCGATGGTCGCCTGCCCGGGGCCTGCGACCCCTGCCCTGAATTGGCGGGCACCAAGCGAACGGGTCAAGATCACCACTTCGAGGGTGTCGTCCGCGGGGGTGTTCGGCGGCGAGATCAATTGGCCGCTCCACCGTGCGATTGCCTCGCTGCGAGTGGGTTGGTCCGGTGCGTTGTCCCCAGCGAGTTCACTGGGCTCATCCGGGGAATCCTGTTCTAGCTCCGCCTCTTGGGCATCCGCGCTGCTCCCTTGGGTCGCCTCTGGGGAAGGCTGCTCCCCGGATTCGGGTTCCTGGCTCAACTGTTGGGCAACTACCAGGATCAGGAGTGCGAAAACGACGGTCAGGATCAGCTTGGGTCGGCGGGGGATCACGGAGTGGGGGGGGCTGGCGTTGAAGGGGACGATGAGGCAACAGTTATGCGCCTATTTTCCCAATCCCTTCACCCCTGATTCGGAATTTTTCGGTTCAAGGGCCATGAACTCTCCCTAATCTGGCTGTTCCATGGCCGACACTCCCTCATCCCAGTCCTCCCGCGAGGAGTGGCTCCAGAATACCCACGCCCCCGCGGCGGCTCGGCGCCCCGAGCGCTCTTCTGCATTTGAGACCCCTTCGGAGATTCCCCTCGATCCAATCTACGGGGATGCTCCGGACGGCGGATGGCCTGGGGAATATCCCTTCACGCGCGGGGTGCAGCCCACCATGTACCGCGGCCGGTTCTGGACCATGCGCCAGTACGCGGGTTTTTCCAGCGCCCGGGCCACCAACGAACGTTTCAAGTTGTTGCTCAAGCAGGGCCAAACTGGTCTCTCCACAGCTTTCGATTTGCCCACCCAGCTGGGCTTTGATTCGGACGATCCATTGGCGGCGGCCGAAGTGGGCAAGGTTGGTGTACCGATCAATTCGATCTTGGATTTGCGCCGGTTGTTTCAAGACATCCCCTTGGATCAGGTCTCTGTCTCCATGACGATCAATGCCACCGCGGCCTATGTATTGGCCGGTGTGGTGGCACTTGCTAAGGAGAACAACATCGATCCGGCCAAGCTGCGTGGAACGGTGCAGAACGATATCCTGAAGGAATACGCCGCCCGGGGAAACTACCGTTATCCCGCGCAGCCTTCCATGCGCTTAGTCACCGATCTCATGGCTTGGTGCAAGCAGCATGTGCCCCTCTGGAACACAATTAGCATCAGCGGTTATCACATCCGAGAGGCGGGATCTACGGCGGTTCAGGAACTGGGCTTTACCCTGGCGAATGGGCGCGCCTATGTGCGCGCCGCGGTGGAAGCTGGTTTGCAAGTGGACGAGTTTGCCCCGCGGCTCTCGTTCTTCTTCAACGCCCACAACAACCTGTTCGAAGAGGTCGCTAAATTCCGCGCCGCCCGGCGCATGTGGGCGCGCATCATGCGCGAAGAGTTCAAGGCCAAGGATCCCCGCTCCTGGACCCTGCGCTTCCACACTCAAACCGCGGGTTCCATGCTGACGAGCCAACAGCCCGAGAACAATGTGGTGCGCGTGACGGTACAGGCCCTCGCTGCAGTGCTCGGTGGCACCCAATCCCTGCACACCAACAGCCGCGACGAAGCCCTCGGTTTGCCCAGCGCGGACAGCGCACAATTGGCCCTGCGCACCCAACAGATTTTGGCCAACGAATCCGGCGTGGCAGATGTGATCGATCCCCTGGGGGGCAGTCCCCTCATCGAATCCTTGACCGACGAGCTCGAATCCCGCGCCCTGGACTTGATGGCCCAAGTGGAAGCCAAGGGTGGCCCCGTGGCCGCCGTGGAAGATGGTTTTGTCCAGCGCGAAATCCTCTCTTCGGCCCTGGCTTGGCAAAAGTCCGTGGAGTCCAAAGAGCGCACGGTGGTCGGCGTCAATGCCTTCACCGTAGATGAAGAACCGCCAGAGATCTTCCGCCCCGATCCCGGCGAACGGGCCGCGGTCTTCGCATCCCTCGACCGGGTGCGCGCGGAAAGGGATCCCGCCCAGGTCGAGGTTGCCCTGCGCGTACTTGAGGAAACCGCCCGGGGCACCGGCAACCTGATGGACCCGATTCTCGCCGCAGTGGAAGCTCGGGTTACCCTGGGCGAGGTCAGCGGGACTCTGGAAAAGGTCTTTGGGCGCTTCCAACCGCCCGACATGTTGTGTTCTTGAAGGGTCCGTCCTTCAGGCGCCGCAATTTCACTTCACTTGGTGTAGCCCATCGCATCGAGGGCTTCGCGAGTGGAGCTGCCACCGCCCAGGAGAGCGGGCTGACGGGTGAGGCCGTGGGCTAGCCAGCGAGCGATACTGTCTTGGAGGTCGGCGGCCCGTTGTTGAGCCTTGGATTCGGGCGCGAGGGGGATGGGGTGCTGGGCTTGTGGGTCTTTTTCCAGGTCAAAGTACCAGCGTACCTCGGGGAGTGGATCGCGGCCCGTGCGAGGAGCGTCCGCGGGAGGGGCCCAGATGAGCAGATCTTTGTGGGTGCGCACCGCGTGCATGTCGCGGTTGGGGGAAAAGCCTCCGTTGGGATCGCGCACGATGCCGAGGCTGGTGGTGGAAAAAAGTGGGCGCGAGGCAGCGGCCTCGAGGGCGATCGGATCGAGCAGATCGGTGCCCTCAATCGGGCTGGCGGGGTCGATCCAGCGGGTGAGCAGGGTGTCGAACAGGTGGCGGTTTTCGGCGCGCTCGGTGATGACCTTTCCCTTGGGCACTCCCGGGCCGGCCATGATCAGGGGCACGGCCATCAGTTCCCGGTGTAGTTGGTTCCCGTGGTAGAGCATGCCGTGGTCCAGGAACTCTTCACCGTGATCGCTGGTGAGCACAAAAAGGGTACGGTCACTCAAGCCAAGCTGAGCGATGTGATCGATGATTGCTCCCACGGCGGCATCGGACTCGGTCACGGTGGCTTCGTAGACCAAGCGAGCCTTTTGGGTTAGGGCCTTGATTGGGGCGGGGTCTGTTTCTTTGCCGCTCAAGCGTTGACCAAACAGGCGGCGTAACTCGGCCCCGTCCTTGGGCCCTTGGAAGTCGCCATCGGTTAGGTGTTGGAAGGCTTCGCTCGGTTCGTATTGGTGGGGATCGGTCAGGTGCACGTAGGCGAAGAATCGGTAGTCCGCCACGGAGTCGATCCAATCCACCGCATCCCCGGCTAAGACTTCCCCATGGGCCCAGTCGTAGGTCTTGAAGCTCTCAAACCCCTGGTCAAAGTCCTTATCCGGGTGCACCAGGGGATTGGCTGAGAAGGCTCCGGTGGTCCAACCCGCCTTTTGTAGATGCTCCGGCAAGGTCTCGAAATCCTGGGCCAGGTAGCAGGCTTCGTAACTCAACAAGCCATGTTCGGCGGGGCTCAAACCAGTCAACAGGGACGCGGTTGAGGGCCAGGTCCAAGGGGAGGAGGCCCAGCCATTGTTGAATCGGGTGCCCGCCGAGGCGAGGGCGTCGATCCGGGGTGAAATGGGTTTTTCGAAGCCGTAACAACCCAGGTGATCGCTGCGCAGGGTGTCGATCACAAGAAACACAATGTTGGGTTGCTCGATGGTCGCTTGGGTGCGCGGGCGCTTTCGGCTGCGCACGACTTCGAGCAGGGCGAAGGCCGCGTGTACGGGTCCCTCACCCCTGATCCGTTCTGTGCTTAAGGTCAGGGTTTCGTATCCGGCCAAGGGGATCAAGGGTGCCCGAGTCCAGGATCGTTCTCCACGACTCACCTCTGGACCATAGGCCAAGGTTGACTCGAACAAGACTTCTTCCCCGGCGCGCACTTGGAAACGAATCGTGCCCTCCGTTGGCCCCTGATAATCCTCCCGATCAAAACCCACTGCTAAACGCAGGGACGCATCCTTGTGATCCGCTTGAACCGCTAACTCCAGGGAGGCATGGGGCCCCATGTCCAAACAAGGCAAGGGACTCGAGTCCAGTTGGCGCCGTTTGGAAGGGGCAAGAGTCGTGGGTTCAATTGCCCTTTGCCCCTCTTGGGTCAAAGGGCCCCGACCCACATCCTGGCTGACCCAGGAAAGCAGGACCTCTTCCATGATCATCTGCTCTGGGGATTCGGGGGGCTTGTTCCCTTGACCGCAACTGGCCAGGAGGCCGGCCACCAAGGCGCAGGCGAGAGCGGATCGATTCCTACAATCGGTACCAGCGCTCACTGGAAGAAAGCCTCCCAGTCCCTGAACTGGTCCAGGATTTGGGGTTTTGCCACCACGATGCGTGCAGGATGCCAAGTGGTGTACCACTCCCAATTTACGTCCAGGGGTCCAAAGATATGGGCCGTGCTTCCGGGTAGGTTGGAACCCAAGAGTTCCAGATTGCCCCCGCGCGCCACATGGGCCGGACGGAAAGCAATCAGGTCGGTGGTGATGTTGGAATCCGTAAGGCAGTGGGACGGGAGTTCGCCCAGGTAAGTCCTGAGTTCGCCGGCTAATTCGGGGGTCAAGAGGATCGGTTCTTCGTTGCTGTTGATCCACTCCGCAAAGCTTGCGATGGGGGCAACCGGGGTTTCAATGCTGCGTGCGCTGGCCTCCTGGCGCATTCCCCCCGGGATGGCGAGGAGCGCGGCAAAGCAAAGGGGCAAGGCCTTTGGGTAGCGCGCCCAGCGTCCCAGCCAAACGGCACCCTGGGCGGCGAAGAGCACGCCAAAGGGCAAAAACAAGAGCATGTTGCGGGCAAAGAAAACCCGCTGACCGCTGAAGATCAGGGCCAAAAGGAAAGGGACCGTGACCAGCAGGGCTAACTCTCTTGGCTTGCGTCTTGCCCAGACGACCATGCCGCAAAATACCAGCAACGAGAACATGGCCGCCAATGATGCATGGCCCGAGCCTAAGACGCGTCCTAAGTAGTTCATGATCAGGCCCAGGTGGGAGATGCCCGATTGCACCGTGTAGCCGTAAGCCCCGAGGCCATAGTGTTCGACTTCCCACAAAACATCGCGCAGGAACAACTGGGGCTCAACCAAACAGCCCGGAGTGATGGCGATGAAGGTTGCGGTCATGCTCAAGAGCAGGACGGGGATCTCATCGGCCGAGTGGGACTTGCGCCGGTTCCACGCACTTACGAGCAAGGGCAAGAGTAAGATTCCACCGGTGTACTTGGTGCTAATCGCCGCGCCTAGAGCGATGGCCGCGGGCACCAAACTGCCTCCGGTGCGCCGGGCGCGGAGCAAGAGCCACAGGTAGAGGGACGCGAATTGCACCAGCACAGGGTCCGGTGCAATCCAGCGCGCGTGGTAGGCAAACTCCCATGATGTGCCCATGGCCAAGGCCGCCCAAAGCCCCCCTAGGGTTCCTAGGGTCTCGCGCCCAGCGAGGAAAATCCACAGCAATGCCAGGGTGGCCAGGCCCAGAAATATCTTTCTTTGACGTTGAATGAAACGCGCTGATCCGACCCGTTCCTTAAGGCCCTCGGTAGGAATGTTGAGGCCCTTGATCTCTTCGCCCACTCGCCGTTCATGGCGGATTTGCATCTGGCTCCAGGGAATACTGGTTAGCTCTGGGGCCAATGCCGCGACCGACAGCATGAAGGTCATGGAGGGGTAGTTGTACCAGCCAGGTAGCAGGCGTCCATCGTCAAGTGCGTGCTCCAGGTTCTGCTGGTGCAGTGGGTCGTCCCAGTACTTGCCGAAATTGAGCCCCCGGGAACCGGTCCAGGCGAACCAGCACATAATCAGCAGCACCAACCAGCCCCAGTGTCGGTTCAGATTAGCGGGTGGTCCGATGGGGGAGTCGATCTCCGGGACTGACGCCGAGGCGTCGGGCTGGGTAGGCTCCAATGGGCCTTCGGCGGAGGGGGCCTTTGGAGGATTCAGGGGAGGGTTCATGAGAAGTGTTTCGGGAGGAGATTCGTTCTCCATCGGATTCTTTTGGGTTGGCTTCCCGTGGCCCGGATTGTCCTTGTGACGCCCGTCTGGCTCCGGCAGATCGATCGGTTCGCTTCCACTCATGATGTAATCAGCCTAGCCGCCAAAGCGCTTAGCGAGGATCAAACGCAGCATACGTAGGGCGGTCTTGGAAACGTGAAAAAACCCAGCGGAGTGTTTGGATTCTCCGCCTACACGGGCGTGGTAGCTGATCGGAATCTCGATCACCCGCAGGCGCGCGCGCAGGGCCTCGATCATCATTTCGGGGCTGAATTCCGGGCCCGTGTGGGTTGCCTGGGTGCGGATCTTGGTCCAAGTGGTTTTCCAAAGGGCGCGGTAGGTGCAGCCCACATCTGTGAAACGTGGCTCTTGGCCCCACCACAGGACTTCGATCAGCTTGCCCACTACAATGTTGCCCAGGCGCAGGATCCCGCCCATGTTGGAGCCTTGTTCGATCATCTCGCGAGTGGTGCGAGTGCCCATCACCATGTCTGCGTCTTTCAAGAATTCCAGGAATTTGCCGACGTCCTTGGAGCGAAAGGAGTGATCCGCTTCGGTGATGATCAGGATGTCGCCACGGGCGTGATCGAGGCCCCATTGGATCGTGTCCCCATAACCTGTCTGGGTAACGGTTTCTACCCTGGCGCCCGCTTCCCGGGCTAGTTCCGCCGTGCGATCGGTGGAGGAATTATCCACCACTAACACTTCGTCCACATGCCCCACGAAGTCGCGCACCACGTGGGCAATCGAATCTTCCTCGTTGTAGGCCGGAATCACCAGGCTAGTGGTAAAGCTCGCGAACTGCTTGGTGCGGGCCAGGTGGTTGGCGGTGTGGTGGTCTTCGAGGGTGTTCACATTGAGGTAGTCTCCGCCGAGCTCGAAGGGCAGCACCGTCAGCCCTTCCCGCGCTGCTTCACGGATCACGTCGGTCAATTCCACCCGCCCGCTGCGAGGGTTTGGGGCCGTGCTTCGAATGCGCTCAAACAAACTTGGCTGAAAGGCATAGGTGCCGCAGCCAAGTAAATCCCCGCTGGGGTGCTCTGGCTTTTCCTCCAAATCTACGATGCGTCCATCGTCAATCGTCAGGCAGTAGTTCTTTGTGATGCGTCGTGCATCCGGAGTGCGGTGCACTGCACACCAAGCGAACCAGTCGGTGTCTGTTGGCCGCAGCTTTGAATGTCCCGAGTTGAGGTAAAGCTCGTCCCCCAAAACCGTCACAAAAGGCCGATCCAAAAAAGGTTCCGCCAGCAAAATGCCCCGGGCCAACCCGATCTTTGGGTCCTCGCAACGCACATAGGTGAGCTGGACCCCAAGGCGCTCTCCATTTCCCAGGTGCTCTTCAATCATCGAGCCGAGATGCCCGGTGATGATGACGATTTGTTTGATCCCAAAATCGTCCCGCAGAATCTCCACGTTGCGCTCGATAATCGGCGTGCCCGCGATCTCCAGCATCACCTTGGGCATCCAGGTGGTCGCCGGATAGGCGCGCACGCCCTCGCCGGCGGCGGGGATTAGGCCAAGTTCGAACATTCTTTATTTGGGGGAGGGTGGGGTCGTGCCCCAGCATAACGACTTGGACTATGCGATTGCAGCTAGCGTGTGGGCTAGGGGGCTGGCTTGCTTCAACTGGCCAGCAGTTGCGTTTTCCGTCGGTGGGTGACTCCGGAGAGACTTGCGCGGCCGGCCAGCGATTCAATCCATCTCCCCCCACGCCCCCAAGGGCCCATCCGAGGCTAGAATGCGCGCTCTTCTGACCCGAGAAGAGCCCCTTGGAAATCCCCCAATCACTCAAAGGTGTGGTTTGCGCCCTGCACCACCTGGCCATCGTGGTCCCTGACCTGGGGGCCGCGCGGGGTTTGTATGAGGGCGTACTGGGCTTGGCTGCGGGCCAGGTGGAGTACGTGGCGGACCAGAAGGTCAATGTGCTGGTGCTGATGGCGGGGGGACAACGCATCGAATTGGTGGAACCGGTGGGGGAAGACTCGCCGGTGGCCAAGTTCATCGAACGCAAGGGGGGTGGGCTGCACCACTTGGCTTGGCGGGTGACGGACCTGGATCAGGCGCTCGGGATATTGAAGGGGCGCGGGGTGCGCCTGATTGATCAGGAGCCACGCCAGGGAGCCCACCACACGCGCATCGCATTTGTGCATCCAAAAGCCACAGGCGGCGTGTTGATGGAGCTCGTCGAGGACCCCGCCTCCTGACTCGCTGCCTCGTAGATCATTCACTGTAAAACTGAAACGAACTGATTCCATGTCTGAAGAAACGAAAACTGAGCGACTCTTCTCTATGCGAGCCAAAGCCCAAGCGGGTGGTGGCCAAAAACGCATCGATGCCCAGCACGAGAAGGGCAAGCTCACCGCTCGCGAGCGGATTGACTTTCTTGTGGATGAAGGATCGTTCGTGGAACTCGACCGCTTTGTGACCCACCGCTGCACAGACTTTGGCATGGGAGACCAGAAGATCCTTGGGGATGGAGTCGTCACCGGGCACGCATTGATTAAGGGTCGGCCGGTGTACTTGTTCTCTCAGGACTTCACGGTTTTTGGGGGCAGCTTGTCGGAAACCCATGCTGAGAAAATCTGCAAGATCATGGACTTGGCCACTAAGAACGGCGTGCCCGTGATCGCCCTCAAGGACTCAGGAGGCGCGCGTATCCAGGAGGGTGTTTCCAGTCTGGGTGGCTATGCGGAGATTTTCTGGCGGAACACCCAAGCTTCGGGGGTCGTGCCCCAGATCTCGGCCATCATGGGGCCGTGCGCAGGAGGTGCTGTTTACAGTCCGGCCCTGACAGATTTTGTGTTCATGGTGGAAGGTACCTCCTATATGCACATCACGGGACCCGAAGTGGTCAAGACCGTGACCCACGAGGTTGTGACCTCGGAAGAATTGGGCGGCGCGGCAGTGCACGCGGAAAAATCGGGGGTTTCGCACTTCACCGCCGCTGATGACAAGAGTTGCCTGAACTCGATTCGGGAGCTGCTTTCCTATCTTCCCCTGAATAACGCAGAGGGGGCGCCCATGGGGTCCTGCGAGGATCCCGCCGACCGTTGCGATGAAGAGTTGGACACGCTTGTGCCCACCGATCCGCAAAAGCCCTACGACATGCACCGCATCATCGAGCGTGTGGTGGATGTGGATTCCTTCATGGAGGTCCACGCGGAATATGCGCGCAACATTCTGGTGGGCTTTGCCCGGCTTGGAGGGCGCGTGGTGGGCATCGTCGCCAACCAGCCGGCAGTGCTGGCTGGTTGCCTCGACATCGCATCGAGCGAAAAAGGTGCGCGCTTCATCCGTTTCTGTGACGCATTCAACATTCCGATCGTGACTTTTGAAGACGTTCCTGGGTTCTTGCCGGGGACCGACCAGGAATACGCGGGCATCATCCGTCACGGGGCCAAGTTGCTCTATGCCTATTGCGAGGCTACGGTGCCCAAGCTGACCGTGATCACCCGTAAGGCCTATGGTGGTGCCTATGACGTGATGGGTTCCAAGCACGTGCGCGCGGATTTGAATGTGGCCTGGCCCGGTGCGCAAATCGCCGTGATGGGGGCTGCGGGAGCCGCCAACATCATCCATCGGCGTGAGATCGGCGCCTCCGACAAACCCGAAGAGGTGCTGGCGGAAAAAGCGGCGGAGTACGAAGAGACCTTCAACAATCCCTACCGCGCCGCCGCCCGGGGGTTCATCGATGATGTGATCGAGGCGCGCATGACACGACCCTATCTGATCCGCGCCCTCGGTATCCTTGCTAGCAAGCATGAGCCTGGACCCGTCCGTAAGCACGGGAACATTCCGCTCTGATCACCACCTCGCAAGAATCAATCCACATGTTCCAACGCATCCTGATAGCCAACCGCGGCGAGATCGCCCTGCGCGTGATCCGCACCGCCCGAGAAATGGGCATCGAGTGTGTGGCCGTTCACTCAGCCGACGACACAAAGGCCCTGCATGTGCGCATGGCCCATCGGGCCATTTGCCTTCCGGGGTCGACTCTCGCAGAAAACTATCTTTGCCCGGAGGCCCTCTTGGAGGCGGCTCGAGTCAGCGGGGCCGAGGCCATTCATCCTGGGTATGGGTTCTTGTCCGAGAACGCGGACTTCGCACGGGCTGTTGTCGAGGCAGGGCTGGTTTGGATTGGCCCGCCCCCCGAAGCCATCGCTGTGATGGGAGACAAAATCGAGAGCCGGCGGGCCATGGGTGTGGCCAAGGTGGCTTGTGTCCCTGGAATGACTGATCCCGTGGCCGACCTGGCCGAGGCCCTGTCAGCAGCGGAAGGCATCGGCTACCCGATCGCGATCAAGGCGGCGGCTGGAGGTGGTGGCAAGGGGATTCGCATCGTGCGTGAGCCGGGGGACTTGGAGTCCGCGTTTAGGGCCGCATCTGGCGAGGCTCTTTCCGCTTTTGGTGACGGGCGTTTGTACCTCGAACGCTACTTGGACCAGCCACGGCACGTGGAGATTCAGGTGCTCTTTGATCAGCACGGCAATGGCGTTCACCTGTTCGATCGTGAGTGTTCGATTCAGCGCCGGCATCAAAAGTTGCTGGAAGAGGCCCCCAGTCCAGCGGTGGACGCTGCCACCCGAGAGGCCATGGGCGCCGTGGCTCTCCAGGCTGCAGCCCATGTGAATTATCAGGGCGCAGGCACCGTGGAGTTTCTCTGGGCGAAAGGTGAGTTTTTCTTCCTGGAAATGAACACCCGCATTCAGGTGGAACACCCCATCACAGAAATGATCACCGGGGTGGATCTCGTGCGTCAGCAGTTGCTCGTGGCGGCGGGGGAAAAGCTGGAATTCAGCCAGTCCGACCTGTCCGTGACCGGCCATTCGATTGAGGTGCGGATCAATGCCGAGGATGCCTTGATGAACTTTCAGCCATGCACCGGAGTGCTGCAGAACCTGCGCGCTCCCGGTGGTCCCGGGGTGCGATTGGACACGGGTATGTACCGGGGTATGGAAGTGGGCCCAATGTACGATCCCATGTTGGGCAAGCTGGTGGTTTGGGCCGCGGATCGGCCCCAAGCTATCGAACGCATGATTCGCGCGATTCAAGAGATGAATGTGGGAGGAGTCAGCACTTCCCTACCCGCGGCTTTGCAGGTCCTCGAGCACGAGCGTTTCCGTTCTGGCGACTATGACACTCACTTCTTGGAGGGCCTGACCATCAAGCCTCCCAGCAAGTGGTTGCACTTGGTGGCGGCCGCTGCAGCGATTCACCGCCATGATCTGGCGCGCCGAAAAGCCCTCGCTGGCCCGAGCGCTGAGCGCGCTGGTTGGGTGGCCCGTGGACGCAATCAAAATGCGGATCGCGGCATTCAGGCCAGCCGTTCCACGGGAAACTTTGGAGGCCAAGCATGAAGTACTTTATTGCATGCGGTGACCAAGAGGTCGAGGTCGATATCAACGAAGAGGGGGGCCAGCGCTTCGTGCGCGTGAATGGCGAGCCCTTCGAATTGTCCTATACGGAAATCGATGCTCTCGGACAAGTTGCCGTGCAACGGCATGGGGAAACCTATGCCCTGTCCATGGAAGGCAACACAGAGAAAGTGCGCGTGACCTTGGCGGGGCATGTGTATGGCCTGGCCTTGGAAGACGAACGTGAGCGTGCCGCTCATGTGGCGGAAAAGGGACGAGGTAAGGGCAAGGGTCCCCTGCGAGCGGTGATGCCCGGCTTTGTGGCTGAGTTGCTCGTGGCCGAGGGAGATCCGGTCGAGGAGGGCACGCCCCTCTTGCTGCTGGAAGCGATGAAGATGCAAAATGAGATCACCGCGCCGTGCTCAGGAATCGTGAAGACCATCGCCGTGGCCGCCGGAGAGGCGGTCCAGGCTGGGGACGTGCTGCTGACCATCCAGTAGGACAACAGCAAGTGGAATATGGCGGTATGCTTGGGGCATGCAATTCAATCTTCCGCGCCCTCTCATTTTGGGACTGATGGTCCTTGTGGGGCTGAGTCCTCCCGCCCTTGCCACCTGGAGCATCGTGGTTTTGAACCACCTGACCGGTGAAGTCTGCGTGGCCACGGCCACTTGCATTCCAAACATCGACATCCGCAAGTACGTGCCGGTGATTCGCGTGGGTAAAGGAGCAGGCGCAGCACAGAGCATGGTCGACGGCAGCGCTGGGAACCGTAACCTCATGTGGTCGGCCTTTGCATTGAATGCGCCCCCTGATCGGATTCTCGAACGATTGACCAGCGTGGGCAGCAGCCCCGCAGAGCGGCAGTATGGGATCGTGAGTTTCACGGGCGATGCGCGCACTTACAGCGGCCTGCACAACGGGAGCTATGCCACTGGTGTTACGGGGCAAGTGGGGGATCTTTCCTACGCGATCCAGGGCAATGTGCTGGTGGGTGCCCTGCCGGTTTTGGAAGCCGAACTCGCTCTGTTGAATGCACCGGGAGATCTTTCCCAACGGGTGATGGCAGCTATGCAGGCCGCACGATTTGCAGGGGGCGACGGGCGTTGCTCCTGCAACTCCACTGCTCCCACCAGCTGCGGTGCGCCGCCCCCGTCCTTCACTCACAGTGCCTACTCTGCCACCATTGTGATTGCACGCATGGGCGACATCGATGGGGTTTGTACGGCGAGTGCGGGCTGTGCCAACGGGACCTACTATTTGCGCCGGAATTTCGCCGGGAGCAGCAGTACTGTGGACGCGGTGGAGGGCTTGCAAGCGAACTACGACATCTGGCGCGGGGTGAATATGGGCCGACCCGATGGGCTCACTTCGGTGGTGCAGGTGCCGGATCAGGAACTGCCCGCAAACGGCTTATCCAGTACCAATGTGGTGGTGCGCTTGGTGGATCTAGAGGGCGTGCCCCTGACCACGGGTGGCGCGAGTGTGACCATTGAAACACGACACTCGGGAACGGACCCCGCCTTGCCTGGCGCGGTCACCGATCACGGGGACGGTAGCTACTCCTTTGATCTTGTGGCCACCACAACTCCCGGAGACGGCGAGTGGGGCGTGCGCGTGGACGACGGCATCAAGCCCGTGTTGCTCTGGCCGCCGATCACCTTGAACACCGTGGCGCCGCCGGAACTGCATTGTTCACGGAACACGATCAGTGCCTCCCAGGGCGGCACGGCGACCCTGCGCGTGCAACGGCCTGTGGCGGATGCGGCCCGCACCTATCAGATCCTTGGCAGCATCGCGGGAACCCAACCCGGCACGATGGTCGGCGGTGTCTTGGTGCCCCTCAATCAGGATCGCCTCTTTGGGTTGACCCTCCAGGGCGGACTTTTGCCCCCGGTGTTCGAGGGGTTTGGTGGGAGCTTGGACGGATTAGGGCGGGGCCTTGGGCAATTCTCGATGGATCCCAGTTGGGCTTGGGCCTTTGTGGGCCAGAGTTTTGACTTCTGCACGATGCTGGCAGACCAGGGTCAAGGCGCCGATGTCTTGGGCCCGGTGGGTTTCGTTGTTGAACCCTGAGGGGCCCCAGTTGCCGGGGTGCAGCTCTTGGGCGAGAAAATAAGAGCGGGCCTCTATCCAAAGGGGAAATTGCTGAATGCGGGTGGCTATGATGCTCCCCTATGAGCACCCATACCGACGCCCTGACCCAAGAGCTGGTCGAGTTCATCGAGATCCCCTCGGTGACCGGAGATGAAGAGGACTACGGCAACGCCCTCGCCCGCTCCCTCGAACGCCGCGGCCTGGCAGTAGAACGCCAAGAGGTCGAACCGGGGCGCTTCAACATCTTGGCGCGGGCGGGCAAGCCTGAGGTGGTCTTTTGCACGCACATCGACACGGTGCCGCCGTTCTTCGGTTCGCGGGTGGATTCGGACTTTGTCTACGGCCGGGGTTCCTGTGATGCCAAGGGCCAAGCGGTGGGCATGTTGAATGCGGTGGAGAAATTGCTCGGTGAGGGCGAAGACCGAGTGGGCATGTTGTTCACCGTGGGGGAGGAGGTCCTGGGGGACGGAGCCATTGCGGCGAACTCCCAGCTGGCGGACCCTTGGGCTCCGAGCTTCATCGTGGTGGGAGAACCCACGGGCAGCAAGTTCGTCAAGGCCCACAAGGGGTGTTTTCACGCCCAACTCACAGCCCACGGGGTGGCGGGGCACTCCAGCCAAGACATTGGTCCGAGTGCCGTGCATGAGTTGGTCAAGACCCTGGAGCAGATCCTTGCGGCCCATTGGGGCAATTCGGAGGGGATCGGCCCGGGCACGGTCAACCTGGGCCGCATTGAAGGAGGCGTGGCCTCCAACGTGGTGGCGGACTTCGCCAAGGCCTCGTTCCTCTTGCGCGCGGTGGAAGATCCCGCGGTGGTTCAAGAGCGCCTGTTGGGATTGCTTGGAGAACACGTGGAGCTACGAGTGGAAGATGGGCCCTATGGTCCCGTGCGTTTTCATGTGCCCGAGGGAGAAGACAGCGTGGTGGTTGCCTTTGGCACCGATGCTCCGCACCTTTCCAAGTGGGGTAAGCCTCTCCTGTTTGGGCCTGGTGCGATCATTGATGCCCACACGGATCACGAAAAGGTCTCGCGCAGAGAAATGGCCCAGGCTTCCGCGCGGCTCGTGACTTTGGCGCAGGAACTGCTTGCTCGAACAGATGCCGAGTCCAACTAGATCCAATCCAATCATGCAGCCAAGACTGACCGGAGACGAACTCCTCGACGCCCTCGAAGCGGGCACGGTGCGCGCCGCGGAACCCCAAGCGGACGGGAGTTGGCGTGTTGAGCCCTGGGTGAAGGAGGGGATCTTGGATCTCTTTCGTGCCAGCCCGGTGGTGCCCATGGGTGTCTTTCGGGACAAGGCTGCATTCCCCACGCGCACCTTTGATGATCAGTCCGGCGTGCGTCTGGTGCCCGGGGGTTCTGCCGTGCGCAGGGGATCCCATCTGGGGTCAGGCGTGGTCTGCATGCCACCCATGTACGTGAACGTGGGCGCGTTCGTGGGGGAGGGCTCGATGATCGACTCCCATGCCTTAGTGGGATCTTGTGCCCAGGTGGGCCGGGACGTGCACCTGTCCGCGGCCGCGCAATTGGGAGGCGTGCTGGAACCGGCGGGGGCACGACCAGTGATTGTGGAAGACGGGGCCTTTGTCGGGGCTGGGGTGCTGGTGTTGGAAGGGGTGCGGGTGCAACGCCGAGCGGTGCTGGCCGCGGGGGTTTCACTGGCGGCGACCACGGTTCTTTATGACTTGGTGCATGAAACGGAGATCCGCGGCACGAGAGAGAACCCCCTCGAGGTCCCGGCTGATGCGGTGGTTGTATCCGGAATGCGGAGAACATCGGGCGATTTCGCAGAGCGTTATGGGCTATCGCAGGCCTGCGCGTTGATCGTCAAGTATCGCACCGAGTCCACAGATGCGGCTACAGCGCTGGAAGAGGCCTTGAGACCGTCCCGTTGATCAAGCATCTGGTGTGAACGCGGCCCTCCTCTAGGGCGGATCCACATTGTTCATTCACATGGGTTGGGGCTCCCCTTGACGCCGCAATGCAATCTAGACCTTGCAAACCCTAAGGGCATTCCCTATATTGCTCGCGGCCCTGGATGGGAAAGTCACTTTTGCGAGCTTGACCTCCTGGGAAGCTAAAGGGCCCGTCTCCGCGTCCTTGGTGGTTTGCGAGCCCACCTTGTGATACCTGCGGGACACCGGAGGTCAGTCCACTTCCCTGGACTGGCCTCCACCTCTTTTTATAGGGGTTCCGGAGCGCGCGGGCAGCGCTGGTGCGAGAGCAAACGCTCCGCCCTCATACTTGCGTGAGTCGCGGAAAGAAAGGCGCGGCCTTTGCTCCCAACTCTAAGCGTCCAAAGGCATCGGGCAAGTTCAACACGGTCTTCGCCAGCATGGTCCCGTGGTGGGCGAGATGGGTCATCGCGATTCCGTCCTCATGGGCCTCCGCCAGCATCAAGTCATCCCACAGGATCGCGCCCCGGGCATCTCCCAACACCGGCAGCACTAAGCGCGCGGCGGTCAAGGTCAACATGCCTCGGTCCTCGGGGCCGGTCGGGTCCAACAACACCACCTCACCGGAACCCAACGCCCCGTCCTCAAGGGCTTCCTTGGTGGTGAACAGTACTCCCTGATCTTCCCCAGGTTTGGGTGGAGATTCACCAAGGGGTAGTTCTAGCAAACGCGCCGCGCCCACTAGGGCCCGCCGGGTCAGGGCCTCGATCTTTACCCGGGGGTCGAGTACCAATGGGCCGGCCTCAATTCCGAGCAATAGCAAGCACCGGCAGCCCTGTTCCGCCAGCAACTCCTCGTCGTGCTCGCTGGATTGCACTCGCTTTTCGCGCCCACCCGAAAGGGGGTCGGGCAGGGGATCCGCCAGGTTGGCTTGGTATCCGCGCTGCAAGAGTTGTCCGCCCTTTCCGCGGGCCAAGACCAGGCCCAATTTGCGGGGCCAGCCCCAGTTTTGGCGGATTCGGCCGGGGTCGGGTTGAGGACAGAGG
The DNA here is from genome assembly GCA_028823345.1 of Planctomycetota bacterium. GTDB lineage: Bacteria > Planctomycetota > UBA1135 > UBA1135. The sequence goes on from JAPKBR010000013.1 coordinate 67,486, forward strand.
TCCCGAGGGGATTGGCTCAAGAACCGGGCCAGACTTTCTGGTGGTAGGGCGTGGAATTCATCCAGGCCCAGGTGCCTCCTGCCGTCCAGCCCAGCAGCCGTCAAACGACGACGCAGGTGGGGAACCAGGGGCCATTCCTCGCGCATGGTGCGCTGGAGCAGCTTTATGCCCATGGCCGTCCGCTGGTTGGGGGGTAGGGAGCACAGGTTTTGGAAGGATCGGGGGAGGGCCATGGGCTGAGTGTCTCAAGTTGGGGCGGCCCCGGGGTCGATGAAAAACCCAGGGATATATATCCCAGGGACCCTGGTGCTCAGGGTTTCCCTGACCTATCCCCTCCACAAGATGAACGATTCACCTCAACCCAACAGCGGTCCGCGCCTGGTGCAAGAGCCCGAGCGCCCCCGGCGTGTGCTCGTGCTCGGCGGCGGTGGTATGCGTGGCATGGCTCACATCGGCGTGTTGCGGGCCCTGAAAACCCTCGATATCAAGTTCGACGCGGTGGTGGGGACCTCGATCGGTGCCTTGGTCGGTGCCATGGTGGCCGAAGGCCGTGATGTGGATGAGCTCGAAGCTGAGGTCCGTTCCCTCAAGAAGGAGGACTACTTTCGTCTGAACGCGATCAAGATGTTGTTGCGTGGGCCGCGGGTCACGTCCATGTACCAGGGCCTGAACTTTCGCCGCAGTTTGGAACGCCTTCTGCCTGATGAGAAAATGGGCAGCACCAAGATGGCGTTTTACTGCAACGCGATCTGTCTGGAATCCGGAGGCAGCATTTTCTGGGGCACCCGCGGTTTCTCAGGCATGTCCCTGGCAGATGCGGTCTACAGCTCCTGCGCCTTGCCGGCGGTGTTCGAACCATTCGAGCACGAAGGCCGTCATTACATCGACGGGGGCATCGCCGATCCGACGCCTCTGCGTTTCGCCAAGACCCTGCACCCGGAGATGGTGATTGCCGTGGACTTGACGGTCAAGGGTACTTACCGCACGCCCAACTTCAAGGACCGCGCGATCTCGACCCTCTTCCGCTCTTTTGAAATCGCCCAGGAGGTGGTGGTGGAACATATGCTGCACATGCACGCAGATGAAAACGTTGTGCTGATCCAGCCTAAGGTGGGGCACCTACACCGATTTGACTTCGAAGAGATTCCTGAAGTGATCCAGGCGGGGGAAGACGAGGCCCTGCGCGTCTTGCTCTCCCATGCGGCGACCCGTGATCTGGTGACTTGCAAACCCGAGGATCGCCTTTCTTGCCCGGTCACCCCTGCAGACTACGTTCAATTGTCCATCGATCCGGCCCGCTGCGTGGGCTGTGGGTTATGCGAGGCGGTCTGCGAAACCCAGGGCTTCAAGATGGCCGGGGAAACCGCCCAGGTGCGCAAGGTGCACAACTACGAGTGCACTCGGGATCATGCCTGTGCACGGAATTGCCCGACCCAGGCGATTCGCTTGGGGAACCTATAGGCAGGGCAGTCCCGTTCTGCCCGAGGCGCTGATTAGTCTTTTCGCAGGCGCCCGCGGTTTGATTCCAGTTGCCGGATGTCCTCTTCGCTGAAGCCGGGCTTGGGATGCGAGGAAGAGTCCACATGGGTTTCGCCCGCTTGACCTTCATGGGAAGGGGCCTGTCCATGGGGTTCTTGGCCGGGTCGGTTGAAGCCACCTGCCTGGGTGGCGCGCCGCAGCATCTCTTCCAGGTTGCCGCCAAACATGCCCCCCGCCCCGTGGGCCGCGTGCTTGAGTTGCACCATGATCAATTCGCGCTTGCCCGCAAAGAGAAGATAGAAACCGAGGAAGGGCAGCATCAGGCTCCATCGCCAGCCAAAGAAAACCATGGCCCAGGCAAAGACCCTGCCCACTTGCGCCGCGCGCTCTGTGCCTCGCACCCAACCGTCCTTGCGCGCCAAAAACGAACGCAGCAGTTTGCCCCCGTCCATGGGGAAGGCGGGCACCAGATTGAAAGTGCCCATGATCACGTTGACCATCACTAACAGGGCCAGGATCTGGGGGAGCCCAGCTTGGGTGATGGTGGCCATGGGGATCAACTCTCCCAAGAGCCCCATCAACATGAGGATCATGGAGGCAATTCCCGCGATCGCAAAGTTCACCAGGGGACCGGCGATGGCGATGGCGCCCTCGGTGGCGGGATCCTCGGGCATGTTCACCATCATGGCGATCCCACCCAGAGGCCAGAGGGTGATGTCGACCACCTGCACCCCTAGGCGTTGGGCCATCAGGGCATGGCCTAACTCGTGGAGCAGTACCGATCCCATCACTAGGCTCAGGGCGAAAAAGGTCATCAGGCCCGCAGTCAATCCGCCCGCGTCCACCTGCATCAGGGCCAATAGGCCCATCAGTACCAGCAGAAGGGGCTGCAGGCGAATGGGGATGCCGCGCACCCGGCCCAGCATCCAGGGCCGTCCGGGGCCATTAAAAAAGCCGATGGTCATGGGATGAAGGTGCAGTTATACAGGAGGGCCGGAGGGCTCTGGGGTGTTTGATCGTCGATGGGGTATCCTCTGTGTTCAGAAGGCGATGAGCAAAGATCATTCAACAAAGCCCCGCGTGCTGGTCTTGGATTTTTCCGGGGTGGCGGGGAGCGTAGGTGGAGAGGACCTTGGTGGGCAACCGGTTCCCGAGCTTGCAGGGATTTCTCAGGAGGTGCGGGCTCTTGGGGGGGGAGCTTTGGCGGCGGACCTGATGCTGGCCCTTGATCCGAGTCGCGACCCTTTCATCCTCAGCCTGGGGGCGGCGGTGGTGCGCGGTTTGCCCACCGCGGCGCGTACTACGGTCTCTGCCCGGTCTCCCTTGGACGGTGGTTTGGCGGAAGGGCAGGTGGGCAGCGAGTTAGGTCGCAGATTGGCGTCGGTCTGGGATGCTGTGGTGTTGCTTGGGGAGTTTGCGGGTGGTGACGGGGTTTTGGTCGTGGACGCCGAAGGGCGGGCGCGGCTGTACCGGAGGCCGGACATGGTGGGACTCTCAGCCGGGGAAAAGAATGCTCAGGCGGTCCGGGACTTTGGACCGGGGGCGGGGTTGAGCGCGGGCCCCGCGGCACGGGCCGGGGTTCGTCACGCCCATTTGGCGGCGGGGCATGACCCGCCGAGTTTTGTCGGTCGCGGAGGGCTGGGGCGCGCTTTGGCCCAACACGGATTGCTGGGGATCCATGTGCTCGCAGATCCCGTGCCAAGCGGAAGTAGCCCAGTCTTGAGTCGATCCCTCACCCAATCCCCGCGATTGCAGGCACGCTCCATGGGGGGCACCCTTGAGTTGTTTGATGCGGAACAAGTGCGGGGAAACGTGGACCTGTCTATGCCCCGGACCCTCGATCCCCAACGCCATGGTTGTAAGGGCTGTCCGACCCCCTGTGGCATTGTGCTGGGAGATGGGCGCGGGCCTTCCCAGGGCACTATGCGTTTTTCGGCCCTCTCTCCCCTGCTGGGGGAGCTGGCTTCGGATTCCGAGCACGCACAGAAAGTGCTCGAGGTTTGCAATCGCTTGGGTCTCGATGCGCGGGAGGCGGCGCGGGATTTGGCGGGCGGTGGCCCCATGGGGGATGTGGCCCAAGTGACAGTGGCCCTAGAGGATCTGGTCCGTCGAGGTGCGGGTCCCCCTCGCTCCCCGAGCACGCGCTCTGCTTCCACCCCCATGGGCCAAGTGGGCCCCGTGGCCAGTGCGAGGGGCGTCGACCCTATGCGTAGTTTTCCATTCCTGGGGGAGGGCGGCTTTGACCCGGGGCGTCTCATTGCCCTTGCTCCAGATATCACATGGCCGAAGGATATAGGCTCGTCAGTCACAGGGTCCGGCAAGGGTTCCCTCGCCGCTTGGCACGAGGACTTGGTGGCCGCCGTCGACGCCCTGGGCTTTTGCAGTTTTTCCGCGGCGGGCTTGCTGGCGGATGGAGTCATGAGTCTCGATCAGTTGGCGGTTGTCTTGGTGCCCGCACTTGAAGGGGACCCTCAACCTGGGGTGACCCTGCGGAAACTCGGGGGAGAAATCGCCCGGGCGGCCCATCAACTCTTGCTTCATTGGGGTGCTCCCCCCCGGGGAATTGGGGAGGGCGGTGATGAAGACCTGGGCCCTTTGCTGCGCGAGTACCGTTGCTGGCGCGGGCTCGATTCCGAGGGACGGCCCACCCTGGATCCAAGCAGTTCCATCGATTTCACCGCGGTCATGACTCCAGACCCGGCACCCAGCCCCGTCCGGGTTCCCGGTTGGGTGGAGTTTCGCAGTCGCGGTTTGCTGGCCGAGCACCTCGGTTCCAGTTGCCGCATCGAGTTGAATCTACCTGCCGCCCCGAGCGAAGTTCTCGTGGCCCTAGCCGGGGCCCAACCCGATGCCGCCTGGCTTCTTCACGATCGGCACGAGCTGCCCCTGCCCGCCATTTGGCGCCGGGGGGTGGCCCTGGGCCCAGAAAATCGAATCCAAAGCGGCGACGAATTGGACTTGGTGCTCGTTGTTCCCGGTGGCTAGGTGCGGGGATGCGCGAAATTCCCTAAGCGGCAAGTGAAGCCCCGCGTCCCACCTCCTATCCTCTTGCTTGCGAACCATGGAACGCATTCTGATCATCAAGACCGGGGCCCTCGGAGATGTCCTGCGCAGCACGTCGTTGCTGGGCGGGATTCATTCCCGTTGGCCGGGGGCAGAAGTCACTTGGGTCACGGCCCACGGGGCAGAGCCCTTGGTGCAGGGGCACCCGGAAGTGCAACGGGTGTTTGCCCTGGATCCAAATGACTGCGCGGGTGCGGCGGCGGAACTGAGTGCTCTGAAACCGGACCGCATCTTGTCCTTGGATGATGATCCGGAGCTCTGCGCCTTGGCCGCGAACTTACAGCAGCAGACCCAAGCGGTCTTGGCGGGAGCCTGCTTGGATTCCGAGGGCCAGCCCGCTTATACCGATGACGGGGAATGCTGGTTCGGCATGGGTTTGCTTTCCCGGGACGGCTTGCAACGGGCGGATGAGCGCAAGTTGGCGAATCGGCGCACGCACCCGGACCTCTTGGCACAGGTGATTGGCGTGCTGCCCGGTCGCCCCGCATTGCACTTGAGCGATCGAGACCTAGGGATCGGCGCAGAGGTTTTGGATCGCGAAGTTCCCCGCTCAAAGGGCCTGCGCATTGGTCTCAACACGGGGGCCGGTGGTCGCTGGCGCACCAAGGCCATGCGTCCCGCGGAAGTGGCGGACCTAGTGGCTCGGCTTGCGTCCCGCTTAGGCTCAACGGCGGTCCAATTTCTGATCTTGGGGGGCACGGATGAAACCGAGCGCAACCAAGAGTTGCTCGGACTCAGTCGCGCCGCCGCACCGGCTGCCCAACTGATCGATCCTGGCTGTGATCACTCTCTGGGTACCTTTGCTGCCATGGTGGGGGGGCTGGATCTCTTGGTCACTTCCGACAGCTTGGCCTTGCACATGGCCGTGGCCCAAGGGTGCAAGACCGTCGCCTTTTTTGCTCCCACCTCGCCGCACGAGATTGAACTCTACGGCCTTGGAGAAAAAGTAATCTCTACCGCTCCCGATGCAGGCAACTATGCCCGGGACACGGACAACAGCACCATCACCGGCGAGCGCGTCGCTGGAGCCGTGTTGCGTCAACTCAACTGAACCCCTGCCCATGTCACCCCAATTCTTTCAGCGTCTGGCGAAATTCCTCGAAGGTTCCGGCCTCTTGATCATCCTTGTTGGCTTGATGATGAGCGTAGAAATGGGCATGCGTGACGAAGGGCTTTCGTCCATGCGGGCCGAGACCTATGGCCTTGCGTTGGGTGGTGCCCTGTTTGCGGTTGGCTGGCTGCTAGAGCGCGCCCTTGGGACGCGGAAGTGACCGCGCTCCCTGTGTCAGGCCTCTAACTCAAACTGCAGAGCGTGCAGCCTGGCGTAAGCCCCTTTGGCCGCAAGCAACTCGTCATGGGTGCCCCGTTCGATGATGCGGCCTCCGTCGAGCACTAAGATCACATCCGCTCGCTGGATTGTGGAGAGGCGGTGGGCGACCACCAGGGCGCTGCGGCCTTGAAGGAGGAGCCCGGTGGCTTGTTCGATGCGCGCTTCGGTTTCGGAGTCGACGCTGGCGGTGGCCTCGTCCAGAATGACCAAGTCCGGTTGGCCCGCAAGGGCACGGGCGATGGCCAGTAGTTGGCGTTCTCCGGTGGAGAAGGTCGCGCCTCGCTCGGCCACTTCGGCGTCGAGACCGCCGGCAAGGTTCTGGACTACCCGGTCGGCCCCGCTGGCTTTGAGGGCCAGGAGCAATGTGGCTTCATCAATACCGCTGCGGTCCATGAGGATGTTCTCTCGCACGGTTCCGGCGAACAAAAAGTCATCCTGCAGAACAAGGCCGATGCGGCCGCGCCAGTCGGAGAGGTCCACTTGGGTCAATTCCCGCTCGCCGACTTGGACTTGGCCTTCGCTCGGGTCATAAAAGCGCAGCAAGAGGTTGACGATGGTGCTCTTGCCTGCACCGGTGGCGCCCACCAGGGCAACGGTTTGGCCAGGAAGGATTTCGAAGTCGACCTTCTCAAGCACCGGATGGTCCTTGAGGTAGCCAAAGCTGACGTTCTGGAACTGAACCTTGGGGGCAATGCCCTCTGGCCCGAGGGGGGAGGGCTTGGAGGGCGTCGGTAGGTTGGACGTAGTATCCAGCACCTCGAACACTCGCTCAGCAGAAGCAAAGGCTGACTGCAGCACGTTGTAACGCTCGCCTAGGTTGCGGATGGGCTGCACCACAAGGGTCAGGTAGAGCCAAAAGCGGAGGAAGGCACCGATGGTCAATTCGTCCCCTGCGATGGATATCACGCCCTGGCGTAGGGTGGCACCCTGGATCAGGTAAACCGCGAGGCTCATGATCGGGAAGAACAATGCGAAGAGCAGAATCGTGCGCTTGTTGGCGGCGAAGTAGCGCGCGAGGTGCTCTCCAAAGCGCGCCCCCACGTGGGCTTCGCGGCCGAACAGTTGCACCACGGCAATGCCCTGCAAGACCTCGGCCAGGTAACCGTTCAATCGCGCGAGTTCCGCGCGCACGGTGCGGTGAGCCCGACGTGCTCCGCCCCGGAACATCAAACTGATTAGGATCAAGATGGGGGTCATCAGGGTGACCACCAGAGCGAGGGGCGCGTGGATCGTAAACAGGAGGGCCAGCACCACCACCACGCGGATCATGTCGAAGGCCAAGGTCACGACCCCGGCGGTAAAGAGCTCTGCTAGGTTTTCCACATCGCTTGAGACCCGGGTTACAAGGGCCCCCGTGGGACGGCGATCAAACCAGGCCAGGTCCAATGAGGAGATATGCGAGTAGATGTGCCGGCGCAAATCGTGAATCACCGACTGGCCCGTGAGGATCAGAGTGGCCACTTCGAAGTAGCGCAGCCAGGTTTGGAGCAGCAGGATTCCCACATAGACCGCCACCAGCATCAACAGGTCATGGATGAAGGGAGCCGTGTCGGTTCCCTCTGGCGAAGACAGGGCGTCTTGCACGGGCCCGTCCAAGCTGGCTTGCCAAATCCAGGGCCCGACCAGGTCCAAGGCAAACAGGCTGGCGAGCACCATGAAGCTCTTGATGAACAACCAGCGGTGGGGCCCCGCATAACGCAGCAGGCGCCGGAACAACCGTCCGTCCCAGGCCTTTCCCGCCACCTCTTCTTCGGCTTCCCAACTCATGCCCCAGCCCCCGTGTTGTCTTCGAGGGAGGCGCGTTTCTGTTGGCGATCCCACGTCTGCTGATACCAGCCCGGTCGGCTCACGAGTTCCTTATGGGTGCCCTTGTCCGCCATGGCGCCTTGATCGTCCAGGACCAGGATCTCATTGCAACCCGCCACGGTGGAGAGCCGGTGGGCGGCGATCACCACCCCTCGTCCCTGGCCCGCCTCGCGCAGACTCTGTAACAGTGTTTTTTCCGTGTGCGTGTCCACCGCCGAGAGGCAGTCATCGAGGACCAGAATCCTGGGCTTGCGCGCAAGGGCCCGAGCGATGCAAGTGCGTTGGCGTTGTCCGCCGGAAAGCGTCACGCCCCGCTCGCCCACAAGGGTGTCGGTGCCCTTAGGGAAGCGCGCGACTTCGCCGGTCATGGCGACTTGCTCGATGAGAACGGCCAATTGTTCGGGGTTGATGTCCTCGTCCGTGCCAAAGCGGATGTTGTCCCCATAGGGCACGGAAAACAGGAACGAATCCTGGGGCACATAGCCCAAAGCACCGCGCACGTGGGCTAGGGGCAGATCGCGGACTGGGATGGCGTTGCATTTGATCACCCCATTGGTGGGATCGACAAGGCGCCCCATCAGCAACAACAACGTGGTCTTGCCCGCGCCAGTGGGTCCCACGATCCCTAAGGACTGACCCGCGGGGAGCTCGAAGCTGATCTCTTGCAGGGTGGGGGAGTCCGCGTCCGGATAGGTGTAGCTGACCGAGTCGAATTCAAAACTGGGGGTTTTCTGGGGATCAAGGCCCACGTCCGAATCGGTTTCGGTCAGGGCCGAGCGGGTGTCCAGCAGGGTCTGCACGCGCTTGGCGCTGGCCACCGCCCGCGGGTACATGCCTGCGATCCAACCCACGGCGATCAGGGGCCAAAAGACCTTGATTGTCAGGTCCACAAACTGGAACAACTCGCCGACGGGCAGGCTGCGATCGATGGCTGCTAGTCCGCCTAGAATCAGAATCACCGCAAAGGTCAAATCAAAGGACCCATGAATACCCGCATGGGTCAAGCCCCGCGCGCGTCCCAGGGATATTTGGTGGTCACGGTTTTGCTCGCTTGAGCGCGCGAAGCGTTGGGCTTGGGATTCTTGGCGTTGGTAGCCTTGAACAATGCGCACGCCTCCAAAGTCTTCTTGAGCCCGGTGATTGATGTCCGCAAGGCTTTCCTGAACCGCAGTGGAATGCACATGCAGTCGAGGAGTCAAGCGCTGCATGATCACGCCCACCGCCAGCATGGGCAGCAACATGGACATGCTCATCAGGGGGTTCAGAAAGAACAACCAGCCCAGGCTGATGGGCACGATCACTACCGCACCCAGGGTGTACATCATCCCCGGTCCCAGAAACATGCGCAGGGCTTCCACGTCAGCGGTCAGGCGGCTGACCAAGTCGCCTGACCGACTCTTGGCGTGGAAGGAAAGGTCCAGGCGTGTCAGGCGGTCAAAGAGCTCTTGCTTGAGCTCGACTTCAAAGCGCCTCGACACCACCACCACCAGCCAGCGCTGCCAGAAGCGAAAGAACGCATGGGATACGGCCGCAGCGGCCATCAGCACCAAGGTCCGGGTGAGCCACTCTTGGTTGTCACTGAGCCGGACCTTTTCAATGGCGCCGCCCACCAGGATGGTGACCAACACGTCGGCGAGTTGGGCCAAGGGAATAGCCACGATCCCCACCAGCAGGGGAGCCTTGTGGCGCATAAAGCGCTTGAAATAGGATCGCAGAAGGTTCACTGGGTTGCTTCCGGGTTAGTTCCGCTCGGCCCATTGCTGGCTCAGGCCAGCGATGCTCTCTTCCAAGCGCTTGAGTTCTTGAGCGAGGGCTTTTGGGTCTGAATCGGCTGCTGCTGCACGCAGGGTGGGCCAAGTTTCGGAACCATAGCCATTGCTGGGGTCAGGGGCCCAGAAAAAGTTCCGGTACCAAGTGCGCCCGGGCAGGCCACTGTCCAAAAGCAGGGCGCGGTACATGCGCGGTAGCTCCCCTTGGCGGTCGGCGTCACCGCGCAGGGCGTTGCCTTCCCCTGACAGGGACCTGCGCATGTTGGGCCAAGTGCCGAAGGGGCCGGGAGAGAGGTCCGGTTCAAAGTCCATGCGCTTGGCCCAGGCTTGCCAGCGGGAATCGTTGGCTTGGGCGAGACCCAGCAGGGTTTGGGCAAGGTGCTCTGCGTTTTGTTCCCCGAGCCAATTAGAGGCCATGCGCGCATGCCAGGCAAGGTCTTCCGCAGCACGGGTTTGATCCAAGCACAAGCGGCCAGCACTGGAGAACTCCAGCATGATCGCATGCAGGGTGCTCGCGGCCAATTGGTGGCCTACATATCCCGGGTCCAAGAACTGCTCCACTATGGACACGTCATCAAAGACTGTGTGGTACTGGCCGCCACTGTTGCCGCTGAAGGAAAGGTCGAGAATCGGCAAGCCCAGGTGGTGCAGGAATACCGAGTAATCGGATCCGGATCCGGGCAGGCCAAACCGCACTTGGCCCCGGGACCGGCGCAACCACAGGTCTCCCAGGGTTTCATCTTTCTTGCCATGGGGCGCGGGGACTTGGGCAAGGGCATCGGCCAAAATGCCCTCCAGTCCTGGACTACCCGAGGCGCTGAAGTTCGTGCCGCTGACGAGCCCGTCCGCGTTGATGTAGGCCGCAAGATTTGCTTGCAGGTTGGTTGCGTTGGCCTCGGCCCATTCGGTGCTGCCGATCAAGCCGGCTTCCTCTGCATCCCAAAAGGCCACGCTGACCCCGTTGCGCAGGATGAGGCCGTCCTTGACCTTTGCCCCTAGTTGTAAACTGGCTTCCAAAAGGGAGGTGGTGCCGCCACCTGCGTCTTGGGCGCCGCGCACCCAGGCGTCACGGTGATTGCCCAGCAGGACGAAACCAGGTTGGGTCCCCTTGATGTGTCCGAGCACATTGACGATGCGCCGCAGGGTTCGCGGGGCGTCGACTTCCAGGGTGACTCGGGCTGGACCCGGGCCGCCCTCTTTCAAGTGTTCCAGGATTACCTGTGCATCGTCGGCTCCGATGGGCAGGCTGACGATACGGGGCAGGATTTGTGTGAGTTGCTCTTGGTCGAGACGAGGACCGGGTTTCTCTGGCGTGCCCGAGGGATACCCCGGCGTGGAAGGATCTCCCCCAAAGGAGACCATGGGAGCAATCGAACCGCGCTGCACCGCCCAGCCCGGTTGCCAGGGTCCAGCGGGCCAGACCTCGCCGCGCTCGGAGCCCACATCGCTTGGGTCGCTGAACATCAAAACGCCCACGCAACCCGCGGCTTGGGCTTCCGACGCTTTGACTCCGCGGTAGCTGCGGCCATACCGGCAAAGGGCGATGGTGCCGGTCAAGTCAACCCCCGCGGTTTTTAGCCGCGCAAAGTCCTCGACCAAACCGTATCCGCAATCCAAGACCTGCCCACTCACCCGCGCGCTTTGACTGTAGGCATGGAAGGGGGGAATATCCCCGGGAGGAACCGCATCTCCGTCAAACCGCCGCAACCGCAAGACGCTCGGTTGGGTTTGATCCCCGTCCTCGAAGATCGCAAACTCGGTCTTGCGCGGCAAGGAAAGCAGCACCAGCCGCTCGTCCCATTCCACCTCAAAACCGGCTTCTGACAATTCCCGGCGCACCATTTCCGCTGCGCGGATCGAACCAGAAGTTCCCGCCAAGCGACTCGTGGAACACAGCTCGCGCAAGAGTCGTTGGACCCGCGGGGGTTCGGTGGAGGTTGGCTCCTGGCCCCAGGCTAGGCCAACCAGCAGGCAGGCCAGGATGATGGGGGTGGGGCGCATGGGCCGAACTATACGGCAGCCCGACCCCGCATGG
>JAPKBR010000080.1 GCA_028823345.1 Planctomycetota bacterium
CCGCTTCTCCGTGGCAGGAATGCACGTGCAGGTCGCCCGCGTGGATGGTGTAGCCAGCGCCAGATTCGACGTTGCCGGAGGTGCCCGGCAGGGAGGGGAGCTTGTGAATCAAGTGGTTCAGGCTGCGCGTGCGCTGAACGCCCGAGGCCAGGCTGTAATGCAGAACCAAGTCCACGCTGACCTCGGTGCCCGTGGGAGCATCGGGGAACATCAGTTGGTCCGCGGGAACGATCAAGTTGGGTTGCGCAAAGGACGGTTGCTCTCCTGCTGCAAGGCGACTGCTCATGGCATGCACCCGACGCACGAGGGAGTCGCGCATGTCAAGACCTATCAAGGGGCCAAAATCGGGATCCGCGGGGTCACTGTAGACCCGTTCCTCTTCCTCCCCATGGCTGTGCCCAACGCCCTCCGGAAGGCGCTCGATGATCGCCTGCAAGTCTCCATACTCAGAATCACCTCGCAAGCTGATGTCCAAGTCACGACCCCATAGGACCGAGCCGTTGCTCTGGACCTCGACTCTGTCGAGCTGAATATCCCCCGCAACCTCGCCTGGGTGATGCACGGTCAATTGACCCACAAAAGGCAGGGGATTGCGCACGCCATCAAGCACGTGCACTTCGATCACGAGATCACGGGGTATCTCGGCGGAGTCTTGAACAGAAATCCAACCAAGGCCAGCAACAAGGAGCAAAGGAAGAGAGGAAACGGATTTTCGCATGGATGAAAGAGGTAGAGGGTCATCCCCATCCTAAGCGCAGGCCGCAAATACCGCGACCTATTGCTACGCGCCAGTCTCTAATCAGCCCTCAACCCCTCAGGAACCGCCCTTAAAAAGGGGCAGGAGAGTCCCCTCCAGTCGCTGAAACAGTTGCGAAGTGGCGCGCACATCCCTCAAGCAGTACTCGCCAATATCCTCAATGCGCCCAGCACGATATGCCTTGGCCACCTGACTGCCGTCAATCGACCCCTTTGGGCTCTCCACATCGAAGCGGCGGCACCAGTAATCCAACGAAAACCGATCACGGCTCGCACCTTGATAACCGAGTACATCGAACAAATCGCAGTGGTCGCTGAGGTCATAGCGATAGGGCACCAAGTTACGGGAAGGAGCGATGCCCAGTTGGGCCGAGCGCGTCATCAACACGGGCCCGTCGTAACCGCGACCATTGAAGGTCACCAGGCGAGTGCGCTTGCCCTTGCCACTCGGATCCACCAACTCCCAAAACCGGCGCAAGATTTGCGCTTCCGAGCCCCGTTCGATCTTTGAATGGGAAACCTTCTCCCAAACCTGTTCCGGTTCCTCATCGCCCTCCAACAACAACATGCCACGCTCCTCATCCACGAGCCACATGCCAATCGCAATCACCTTCCCCAGGCCTGGAAACAAGGCGGTGCGCTCGCGCACGGATTCACGCGCAGCATCGTCGCGCTGCTTGTTCATCAAGTAACCACGGGTAATCTCGTCAACCTCCTCCCACGGGAGGCCAGCGACTTCAATGTCATAAACCAAGTTGGGGGCAGAACTCATGGCCCCAGTCTAGCCCGATCGATGACCCTGAACGCGGCAAGTAGCCGAGGTGACGAGTCCTGAAGGCCCTAGAGACTCTTGCCCGCACGGACAGGCACGAGCAGTGCTGCCGTGCCTCGGGCGCGCCAGACGCCAATCGCCAATAGGCACAACAACCAGCTGCTCTGGCTTAGGATATCGCGCCATCCAGGGGGCACCAGGGGAGTCACGCTGCCGCAACCTCCGCCCACATGGACCTCAATGCTGCCGGTGTAGGCGTAGACGCCGGTCAGCATGACGGCCTGACCTGTGAGCGAATCGCGCAACATGACTGCGGCTGAGCCCGCGGTCCCAGGGGGCGCGGTTACCTCGATTTGGTTCTCAGTGACCGACACGATCGGGGCAAGGGTTCCTCCCAGACCGGTTTGTGGGTTGGCACCGAAGACCACTTCCAATTCGGAGTGCATCTGCATGCCGTTCAACAGCACCATGTTCCCGCCCTTGTCCGAGCCGTTTGCGGGGCTGACCCCTGCGAGGACTGGGTCTGGTTTGCTTTCGTACTGGAACGCCGAGCTAGCCACCTCGCCCGTTGGCATGGTGACCGTCAAGATGTACGGCCCGCCTGGCACGCCGCCGGTGGTCAGCACTTCGATTATGGTGGGCGAAAGCACAGTGACCAAGGGCTGGTAGGCCCCGTCGATGTGCACGCTCGAACCCACCTGGAAATCGCTGCCACTGATCCTCACGAGGGTTCCTCCGTTGGACTGTCCAACCCCGGGGAAGACGGTGGCAATTACCGGATCCGCTTGAGCAGTAAACCCATTGGCTTTACGCCCTTCGACTCCACTGCGGTCCATGACCACCACATCATGAATGCCTCCAATCGTCGGCCTGAGCAACAAGCGCAGGCTTGTAGGGCTGACAAGGATGGCTCCTTCGGGCTGACCTTCCTCATAGATTTGGTCGCCGATGATCACCCGGCAGCCGGGCCGGAAATCCGTACCAGAGATTGAGATTGCTACGCCACCGGTACCTATCGCGGCGGAGGGACTGACTGTGGACACGGTGGGGTTGGGTGGCGTGACTTCTAACCCTCCCACTAGGATCTCTAGGTTTCCAAGGGGATCGGTCACGGTCAGATCAAAGTGCCCCAAGGGTACGTCGGCGATACAAGTCACCTGAAACTGCACCGAAGTCCCGTTCCAAACAGTGGGCGTCACCACGACGGTCGGATCGGAGGCCTCCAAGATACTGCCTGGCACCAAACCGGCCCCACGCAAGACGTGCGTGGTGGTCTGGCCCATAATCACGCGCTGGGGAAAGTCATCGTAGCTACGACCCAACGAAAGACTCGTGTTTGCAAGTGCCGTGTGGCCGCCGATGCTCGTGGTGCTGTTCCCCGTCACGACCGCCTGCCCCAGCTCAGTTGCGCCGAAGTTCGTCTGGATGGTGTACCAAGAGGACAGGTTCATTGCGCTCACGGGCTGATCCAGAGGCACTGCCAGTACGCTGTAGGTGCCGGGATCTAGAGCCTGCACAGTGAAAGCGCCGGAATTGTTGGTCAAGATCGCGCCGGTGGTTCGGCCGAGGCTGTCGCGCACACTGATATGCGCACCGATCACCGGTGACCCATCGGACCGAGACAGAGTCCCGGCAATACGACCGAACGAACCGGCGGGATACATGTGGCGCAGGCCACCCGCATCATCGGCTGAAACGCTGCGATGCAGAATCACACTCGGATCCACATAGGGAAACATGGTTGCCCCAGCGACTCCCGAGTGATCGAGGCCCAACAGATGCCCCAATTCGTGGGTTGCCACGTCTTGGATGTCAAAGCGTCCGCCTTGTCCCTTGGTGGTGAACTGATAGCCCCCACCGTTGAAGAGCACATCCGCGTCGATGATCGAGCCGGTGGTATAAAAGGTCAAGGGCGTGACCGCCACCGTTCCGCTGCCAGGCCCAAAGTAACCGGACTGGTTATTCTCGTCGAACATCAACAGGTGGATGTCGTCGGATTGCCAGTCCGTGCGCGCCTTTTGGGCGGAACTTTGCACTTCGACCAGGGTCGCTGTGGTTGAGGTCACATCGTTCCAGGCAGCTATTGCGTTGCGCAGGGCCACGGCATCACTCCCATCACTGATGTTATCGGAGCCGTTGGACTGAATGACCACCGACACACTGGACGGATTGCTCCAGAAAATCGCTTGCCCGTTTCCGTCGTAGACAATGCGGACGTGCGCCGCAGCGAGGGCAACTAGCAGCGCTGCAGAAACCCAATGAATGACTCTGGCTCTACTCAACATTAGCGTTGCTCTCCCCGGCGCACGTTCAATCGCGCCTGCAAACGGGAGATCACCTCGGAGTAGTCAAAGACGCTGCCGCCCTCCCCTTCGCGTAGGCCGGCAATGCCGGTAAAACTCAAACCCGCATGATCCTGTTCCAGAGTCCGGCGGCCATCAAAGCCACGGCCCAAGCGCAACCTTCCCTGGCCGAGCCCCACGGGGATGCGCATACCGGAGGTGGTTTCCGGACCAAGCAGCAGGAGGCAATCCTCGCCGAGGCTAAGCTTGGGCATCCCGGGGATCACGGTCACGCGGCCCGAGGCCAATGCGCCACCGGGCAGGGTCACGGTGCGGCGTGCGCGGGATTCACCCCATAGGGTGCGGTCCACAAGCATCTCGTACTCTGTACGTATCGTCCCGTCAGCGGCCTGAAAGGGCCGAGCGGAGGCCACAGTCCCGACGAGCACCAAGTCAGACAAGTCCGCCTGCTGTTCTAGGTCCATGCGCAAAACGGTTGCCGCGGAAGGCTGGTCTGACCGGGGCCAAGAAGCGGTGACTACCAGAGACACCGCGAAGAAAAAGAGTAGAGCTCTCATGAGACGCTGGGCGTGCACACCGGGGGAAAAAGGGGTTCGCACACCCTCTTCTTCGATAGAGCGGGATTGGCCTCTGGAGCATGGGCCCCACAGTCCCTAATTGGGACACGCCAGGGGCCAGCGGATAGCATTGCTTGCGGTTCCCTGTTTCAAAACGAGAGGGGATCTCGCTTTAACCCAAACGGCTGAGCAACGGACTAAGCAGAAACCCCGAGACCAGCAGTGTGCTACTTTTTGGTCGGAACCAATCCCCATGGATGCAAAACGACTACTCGAGCGCATGTGCATGCGACGCAAAATGCCGCTCCACCTAGGCCTCAGCCTGCTACCCCTTCTTGAGAGGGCGCTGGTCTCAGAGCCTCCGGTCCGCGATCGTATCCTGGTCTTGACCGATGAGGCATTAGCTCATGGCCAAGACCACCCCACCCATGATCTCTTGGAAATCGTGCAGCAGAAACTGGACCAGGATGTGCTCAAGGCACTTGCCCGGACCCTGCACAGTTGGGATCCCAGGCCCGAGGCCCTGTTGACCATCGACCTCCCCAAGGAAATCTTCCCCAAAGACCTGTTTGGCTGGGAAAGCGAGGACGCTGGCGAGGACGCAGCCTAGGCTAGCCCCGCCTCTCACAGAACAAGACGGCCCGCCTCTCAGCTAAGAGAGGCGGGCCGTCTGCATGGTTTCAGGAGCGATGATCAGTGATCTCGCTTCTCGGTACGCTGCCGACGGCGTTCGCCGCGGTCATGGTCGTCGCCATGGTCGTCGCCATGGTCGTCGCCATGGTCGTCGCCATGGTC
>JAPKBR010000048.1 GCA_028823345.1 Planctomycetota bacterium
AAATCCGCAAAGGACACGGAGTCAGGTCCGTCCAGGGGTCCCTTTGGAATCTGGAGTAACTCTAATACCGTGGCGTAAAGGTCGACCACTTCGATCAGGGAGTCATCGGTCCCCGGGGGGATACCAGGCCCAAGGGCCCATAGCATCGTGTGCACTCCGCCCTCATAGACCGTGCCTTTGAGCCCTCCAAGGGGGCCCGCCAGTCCATTGTCGCTGTAGATGATCACCGTGTAGCCGAGGGCTAGGGCCAAGGGGGTCAAACGAGCCAGCTCTGTGTCCAAGGCTTGCAGGGAAGCACGGGCCTGATTCCACTGACCGAAGAGCGGCAAGGTCAGGGTGTGCAGGTTGGGCGGCGGATCATGGAACGGCCGGTGGACCGCGTGGTAGCTAAGGGAAATTAAATCGTAGCCCTCTTGCACCGCACGAATCCCCACATTGGTTTCCCGTGTGGTCAGGTAGATACCACTGACCCAATGGGAAGCACCTGCACGATTTTCCGGGTAACTAAACCAGCCACCGAGGTTGCCTACATTTCCCATTACGCCCACATAGGGGTTCCAGCCCAGGCTGGTGGGATGGGTAAGCTTGTCATTGGGGCAGAGGTGCCACTTGCCGATTTTGATGGTGCTCTTGCCCGCCCCTTGCACCTTGGAAGCCAAGGGGGTGTAAGGCACACTTGGCAGGCGATAGGTGTTGCCCGGTCCCACATTGCCCGTGCAGCGCACATCGGGACGACTGCCCCGGACCCCCAACTGGAACATGGCCCGGGTCGGGGTGCACATGGGTGAGGTGTAAAAGCGCGGGTAGTAACGGCCTTGGTTGGTGAGGCTATCGAGGTGGGGGGTCGGCGTGGCTTGCAGGAGTTCGATTCCCACGTCATCGAGGTCCACAATCAACAGCTTGCGCGGGGGGCCCTGCGCAAAACTCTCGCCCCCCGCAAGAATTGCGAGGCAGGCAACAGAGAGAATCTTTTGTGACCACAGCATCTAATCCATTCTATCACGCCCGGCGCGAGCTGGCCTAGAATCGAGCAGGCCCCGCCAGAAGGGTTATCCGGGGGGGCCTGCTCGGTTTCGAGACACGCAGTGGGAACGACCTATGGACCGGGGCGAGCCCCAGGCGTTTCGTTCTCGGTGCCGTCACTCCCTAATAGCGGTAGTGCTCGGGCTTGTAGGGGCCTTCCTTGGGCATGCCAAGATAGGCCGCTTGGCCATCAGTCAGTTCGGTCAGGTTGACCCCAAGCTTGGCCAAGTGCAAACGCGCGACGCGCTCATCCAGTGCCTTGGGAAGGGTGTAAACCTTCTTTTCGTAGTTCTTGTGGTTCTGGAAAAGTTCGATCTGAGCCATCACCTGGTTGGTGAAGGAGGCTGACATGACAAAGCTCGGGTGGCCCGTGGCGCAACCCAGGTTAAGCAGGCGGCCTTCGGCTAGCACGATCACCGCGTGGCCATCGGGGAAGGTCCAGATGTCCACCTGGTTGCCGTGCTCCACCGGGTTCTTGAGGTTGGTCTTGACGATGCCGGGCAAGGCAGCCATGCCGGCCATATCAATCTCGTTGTCGAAGTGGCCAATGTTGCCCACGATGACATTGTGTTTCATGCTGGCCATGTGGTCCGCAGTGATCACGTCCTTGTTGCCAGTGGTAGTGATGAAGATATCAGCGTCAGCCACCACGGCTTCGAGGGTCGTGACTTGATAGCCCTCCATGGCGGCCTGAAGAGCACAGATCGGATCGATCTCCGTGACGATCACCCGTGCACCCTGACCACGCATGGACTGGGCGCAACCCTTGCCTACGTCGCCGTAGCCGCAGATCACGACAGTCTTGCCCGAGAGCATCACGTCCGTGGCGCGGCAGATGCCGTCCACCAGACTGTGGCGGCAACCGTAGAGGTTGTCGAACTTGCTCTTGGTTACTGCGTCGTTGACGTTGATGGCGGGGAACATCAATTCACCACTCTCGACCATCTGGTAGAGGCGGTGCACGCCGGTGGTGGTCTCTTCGGACACACCGAGGATCCCGTTGGCCAAGTTCGTCCACTTGTCCTTGGATACTTTCAGAGACGCGCGCAGGGTGGCTAGGATGTAGCCGTACTCCTCGGGGTCATCGGGCTTGGTGTCGGGCACCGCGCCTGCGGCCTCGAACTCGGCACCCTTGTGGACCAGGAGGGTGGCGTCGCCACCGTCGTCCAGGATCATGTTAGGACCGCCATCGGGCCAGGTCAGGGCCTGCACAGTGCAGGACCAGTACTCTTCGAGGCTCTCGCCTTTCCAAGCGAACACCGGGATGCCCTTGGGGTTCTCGGCACTCCCGTTGGGGCCCGCAGCAATGGCGGCGGCGGCGTGATCCTGGGTGGAGAAGATGTTGCAGGAGGCCCAGCGCACCTCAGCGCCCAAGAGCACCAAAGTTTCGATCAAGACCGCGGTTTGAATGGTCATGTGCAAGGAACCCGTGATGCGTGCCCCTTTGAGGGGGAACTTGCCGTGGTACTCCTCGCGCAAAGCCATCAGGCCGGGCATCTCGTGCTCAGCGAGCACAATCTCCTGGCGGCCAAAATCAGCCTGGTCTAGGTGTTTGACCTCGAAGTCGGTCAGGATGGTGTCGGTGGTGGTGGTGCTCATGGTGATTGTTCGTGAGATGTGGGGAGGTGGCCCCAATTAAGAGTTCAGTCTGAAATGGTTGGAGGGTGTGGCTCTGGGTCACTCGAGGATCAGAGGCTCGACGCTAAGAACTTCGACCTGTTCCTCACCCGTGGGCAAAGCCAGGGTGGCGGTAGCGCCGATTTTGGTCCCCAGTAGGCCAGCGGCCAGGGGCGCGCGGTAGGAAACCACCTGCACTCCGCCCCAGGTATCCCCGTCCCAGGGGCCGAGAATCGCAACCTCACGCTCGCGGCCGTCATTCTCTCGGTAGCAGACCTTGGTGCCCGGGGCGGCTTCGCCTTGGGGCAGGGCCACGTTTTCCAAAAGGTCGGTCTCGCGCAGTTCGGTTTCAATGTCCATGGCGCGCTGGGTCAAGTTCCGTTGCTCTTCGATGGCGGCTTCCCATTCGGCGTTCTCCGAAAGGTCCCCGTACGAGGCTGCTACGCCGATGGCGACTTCGTTGGCCGGAATCTTGGACTCGGTCAATTCGCGCAACTCCGCGGAGCGACGCTCGAGCCCGATCTTGGTGGTCCATATCATCTTGCCGTCCCAGAAGTGCCCAGTCTTAACCGCGAAGAAATGGCGGTCATGGGAAAGGGCTGCTTCGGTGACTGCTCGGTCCAAGTCCGAGTCCACACCACGGGAGCAAATCAGCGTTGCGCCGCGCAGAGCACGCGGGTCGCTGGTTTCAAGCAAGCGCTCCACAAGGCTTGGTGAGCCCTTGGATAGAACGTCGGTTAAGCGGGTGCATACACGTGTCAAGTGGGGGTTGCCCCTACGCGTGGAATACAGCTGGTTCGCAAGGGTCAGGAGGGCCTGGGCCCGTTGGGGCGGGGTGGGGAATGTATCGGGAAGTTCTTCCTTCTCGAAGTTCGCAGCAAGGGTGACCAGCAGGGCCGGCGCGCGCAATGGCCGGGCCAAGAGGGCCCGGTAGACCAGGCGGACGTCGTCCTTGAACCCTCCCTTGATCAGCATGTCATGGAGCGGCCGCACCATGCCTGGGGCAGCGTGCGCCAGGTTGTCGATGCCGTGCTGCATCCATGCGTCCTCGTACAGTTCCTTGAGCAAGTGGGTTGCACGCTCTTGGTCTTTGGAACTGGGTAAGGCCTGGAACAGGGACCAGAGGGGATGGGGGGTGCTGGGGTCCGAGCCGGGCTCGGCGTTCACCAGATCTTCGATGGCAGGCAAGAGCAATTCGGGTGTGACACCCTGGCAATCACGCAGCAGAAGCCAAGCGGCTAAACGCTCGGAGAGTGCCTCCTCTTCATTTTCGGCAGCTTTGGCCAATTCACCGAGGGCAATCGTACGGAGGGGGTCATCCTCCTTCGCGGTTCCCAGAAGGTCGCGAACCCTGCGGTGCACATCAGCCAGGTTAGAACTCATCTGAAGTTGACGGCGTAGGGCCTCGGAGGGGTCCTTTGCTTCGGCCAAGAGCCGGATGATCGCCTTTTGGGCTGAACCAGACACCTCAAACCACTCGGAGTTCTCCGCCAGTTTGCGGGCTTTACGCCACCAGGCGGACCAAGCGCTGCCTTCGATGCCGATGTTCGCCATCGCTGTTTTGATGTTGTTCGTAGTTATGGTGCCACCGGCCAATTCGGCCAGGGTGCGCAGGACTTCGAGAGGTTCTTTTTTGACCTCTTTCTTGAGTCCATCCGCATCCCGGAAGTGACGCGCTTTGAGATCCTCGTCCTTGAGGGGATCGAAAATATCCACCGCAGTGCGCAGGGGAAAATCATCCGTGCGCCCGTCATGGAAACGCACCTTGAGTGTTTGAGCTGAATCGTCGCGGGAGAGGATCTCGCCAACACCCCAACCACCGGGGTGCACGATCAGGGATTTAGGTTTGAAGGCAAGGAAGTGGGAGAGGGACTTCCAGGCTGCACGCAAGTCAGGGCCGCCGGTGTCGAACCCAGTCAGCTGACTGCAGGACTCCCACCAGTCTTCAGAGCCAAAGGCCTCCGTGACAAGGCGTCCCAGATGCTCGGAAAGTTCCGGGCGGTTACCGCCGGCAACCAATGTCGCGCCGATGATGCGGGCGGCGTTCTCGGGTTGCCCATCGGCTTCGAGCATGTTGGCGTATTCCCGGGCGAGGGGAACGCAGCGAGCGATGCGGTTCTTGCTGGCCGCAAGGGAAAGGGCCGCTAGCACATCCTTGAGATCCGCCTCAGCCATGCCACTCTTCCAGGCGGTGTCGAACTCTTGCCACTTCTCCTGGGAAACTAAACTGGATAGTTGCATTTTTGTGATGGTGCTGGGGCTTTCTGTAGCGCTGGGTGGCCGTGAAACCGCCGTGGGAGTCCACGGGGGCGGCTCAATTAAATGGACAAGGGGAACGCCCCCGGGGAATCCAGAAGGATTCCCACGGGGGCGTTGCCCTATTGTGGCACGAGGGGGGGCGAACACCAAGGGGAAAGCAAGCGAATTAGCTCCCTAGGACCGAGAATCAGGATCTGGATCCGGCTGGTTCTTCAACTTTGCCTAATCCACGTGCAGAAGGGCACCCTTGAGGTACCGCGAGCGGGGAAAGTCCGGTCGCTGGGGATGATCTGCGCCTGCACCCTGAATCGTAAGAATTTTGATGGTGCGTTCAGCCCGGCGAGCGGCTTGGAAGACCACCCCGAGGAAGGTCGGCAGGTCCAGGGCACCCGAGCAGGAGTAGGTAGCCAAGAGGCCCCCCTGAGCGACTGCTCCGAGGGCCAGGGCGTTCATGTCCAGATACTTTTCCTTGCCCTCTTCCAAGGAGGAGCGTCCGCGGATCAGCTTGTGAGGATCGAGGATCACCACATCCGCCCGTTGGCCCTCGTGGGCCCGGCGGCGTAGGTTGTGGAAGATGTCCTCGTGCTCAATGGTTACGTCCAAGTTGTTTTTATCCACCGCCATCTTGGTGCGCTCGAGGACGTCTTCATCCAAGTCCACTGCGGTTACCGAGTGAGCCCCGTTCTTGGCCGCTTGCAAGGCGAAGCCGCCTGCATTGCAGCATAAATCGAGAACGACTCGGCCGCGGCAAAGGGCTCCGATGACCTGGCGATTGTCCCGCTGATCGCAGAACCAGCCGGTCTTATGGCCGTAACCGGGAATCACCGGGTAGGAGATCCCGCCCTCGTTCAGCCAACGGCCTTCCACTGTGGCCTCTTCCTCTTCAGGGTCGAAGTTCTCTTGGTTGCGCACATTTTGCGGCACCCGGTGCAGCACGGTGGCTCCGTCGGTAATGGCAGTGAGGGCTTTTTCCACCTCATTACGCAGGCGCCAAAACCCGAGGGAGTGGTATTCGACCACGTAGCAATCGCCCATGCGGTCGATGATCAAGCCGGGCAGGTCGTCGCCCTCCGCATGCACCACGCGCCACATATCGCTGTTGTCTCCCAGGCGCAGGGTCTTGCTGCGTAGGCGGGCACTTGTGGCGATCATTTGGCGAAGGGCCTCTACGGGCCGATCCCAGGCGGAGCGGCGCCCACGGCTGAGGACTCGCAGGCGAATGTCCGAGCTGGCGTTGTAGAGCCCGTGCCCTACGAAACGGCCCGAAGCGTCTTCGATCTCCACAAGGGCTCCGTTGGGAGCGGTGGTGGGTTCGTCCACTTGGCGACCAAAAATCCAGGGACCTGGGGGTAAGCGGTCGGTCAACAATCGTACTGTGGGCATTGCCATGATCCGCACAGGGTAGCGCCCAGGACACCACGACTGTTGCAGCAATGCTCCGTGAGTCGGTTCCTTTTGCTTTCTTTTGGTTGGAGGGGCTTAAAGTGCGAGTCCGCCGGGTGATTCATGGAGAACTGCCTTGGGGCTTGCGCCGGATCCTCTGGCGAGTGATCCTAGGGGCATGATGACACTCGGAGAGATCGCCCTGATCGGGGCCACCTTGTATGGCATGGCCCCCGGAGTTCCCAGCGAGGGGACGATTTTAGTCAACGAAGGAACCCTGCGGGTTGTGGCTCCTGGCGAGGTCCTGCCTGAGGATTGCCTTCTCGTGGATTGCTCGGGGCTCTTCATCGTCCCAGGCCTCATGGATGGGGCCGCGGGTCACCAGATGGAACATGACATTCTGTATGTAGCTGCCGGAGTGACCACCGTGCGCCACACGGGTGCCGAGTTGGCCCTTGGGCTGGCGGCCGGGCGGGCTTCGAGTCGCGATCAAGTGCCCGGTCCGCGGGTGCTGTTTGGCGGACCGATGATGGCCGCTGAGACTGCCCCTCCCGGATTGCAATGGCCCATGGCCACCAAGGGCGAAGACGCTGTGCGCCAATTGGACTCTTTGATCAGCGGGTTGGCACCGGGGGACGACCAGCTGGAGGGATTGGTCAACGACGAATCCCTAGCACTCTCTTCATGGCGCGCTCTCGTGCCCGCTGGCAAAGAACAGGGGCTCCAGCTTTGGGGGCCCCTTCCACAAGGAGCCACCCTGGCAGAAGCCATCGAATTGGGCCAAGGTGGCATCATGGGTATGGAACCGCTCTTGCCCTTGGACGGAAGCTGGGAGGCCCCGGATTCGCAAGATGGCATCGAAGCCTCGATTCAACTCATGGCCAGTGGTGGCACCGCAATGGTTCCCATGCTCGGCGTGTTGGGACGGGTTTTACGCGAGCATCCCAAGGACGCTCCGGAACTCGACCTGTTATCGGTTCACATTGCACCCATTTGGATCGCCGAGCGCACCCGCTGGCGCCGGCAGCTCACGCCGGAATTCCGCACACTCCTCGAACGCGTCCGAATGGCCCAACAGAGTACTCTGGCAGGTCTTTTGGCCTCAGGGGCAAGAATCGTTCCGGGCTCCGGTGCGCCCAACCCGTGGCTCCTGCCGGGACGGTCCCTGGTGGAAGAACTGGTTTACTGGCAAGATGCTGGCGTTCCCCCTGAGCGCATACTGCGGGCGGCCACTCGGGGTGCAGCGGAGATTTTGCTGCCCGCCGAACCCACGGCGGGAACTTTCCTTGATGGGGCCCCGGCGGATTTGGTTGTGCTGGCGCAGGATCCAACCATAGACATCGGCGCCTTGCGCGACCCGGCCTATGTGATGGTGCGCGGGAAACTCCTATCCCGGGAGGACATTGGTGTTCGGCTTGAGGCCCTTCGCAAGGCTCAAGCTGCTGCCCGCGATGCTCTAGCACGTCACTTTGACATCGAACCCCCGATTCTAAGTGAAGATGCGAAAACCTTGCTTTCCGGTGAAGCCGAAATTTATTCGGGGGGCCTGCGCCTTAGTCAAGAGCACTGGATCGTGGGCCGTATGCCCGACGGTTCTCGGGTCTATGGCAGCCACTTGATTCATTTGCAAAGTGCGGGGCAGGGAGGCCGAGAAACGATGTTGGCCCAACGGATCACCAAGGGGCTACTGGACTCATTCGACCTGTCGGTTAAGGACTTGGCCTCGGGCAAGGTGATGAGCCTCAAGGGTCGGCTGATTGATGGGTCCCGACAGATGCAGGTGGAGCGGCGCTTGGATGGGATTTTTGTCAGCAACACGCCTCTTCGGGAACAACCCGCCCTGTTGGATGTGTCCCCGTCTCTGACCACCATGATTTTGGTGCAGCATTGCCCGGAGGGAGAAAACCCCGTGCTCTCTATGGAAGGAGCCACAGCTGAACCCCGGATTTGGCGCTGGGATGTTTCCCTCGGTGACGATGGACTCCTTCGCGTGCGGAGTGGGAACGGCGGGGTGCTTTGTGGTGTCGACGGGGATGGGGCCCCGGTGGTCCACAGTCGCGTCCGCGGGGATTGGCGCAGCGACTACGAGGTTCTGGGGGTGGATTTACACGGGGGCCGGGGGATTCCTCCGGTGAGTTCACGCCGAGCGTCCATTGAGCCCAAACCCTCTGACCCTGAATCCCCGGACTCAGAACCACCGAGCGACAAAAAGGACGCCGATCGATGAACGACCCTTCTGAGCGCGTGGCAGGGGACTTCAACATGGAAGTGCCCACTGCCACCCCAGGTGAGTTTCAGCCCCTCAAGTTGGGGGCGCTGAACATCTGGCCCCCGGTGATCTTGGCCCCTATGGCCGGAGTGACCAACTTGGCCTTCCGGAGCCTGTGTCGGGAACAGGGTGCAGGGCTATTTGTCAGCGAGATGATTACCGCTCGGGGGTTCCTGAACGGCAACCGGCTGACCAACCTATTGGCTTCCAGCGCCCCTAATGAAAAGCCCCGTTCGATTCAGGTCTATGGCTCTGACCCCATTGACTTGAGCGAAATGGTGCGCGCCCTTGTGGACCAGGGGGTGGACCATATCGACCTCAACTTGGGCTGCCCCGTGCCGAAGGTGACCCGTACCGGCGGAGGTTCCGCGATTCCCCTGAAACCCCGTTTGGTGGCGCGGCTGGTGCGGGCCATGACCGGCGCAGCAGGTTCGGTCCCCGTGACTATCAAAATGCGCAAAGGCATCAGCTCTGAGTTGCTGACCTTTGTGGATGCCGCCCGAGCAGCGGAAGCCGAAGGGGTTGCGGCCATCGCCTTGCACGGACGGACGGCGGAGGAGCTTTACTCCGGCAAGGCCGACTGGAATGCCATCGCGCGCCTCAAGGATGTCGTCTCGGTGCCCGTGCTGGGCAACGGAGACATTTGGGAATGTTGGGACGCCTTGCGCATGATGCGTGAGACCGGTTGTGACGCGGTGGTGGTAGGCCGCGGATGCTTGGGCAGACCTTGGCTTTTCCGTGAGTTGGCCCAGGTTTTTGAGGGGCTTGAACCCGATAGGCCCCCGAACATGGGGGAAGTCGCGGGGGTTATGCGCGATCATGCAGCGCGGCTTGCGGATCTCTTTGGGCCCGCCATGGGCCTGCGCCAAATGCGCAAGTGGACAACCTGGTACACCAAGGGCTTTCGTGGTTCCGCCCAAATCCGAGGCCGCCTACACATGATTGAAAGCCTCGGGGAATTGGATGAATTGCTAGGGGAGTTGGATTCAGAGGAGGCATTTCCCCAATCAGCCCTACGCACCTCCCGGGCCAAGCGCGGCCACCGGCAAAAAGTGCGTTTGCCCGAGGGGTACTTGGATGATTTGCAGGACGACACCCCACCCAAGGGACCCCACACCCCTGAAGAGATCGCCGCCTATGAAAGGGCTCTGGAGGGTGGCTGATGGAGGCTTCGGCTCCATCACAAACCGAATGCCTCGATGCCCCGATTATTG
Source organism: Planctomycetota bacterium (assembly GCA_028823345.1). GTDB lineage: Bacteria > Planctomycetota > UBA1135 > UBA1135. The sequence goes on from JAPKBR010000048.1 coordinate 9,766, forward strand.
TCTTGGGGGCAGGGGCAGCCGGGCTTTGGTTCAGTTGGCGCGCCGCCATGGGTGGCGCGCAGGTCCTTCTGCTTGAAAAGACTCCGCGCACGGGGACTAAAATCCTCGCCAGCGGAGGAACTCGCTGCAACTTGACCACCAGTCTCGATCCATCCCAGGCTGCGGAATTGTTTGGCACCAAAGGTTCGCGCTTTTTGAACCATGCCTTCGAAGTGCTTTCGCCCATGGCGGTGCGGGAACGGTTCGAAGAATTGGGAGTGCCCACGGAAGAAGCCCCTCTGGATAAGGTCTTTCCCAGCTCAGGTCGCGCCCGGGATGTGCGCGATGCCCTCGAAGCGGCTGCTCGCGCTGCTGGGGTCAAAATTGTCTGCAACGCCCCGGCCCATTCCATCCGGCCTGATCAGGGGGATTGGTTGGTGGAGACGCCCCTGGGTGTGGGGCGCTGCCAACGCTTGGTTTTGGCCGTGGGAGGGCGCAGCTATCAAACTACGGGCACAATAGGAGAGGGCTACCGCTGGTTGCAGGACTTGGATTTGGAGTTGACTCCCACGACCCCAGCCCTCGTGCCCATGACCAGCGATGAAGAATGGATCCACGATCTGGCAGGAATCGCTTGGCAGAACGGCGAGGTGCGGCTTGAAGATCCCAAGGGTAAAATTTTGGGGCGTCGGCGCCGTCCTCTACTGTTCACCCACTTGGGCTTGTCCGGCCCCGGTGCGATGGATTTAGCGGGGCAAGTGGCTGCTCAGCCCGCGGCTGGCATGCGCCTGATGCTGGACTTTTTCCCGGATGAATCCAGGGAGGGAACCCGCACGCGGCTCATTGAGGCGGCGGGGCGTAAGGGCGCCCCGCGGATTTCCCGTTGTTTGCCCGAGGCAATGCCCAAGCGCCTTTTGAGCGCTGTTTCCCGGGCGGCCCTCTTAGACGGGCCGGATCCCAAGGCGCAATTCCTGGATCGGGCAGCCCGCCATCGGCTTGTGGAAGCCCTGCACGGCCTGCCAATGAACATCAGCGGCACCCGGGGGTTTGATGTGGCGGAGGTCACCAGGGGGGGGCTCTGCTTGCACCAGCTAGATCCCTTCAGCATGCAGGTTAACAGTCACCCAGGCCTGACCGTGTTGGGGGAGTTGCTGGACCTGGATGGGCCCATCGGGGGCTTGAATTTTCAGGTGGCCTTTGCCTGCGCGGAAGTTGCGGCGCTGGCCTTACCTGTTGAAGATTGAGTTGCTGCCCCGTGGCCTTGAAGGGGCGCCCGACCCTTGATGACTACCCGGGCCGGTTCACTTGTTCTCAAGAGCGCCCCATTCGCGCATGACCCAAACCATGATGCCACGCAACCGCGCCCCTTCTGTACGCACGGCCATTCGTCGTTCTGCGGCGCGCTCCATGAGATCCTCGTCATCCTGCAACTTGGCCAGCCCCTCCCACCAGGCATCCCATTCCTCGCTGGCGGGCAAGGTCCCCTTGCTGACATCCAAAGCCGAATCGTGTTGGGCCCAAAACAACTGTAGGCGGTCCTTGGCCGAGGCATAGGTCTCCTCTAACTCAGGCTCCACGTCAAAGTAGCTGAGTGCCAGAGCCTGGGCCAGGCTTCGTTCCCGACGGATCTGATGGAACATCTCACCAATGCGTTTGTACAGCGGAGCTTGGCGATTGCCCGGCACCGGAGCGGTAAAGGATTTCCAATCATCATCCACCTCGTGCAAGATGGCCAAACATTCCACGTCAGGCATCTCGATTTTGACCCCCGAGCCCCAAGCGTCGTAAAGGCTGATGCCCCCGTAGGCGGTCCCCGTGCGGGATGCGTAAGTCGGTCCAAAAGCCTTGTGAACCCCTCGCAGGGTGCCCAAATCTAAGAACTGCTCGATTAACGCTACGGCCAAATCTTGTTCTGGCGAGCGCCCCGCTAGGGCCAATTCGAATAGGTGGTCGGGGGCGAAAGGATCCTTGGATTGCTGCACGAAACCACGGGTCCAGTCATAGGTCCATGCCGGGGTGGGCTGCAATGACCTGAGCCCCATGCGCTTGCGCTCGGCTTGAACCTTGGGATTGTCCGGACCTAAGAGTTTACGAAGGATCGGTTGGGCTGGGGCGTGTTTGGCCGCGTCATAAACGGCGATCGGCAGGACCGCGCCCCAATCTCCCCGGGCTTTTTTGAGGGAGTGAAATACGTGCCGTTCTAACTGCCTTGAAAAGGTTTTGCGGCGGTCGCACTCGGCACGATACCAAGCGGCGATTTCCCCACGATCTTCCATGGGCAAGGTCTTCCAAGCTTGGCGCAGAGTTGAATCGCTCACATCCTGCGGGGCGAAGGGGGCGTTCTTTTTGAAAGATGCACCCGCCTTCCCATGGGGAACAAGCCCCAGAGATGCAACAATGACTAGGCCGGTTATTAAGAGGTGATAGCGTCTGAGGCTTGTCTCTGTACAAGAATACGAAGTGCGCATCATGGCTCCATGTTGCCATGACCCGTGGCGAGACGCCCGCCTAGCGCTCTGAAAAATATGGAATGGGCCTGGTGATCTGATCGGCAGCTGGGACCATGGGTAAAAAAGAGGGGGCGGTCCACAAGGGACCGCCCCAGCCTCTCCGCAGCAGCCCGAAGGCCACCGCTACTACGCCACAGGGGGGCTGCGGCGCAGGTTGGAACCAGGGGTTTCCCGAGAAGGCCAATTATCTTTTCCATCCATCCGATATCAGCTCACCGCATGGGCTTCAATCGGGGGGGGTCGGAAAGAAAAGTGGAAAAGGCCTTCATGCCCGGTTCCTACCGCACAGGAGAACAGTACACCCCTGACGGGGGGTTGCACGTGGAAAGGCAAAAATGTTTCCTTCCTATACACCCGGTCAAACCGGCTCAGGCCAGCCCCACATCACGATTGGGGGCCACATGGAGACGTTCGTGCCCCTGCAATTCCTAGTTGGGGTCCGCCTGGCAGTGCGAGGGCCCGAGGTGCTCCCCTGCCCTATCAGCCCTCAGTGGGGGGATTTACCCCGTCCACCGGAGCGCCGCCTGCGCGAACGTTTGCGCCGACGCACCCGTTTCCGCTCTTCCCCAAGTTCATCCTCATCGGCTTCCTGAGCCCTACCCCGGCGGTCTAACCAGGCCTCGAACACGTCCATTCCCTTGCCCCGGCTTTGGACCCGCAGGCCAAAGTAGACCAGGGATTCGTCGAATTCCCGGGTAAGAGTGAACAGGATGGGGCTGAAGCGCTCATCGGGCTGCTGCACGAAGAGCGGATGGTTGGCAAGGATTCGCGCCGCTCGGGCCGTGTCGCGCTTCGCTAGGTGGGCCCGCTCTGATGTGGGGGCGATGCAGTCTTCAGCAATGCGCAGGCGTTCGAGGTGGGTGTGTTCGGGGCGGAAGGACTCTTCCACAAGGGGCGTAAAGAGAACCGCCAGCAAGAGCGCGTTGCTTGGTTCCAAGCCGTTATGAACCCTCTGGTCCAGGGCCTCAAGCAAGCGCCAGAAGAAAGCCGTGCGCTGCTGGATCATGTGATCGTCCGCATCGCGATCCCCTAGGCGCTTTTCGAGAACCGGGAAAATGACGCCCAGGCCACCTGCCGCCCGCAGCATCTTCATGGCACCAAATGCGGAACCGGATCTGAGTAGCCGCAGGATTTCTTCCAAGACCCTCGGTGGGGCGGACCGGCCAAGGCCGTCGGCCAACTTCCGCATGGCTTGCCAAGTGTCCTCTTCGATTTCAAAGTCAAGGCGCGTTGCAAACTTGACCGCCCGCAGGATGCGTACGGGGTCCTCTGCCAAACGCACCATAGGGTCGCCAATGGTCCGCAAAAGCCGCGATTCCAAGTCGCGCATCCCTTCCACCCAATCGTGAATTTTAAAGGTGCCGGGATCGAGGAACAATGCGTTGACCGTGAAGTCCCGGCGCAGGGCATCTTCGTGGGCCGTGCCGAATTCGTTGTCTTCGACGATCAAAAGGTCCCCGTTCCCTTTCTGCTCAGGAGGCTCGCAGCGGAAAGTGCTGGTCTCGATGATGTTGTTCCCGTAGTGCACATGCACTAGGCGAAAGCGTCGACCGATGATGCGACCATTGCGGAACAGTCGCCGAATTTCATTGGGGGTGGCGTCTGTGGCCACGTCGAAGTCCTTAGGCCGACGGCCGATCAGGAGGTCGCGCACACAGCCACCGACAAAGTAGGCTTCGAATCCGCTGCGTTGAAGGCGGGTCACCACCCGCAGGGCATCCGGGTCGAGGGCCCTCGGATCGAGGTCATCCTTGTGGACCTTGTGAACCTTTCCGGAACCGTCCCAGCCACGACGTTTGTTGCCCTCGGTCTCGCGCTCTTGGCGCCGTTCAGCCCGGCGCTTTTCCCGGTGGCTTAGGCCCTCGTTCTGGCCTCTGGACACCTCTGGATTACGGGGCTCATCCCGATCCGAGCGGGACTTCCTGCTGCGGCGTTTCCGTTGCGGTCGTTTTTTAGGGGGGTCGGTCATGGATAGGGCGGGCTCGGATTCATCCGGGTCCCCACCCCCGGGTGCTCATTGCCACATGGAAGAGAGTACCCCGAGACCTCCAAGTTCCCTCCCGCCAATCCCTGGAACCCCACCAGTCTTGGGGACATTCCTTGGGCCCCCAATGGGGCAGTCACCCGTCCGTGTCCCTTCATCGTTGCACTTTGGCTTCCTTCTCCCTAGGCTCCTGCGCGGAAGGGGCGTAGCTCTAATGGTTAGAGCGACTGATTCCAAATCAGTAGGCTGGGGGTTCGAGTCCCTCCGCCCCTGCCATTCTCCCAAGGGGGATGGTATCCACAAGCCCGCTAGACCCCACCAGCATGCAATCTGACCCCAAAGAACCCGAGGAGCCTGAAGAGGACCAGGGGGGGGCCGTTGGGGACGATTCGGTGCCGAGCAACAAGCCGGAGGTCAAAGAGCCTGAGGATCCGGACAAGGATCTAGAACCCATCTGGGAGGGCCCTGTTCCGTCCCGCAAGGTAATCATGGGGGCTCTCGAAACGGCTTTTGCTGCGGAGACCGGTGTGCCCGAGGGATATCTCGGTCGCTGCGCGGACCACGCGGAGTTGCTGCTCGATTGGAACCAACGGGTCAACTTGACCTCGATTCTCAGCCCCGAAGACATGGCGGTCAAGCACTACCTCGACTGCTGGAAGGCGGCGCGGCTGTTACCTCTGCTTGGGCGCAAAGTGCTCGACTTGGGCTCTGGAGGCGGTTTTCCCGGCATCCCCTTGGCCTTGGCGGAACCGAATTGTTCCGTCACTCTCTGTGAGTCCCGCGGGCGTCGCGTCCGTTTCCTCGAAGCAGCAGTGGAGTCCATGGGAGTCTCCAACGCATCGGTGGTGGAAGCTCGGGGTGAAGATTATTTAGGTGGGGCTGGGGTGGACGTGGTCGTCACGCGAGCCCTTTCCAGCGTGCGTGAGACCGTGCGTTTGCTGCGTAAGGTGCGTCAACGATTCAGCGAGTTGATCTTGCTCAAGGGAGCATCCTGGTCACGGGAAGTGAAGGCCGGCGAACGAGAAGCCCAGCGCTTGGGATTCCACTTTGACACGGTGTTGGAATACGAGCTCCCGGGAGCGGCGGGAAAACGTGCTGTGCTGATTTACCGGGCCCCCGGCGGCGCGGGGCGCTGAGTTCAGCCCTCGGACGGGCCGGATCTAGCCCAGGGGGCCCTGGAGCCATGCGATTTCCGGGAACAGGGCTGCGATTCCTCGCCAGAGGAAAAAGGCCAAGGTCATGAACAGCGTGACTCCCAAGAGCACCTTGGCGTTGGCCAAGAGCAAAGCGCCAAAGCTCGGGGTTTTCGGAGGCAGAGTCATGGGGGAGTTGCGGGGCCCAAGCGGATCGCAAGCTGCACAAACCAAGGTGCAAGAGGCGTTTGCTTGCCCCTATACAGGTTTTCGAGGTTGTTTACCCTCTCACATACGAAAGGGATGTGGTGCCCGAGGGGGGAGTCGAACCCCCACTCCTTTGCAGGAACATGGACCTGAACCATGCGCGTCTACCAATTCCGCCACCCGGGCTAGGGGCGAGGAACATACCGCCCCCCGACCCAGCCCGTCAACGCACGGCTTGGGAAAACCTCTTTCTACTTGGCAATTGGCCCCAGGGCTCTGGGCTGGCAAGATGGGGGGGATGAAGAAGATTGACCCCGATGCACCCCGCCTAGTGGCCCAGAACCGGAAGGTGCGGCACGAGTACCTGATTCTGCAGGAACTCGAAGTGGGCCTGGTCCTACTTGGGAGCGAGGTCAAGAGTCTGCGTACGGGCCGTTGCTCTCTGGCGGAGGCCCACGTGCGGGCAAAGGAGGGTGAGCTTTTTTTGGTTGGGGCCCATATCCCTGAATACGTGCACGCGGGCAAGCAGAATCACGAACCCACTCGCACGCGAAAATTGCTCGCCCACAAGCGCGAAATCCTGGGCCTCGAAAAGGCCAGCCGGGAAAAGGGAATGACTATGGTGCCCCTCGCCCTTTATTTCGTGCGCCAGCACCTCAAGTTGAAGATTGCCCTGGTGCGCGGAAAGAAGCTTCACGACAAGCGGGCGACGACCCGCGAACGGGATGATAAGCGAGAACTTGCCCGCGAGGCAAAGCTGCACGGCAGGCACTAGGGGACTGATGATTACTGGGGGCATGCTTGTAGCTCCCAATACTCCTTTTCTGGGTACTGGCCCCTTTCGGTGTTGGAATGGGCTTGACCCTTCTGGGCGAACTCCAGGGCCCCCTTAGTCCCCGAAGCGGGGGCCCTCGTGGCCTCCAACTGCAGGCGAGCCCATTCCAACACCGAAAGGGGCCAGTAGCCCGCTTGACCTACACGCCAATGAAGCCGATACTGTTGTCAGCAACTGGGGGCGCACTGGTTTCGACCGGTTCTTGTGCGACTTCGAATTGCGCGTCAGGGATCCCGAGTCACCCTGTCAACATCCCGGGACGGCATTTTTTAACTGCCAACAATTTTGAACTCGCGGCCTGATTCGTCAGCCGCCGTCTCTCTGGGGAGTGCCCGTGGCCCCAGAGAGACGTACACAGCGGGCTGGTCGGGGCGTTGCGCCTCAGGGTAACCCGACGAGAAATTTCTGAGGCTGGTCTGTAGAGCAGCCTGTTCGTGGGCGGCTTAAGGACGAGAACTAAACCACGAAACACACGCGTAGACGTTCGGAGCCGACGGCTCCGGGACGGGGGTTCAATTCCCCCCGCCTCCACCATTGCTTGGTCCTGCCTGCTCTGCAGAATCGGCGGAGCAGCATGCCCGCCCCAGCAAACAAGGGGATCTGCTAAAGAACTCCGCAGCACCTTGGACCTCGTCCACCGAGTCCCTAGACTCAACGAATGGACATCTCCGTTTTACGATTGATCCCCGCCGCCACTCTGGGAGCACTCTTGGCCTCCTGCGTTTCCGGTCCGGTTGCCTCCCACAATCTCGATGAACTCTTGGACAGCAATGACCAATTGCGTCACGTGATCGAGTTGCGCGGCTTCAAAGACCAACTCTTGCTGGACCTGACAGGTCGAATCGCGGTAATAGGAGCCACGGTGGCGATTGCGGCATCGCTGGATGATGACGATGTTAATGCGATCGATGGGGAACTACTGGGTGCGTTGTATGAGGGAACTGTCGAGGTTGCGGGGGGGGCGGGCCAGATCCTCGATCAGTTGGGATCAGACCAGACTGGGCTTGTCCATGTGGGCGACCCCAGCCTTGAAGCCTTGCACCAGTTGCTCGATTTAATCAGTGTCCCAGTCGAAAGTTTGGCGGATGAATTGCGCTTGATTCGCCAGCTCACCCGTTACGCAGCCCAATGCCCCGGCCGGCTGGCCCGGGAACGCGCCATCTTGGGACTCGGACCGTGGCTGGTGAAGCTCGAGGTTAAGGTGCCCATGGACCCGCCTCGGGTTCCTGCCGAGGCCGAAGATTTGACCCGTCTTATTGGTCGATTCTATAGTGACTGGAAGGTGGCACCTGACAATGGGACCGATGAGCTCCAGGCTTCGGTGGATGCTTTGCTTGATACGGAAATAAACATCCAGGGCATGTGGCGCGTGCTCAAGGGCCTTGAGGCCCTAGCCAGTCAGGATCGGGCCACCCCTGCCATGGGGTCCATTCTCATTCAACTGGCGCGATCCCTAGAAGCGCGTTCCCTGGCCATGGCCCTTGCCTCAGGTCTAACCGACGTGGATCCCATTGTGCGGGCAGCCGCCATTGAGACTGGGATGGGTTACCTCGATTCCAGCTTTATCCTAGAAGCCCTCGAATGTTTGGTCCCGGGTCAGGTCGTGGATGACCAGGGGCGCGTGCCCCGCACCCGAAATCACGGCTTGTTCCCCATCGTTCCTGGGGAAGGCTTAGTGGTGCAACGCCTGCTGGACCAATTGGCTCTGGGTGGTTTGCGCCTGCCGGAGGACCTCGATCCCGCCGCCCGCAACAGCCTACGCCGGAGTGTGTTGGGGTTGGTGATTGAGATCAGCCATGACGTGGTAACCTTCGATGAGGCTTCCCGGGCAGCGGCCCTGCGGGCCCTCGTTGCACTTGCTCCGGAAGGCCCCGGCAGTCGTCGTAAGGAAGATTGGGAGGGCTGGTGGCGTGAATTCGCCCAGCAGGCCCAAGGAGCAGCGACCGCAGAAGCAGCGGAAGACGCACCAACCGATGGCTGAAACATCCACTTCCCGCGGGCGCTTGAGGATGCGCTGGGTGGGCATTGCCCTGGCCCTTTCGTTCCTTTGGTATGCCCTTTCCCAGGTGCCTCTGGGGGACCAGTTGCTGCTTACCGCGGATCGCGGTGATGGAGTACCCGTCACCTGGAGTGCGCCCCTTTCCCTAGAGACGGGGAATTGGCGGAATAGTGAGCTGAAGGGATCCGTTGAGTTCCCCGGCGACCTCGGGCCTCCTGATGAGCTGCGCGCGTTGCTGCCCGGCCTTCAGTCCGGGTCCGCCCTCGCGATCCATCTAGGGCCCGAAGGGGAAGGGACAATCAACAGCACGGCTTTGGTCAAAGTTGAAGTGCGGCCAGGCCTGGGTAGCATCCTCAAGAGCGCTGATAAGAGCACCCTGCCCATGGCCCTTTTGGCCTTGATCTTCGCGACCCTCTTGGTCAACACCCGTTGGTGGTTCTTGCTGCGCGCCGCAGGTTGTTCTACGGGTTGGCTCAGCACATTGCGCATCACCTACACCGGCTTATTCTTCAACGTGATCTTACCGGGCCTTTCCGGCGGGGATCTAGCCAGGGGTTATATTGCCGCCCGGGGCCACCCGGAACGGCGTGGTGCGGCGGTGGTGACGGTGCTGGCGGATCGTGTCTTTGGGCTTTGGGCAATGACCCTGGTGGCACTGGCCGCCGTGTCCACAAGTGGCCCTCGTTTTGAGAGCCTGCGTTTACCCGTGGCAGCTGCGGCTGCGGGACTGACCTTGGGCTGGGTGGTTTACACACTCGAAGGCCCTCGGCGCTGGCTGCGGCTTGAAGAACGAATCAGCCGCTTGCCCAAGGGCTCGTTCCTTGTGGACTTGGATCGCGTTGGCCGTAACTTGGCCCAAAGACCCAAGGTCGTGATCACTGCCCTCTGCATTTCCATGGCAAACCATTTGACCAGCGCCTGGGCGATTTTTTGGCTGGCTCAGGGTTTGGGCGAAAACCTCACGTTCCACCAGATCCTCGTGATCAGCACCGTGGCCAACACCTTGAGCGCAATTCCCTTGGCCCCCGGAGGACTAGGGGTGGGGGAGATCCTGTTCGGTGGGCTTTTCCGCATGGCCGGGGGATCCTGGGCCCTTGGGGTTGGGACCAGTTTGGCCTGGCGCTTGGAACTGCTTGCGGTGGGCTTGATCGGGGGACTGAGCAGCCTGTTGCCCGGAGGCCGAAAACTGCGTCAGGATTTTCGGGCGGCGGCCGTGGGGAAACAACCCGGCGTGGATCCCCTTCCAGCCAAGGACGCACGCGGGTCGAATCTCCCGAAAACCAGCCCTGAATAGACCTACCCAGGCACCGGAGGTCCTGTTCCTTGGGACTTGCACCCGGCTAGACGCTTTCGGTCCACCCCCAGCCCTTGACCAACGGCGGCAGGTAGCATTCAATGCGCACCATGAAACGCTCGAGTGCCTAATCCGGGCCCTCCGAGGGACCTTTTGACGGATTTCACCCCGCCCCCAACCCAGACCCAACTCATGAGCCTGCTTGTCATTGGAACCCTAGCCTACGATACGGTCGAAACCGCCAGCGACCAGCGAGACAACGCTCTCGGTGGTTCCGCCATGTACTTCTCCGTGGCCTCGGCTCTCTATACATGCCCCGCCTTGGTGGGCGTGGTGGGCCAGGACTTCCGCGAGGAAGACATGGAACTGATGCGAGCAAGGGGTGTGGATTGCTCTGGCGTAGAACAAGTGGAAGGCAAGACCTTTCGCTGGGGCGGTCGCTACGAGCCCGACTGGAACACGCGTCACACGACCTTCACTGAACTGAACGTCCTGGAACATTTTGACCCCAAAGTACCAGCCGCATCCAGGGACGCCAAGTTCGTCTTTTTGGCCAACGCCGCTCCTGCCGTACAAGCGCGCGCTCTCGATCAAGTGAATGCACCCACCTTTGTGATGGCCGACACGATGAACCTGTGGATCGACGTAGCCCTCGATGACCTCAAAACTCTCATCCGCCGGGTGGATGGTTTGATCTTGAACGATGAAGAGGCCCGCATGCTGACCGGGGAAAACAACCTGATCCGCGCTGCCCAACAGGTGATGGACATGGGGCCACGTTTCGTGATCGTCAAGAAGGGCGAGCACGGCGCCTTCCTGATGGGCGAGAACGTTCACTTTGCCTTGCCCGCCTACCCGGTGGACACGGTAGTTGATCCCACCGGTGCTGGAGATTGCTTTGCCGGCGGCTTTATGGGCGCGGTGGCCGAGGCAGGCTCCATGGAACCCGAAGTCCTACGCCGCGCCATGGTCCACGGAACCATCACTGCCAGTTTCTGTGTGCAAGGGTTCAGCGTCGAGGATATAGGCTCCCGGAGTCGCGCGGAAATCGACGCGCGCTACAACGAACTGTTGAGCATTGTGACGGTTTAGCCTGGTGGTGTGATTCTCATTCCAGTAGCTGGCGGGGGATCTGACCTTGAGTCCTGGTGACAGCTTCCATCGGGGCTGCCTTGGGGTCTGAGCTGCGAGCGGATTGAAGGTTCCAGGCAACCCGGCCAAGCCTTCACTTCCTTGCGGGGGACACCCTATAAGCCTGCTTTTGTTGTGGGATTTTACGAGCGCCGCCATTGTGATTTTCTGCCCCAGCGGGCATGCGTCACTTGTCCTCCCCCGTCTAAGACGTGACGTGTGAGGGCCCTGTAGGTATCCCTATGGGTTGAGGCGGGCCCCGCCCATGTCTCAGCCAGGCCCCGGCACGGGGAGACCTGGAGGTTTGAGAACGGTACTTCACCCCGCAGATCTTCCCGGACAGGGTGAAACCTCAGCCCTTCCCATACGTCCCTCAAGTTCCTGGTTCCTTCGCCGGGTCCAGACTGCTAGGCTCGGGTACTGAAGACCGGTTTCACCAACCTTAAATTCGACCCTGGGGCAGGCACCGTGGGGTCCACTGAGACGTAAGAAACACAATATGAGCAAGAAGAAAGGAAATGGCCCGAACTCGAGTGCCCCCGGAACCATTGGCGCCCCCGTTCAGGGAGCTGCAAAAGAAAAAGCCTTGGTTGCAGCCTTGAGCGAAATCGAGCGTGCCTACGGCCAAGGTTCGATTATGCGCCTCGGCGATCAAGCCCACATGATGCGCGACGTGCCCGGTGTTTCCACCGGGTCCGTGACCTTGGACCTAGCTTTGGGAGGCAAAGGATTGCCCCGGGGCCGAGTGGTCGAGGTCTATGGCCCGGAAAGTTCGGGCAAGACAACTCTGACCCTGCACGCTATCGCCAGTGCTCAAAAAGCCGGCGGTATCTGCGCTTTTGTGGATGCGGAGCACGCTCTGGATCCCACCTATGCCCGTCGCCTGGGCGTGCAGTTGGATGACCTCTTGGTATCCCAGCCCGACACGGGGGAACAAGCCCTCGAAATCGTGGAAGCCCTCGTGCGTTCTAGCGCAGTGGATGTGGTGGTCATTGACTCGGTGGCTGCGCTGGTGCCCAGAGCCGAAATCGAAGGCGAGATGGGAGACTCCTTTGTGGGTCTCCATGCTCGACTGATGAGCCAGGGTCTACGCAAGTTGACCGGAGCCATCGCTAAATCCAATTGCTTGGTGATTTTCATCAACCAGATTCGCGAGAAGATCGGCGTCATGTTCGGCAGTCCCGAGACCACCACCGGTGGTCGTGCGCTCAAGTTCTACAGTTCGGTGCGCTTGGACATTCGCCGTATTGGCCAGCTCAAGTCCGGCGAAGAGGTGGTGGGTAACCGCACCAAAGTTACCGTCGTCAAGAACAAGCTGGCGCCGCCTTTCCGCAAGGTGGAGTTCGACATCCTTTTCAACCAGGGCATCAGCAAGGAAGGCGAATTGCTTGACCTGGGGCAAAAGGCCGGGATCGTGCTCAAGAGTGGCACCTGGTTCAGCCTGAAACATCCCACCGACGGGGAAATCCGATTGGGTCAAGGAATGGAGCGCTCGCGCACCTTCCTGATCGACAATCCGGATTTGGCCGCGGTCATCGAAGAGGCAATCTTCTCCAAGTGGGCTCCTAAGCCCGAGGGAGAGGAGGGCACGGATGCCACAGAGGGCGCGGCAAAGGACGAGCCGAAGGCCACCAGTTCGGCCCCCGCCAAAGAGGCAGCCGCTCCGAAAGCCCAGAAGGCGTCAGCCGCCGAGAGCAAGTCCTAAACCAGATGCCGTGCAGCGCCCCGGTCAGCTCACCCTGGCCCGCGAAAGCGTTCGGAGCAGTACACAATTCTGATTGCCTCCTGAAAGCTGGATAGCCCAGCCTGCGGAGGACATTCCTGCCCGAGGACCCATAGTGGGTCTCCGGGCAGGCACCATAAACACCCTATGCTGGGCACCCCGCCCCTGCCCTGACCCCTCTTCAGCAACCTTCTTCTGGGCCCATCCTCGGGCCTCCCTAGCCATGCAAGGCCGCACCCTCAAAGACACCAGCTCCGCCGCCATTCGCCAGTCCTTCATCGACTACTTTGTCGAACGCGGACACAAGAGCGTGCCCTCATCGCCGGTCTTCCCACAGGATGACCCGACCTTGCTGTTCACCAACGCAGGCATGAACCAGTTCAAGGATGTGTTTTTGGGCACGGGCACGAGGGACTACACCCGGGCGGTGGATGCGCAGAAATGCATCCGGGTCCAGGGCAAGCACAACGACCTGGAAGAAGTGGGGGTTGACACCTACCACCACACCTTTTTCGAAATGCTAGGCAACTGGTCTTTTGGGGATTACTTCAAGGAGGACGCGATCACCTGGGCCTGGGAGATCCTGACGGATGTGTGGGGCTTGCCCAAGGAGCGTCTTTGGGTTTCTGTCTTTGCGGGGGACGAAAAGGATGGCCTTGAACCTGACGAAGAAGCCGAATCTCTTTGGCTGAAAAATACCGACATCGACCCCAGCCACATCCTGCGTTTTGATCGCACGGACAACTTCTGGGAGATGGGGGACACGGGTCCCTGCGGTCCCTGCACTGAAATTCACCTGGACCGCGGCGGGCCTGAAACCGATCCAGCAGACGGAGCAGATCCTGAAATCGGCGTCAACGTGGGCGGTGAGCGTTTCATCGAACTGTGGAACCTGGTTTTCATGCAGTTCAACCGCATGGACGACGGCAGTTTGGTTGAGTTGCCCGCCAAGCACGTGGATACGGGAATGGGCTTCGAGCGGGTCCTGGGGGTTCTTCAGGGCAAACTATCAAACTACGACACCGACCTCTTCCAACCGATCTTTCGGCGCCTAGAGGAACTCTCGGGCAAGATGTATGGTCAGGGCAGCGACGAAGTCGACATTGCCATGCGCGTTTGCGCAGATCACGTGCGAGCGGTAACCTCAGCCTTGTCGGACGGGGCCCTGCCCTCGAACGAGGGCCGTGGGTATGTACTACGTCGTTTAGTGCGCCGGGCCAGTCGTTATGGCCTTCAGACCCTGGACCTCAAGGAGCCCTTCCTGTTTGAGCTCGTAGAAGTTGTGGCTTCAATCATGGGGGACGCCTACCCCGAAATCGCCCAGCGAACGGATCAT
>JAPKBR010000081.1 GCA_028823345.1 Planctomycetota bacterium
GCAAGCGCGGAGCGTCGCTATTGAGTCCAGGCCACCCCGGGGGGCGCCTCATCCGAGGAGAGGCGGGTGGGGTGGGCGCTTATTTCCCCTGAAACCGAAGGGCCCGGAATACGTCTAGGCAGATGTGACTACTCATCTTCCTCGTCGAACCGTGATACGTTTGGGCGCCGGGCTGGGAGGCCTTGGGTTTTCGCTCTTAGGCCTTGGCCATCCCCACGCAACGCCCCTGGTGGGCTGGCCCAAGCCAGGCGAAGCCAAGGTCGTTCTGGCGGATCGTTCCCAAGGGTTGTTGCTCGTGCTGGATAGGGATTTGATTCCCAAGTGGATTTGGATGGTGCCGCCACCCACTCACCTGGCTCCTGCGCAAAGGGGCATGATTTGGGTGGCTCACTCGCCGACTGGGCCGGAGAGGCACCGGTCCCTGGTTCTCGTGGACTTGCGGGCCGGGGAGGCATCCCATTCCTGGAACCTCCCGGAAGCCCCGCAGGACCTCCACACGGACGGGCGGGGGCGCGGATGGATCCTTGGGGGCGGTCCGGGGAAATTCAGCTTGCGGGGCTACGAGGAGGGCAATCCAAACCCTTCGATCCATGACTTACCCCTCGGCGTCACGGCTTGCTGGCTGCGGAGGGGCAGGCTGCTGTTCCAGGTCGAGGACAGCCTGGGCTGGATCCGGTTGGAGACCCTGGGCGGGGGATTGCCACTGCGGGCGGAGGGTGATTTTCCGCTGGGACAGCTGGAGGTCCTTGACCTCGTGCTGGCTGGGGACGGAATCCTCCTCTTGGGGATCGACGTCCGCACCATGGGCCGCACTCGGCGGGTGGTTCAGCGGCGGCTCTGGGGGGAAGAGCCCACTTGGGTACAAAGGGTTGGGGCCAAGGCTGAACGCATAGTGTTGCGAGGCGACCTGGCGGAATCCCTTGGGGCCAGCGAGGCTTGGGTGGTGCATTCCCGCAGTCGGCAGGTCGAGCTGCTGCCCGAGCCTGGTGAGGCTGGGTACATGATCGCCACCGGGGATGCGGGGGGCATCCAAGCCCTTGGTGATCTGGATGGCCGGCTCTTGCTGGCTACGTCCACATGCTTGCGCCTCTTCAGTCGAGATGGCCAGCTTTTGGTCACCCAGGGGGGCTTCGACCAGCTGGTAGCCCTCTCGGTAATCTAGGCAGCGGGTCGGCGTCCGAGCCGCTGGCTAGGGATCAGGTTCAGGAGTTCTTGACCTGGCGATCGAGCATGGAGATGAATGCCATGGCAGAGTTGCTGAGGTCCGTGCGATCGTTGTCCATGCAGAGCTGGGAGAAGAGGACGACCTTCCGCTTGAACTTAGCGAACTCTACGACGACGGGATCATTGACCCGCTCCTTCGCAGCCTTTCGCTGCTTCAATGCTTCGATCTGGGCCTCGTAATCCGAGATGATTTGCTCGTCCGAGCGGCGGGTGTAGGATCGTTTGGCAGTGTCAGTGGAATTGTTCATAGTTGTTGCTTCAGGTTTATGAAGGGGTGCAAAGCCTTGCGCCGGTGGGTCGTTGAGCGGCTCTCTGAGGAGCCTCTTCCCAAGGCCGACCGTGCTTGCGGGGCTCTTTTTGGTAAGTGCCTTTGGATCGTCCGAACAGTTGGATTGAAGAATCCGTAGTTGGGCAACGACTGAGGCTTATTGCTCGCGCTGTTAGGCGCAGTCTTCTTCTTGATTCGCTCTCGCGTGGATCACTCAGGCTTGTGCGCATGCCGCCATTTGGGTGCATACTTTGGTTCGGGTAGGCCTGATGAGAGGCGACTTAATAGGAAATTTCCCGGTGAAAGCGCTCTTCGACATACGGTTTCAGGCCGCATGTGTGATCTTCTTGCATACAAGCATACCTCTACTGGGCCCGCTTGTCACCCCCATTTGGGCAGCCCCAAAACGGATTTGATCTATACGAAGCCCCACTAAAGGCCTCAAAGGGGGTATCCTTGCCCTCTTCGCCGGACTCCGGTGAACCCTGCATAATAGACACAACCGCATAAGGAGAGTAGCCAGCATGCACAATGATGTTGAAAGAGTCCTATTGGACGAAGAGGCCATCCGGGCCGGAATTGACCGCGTGGCAGAAGAAGTGACCACAGCCTTTGAAGGCATGGACTTCACCGTGGTATCGATTTTGAAAGGTTCCTGTATATTCGCTTCGGATCTAATTCGACGCATTCCCATTCCCCTGGAACTGGCCTTCGTCAGTGCCTCCAGCTACGGAGATGGAACCGAGGCCGGCAAGCTGAAGGTTAACTTCCTGCCCGCCGGGAACGAGATCGAAGGGCGCAACATCCTGCTTGTGGATGACATCCTGGACACGGGCCGCACCATGCACACCCTCAAGGATGAATTCACCTCCCGGGGTGCTGCCATCGTTAAGTCCTGTGTCTTTCTGGACAAGCCCTCTCGTCGAGCGGTGGAGTTCAATGCGGACTTCCGTGCCTTCGAGGTGGAAGATCTCTTCGTTGTAGGCTTTGGCCTCGACTTCGCTGGCCGTTACAGAAACTTGCCCTACGTGGGAGTTTTGCAGCCGGAAGCCCAAGAGCGAGTCGCGCGCAGTGCTGAAGAAGCACGCATCGCCCAGACAGCATCTGCCTAGCCCGAGCTCCCCGTGGAACATCTGACCGTGCCCGAGGATAGGGTCGGGCTGGAACTCGATGAGTTCCTGTGCCTGATCTATCCCTTCGTCAACAAAGGATTCTTGCGTACCCAGGTACGCGAGGGCGCTGTGCTTGTGGATGGGGGGATGTCTAAGCCCAACTACCACTTGTGCGGAAGCGAAGTGATTTCTATCCAGTTCTCTAAGGAGGATATGCCTCGTAAGCCGGTGGCCCCCGCCGAGCCCGTGGAAATTCTCTATGAGGACGATGATGTCTTGGTTGCCAACAAGCCCGCGGGCCTGGCGGTGGAACCCGAGCGCTGGAAGCGGGATGCGAGCTGTGTCAGCGGCGCTTTGCTGCAGGCTGCGGTGGAAAGCAGCGCTGCGAATCAAGACCCGGACGAAACGGGTACGGGATTGCTGGATTTTCGGCCTCGGCTGGTGCATCGCCTGGACAAGGACACTTCGGGAACCCTGTTGGTGGCAAAGAACCTTGAAGCCGAACGTTCCTTGCGCACGGCTTTTGATACCGGCGGCATCCAGAAGGACTACTTGGCCCTGGTCGAAGGAG
Organism: Planctomycetota bacterium; assembly: GCA_028823345.1. GTDB lineage: Bacteria > Planctomycetota > UBA1135 > UBA1135. The sequence goes on from JAPKBR010000081.1 coordinate 3,176, forward strand.
AACACCCGCTCCCGGATGGCGAATGGGACGAAATCAATGCGGCCATCGGCCTCGATCCGCGTAAGGCGGGCCGTATGCAGGTGGACGAGCAAGAGGGCAAGGCCTCTCGTACCCGCGTCACTGTGGAGCAACGCTTCGAAGGCTACACCCTTATGCGTTGTCAGCCTGTGACCGGGCGTACGCATCAGATTCGCGTACATCTCTCTTGGGCGGGTTACCCCTTAATGGTAGACCCCTCTTATGGACGCAGGGATACCTTGCTCCTTTCAAATATCAAGCGCGGCTACCGGCCTAAGCGCGGGGTGAGCGAGCGTCCGTTGATTGCTCGCTTGACCTTGCATGCCCGGTCCATCGCTTGGATCGATCCAAAAGACGGTGCAACCAAACGCTTCGCCGAAGCGCCTTTGCCCGCCGACTATACCCGACTTATCAAGCAACTCAGCCGGGTACGACCGGCCAAGAAGTGGCGATCATGAAACTAAAATCTAAACCTCAGGATTTTCGCGTCAAGGAGCTCTTGCGCGAGGACATCATCAAGCCCGCCGGACCCCATCGTGTGTACCGGGTGCAGAAGAAGAAAATCACTTCTTTTGAGGCTGCTGCCGACCTAGCACGGATCCTCGGGGTTACCCCTGCTGATGTTTCCATGGCCGGACTGAAGGACCGCCAAGGAGTGACGGTTCAGCACATGAGCGTGCCCCGGGGTAAGGACGTGGAGATCCGTCAGCCCGATCTGAAGATCGACACGGTTGGCTACTGCAGCGAGCCTCTGAGCCCCGCCGCCTCTTTGGGCAACTCTTTCAGCATCATTGTTCGCGAGCTTTCATCGCGTCAAGTGACCCGTATGCGCGAGAGCTTGCCTCTGGTTCGAGATCACGGCTATCCGAACTACTTTGACGATCAACGCTTTGGCAACCTGCGTCACCGTCAGGGCTGGATCATGCTCGATTTGATTAGCGGAGACCTAGAGGACGGACTCAAGCGGCTCTTGGCCTCGCTCTCGCCTTTCGATTCGGCGGCCTCTAGGGACGCGAAGGAGGCGATTTGGCGCAGCTGGGGAAACTGGGGTGCCTGTCGCGACCATGCGGGTCGTTACGGCAAACACCACTCGGTCTTCGAGCACCTCCGGCGTTACGACGGGGACTGGGCCGGTGCTTTCCATCGGGTTGCGACCCGCGAGCGTCTGATTCACCTTTATGCCTTCCAGTCGCACCTTTGGAATACGGCGTTGGAGTCATGGTTCGAACAGACACTCAACCCCCGGGAGCGTTTCGCCGTGCAATCACGCGAGAGTCGTTTGATTTTCCCTCGACAAAAAGTAGATTTCCCCGAGGCTTGGAACGGTACTTTCCCCTTGCCCGGTCCGCGCCTCTCGGAGGTCAAAGATCCCGAGCAGCTGCGGCACTTGCGACTTGCATTGGCTCAACACAAATTGAGTCCCGATGATTTGATCGTTGAAGGTGTACCAGGCTTTGGCCTGAAGCATGAGGAGCGACCGTTGATGATCATGCCCCAAAACCTCAAGGTCCGTTCCGCAGGGCAAGGGGAGGGTGGCGAAGACGACCATGTGGCGGAGTTGAGCTTCGATCTGCCTCGGGGTGCCTACGCCACCATGCTGGTGCGCTGTTTGGTGGGCGCCACGGCAGGCCAGTACGAAGACGGGCCCCAGCGCTCTATCCCCGGCCGCGGTGATTCCAGGCATCCTAGTGGTGGTGGATTTGATCGCGAGCATGGCCGTGGTGGATATGAACATGCTGGCGGCGGCGGTTACCAAGGCGGCGGTGGTTACCAAGGCGGCGGAGGCCAACGTTCCAGCGGTGGTTACCAAGGTGGCGGAGGCCAACGTTCCA
>JAPKBR010000082.1 GCA_028823345.1 Planctomycetota bacterium
GTGCGGTCCGGATAGAGCTGCAAGAGCGCGGCGTCCACCACCGCTAGGGAAATTTCCGCCTGGGCAGGATTCCCCAGCTGGTCTGTGACCAGGATTTCGACTACCGCTTCGCCACCAGGAGCCACCACTTCTTGAGTGGGGGAGAGGGTGATGTTCAGTTGGCGTTCGATATTGAGATCCACATGGGCCTGGTGCAACTGCCCCTGTTCCATCATGCAAATGGCGACTCGCATGTTTGGGAAGTGACCGTCGTTGGTTTCAAAACTCAGCCCGCTGCGTTCTTCGGTGAGGCGTACCAGGCGATGTTCCAGAATGGTCTCACCCTCAAAGGTCACCAGGGCAAGATTCGTTGCGGTGCGGTTGATTACATCCAACGTGACTGTTTCGCCTTGGTTGAACTTGGTCTGGTCCGTCAATATGCGCAAGCGTAGCGGGTCATCATCTCCGGAAAGGTAGAACTGTTCTTCGTCACTGATGGGGTTACCGAACCTATCGGTGGCCAGAGTGCGGATCGTGTAAGTGCCGCCCTGTTTAGGGTTGAGAACCCAACGACCACGCCCGTCCTTATCGGTGGTCAGGGTAATTTCGGATACGGTCTCTTCGGCTGGATTCCACTTGGGTGATCCCTTGGGTGCTTGCCAGAGGGCAAGTAGGTGTAGTTCCGTGACGACAGGCTCCCCGGCGGGGTCGGTGGCCCGGACGCCGATGCTGACCGGTTCTCCCGCAAGGCGGGTGTGTTCGGGTACGTCCAGGTTCAAACCGAAGGCGCGAATCGCAAGGAAGATTGAATTCCGCGCATCTACCCCTTCGCTGGGCATGCTGGCTGAGAAGGTCAATTGTCCTTCGTTGGCGTGGTCCCGGGTCGAGTAGGTCAGTTGGGCCTGGCCCTCAGAGTCGGTTTGCTCACGCTGCTCGCGTCCGTCGGGTAAACGAAAGACTACCTCTCGGCCGATGACCGGTTGGCCGTAATACCAATTGGCATTGGCAGTCAGAGTGACCTCATCGCCGCGATAAACCACCGAGTGATCGGCTTTCACTAACAATTCGACCTTGCGCAACTCGAAGCGGTTGACCGCAAAGCGGCACTGGTAGGAGGCTCCTGAACGGGTCGTGACCCGCAGGGTCCAGTTACCGAGTTGAGCCTGCAGAGGCAGTGGGAAGGTCCCCTCAATGGTGCCGAAAGGTCCCAGGGGCAAGTCCGCCCGGCGCATGCGTCGGCCGGCGGGGTCGATCATCTCGACGCGCACCTCTTCCCCCTCGTTGAACATGTAGCTGCCTCCCCGTACGTCGCGCACGATGGAGCGCCAATGGACGGTTTCATCCTGGCGGTAGCCCGCTCGGTCGGTGAACACCACTGCCCGTTGGGCTAGGCCCCTGGAGATCTTGAGACCCCGTAGGCTCAAACCATCCGAGGCCACATGCCCCTCGCGGGATGCAAACATCTGTAACTCGTCGCTGGCCTGCAGCTCCTCCAAAGCAACCCGAGCCGTGCCATCGGCCCCGGTTTCCAGTTCCCGCAACAATGCCGCACCCCCTTCCCCTTGGCCAGGAAGGGCCAGGAGAATCTTGACGCCCGGTGCCCCTTCGTCGGTCAGCATGTCCTGGGCAAATACAAAGGCTTCGCGGCGCGAACTCTTGACCAAGACTTCGATGTCGCTGCGAATCAGCAGAGTCGCGGCCCGCTGGTCGCCCGATTGGACCACCACTGCCCAGACTCCGGGCCCTTCCACCTGGATCTCGATTTCCTGGGTCAGGGGAGAGAACTCCGCATAATCGGTCACCTTGAGTTGGAAGGAATCATCCGGAGCAATCAGGTCCAGGTCGAGGTCTTCGATGTGCTGATGCGAGAGGTGCTTGCGAAAGTAGGCTTCTAGATCGAGCGGGTGCACATGCACTTCGAGCTCTTCTAGGTTGCGCGTGTGTACCTTGACCCGAGCGGTTTCATTGCTGCGCCAGGTGCGTTCGGTTTCCAGGCGCAGTCGTGGGCTGATCATGGCCGCGAGGCGCGCTTGGGCACGGCCCGCATGAGAGCCAGAAGTACAAGCGCGGTAGCCTTCCACGGCAGCGCGCATATCGTCCAGGCGGAACTCAAAAGCATCCGCCAGTTGGAACAGGGCTTGGGACGCCTGGTTGGTATTGGGGTGCCTACGGGCAACCGCACCCCAGGCCTCGATGGCTTGCAGCAAGGAGGGTTTGAAGTCTGTTCCTGCACTCTTGGCTTCCCGCGCTTCCGTGTCGAATAGATTAGCCAGGGCTAAATGCACGTCGGCTACCCGTGGATCTAAAGGCCAGCCCTCTAGAAATTCACCCCACGTGCTGCGTGCGGTTGTGTAGTCCTTCTTGTTCGCCGCCGAGGCACCCTTGGCCCAAACGCTGTTGACGATGCCCCTTTGGGCCTCCGACCAACGGGGACCAGAGGGATAGCGCCGGGTGTATTCCGAGTAAAGCTCACGGGCGCCGTCGTGATCATCGAGGGCTCCGCGCATGTTGGCTTCCAAGAAAAGCGCTTCCTGGTGCAGGTTTTCCTCCGCTTGGAGAACGCTGGCGCCTCGGTCTGCTGCTAGGCGTGGGCGTTTGCGGAAGGCCTCGTAGGCATCCCGAGCGTCTTCCACGTGCTTTTGCTCCCGGTGCAGGGTGGCGATGTTGAATGCTGCCTGGGCGGCCTGTTCGTCTTCGGGATGTGCTTCGAGGAAGCGTCCATAAGCAGCTCGGGCTAGGTCGCGCATGCCGCGCTTGGCCCAGGATTGAGCGATGGCGAACCGTGCCCGGGAGAGAATCCGCAGCGCTGCATCTTCTTTGGGGCCTTGCGAATTCCCCGCCTCCTGGAGCGCATCTTGAACCAAGTCCTCCAGGGTTCGTAGGGCATCCCCCGCGCGGTCATGGGCCAACTGTGCCAATCCCTTGCGCAAGCGCGCCTCTTGATGGCGGTTCGTTCCATTCCTGGCGAGATAAATCTGCCAGTCCTGGACTGCCTGTTCATGCGCGCCGAGCTTCTCGCTGCAAACCGCACGCTCAAAGAGGGCGTGCTCTACCGCTGCGATGGGGGCGTCCAAACCTAACACGCGCCCGAAGAGCTCCCGTGCACCCTTGAGGTCCTGTTCCCCTTGGTCCGGCTCATTGGGCTTGCGATCTGCCGCCATGCGCACCGCGTGTACGAGATACACCTGGGCCAGACGTCCCTGGCGTTCGGGGCTGCGCAGGGCTTGGGCCGAGGCTTCATAGATCTGTTCCGCCTCTTCAAAGCGGCGCAACTGCCTTAGGTTTTCCGCCCGCCGAAAGCGCACCTTCGCCAACCAGGGACTTTGGGCGTGATCCTGCTCGAAGGCCTCTGCAACTTTCACCGCTTGGGCCAAATCTTTTCCCTCTGTCAGTGCACTGATGCGCAGCAGGGTCCAAAAGTCTTGGCTCTCCGGGTGCAATTCAGCCAACTGATCGAGGGTATCCAGGGCATCCTCGGTGCGCCCCTCAAGCAGGGCGTCGCGCACCAGGGAGGGCACGGTGGGCAGGGCATCATCGGGCCCTTTGAACGGCTCGGCGTCCTGGGTGCCAGCGGTGAAAATGAGAAGGGGCAGGCCGATGAGGGCCAGAGCGGTTTGAGTGATGATTTGCATGGCGTGCTTGATCCACGGGCGAGGCCCGCTGGCTCAGAGTTCAGTGGAACGGCGCGCGGGGGGGTTGGTTTGGAGATAGTGCTCGGATTTGGGAGGGTCACGGGCAACGGGCGCCTGAGAGGGAAAGCTGAGGGGGGCTTTTACTGGCCCTGGGCCCATCTGGAGGGGTTTGGACGGTTTTATGCGGGCCCGCGTCCCGGTGCTGGAAACCTTATCCGAGGGCCGATTTTTAGCCGTTCAGGGGACCTCTTCTCTTGGCTGGGCCGTGGAGATTTGTGAGCCGGGCATCCTGGCTCCCGGCAAGCCTCCTACCAGAACCTAGTAATGGGGTGCAGCTTCGTTGATTCCCTCCCGTTAGGCTGCCCCCGTGGCGCGTCTTCTGTGGGTTTTGATCTTGTTGCTCCCGGCTGCCTGTGACCGGCAGCTCGATGTGGCCGAGTCCGGGTCTCTGGCCTTGGGTCAAAATCTGTACCGCGGTGGTGAGCTGGATGTGGAGGGGCCTTCGTCTGTGGCCCTCGCAGCCCAGGCTGAGTTTCCCCGTTGGGGTAACTATGGGGGCGGACTCAGTATTGGTTGGCTTGGAGCGGTAGCTGACCCAGAGGACAACCTATCTTGGCCCCAGCGTGTGATCCCCAAGACCCGCGCGGGAGCCGCTCGCATAGTTCTCTGTGATTTTTCCGACGACAGGCTCGCCGGGTTGCCCGCCGGGAGTGCCCTGCACTTGGACGGTGACCTCTTGCGCGTGGGCACCCATGTGGCCAGTGCGGATGACTGTTGCTTGGTTTTGGTTTGCGTTGATCCCGAGCGCGAGGGTTTGCCCCTTACGCTGGTGGCGAGCTCGAACCATGCACGACTTGTTTCCGCCCTTCCGAATCTGCGCCCGGGGTGGCGACGCGAGGGTTTGATTTTCCGTCGCGGGTTCCCTTGGTTGCGTTGTGACTTAGAGCGTGGCTCGGCGGAGTGGCTTCAGGTTGGCGAAGATTTTGGGGGAACGAACGGGGGTGCGGTTGCGCCTGGGGAGTCGCCCCTTCCGCAAGGAACCCAGGGTTTAGTGGACCATGGTCTCTTAGGGCCCAACATTCATGGCACGAGTGAGCCCGGGGTGAACGCCGGTGAATACAAGGCTTATGGTTTGGCTTGCGCTGCGACTCTCGATCGCATCGAATTGCTCACGGGTACCTCGAACGGATCGTGGACCATTCACGCGCGATCCGTGGTTCCCCCCATGGGATGGTCCGCGGAGTTGGCCCATGTGGACCTGGCCAGTCGGAGCCTGCAGGTCCTCTTGCCCCCCGGCATTTCTACGGACAAGGGCCGCAACCTCGCTTGGGCCGTGCTCCACGCGGATCAACCAGAGCGCCCAATGTGGTGGCTCGATGCCATGAGCGCTTGGTGCGCGA
>JAPKBR010000049.1 GCA_028823345.1 Planctomycetota bacterium
GAAGCTCCCGCAGCGCCCGAGGCGGTCACGGCCACGGCACCCGTCAGCGAAGCCCGTGCGAAGCCCGCACCGGCTCCCAAGCCCAAGTTTAAGTCGGTTCCCAAGTCCGATGAGGCCTTGGGTAAGGAGCTCGCCGAATTGGTGGGGGATAACAATCCCCGCGCCTTGGTGATCGCCGGCCAGCGGACTCTGCGTCGTCACTTGCCCAAGCTGCGCCTCGCGGCCAAGTCCGGGGGCATCGAGGTTCCCGTGTTGGTGACCAACGATGCGGGACTCTCGAGCTACGCTAACTCCGATCGCGCCCGCAAGGAATTGTCCGGGCGCAGTGTTCCCGAGCGTACGGCCATCAGTTTGGCGCGCCGGGCTCAGGATCCCCTGGCCGAGTTGCTCAAGCTGGACCCCTGGCAGTTGTCTCTTGGCCCCGAGCAAAGTCTCGTGAGCAAAGCCAACTTGCGCCGCGCCCTGAGCGAAATGGTCGAGTCCACTGCCGCCCTGGTGGGCTGTCGCTTGAACTCAGCCGCTGAATCAGTGCTCACTGCTTTGCCCGGCCTCGACGCCGCTGCAGTGGAACGCATCATGACCCGGCGGGCCGAAAAGCCCTTCAAGTCCCGCGAAGAGTTGCGCACGGAAGATGTCTTGACCGAAGCCCAATGGGCCAGTGCCATCGCATTCTTGCGGGTGCCCGAGTCCGAGGATCCTCTGGACTGCACTTCTCTGCACCCCGAGCAATACCCTCTGGTCCGGCGCATGCTCGAGAGTGTCGGCACCACCGTGGAGGAATCCCTAGGCCGTCCCGGCGTGAGCAAGGGCCTCAAGCGCTCCACGTTTGAAGTGGACGAGGGCACCTGGCGCGATCTGATCCGCGAGTTGTCCTTCCCCGGCCGTGACGCGCGTATGCGGAATCGCTTGCCCGAGTTGCTTGATCCCGAAACCGACATGATTCGCTTGGCTTCGGGCCGAGTGGTGGAAGGGGTGATCACTTCCGTGGCTGGCTTTGGAGCGTTTGTGGACGTGGGACTTGAGCGTGAGGCCATGTTGCACGTGTCCCAATTGGGCCGGCGCTATGTGCGCGATGCCCGCGAGGATTTGAGCGTGGGCCAAACCGTGCGCGCCGTCATCAAGGAGTCCAGCGACAAGCGCTTGACCCTGAGCATGAACGATGTTCCTCCCCCCGAACGCGCTCCCCGGAGCGGCGGTGGTGGTGGTCGTGGCAGAAGCGGCGGCAGTAGTAGCGGCGGCAGTAGTAGCGGCGGCGGGCGTGGCCAAGGCCAAGGCGATCGTCCGGATCGTGGCTCCCGGGTCAAGTTACGACCAGGGGATGCCCGCGGTATGCCCTTGGGTGATCCCACCGGCAAGCGTAAGCGCCCTACCGGTGGACCCGGTTCCCGTGATGCGGGCCCTCTTGATCGAGAACCGCGCGGCGAGCGCGTGAACCTGAAGGAAATCAATGCCCAAGCCAATAAGGCAGCGAGCCTTCCCTTTGCCAAGTTCTTCAAGAAACCCGGCGAAGAGGACGGCTCGGGTGCGCCCGACAAAGTCGCAGCACCCAAGCCCGCGAGCAAGAAGAAGGCCAAGCACGAGAACGTAAAGTGGACCCCCAACGCAGCAGCCGAAGCAGCCGCAGCCGCGGAAGCCAAAGGCAGCCCTTCCCCGGATGCGCCGAAAGTTACCGGGGAGTCGAGCGCTGCTGAGGGCAAAGCCTCTACAGAAGGCTCCACAGAAAAGAAGTCCTGAGTTCTTTTCGGGGTGACGGATCACCTCGACCGATACCTGGCCGCCCTTGCTTCCTCACGGATGCGAGGGCGGCTTCTTTATCGCTCTATTCCGTTCCGAAGAGGTCCCAAATAGGCGGAGGGCCCGGGTTTTCCCCGTGGTCCGGGCGCAAATTGCCTGGAGAGGGCCGTTCGTCTGGCCAGTGCTCGCCCTGGGGCGGCTCTTGGTCTTCCTCGGCAGCGCCGCCGGAGAATTCCGGTGCGGGCCGCTCAAGCTGAGCGAAGGTCGGTAGTTCAAGCTCATCGGTGGAATCAGGTTCGCTGGGCATCAGGGATGCGACTCGATCCAAATCCATAAGGAGGCCGTCCGTATCGTCCGTGTCCCCCAACTCGTCGTCGAGGTGTTCGAGCAAGCCTAGGTCGAGGATTTGAAATTCGGGTAGGGGCTCGGGATCCGGCAGATCATCCCAGTCCTCTGGTTCATGTGCTGCCGGTAGGTCCTCGGGTGCAGACTCTTTGGGGAGATTTTCCGTGGAACCATGGACTTGGTCCCAAGGGCCGTCACTTTCTTGAGCAGGCTCGCCAGCCTCATGGTTTGCACATGCCAGTTCGGGTGCGTTCCCCTCATTGGATATGGAGGGATCTACGGAGGGCAGTTCCACAACAGGGATCGCGGAAATGGATTTCCCAAGGCGATCTTCGAATCCCTCAAAGGATTCCTGCAGGAAGTCCCGGCTACGCTCCACTAGCTGGCTAAGTCCTGCGACCTGGCTTTGCACTTCCGTCGTGAGTCCCGACGTGTTCTTAGCCATGCTCTTGTCTAGGTGTGCATGGACCCGGTCGAGGGACGCGGCCAGATTGAAGACCGCCTCGGTCATGTTCTTTTCGTTGGCCTCAAGGTCGGGTTTATCCAAGATGACGCAGAGCTTTCGGACTTGGGTGCGCAGATCGAGTTGTCCCGAATGCAACTCTTGGAGGCCCTCTTCTGCTTGAACAAAATCAGCGCCTAACTCGGTGACCGCCCGCTCGGTTTGATCTCCGTCGAGCATGCCCTGGACTTGCTGGCGCAGGGTGAAAAGCAGCATAGCGCAGGCTCCCAAAACCATGGCCGCCTGGGCGATCAAACGAGAGTCCACCCCCGATTCGGCGAGCGGATTCAACAGGGGCCGAAGCCAGGGCTCGACTCCCAAGGGGCCGGCAGCGGCCAGGGCCGCTAGGCCAAGGGACCCAAGGCCCACGAACCAGGCGCGGGCCCGGCCCCCAGCCTGACGTTGATCAAAGGGAAGGGCGCGGACAGATGGTTCAATTGGGGCCTTGGCGCGGCCCCGGTTGGATAATTCCATAGGATCTCGTGCGCAAACGAGCAAAAAAGCGGGGCTTATCCCCATCGATTGCGCCCGCTTGCTTTCGGGCTTGAAAAGGGGTTGGCTTGAGCCCTGGGTGCGGGAGTCTCTTCTTCGGTACAATCGTGCCTCGAAACGACAATGCTCCCGAGCATGTCCCAGCCCACAAGCGGCTGACCGAGAACTAATGCCGAGTATCAAGGGGATTCCCGTAGCGCCCGGCCTTGCGTTGGGCAAGGTTCACATTATCCGTGCTAAGCCCGGTACGGTGGCCCAATGGTCTATTCCCGAGGATGCGGTGGATGCAGAGGTCGCGCGGCTTGGAGCAGCTCTTGATGCAGCTCGGGAATTGCTCAATCGGCAACGAGAGATTGTGCTCCGGAGCGGCGGCGAGCAGGAGGCTGGCATCTTTGCAGTGCACTTGGCGATCCTCGATGACCCCAGCGCGGTCAGTCAGGTAGAGAAACGTCTGCGCGAAGATCGCGTCAACGCGGAGTGGGCCGTGCAGGCCCTGGTGGATTCCCTTTACCAGCAGTTTAAGGGCCTCGAAGGAGACAGCGTACGCCGTTACGCCGAGGATCTGAGCGAGCCCTGGGTCATGGTGCGAGACTTGCTAGGCACCCGGGACGCGGAAGAAGTCAGCGCGAGTGAAGAAAAGGTCGTCTTGGCGGCGGCGGACTTGACGCCCCAGGTGGTGACCTTTATCGAACGCAATCGCATCTTGGCGGTGCTCACCGAAACCGGCGGCCGGTTTTCTCATGGTGCGGTTCTTGCTCGATCGTTTGGTTTTCCCACGGTTGTCGCTCTGCCCAACTTAATGGCCCGTCTCGAACAGGACATGGAGGTCCTCGTGGACGGAGATAGGGCGCTGGTCACCCTGCGCCCGGACCGGGATGCGGTGGACGAATTCATCGAAGGCCAGCGCCAGAAAATCGCGCGCCAGGGGGTCCTGGCCACGGTTTCGGGCATGCCATCGGTGACCCCGGATGGCCACCCTCTTGGGGTTCATGTGAACCTCGAGTCCGTGCGCGACATCGAGTCCTTTGATGTGAAAATATGCGATGGGGTGGGCCTCTTGCGGACGGAGTTCCTCTACATGGAGCGCACTCAGTTCCCCACAGAAGAGGACCAGTACCGGCTCTATCGCCGCGTGGTGGATGCCATGGACGGGCGACCTGTGGTCTTGCGCGTGCTGGACATCGGTGGGGACAAGCAGCTGCCTTACCTGCAGATGCCCAAAGAGAACAATCCTGCTCTTGGCTGGCGTGGAATTCGCGTGATGGTGGAGTGGCAGGACCTCTTGCGGGTGCAACTACGCGCAGCCTTGCGCGCCACAGCCCACGGGGAAGTGCGCATCCTTCTGCCCATGATCAGTTCCGTGGAACAGATCAAGCGGGTCGCGGAAATCATGAACCGTGTCCGCGAGCAACTGGTCTCCCAGGGGTATGAGATCTCGCAAAGGGTCATGTTGGGGGTCATGATCGAGGTGCCCTCTACGGTTTGGGTTTTGCCTGAGATCCTGCAGCTGGTGGACTTTGTCTCCGTGGGTACCAACGACCTGGTGCAGTATCTCTTGGCCGTGGACCGGGATAACTCACGGGTCAGTGAGTTGTACGACCCCTTTCATCCGGCGGTGGTTCGAGTGCTCAGTCGGATTGGCAGTGTCTGTGCCGAAGCCGGAGTGCCCAGTTCGGTCTGCGGAGAACTTGCCAGTGACCAGGCTGCGGCGCTCTCCCTCCTGGGGATGGGCTTCACCTCGATTTCGGCGGCGCCCAATTTCCTCCCCGAAATTCGCTACGCCGTGCGCACCACTCCCATTGCCCAGGCCCGTCAGCTGGCCCAGGATTTAGTGGAGGCCAAGACTTCCAAGGGGGTTCGTCAGCGCCTCGCCCAGGAGCGGCGCCGTCTGTACCAGGCGGTCAAGGGGGGGAACACCCCGACAGAAGGGGCATCCTAGGCCCTGCCAGGCGTTTGCCGCTCATTCGGCACACCCGTGATGCTCCAGTAGGGAGTTGCCTATTCGTATCCCATCCCCTCTGAGGCACCACCTGGGGTGATTCCTGCTGTATCCTTCTCACTCTGATACACTTTTATCGCACCGCTGCCTGCCCGTGTGGCCCTCGGCGGTGTGTTTAGCATGCCTAAACCTAGATGGGGAAAACCTCCCGCCACCCCGCGCCGCGGAAGGTGGCCGACGGAAGAGATAGCTCGCCTCCGCGAGTTGTATGGTCATAGGACCCGCGCCTCCATTGGTCGCGAGCTCGGCCGCACCCCGGAAGCCGTTCGCCGCACGGCCGACGCCCTCTATGCGAACCAGCCATTGACCACCGGACCCTGGTCCGACAAGGAGGTCGCCTTGCTGCGCGAGTGCCTGGGCGCATCGGATGTGATCGCCCTTGGGCGCGTCTTGGCCCGCTCAATCAGTGACTTGGAAGAGCAGATTGCCAAGATGGCTCAGCAGCGAATTTCAAGTCCTTTCGACCCCGAAGAGATCGCGGAATTCAAGCGCAGGTACGGCAGCCGCACGGACGAAGACTTGGCCATTGCCTTCGGGCGCCCGACACAAGATGTCAGCGATTTGGCCGAGCGCCTTTGCCTCGCCAAGGACAAGGCCTTTGTGCGCCGTAAGGAAGGGGAGCCCCTGTCCAGCAAGATGCCGCGTTGGTCCCCGGAAGAATTGGCACTGCTGAAGGAAGTCTATGCCGAAACCCCGAACCTGGTGATCGCCCAACAGTTGAGCCGGTCCGTGAAAAGCGTGGTCTCGAAAGCCCACAGCTTGGATTTGCGCAAGGACAAGGATCGTTTGCGTGAGATGGGGCGTCAAAATGTCGCCTTGCGCCACAAGCGCAATTCCCCATCCTGATCCCTCACCAAATGCGTTCCGCGCGCAATGCGCAGGCGCCCATTTGGTCTTCCACCACGCCGGTGATCAGCACCAGCAGGTTGAGTTCCAGTAGATGTCCATCCCGTCGGTAAACGTCCGGGAAGATCAGCACTTCGCCCAGACCACTCTCGTCTTCTAGGGTCAAAAAGCGCATGACCTCGCCCTTGGAAGTGCGTGTGCGGCGGGTGGCTATGGGCCAAGCGCGCAGGGTAATGCGGGCTCCGACCTTGGCGCGCAGTTGGGCGCAGCTGCAGGGATTGACCGGGCGGATTTCGTCTTGGGAGCTGTGAAAGGTGCCCTTGGCTTGGGCCGGGCGTTCCTGCCCCGCGGGGTTCTTTTCGCGTAGCCGTTCCTCTCCTGGGCAGGGGAATAACTGGCAGGAGTGGGCATCGATGGTCAGGCCCAGGAGGCGAAACTCGTCTTTTCCCCGTTCGATGGGCCCGGGACCCGGCAAGCCAGGCAGCACTACCGCATCGGGAGCTGGTGCAGGGAAAAGAGACGCGCCCTGGCCAGGGCTCAGTCCCTCCGCCACCACCCCGAGGCCGCGTCCATCCCAGCCGCTCCCAGGGGCTTGGCGGGCCAAGGGGGTCAGAGCACTCTCTTGGCAATCCGCCAGGGTTTTTGGGTCGAGGCCCGCGCCTTTGGGGGTTCGAGTCGGCTTGCTCAACAAAAGGTGCAAACGCCAGAGCAACTCGGGCCGGGTGCGATCAAAGGCGTCGAAGGCACCCACCTGAATCAAGGTTTCGGTTTCATCCTTACGCGCCCCGCTGCGTTCCAAAAAGTCCGGCAGGGAAAGGAAAGGCCCGCCCTCTTGTCGTGCCGCAAGAATCGAGTTCAGGGTTGTGCTCGTCAAGCCCCGGGCTCGCTCCAGTCCCACTCGCAGGGCTGTGCCTTTGCGTTCTAACTGGAATGCGCGCCCGCTGCGATTCACATCGGGTCCCAGGATGCGCACCCCCAAACGGCGCGCTTCTTCCACATAGACACGGGATGGATAGTAGCCGGTGGCGCTCAGCAAAAACGCGGTCAAGTAAGCCGCCGGATGATGGGCTTTGAGCCAAGCGGCGCGGTAGGCGATGCGCCCATAGGTCACCGCATGAGCCTTGCAAAAGGCAAAGGCCGCAAAGCCCTCGATGCGCTGCCAAAGGTCCACGGCATCCTCCCGGCCGATGTGGTTTTGTTCCGTGCCCGCCATGAACCGTTTTTGCAGGGGGACTAAGTCATCGAGCCGTCGCTTTTGCAAGGCCCGGCGCAGTTGATCGGCCTCGGCTAGGGACATGCCCGCCACCCGCGCGGCCACCCGCATCACATCTTCCTGGTAGAGCATCACCCCGTGGGTATCGAGCAAAAGGTCCAGAGTGCTGGGGTGGGGCGGGGTGGGTTCCTCCAACCCTCGAAAGCGCCGGATGTAGGCGTCCTTCATGCCGCACTGGGCCGGTCCAGGTCGGATCAGGGCAATCGCCTGGATCACATCGTCCATGGTGTGAGAGCCGGTCTGCTGCAAGAGGTGGCGCATGCCCGGGGATTCGATTTGGAAGCAGCCGATGGTTTCCCCGCGAATTAAAAGGCGCCCCGTGTGCGGGTCATCCTCGGGGATCGTTTCTAGGTCGATGGGCTGGCCCTGTTCCCGTAAAAAACCGAGGCAATCATCCAAGGTGGTCAGGGCACGGTTGCCCAAAAGGTCCATCTTGACCAACCCCAGGGCTTCGACCCCATCCTTGTTCATTTGGGTAACTAAGGGTCCTTTGCTGGAGGGTTGGCATGGCACCGTGGCGCTGATGGTTCCCGGTGCCACCACCACGCCGCCCGGATGCAGTCCAAAGTGGCGTGGGGTGTCGAGCAGTCCCACGGCTGAGGCAAGCGTCTTTTGAAAGCGTGGGTCGTCAAATGGAAAGCCGCGTGCTTCGGGCATGGATGCCATGGCGCGGGCGATGGGATTTTGGGCCAGGGGGGTGTTGACCAAGATCTTGGGCGTTGCGGCCCCTTCGCCTTCATCCGTGCTGCTGCCCAAAGAGTGGGGCAGGCGCGAACTCCAAGGATTGATATCCGCCGGGGGGATCCCGTGGGCTAGGGCTGCTTCGCGAAAGGCGCTGCGCAACCCAAAGCAGTTGAGGGTCGAGATCATCGCCGTGCGCTTGGCACCAAACAAGGTGAACACATGTTCCAACACCTCGTCCCTACGTCGCCAACAGAAATCCAAATCGATATCTGGTCGGTCGCTGCGCTCGGGGTTCAAAAACCTCTCGAAGGGCAAGCCGTAGCGCAAGGGGTCCGCATCGGTCAGGCCCAAGCAATAAGCCACCAGGGAATCCGCCGCCGAACCGCGTCCCACGCAGGGAATGTTTTGCTCCCGAGCAAAATCCGCAATCAGGTTGACCAGCAAAAAGTAGGGTGCAAAGCCCAACTGTCCAATGGTGGAGAGTTCCATTTCCAGCCGCTGCAGAACTTCGGGACGCAAGGGCCGATACCGTCGTTGGGCTCCCGCCAGGGTCAGGCCCGAAAGCCGCGAATAGGGGGTTTCTCCCTCTTCCAGCTGCACCTTGGGGAACAACACCCCGCCCAGGGTCGGCACATAGCGGCACTGGCTGGCAACGAGTAAGCTGCGCTGGATCACCGTCGGTTGTTCCTTCCAGGCCCCATCCAGTCCCGGATACGCCCGTCGAATTCCTGCCCGCGCTGCCTCGTCTAGGGGCCAAGCCCCGGGTACATCAGGAATGTTCTGGGCCCATTCGCTTAGCTCCTTGCCGGCGCAAAGATGCGCCGGTTGCACCGCGAGCCAATTGGAGTCCAAGTTGCTGACCAAAGCGTTGTGCTTGATCGCCACTCGCAGTTCGTGATCGTTCTGTTCCTCGGGCAAAATATGCCAGGCATCCGGCACCATGACCAATGCCGTCCCCGTGGCCCGCGCCGCATCGAGCATGGTCAGGGCCGGTACGGGCCGCGCTGGGGGAGGGGTTTTGGGTTCGTCCAGTGCATACTCTGGATCGTCGGCGTGGAACTCTTCGGTGCGCCGGTTGGTTTTGGTTGGATTGCCATGGGTATTCCGTGACCCCGCTGCCTGCTTCCGTGGATCGCGCAACCCCCGCACCCCTCCCGCCGCTGGCGAAAGCAACGCCAAGAGCCGCCGGGATTCCACCCGCCCCGAAAGTTCCAACAAAAGCCGCGGATGATCCGCCAAGAGGAGCAGCCCCTCCTGACATTCCACCAACGCTGTTCCCAAGTCAAAGTTTTCCGGCGCAGCCTCCTGGGGTTCATCCGAGTCTGCCGGGTCATACCCCAGCCGTCGCCGACTGATCAATCGACAAAGGTTCTGGTACCCCACCTCGCTTTCCACCAAAGCCACCACGCGTCCCGGCCGTCCGGCGCTATCGGTTAACTCTGCGCCCACGATGGGCTGGACGCCGCTGCCTTCTTCGGCCCCCTGAGCCGCCTCCAGGAATTCCACCATCCCCGCGAGGGAATCCACATCGGTCCAAGCCAGCGCCGGCACCCCCAGCTCGCCCGCCCTCTTCAGCCACTTGGCCGGTTCCCCGACCCCCGTGAGCAGGGAATGGTGACCGTGGCAACGAAGGGGCGCGTACATGGGCCGAACCCTAACAGAACCCGAACCCCCCCTGGGCTAAGCCCTTTGGGTGTTGGTGTGGTGGGGGGCTCCACAGTCCCGAGCGAATGGTGGAGGGGACGCGGCTTGGGGCCTACTGCTGGCTGCTGCCCCGTAGGCCGTAGCGATCGAGGGAATGGTCGACCACCAGGATCACGCGCACATCCGAAGAGTCCAGCAACTCGCCCAGCCGTTGCTCGTCATCGGGCGCATGGTAGATGAACATGGGTACATGGCGCAGGGCCCGTTGGGTTTCGGAGCCGTAGATCAGGCGGTCTCCTTCCCCGCTGTTCATACCCATCACCGTGTGGTTTCCGAAGTAAAAAATGAGCTTGTAGAGATCGCTGACCAGGGGCGTCAGGGGGTTTGAATCGGGCAGCGGGTGGGTGTCATAGATCGTGTGGAAGCCGGCCTGTTGAAAGGCATGCAGGTTGAGCGGGTCTTCTCCTTCCACATAGAATCGGCTCTTGAGGTCCCCACGCGCGGTCAGGTTTTCCAACTCTGCGATGGCGGCGCGGAGTTGGTCTTGGTCGAGGTGCCGAAGCTTCTTGAAGTCGAGCCAAAAATGCCCTCGCTCGCCTAGGGCATCAAGCAGCGGCCCCAGGGTCAACAAGGTGCCGTCCTTGAGGTTGTAGGGCCTGTCATGGGAGACCACATACTTGCTCAACGTGGGTTCAAAGAACACATCCACCTCGACCCCCTTCGCGCCCCGGTCAAAGGCAAGGCTAATTGCGGGAATAGAGTTCTGGTTGCCGTGGCGAACGATCTTAGGTCCACCGAGCACCAACCCTCGGGCGGCCCAGACTTTGTGAGGATCGTCAAAAACCCCGACGTTTTTCCGCTGGGCAAGTTGATGATCGACCCAAGTGACCACGGCGATGAAGCCGGTGGTCATTAGGCCTGAAATGAAAAGTAGGGCGAGGGTCTTGCGCCTTTGGGGTCGATCCGGAGAACCGGCTCGCATGTGGCGCCCAGCTTGAACCAGGGCCACCAGGAGGAACAGAACCCACAGGTTGGGCAGGATGCGGGTGGTTGCTTGCCCCACGATCACTATGGAAACAAGCTTGATGCCGAAAAGGCTGGCGGCCAAGGCACCGAATACGCTTCCGCGAGATTTGAACATGGGGGACGGGCCTACCTCAGGCGGTAGGAGGCCTCGCGGTAGGCGAATTGCGGCCAAAGGGAATGGGCCAGGGCTCGGCGCGTGGACTCAAGCCGGGGCTCCGAGGGAACAAGCTCGTCCCCGGTCCAGCGAAAGTGTCCAGGCTGCATGTTGGCCCGCAGTACAACCGCGTGGTCTTCCTCAAGGAAGAGGTTGGTCTGATGAAACTGGAGCAGGGCTCGACCCGGAAGGGCGCGGACCGCAGGATTGGTCAAATCCCGTCCGAGGGCCGGGTGATCCGAATCAAGCCCAATCAGGGAGAGAGCCGTGGGCAAAAGGTCTACCTGGCTCACAATTTTCTGCACATGCCCTGGCGTAATTGTGCCCCCCAAGAACACCGCGGGGATGTGAAAATGCTCCACCGGAACCAGGGCCGGGCCGTACACCCGAGAGTTGTGATCCGCCACGATCAAGAACACAGTCTTGTCCCAGTAGGACGAGTTCTTGGCCATTTCAAAGAACTCTCCCAGGGCATGGTCCGCGTACTTCACCGCGTTGTTGCGGGTAGCTGCTGGTTCTTCGTGAAGTTCAAAATCCCCCAGGGGGAATTCCCAGGGAGAGTGGTTGGAACTAGAGAACACCAAGCTGAAAAAGGGCTTGTCCCCAAGAGCCTCGAACTCCTTGTGAGCCCGACGGAACAAGTCCTGGTCCGACGCACCCCAGCTGCCTTCAAAAAGAGGATCTTCGTAGTCCGTCTGGTCGATCACCTTTTGAAAGCCGTTGCCCGTGAAGAAACGGCCCATGTTGTCGAAGTGCGATTCGCCCCCATAGATGAAGGAGGTCGCGTAGCCCTCGTTGCTGAGCAAGCTTGCCACGCTAAAGAAGCCCCTTTGAGAGCGGGGCAGTTTGACCACGCTGCGGGCAGGAGTGGGGTAGAAGCCGGTCACCACCGCTTCGATCCCGCGCACGGACCTGGTACCCGTGGCATACAGTTGATCAAAAGCAAGTCCCTCTTCGATCAGCTGGTCTAGGTGTGGAGTGAGGGGCAGGCCGCCCATAGCTCCCACGAACTCGGCCCCGAGACTTTCTTCCAGAATGATCACATAGTTGAGCGGGCGCTGCCGGGTTTGCGCGCTCGTTTGATGGTGAAGGGTGGGGATATCAGGGTCAAAAAACGCGCTGGCCGGGATTCCGGAATCGCGACGGACGAGCTCCAGCACCTCGTCGGCGGGAAGCTTCCCATAGGCAAGGCTGACATCTCCTTCGTTCTTGCGCATTTCATAGATCGCATAGGTCGCCGAGTAGAGCGAGTTGAGTGGAAGGGCGTTCACCATTGCGTCCGACGAATAGCAGACCGTGCTGGGATTCACCGGACGATGTTCGAGGGTTGAGCGAATGCTGATGAAGCAGAGCGGGGCCAGGATGAGGGAAAGGCTCGCTGCCTTGAGAGGGTGGAGTGGTCCAGCGAGGCCGGTGCCACGTCGAAGGAAGCGGTGCGCGGCCCAGATACTTATGGGGACACCTATCACCATCAGAATGCATTGGGCTGGATACGCGCCCCAGAGGGTGGACAGGAGCTCCTTCGGATACTTCAGGTACTCAACAAACAGATAGTTCGGCCGCGTGTCGTATTCCTCAAGGAAGGAGGGGGTGGTTAACTCAAGGTTCAGGAAGAGCCCAAATTCGAGCGCCAAGATCCAGGTAAGAGTCCTCTCGGCGATGCCGTATGTGCGCCGAAAGGCAAACAGGAGCGGCGCAAGAATCGCCGGCAGGGCGAGCATCATGCCCAGGGCCACAAGATCAAAGCGCAAGCCCTGGAGCAGAATGTACCCGACTCCACCCACGGCGCTCACGCGCTCCCACTGCCAGATCACGAGGCCCATCCGGGACAGTCCGAGCAAGACCAGAACCAGGGGCACAAACATGATGAATGGACGAAGGGCTTGCCGTGCGGTCCCTCGGTTTGTATTGGAGTTCATGGTCTTGGCTTTTTGCGGGGTTTCCAAGGCCAGCATAGGCTCGGGTAGGGAGCTGTGCTAGTGGCGGGGTGGGCTATGTGGGCTTGTTTCGGTGGTGAGGGAGTGATGAGTCTTCGGGTTTTCGTAAGCAATTGCAGTTAAGCTGGTTCGATGATGATCTCCCTTGCTTTGTTCTTGCCGCTGGTTTGTCAGGATCCGGGTCCCGCGAATTCTTCGCCTCAGGCTCTCCCTTCCCAGGCCCAGCCACAAGAGGCCGAAGAGCCTCAACGCACAAGGGCTCAACGGCCCCCGGGTCCGCCCCATGGGGTGCAGGTTCGTGAGCCAGGCGCAACCCCAGGGTTCACGCTCTTTGCGCCTTTGCATTCAGGGATCACTTGGTTGATCAATGACGAAGGTCGGGCGGTGCACTCCTGGGAGCGCAAGGACTCTCCGGGCAACTCGGTTTATCTCTTGGATAACGGCAACCTCATCCGTTGCGAGAAGTTTGAGTCCGAGTCTGCCATGACTGCGGGCGGCGAAGGGGGCCGCATTGTGGAGCTCGACTGGGAGGGCAAGTTGCTTTGGGAGTACGAGCTGTGCACGGATGAGCAACGCTTGCACCACGACATCGAGCCACTGCCCAATGGCAACATTCTTGCGATCGTCTGGAGCGCTAAGTCTCGGCGAGATACGGTCTATGGGGGGCGTGATCCCGAGGGCGTGGGCCCGGAGGGCTTGTGGGTGGATAGTATTTTGGAACTCAAGCCCACCCGGCCCGAGGGCGCGGAAATCGTCTGGGAATGGCACGCTTTTGATCACTTGGTTCAGGACTTTGATTCCGAGCGCGCCAACTTTGGCAAGGTGGCCGATCATCCTAGGCGCGTCAACATCAACATCGGCACCGCTGCTGCAGTCCAACCGGAAAGCGAAGAGCAAAAGAAGGAGCGACTGGAACTTGAGAAAAACCTGCGCGCTGTGGGGTATGCAGGTGGGGATGCTGACGACGATCAGGACGGAGGCCGTGCTCGAGGTCGCGCGGACTGGATGCACACCAACGGAATTTCCTACGATGCGGGGCTCGACCTAATCGCGATTTCGCTGCGGACTTTCAGTGAAGTTTGGGTGATCGATCACTCCACCAGCACCGCCGAAGCCAAGACCTCAAGCGGCGGTCGCCAAGGGGTTGGGGGCGATCTCGTTTGGCGGGTGGGTAACCCGGAGCAATTTCACCAGGGCCGCCCCACGGACCGCACCCTCTTCGGCCAACACGATCCGCGTTGGACCCGAGTGGATGGGCAGCCCGCCCTTTCGATTTTCAATAACGGTGAAAGTCGCCCTGATGCCAAGTTCTCCAGCGTGGAGATACTCCTTCTTCCGGTCAATGGGGAGGGGGTTTTTGGTCCCTTGACGAACCAGCGCTTCCCTTCGGCCACACTGCAAAGCAGTTGGACAATGCCCAACAGAGAGGACCTTTACTCCGGTCACATTTCAGGCACCCATGTCCTTCCCAGCGGTGGATTGCTGGTCTGTGATGGTGAAGGTGGCCGCATCATCGAGACCGACGCCGAAGGCAAGATCATCTGGGAATTCATCAGCCCCGTCGGTCGCAAAGTTGGCGAGGGTGGGGCGGGCGGCGCCCGAGGTCCCCGGGGCCCGCGCGGGCGCCGTGGCCCACGGGATGGGCGGCAGGGTCCTCGGCGTGGTCCGCCCGACGGTCGACGGCGTCAGGGCCCTCCCGGTGACGGCCCTCCCGATGGTGGCCCTCCCGATGGTGCTGGCCCCGATGGCGGCCCCCCGGGTGGCGCAGGTGGAGGTGGAGGTGGCCCCCGCAATGGCAACGCAATGTTCCGTGCGACTCGCTACCCCCTTGATCATCCCGCCTTCGAAGGGCGCAAACTTGTGCCTCGCGACTTGCCCCTGGAGACGATCCCGGCGCCGCCGACCGGCGCTGAGCGACCTGGCCCCGGGGAGCGGGAAGAGCCCGCTCAAGAGGGTGGCGGCTCGAATGCCTAACGGGGCTTGACCGCCAGATACTGATTCGGCCAGGGCGTGTCCTTATGGCCGTAGTGAATCGCTGCTTGCAGGGTCAGGTTTGGGTCCACCAGGTGAGGGCGGGCGAAGGCGATGATGTCGGCTCGTTCGGCGGCGAGGATCGTGTTGGCATGATCGTGCCCGAGGATTGCGCCCACGGCGATGGTGGGCAGGCCGGTTTCGTTGCGCACTCGCTCGGCGAAGGGCGTTTGGTACATGCGGCCATAGTCGGGGACGGATTCGAGCACATTGCCGGCGCTGGAAAGGTCGAGGGCGTCGCAGCCGCGCTCTTTCAGGGCGCGGGCAAACAGGACTGTCTCTTCGATGGTCTGCCCCTCATCCTGGATCCAATCAGTGGCCGAAACGCGCACAAGTAGGGCTTTCGAGGAGGGCCAGACCGCGCGTACGGCATCGAAGATTTCGAGTGGCAGGCGCATGCGGTTTTCATGGTTGCCTCCGTACTCGTCGCTGCGTTGGTTGACAGCCTTGGAGAGGAAGCTGGAGAGCAGGTAGCCGTGGGCCATGTGCAACTCAAGCAAATCGAAGCCCATATCATCGGCGCGAACGGCGGCGGCGACGAACTGATCCCGCAAGCAATCCATTTCTTCCCGTTGCATCTGCTTGGGGGCGGGGCTCCCTTTGCGGAAGGGGACAGGTGTGGGGCCAATCGTGTCCCAAGCCTGATCATCGGTCAGGGGACGGTCGCCCTCCCAGGGCCGGCTACAGGAGCCCTTGCGTCCCGCGTGTCCGATCTGCAAGCCGATGGCCGCCGATGAGTGCTGGTGTGCGAAGTCCACGATCCGTTTCCATCCGGCGGCTTGTGCATCATTCCAGATTCCCGTGCAGCCGTGAGTGATGCGACCTTCGGGCGCGACGGAGGTCGCCTCGCACATAACGAGTCCTGCTCCGCCCACGCTGCGTGAGCCTAGGTGCACAAGATGCCAATCATCGGGTACACCATCTGTGGCGGAGTATTGGCACATGGGGGAGACCATGACCCTGTTGTGCAGGCGCAGAGGCCCTAGGTTGAAGGGCGCGAACATGGGTTCGGGTGCTCGTTGACCGTCCTCAAGGGGCAAGTTGCGGCTGGCCCAAAAGTTCTCGCGCACGGAATCGATCAAGTCAGGGTCGCGCAGATTCAAGTTTTCCCAGGTGATACGCTTGGAACGCGACATCAAGCTGAACAGGAACGGCAGGGGCTCGAGTTGCACATGGCGGTCGACATTTTCGAACCACTCAAGGCTCGTCTGCGCGGCCTTTTGCAACTTGAGCGTGTCTACCCGGTGTTCGTCCTCATAAGCGGCGAGGGCGGCGGGAATGTCGTCCGTTCCGTTGGCATCGAGGGCGCTGATCAGGGAGATCGCGTCCTCCATGGCTAGCTTGGTGCCCGAACCAATGGAGAAGTGAGCCGTGTGGGCTGCGTCACCGATCAGGACGATGTTGCCCGTGTGCCAACGCTCACAGCGCACGGTTGGGAATGTGCGCCATATGGATCCGTTGACCAAGAGCTCATGGCCGTCCAAGAAGTCCGCAAACAGGACCTGCATGCGTGCGGCGGTTTCCTCTTGCGAGCAGCCCTCAAGGCCAGCCTTGCGCCAAGTGTCCTGGTGGCATTCCACGATCCAAGTGGAGAGGGTTTTGGCACCTTGCTCAAACGGATAGGCGTGAACCGAGAAGACCCCGTGTTCCGTGGGCAAGAAAATGAACGTGAAGGCGTCAAGGGGCTTGGTAGTTCCGAGCCAGGTGAACTTGCATTCGCGCCAGTCCAGGGTTGGCTTGAAAATGTCCGTGTGCTTTTCACGGATGGTGCTGTTGATGCCGTCGGCGGCGATGATCAGGTCCGCTTCCGGAAGGCTATCCACATCCACTTCGGTTTCAAAGCAAAGGTCCACCCCGAGTTCTTCACAGCGCGCATGCAGAATTTGCAGCAGGCGCTTGCGACTCATGCCGCAAAAACCGTGGCCCGTGGAACGCGTCCAGGTGCCCTTGTGCCAGGTGTTGATGTCGGTCCAGGTGGCAAAGGCAGCGGTGATGGCGCTATAGGATTCCGGGTCCGCTTCCTCGAACGCCCCCAAGGTCTCGTCCGAAAAAACCACACCCCAGCCAAAGGTGTCGTCGGGCCTGTTGCGTTCGCTGACCCGGATCTGGGCCTCGGGGAATTTCTTCTTGGCCAGGATCGCCGCGTAGAGCCCACCCGGGCCTCCGCCAATGCACTCGATTCTCATGGCAGGAGCATATCGGCAGGCGTGAGCCACCTGGGCAGTTCCTCGTACTTGGACACAATTCCGATGGCGGGAGATCCCGGTCCCTGGGGTTTGGTGGCGCTATTGTGGGTCTGCGGTGGGCTTTTACAGTTCCTTGGCGGAGTTCCGGCTGGGCTTGAGGGGTACGATGGACCACCTCTTCGGTTGGCTGGTGTCTCCCCCGACAGTTCTCGGTGCCCTCACCATCCGTCTGATCCATCCTGATAACACTACAGACCCATGAAAAAAGCACTTCTGCTCGCACTTCTTGCCAGCCCGATTGGACTTGTCGCTTGCGGCACCTCTGATGATTCCGTTCCCCCCACTGAGGCTCCCGCCGATGCTACCAGCGCCACCGCGGTTTCTTTTGAAATCTCCGGAATGACCTGAGGCGCTGGCTGCCCCCCGGCCGTGCGGTCTGCACTGGCTAAAGGATTGGAAATTGACGGAGAGAATATTCAAATTGATTACGGAACGAAGATTGTCACGGTGGATTGCGATCCCGCGGTGACCATCGACGCCATCGCCAAGGCCCTTGAGGGCTCCGATAAGTACGGTATCGCGAACTAGTAAGGACTTTGATCCTTTCGGAATACCGGAGCCCCTCCTATCTGTGAGGGGCTCCGGTTTTTTCGTGCAGGGTTTCATTGGTTGAGGGATGGCGTGCGCAGCACGAACCCGTCTTGGTCGAGGGCGTGATTTCCCATTAAGGGCAGGCTGCTTCCGCGTAGCACCCGTCCAAATCCATGACGTTTGCGCAGGTCATCGAGGGTGCGGTCGAGCACAGCCTGGCGATCACCTTGACTGGTTCGAGGGGCTTGGGCTTCAATGTGTTCGCTTGGCGCGCTAAAGAGCTCTCCTTGATGCCCCGCGCTCTTGCGCAGCAGCAACAGGCTGATGCCGATGCGTTTGACCAAGGCCCGACGCTGGGGCAGGCTGCGCAACAGAGTGCGGGCATGATCGAAGAGGGTGGCGGTGTCCTGGGTCGCGGGCCGAAGGGGTTTGCGGGCGGAAAGCCCCTTGCTGCGCGGGTTTTGCCGCCGTTGGGCCGGGGTACGGGTATCCACATACACCAGCCGCACTTCTAGGGACCCAGCACACAATCCATGCTCGCGCATGCGCCCCGCAGCTCGGTCGATCAGCCAAGCCAACATGGATTCGATCTGTTCCGTGCGCCCTTCCTCGGGCTCAAAGGTGCTGTCCCGACGAATGGACTTGGGCGCCCGAGTGCAAAGTTGACCGTTCCCGTCGATACTGCATTCTGGCTCTACCGGATCTAGGTCGATTCCCCGGGAGCGGTCGTAAAGGGTCAGGCCCGCCGTGCCGAAAGTGCTGAAGAGCACTTCACGCGAGACAAGAGACAACTGCCCAATCGTTTGGATACGAAAGGATTCTAGGCGGCGCCGAATCACCTGCCCAACCCCCGGCAGATGCTGGACCGGCAAGTGAGCCAGTAAAGCCCGCTCGTGGCCCGGAAGGATCTCGGCCACGCCGCCAGGTTTGCCTAACTTGCCCGCCATGCGCGCCATCAGCTTGCTGCTGCCAATGCCAATCGTGACCGGCATGGCGGCCTCGGCCCAAATCTTACCCTTGATCCTTGCCGCCACATCAAAGGCGCAGCCCATAAGCCGCCCACTGCCGGTCAAGTCGATGAAGAAATCGTCGATGGAAGCAATCTCGACCCGGGGAGAAATCCCCAGCAGGATGCGCGCGATATGGGCGCGTTTGGCGTTGGCTGCTTGGGAGTTGCCCGGCAAGAAGATCGCCCTTGGGCACAAACGCGCGGCGTCTTTGGATCGCATGCCCGCATGCACACCAATGGCGCGCGCTTCATAAGAGCAAGACATGACCAGGTTCCGCGAGTCGGGAGCGCCACCCACGATCACGGGCTTGCCCAGTAACTCCGGCCGCAGAGCCTGCTCCACCGAAGCCAAAAACGCATCCACATCCAAGTGCAGAATGCGCCGGGTGCGCGGGGCGAGGCGCAGGTCTCGGTGGGGTTGGGTGGCCATGCCAGGCACCCTAACAAAACACGAACGCCGTGGTGATTCCTTTCGATTGGCGGGAGTTCTTATTCGGGCGTCTGGGTGGTGGGGGCCGTGCTCGGCCCGCCTCCCAGTTCAGCACCCAGTTGTTGGGCCAGTTGGGCCAGCTGCTGTTCCAGGCGTGTGACGCGCTCCTCTAGGCCGTTGGCGGATTGGAGCTGAGGGGTTGAACCCACGGGAGCGCTTGCGACAGGGTTTGCTTGTTCGGGTGCTTCCTCACTGAGCAACTGCTGCCAGCGCTCGGCGCGCGAGCCTGCCGCAGGTCCAATTCGTTGCACAAGGCCCTCCTGCTGTAATTCGCCCAGGGTCTCGGCTAGATCATCGAGCGTTGGAATGGGGCGCATGCGCGAGGCGCGGGTGCGCAGTTCGCCCCGGGCCTGGGCGCCTCGCAGGAGCAATTCTGCCAGCACTGCGAGGGCGCGTTCGCTGATGCCAAAGTGCTCCAGTGCGCTGTGGCGCCAGCGTTCCGCACGACCGCCGGTAGAGGCGCCGGCGAGGTGCTTGAAGCGCAGGCCGCCGAGGGCCACGGTCACTTCTGCTGACACATAGTCTGTCAGGGGGCTGCGGTTGGACTTTTGGTTGCAGCCGTTGAGCAGGGCGTTGAGGGTCAGGGGGTACTGATCGGGAGTGGTGAAGGCTTTTTCCACGAGCACGCCCAGCACGCGGGCTTCGTAGCTGTTGAGGGAGTCGGGCATGGCAGCAGGGTATCCTCTTCGCCCCATGCAAGTCGTCTTGGTCCACCCAGAAATCCCCCACAACACCGGCTGTGCGGCGCGTTTGTGCGCTGCGCTGGGGGTGCGCCTGCATTTGGTGGAGCCCCTTGGGTTCTCCCTGGAAGACAGGTATCTCAAGCGGGCGGGTCTCGATTATTGGCCTATGGTGGATTTGGTGCGGCATCCAAATTTGGAGGACTGCTTAGAGGTCCTGGGGCGTGACGGTGAGCGGCCCCTGGAGGAACGCTTGCGGCTCTTCAGTGCGCGCGGGGGCAAGTCCTGTTTCCAGACGGATTTCCATGGGGATGACCTGCTGTTGTTTGGCTCCGAGACCAAGGGCTTGCCTAAGGATCTCTTGGCATCCAATGAATCACGGCGGGTGTACCTGCCGATTCAAGATGGCATTCGCAGTTTGAATCTGGCGAACACGATCGCCGTGGGGCTCTACACCGCGCTAGATCGGGCGGGGGTGTCGATGCCCGAGAACGATGGGTCCTACGTGGCCCACCCGGATGCCAAGAAAGATATTTGGCCCAAGGACGTGGTGCAGGATTCGGCTGAGTAACCTCAGTATCCGTAGCGCTGCCAGAAGCTTTGGGCCCGTTGGGTGTCTTCTGTGTATTCCCAGACCAAAAGAGCGTAGCCCCGGGGGAAATCCACCTGGGCCGGCACTGGGCGTACTCGCGGGATGACCGCTTTTCGCAGGGGCGCTTCTCCCTTCGGGTCTTGACCAAAGACGATGCGCGCGCTGGCTCGCACGGCGGCTTCGAAGGCAGGAGAATCCTCTTCCAGTGCTGATTGGGGCACGATCAGGGCCTGGAGAACCGTGGGCTTGCGCTTCAAGAACCAAGCCCGGGGAACCCGACGATCGTGGCCGGCACTGCGGGATTCAGCGGGGCGGGATTCGGTGGCGTGGGGTAGGTGGGCGACCTCGGGATCCACCAGTCCATTGCGGTCATGGACCACCATGAACGATTCCCAGCCGATGGCCCCGATTGCGCCCATCACGATTGAATCTGTGGGGGGATAGAGGGCCTTGAGGGCTCGGCCGATGGCGCGGAAACTCTCCAGGTTCTTGGCGCTGCGCTTGAATTGGGCCCGCTCGCTGCGGAACTTGCTCTGGTCAAAGGAGCGGTAGTTCAAAGTCCGGAGTGCGCTTTCGGGCACGATTCCATGTTGAAAGTCGCCGGTCAGGGGCAGCGCACCGATCAAGACTAGGGGCAGGCCCGGTGCCCAGGCACCTCGGCCGGGCAAGTGTCCCAGGGAAATGGCTAGGGCTGCACAAAGGAACGGGCTGATCGGCGCCAGGAACCGGAAGTAGGGCATCCAATCGCCGCCGACCAAAATATTGTAGGCCACTCCTCCGGCGCACAGGATCAAGCAGGTCAAAAGGCCCGAGCGTTGGGGGCCGCGCAGGGAAAAAGGCGCGAGCACCAAAAGGGCCAGGGGCACCAGAGTCAAGAGCGCCCAACTGGCGGTGGAGTCAAAGCCGCGGGCAAGGACCGCCCCACTGATTCCACTTTTGGCCGCCACAGTGTTCGGCAGCCAAGCCCCATAGAGGGAGTGGCGCCAGAGCATAAGGATCAGCAGTCCGGCCAAGCTAAGGCCCAGGGTGAGGGACCAGCGCAAACGGGTGGGGCGTTCGGAGAGGGGCCGCAGCCGGGTGCCCAAAAACACCGCTAGGGCGATGCCCGCTACCCACAAGAATCCCTCGGGCCTGACCCAGATGAGCGCCACACTCGCAAGGCCCGCGGTCAAGCCAAAGCGTCCCTCGGAGGCGCAGCGCTCCTGCAGCAGGGCGCGTACGGCCAAGAACATGAAAAAGGTATGGGCGCTGGTTTCCAAGCCGCCGCTGCACCAGATCACAAAGGGCGGATGCAGCACTAGGGCTGCGATTCCAAGGGCGCCAGCCGTGCGCCTCAAGCCCAGATCCAGGACCAAGAACCGGTGCAGCAGGGCTACCGTGCCACAGCCAAAGAAGGCGCCCATGATTTGGGCCGCGGTGGGCAAGCTGAAGCCAAATGCATAGGCCCCGCGCAGAAGCCAGACCCAAAGTACGGTGCTGTGCCCTTCCACGGGCGGGTTGTCCCCCGGGTTCCAAGTGGCCAGGCCCAACTCGGCCCAGTTGCGCGCATAGCGAAATGCGATGAACGAGTCCTCGATGAGAAACTGAGAGCGCGTGGCCAACTGGCCCAGCAGCACCACCAGCCCTAAGCCGAGGGCAATCCAGGCGCCCGTGCCATAGTCTCCTTGTCCCGACTCCTGTTGGTTTGCCCTGCCCATCATCCTCCGATCAGGATACCCTTCTGGCCTGATGAGCAACAACACCCAAGCAAATGCTGAACGCCTTCCCCGAAAAGGGGACGAAGTGGAGGCCCAAGCCCAGGGTCTCGGCCCCCGGGGCCACATCATGGGGGAGGTCCGGGGCATTCCCGTGCGCATCAAGGGCTGCACGGCCCCCGGGGATCGGGTGCGCGTGCGGCTCCTGCGCAAAGGACGCGGGGTTTTTGATGGGCAGCTGTTGGAGGTGCTCGAAGAGGGCCCCGAGCACACCGAACCCCGC
Organism: Planctomycetota bacterium; assembly: GCA_028823345.1. Taxonomy (GTDB): domain Bacteria; phylum Planctomycetota; class UBA1135; order UBA1135. The sequence goes on from JAPKBR010000049.1 coordinate 22,193, forward strand.
TGCAGCCACGCGGGCACTTGTGGTGGGTGCTCGTTCCAAGGGGTGAGCTATGCAGCGCAACTCAAGGCCAAGCAAGAGTGGCTTGAGGCAGCCATCGCCGAGTCTGATTTGGTCGTCAAGCCCGAGGTGCGGGCGATGATTGGAATGGACGACCCGTGGCACTATCGCAACAAAATGGACTTCACCTTTGGCTCGCGCCGTTGGATTGAAGAGCACGAAGGAGAAGGGGTCGTGGCGGACTTCGGCCTCGGGTTGCACGTGCCTGGGCGCTGGGACAAGGTGCTCGACATCGAAGAATGCAGCATCGCTTTTCCCGAGGCGGCGGCGATCCTGAACACTACCCGGCGGCTGGCGCTGGAGCAAAACCTGGACCCATGGGACGTGAAAGAAGCCCGGGGTCTCTTGCGTCACCTAGTCGTGCGCAAGGGGTATCAGACGGGCCAGATTTTGGTGGACTTGGTCACGGAGACGGAAAGTCCCGAGCGCATCGATCCCTTCGCGGCCGCGTTGCTTGAAGCCCATCCCGAAATCACCACAATGGTCCAGGGGATCCAAGCGCGGTCTGCGCAGGTGGCTTTCCACGAGGAGCAACGAGTCTTGCACGGGAGCGGAGTCATCGAAGAGATCCTCGCGGGCTGCACCTTTGAAATCAGCGCCACCAGTTTTTTCCAAACCAACACCCCCCAAGCGGAACACCTTGTGGAGTGCATTCGCGAGGCCGCGGATTTGAAGAGTGGGGATGTCTTGTTCGATCTCTATTGCGGCGCGGGCACCCTCGGCCTTTGCCTCGCCAAGCAACAAAGCGATGTGCGCGTACTGGGCTTTGAAACCGTCGAAGCCGCAGTGGAGGACGCCCGGCGCAATGCAGAGGCCAATGGGATCCTGAACGCAGAGTTCCGGGTCGGGGATGTGCGTGCGATCTTGGAAGAGAGCGCAGAGGGGACTTTGCCCCAAGCGGACGTGATCCTGATCGATCCACCCCGGGCGGGTTTGCACCCCAAAGTCCCAGCGCAACTGGCCGCACTCAAGCCCAGGCGCATGGTGCTGGTCTCCTGCAATCCCCTCGCGGCCATGGGGGACCTCGCGCGCCTTGAATTCCTCGGCTGGCGTACCACCCAGGTGCAACTTCTGGACTTGTTCCCCCATACGCCACATGTGGAATGTGTGTTTACCCT
>JAPKBR010000001.1 GCA_028823345.1 Planctomycetota bacterium
AGCGGCCTAGGGTTCCGTCTACGTTGGCCAAGGCGTCGGTCAAGGTTTCGATGTCTTCCGCAATCTTGGGATCAGTGAGCAATTTACCGATGGTGCCTTCACCGTCTGCTAAGCGCGCGGTCACACTTGCGAGATCCGAAAGGGTGGTGCGCAGGTCCTCCGCCATGACCTCGTCGGTCAAGAGCGCTCCAATCGTGCCTTTGCCCTCGCGGGCCTCAGTAATGGCCTGCTGGGCATCTGCCAAGAGAATCTCCATGCTGGCGCTGGCGTTGTCGATTCGTTGGGCGAGGGCCGCATCAAAGATCAAACGACCGATCGTGCCTTCACCAAGGTTGATTTGCCGGGTAGTCTCCTCTAGTTGGGAGAAGGTGCCCTCGACACTGCTCACCGCATCGCCGAGGGATTGGCGTAGGGCCTCGTCGGTGACCAGAGCGCCGATGACTCCTTTTCCGTCCCGAATATTACGGACGACTTCGGCCAGGCCGTCGACCGCCTCGCGCAGGCTTTCCCTGTTTTCTTCCAGCACGGAGCCTAGGGTCGAAAGGACATCCGGGCGGGTGGTTCCCATCCACTCGCCTTCGAAGGGTTGGCTGATGGGGCTGCCCGGTTCGATCGATAAGTTCTTGCCACCCAAGACCGTGGCATCGGAAATGGTGATGGCGTGATCCGTAAAAAGCTGCACAGGCGCATCGAGGGAGAGTTCCACTTGAATGCGGCGCTCAGTGGCACTGATCGTGGCGTCAAAAGCCACTTTCTCTACCTTTCCCCAGCGAACGCCAGCTACCAACACGGGGTCGCCGGAGCGCAAGCCTCCGGCGTTGGCAAACCAGACTGTGGCCTTGCCGGTTTCACCGCCCATGGAAAAGTCGCTTTGGAACAGGGTGAACCAAGACAGGACAGCGATGACTCCCACGAAGAAGAGGCCGAGCACTGCGTTGTTGGTAGCGTTGTTGATTTTATTGTTCATCGTGCTGGTTCCTGTTGATAGCCCAAAAATGCTCGAAGCCGCGGGTGACTGGGCTGAAAGAAGGACTCGGTGGGTTCGTCCACCATGACTTTACCTTCGTGGACGAAGAGGACCCTGTCCGCGACCCTCTGAAGGCATTCGATGCGGTGCTCGACCACGAGGGAGGTGACCCCTAGCTTGTCCGAGACTTCGCGCATGAGGGCGTTGATTGAGCGCGAGATTTCCGGGTCGAGCCCCGCATTGGGCTCGTCGTAGAGGACCAGTTCCGGACGCGTGATCAAGGCCCGAGCAATGCTCACGCGCTTCTTCATGCCGCCGGAAATCTCGGCGGGGAAATTCTTGCCTGCGCCGGCCACGTGCACGGTTTCGAGGGCTTCCGCCACTCGCTCCTGGATTTCGGACTCGCTTAGTTTGCCCTGTTCCCGCAGGGGCAGGGCCAAGTTGTCCTCCACGGTCAGCCAGCCCACCAGTGCGCCTTCTTGGAACACATAGCCCACCCGCCGTCTAAGGGCGCGCAGCTCCTTGGCGCTGAGGGCGGCGACCTCCTTTCCAAACACCTCTACCGTGCCCGAGTCGGGTTCCATCAGGCCAATTACATGGCGCAGGGCCACGGACTTGCCCGTGCCCGAGCCGCCCATGATGCCCAGGCATTCCCCCGCGTGGACCTCAAGGTTCAAGCCCGTGAGCACATGCAAGTCACCAAAGGACTTGTGCAAGTCCTTGATGCGCACTACCGGTGCTGACCTGTCGCCGCTCATCGGTAAATCATCCAGGTCAAGAAGTAGTTGGCCACGATGATTGTGATCGTTGCGTCACGCACCGCGCGACTGGTGGCGCGTCCGACGCCGAGGGCACCACCTCTCGCGGAGATGCCCGAGGCGCAAGAGATCAAGGCCACTGCGATCCCAAAGCAGAAGGACTTGAACAGGCCGCCGAACACGTCCTTTGGTATGGGGATCGTTTGACCCAGGCCTGACAATGAAGAAAAGGCCGAGTCTAGGTACAAGTCCCAACCAACCCCCAACTGTGCGCTGGCCACAAACCCGCCGCCGATGATGCCGACCATGTCGCTGATGACGGTCATTGCGGGGCAGACGATGGCCAGAGCCACCACTCGGGGCAGCACCAAAAGGGAGATGCGGTCGATGGACATGACTTCCAAGGCGGTGAGTTCATCCGACACCGACATGGTGCCCATCTCTGCCGCCATGGCCGAACCATAGGTCGAAGCCAAAACCAGAGCGGTGATGAAAGGGCCCATCTCCCGCGCGATTCCTGCGGCCACTAGGGGACCAATCTGATCTTGTTGTCCGAAACGAGCGAGCTCAATGCCCGCTTGCAGGGCGAAGATCATTCCGATGAAAACTCCCACCAGGGAGATCACGTGCAGGTTGCCGATCGCGGCGGAACGCACTTGGATCAAGAGCCAACCCCGGCGTTTGGGGAGGTGATGCAGGCGCGCAAAGACTGCGGCTAAGAGAACCAGCCGGGCACCAGCTTCCTCCAGCAATGCCCGCGGGCCATTGCTGTTCCAAATCGCATGGCTCATGGCTGCGGCAAAGAGCACGGTCATGAACAGGGGCCACCAGGACGGGAGAGAATCGGGATTCACAGGGAGATCCTAGTCAATCGGGGGCACGATATCGGGGGCCGAGACCTCCGGGGATGGCGAGGTTTCCAATTCGGGGTTGACCTCCAGCTGGATCGGGAGCGGCTGGATGGGGGCCTGCGGTCCGGTGCTCTGGGTATCCATCCCCGGGGGCATCCGACTGCTGGGAACCCGATCTCCAGGCCAGCCAGGGCCTGGGAAGGAGGGTCGCATGAGTTCAAACCCCTCCCGTTCTGATTGGCGCCAGCGGATCAGGCCGGCTAAGAGCGAGACCTCGCGCACATCCGAGCCCTCATCGGAATAGTCCCGTCGTGCCCAAAGCACCGAAAGGGATCGCCGCTGTTCGTGCCGGTCGCTTTCCTCGCGATAGAGCCCTAGCCAGGTGCGCACCCGTACCTGATCAAAGGCTCGCTCTGCTGTGTAGAACTCCCACAGCCAGGTGTAGTGTTCATCGATAAAGGCGTAATGGCGTAGGGGGTTGAGCGCGGGCCACGCGATCATTTCCGTGTCCCCGGCTTCATCCCTAGCGTTGCGCACCAGGGGCCAGAGCTTGCGCCAAGAAGACTTGCGGCCCGCTGAATCCGTGCGATTCCAGGCGTGCCAAAATGGGAAGACCGAGAAACTCGTACGGTGGTGGCTCTTGTAGGTTTCCTCGCGCAGGTTGACGATGGGCCACAGATACCAAGTGGATTCCAGGCCTTCGCCCTTGTAGTAGGAGTAGAAAGGGATCACCCGCTGGCGCACGGCCCGTTCGGGGTCGCCACCCTGGAAGACCATCAGGGGCCAGGGACCGTCCCAGGCCCAAAAGCCCGAACGGTCATCCTTGGTGTAGCCAAAGAAGGGCCACAGGACCGTCCAACTGCGGGACTCTTCCCGCTCCGTTAGGCCAAAGAAGGGCCAGAAGAAGTAGGTCTTTTGGTGCAAACCTTCGTCCTTACGCAGATCGTTGGTCTGCCACATGAAGAAGGGCCAAAGGAAGAATTTGCGTCGGTAGCGGCCCTCAAAGCCCTGGTCCCCATACAGGGGCCAAAGGCGCCAGGATTTCCCCCCGGTCCCTTCGGACCATTGGATCACCGGGAAGAGCACGTTGTGTGTCGTGCGTCCCGCTCGCTCGAAGCGGGCGTAAAAGGGAAACAGAATCCAGCTGGCCGAGTCGAAGCTGAGGAAGTTCTTCGTGTCGCCATAGAACACGAAGAACGCGCTCTTCTTGTCCCCGTCCGCATCCCGCGCCAGGTAAATCCCGGGCAACATGAGGAACTGATAGGAGCTGGGCTTGTCCTTCGGATACTGCCGCGCATGGCGCAGGATCGGCAGGAACTGGTGTACGGTTTCTTCTGGGCGTTCGAAGCGTTGACCCAGGGGCGGCAAGAGCCAAGCGAAAGAGCGCCCTTCGCCCTGGCGTTGCCAGGAAACAAGGGGGCGCAGGGCCCAATAGTCCAGCCGCTTGGTCTCTTGATCCCAGCGGGCCAAAGCCGCGCCCCCCAGGGCTTCGATGGCGCTGTCGCCTCCCGCTAGGGACATGTGCGTGTAAAGGGGCGCAAGGTGGAGGTCTTGGCCAGGGGCGGTGCAAGCGCCGAGGCACCCGAGCAAAGCCATGGCCAAGCCGCGCAGGGAGCGGGTGGTCGGGGGCTTTCGATTGCGGGGGAGGCGCGCCATGGTTGTCACATCCTCGCGAGGTGGACCCGAGGATGCAAGGATCTGGGCCATTGGATAGGTACTATGGGCCTGCTTATCCAATGCCCCCGAACCGCGGGCCCGAGGCAATCCCATGACTACTTTCCTTTCCGGCATTCAGCCCAGTGGCCGACCGCACCTGGGCAACTACTTTGGCGCCATTCGCCAGCACGTGGCCTCCCAGGAGGAGGACGGTGAGCACTTTTTCTTCATTGCGGACTACCACGCATTGACCACCGTACAGGACGCCGAAGCCTTGCGCTCGAACGTGCGCGAGATGGCAGCCACCTACTTCGCCCTGGGGCTTGACCCCAAGCGAGCGGTGTTCTTTCGCCAATCCGATGTGCCTCAGGTGACCGAGATTACTTGGCTTTTGTCCTGCGTCACGGGCATGGGCTTGCTGGAGCGCGCGCACTCGTTCAAGGACAAGACCGCCAAGGGCATCAAGCCCTCGGTGGGGCTCTTCACGTATCCGATCCTGATGGCTGCAGATATTCTGGCCTATGACTCGACCATCGTGCCCGTGGGCAAGGACCAGGTGCAGCACGTGGAGATGGCCCAGGACATGGCTGGTCATTTCAACGCGGCCTTTGACAGTCAGGTTTTTGTGCGCCCAGAGTACCGCTTGCCCGAGACCGATGCCCTGGCCAAGGTGCCCGGCTCGGACGGAGAGAAAATGAGCAAGAGCTACGGCAACGACCTTTGGATTTTCGAGACGGGCAAACGTCTCAAGAAAGCCGTCGGACGGATTTTGACCGACTCCCGGGACCCCTCCGAACCAAAAGACCCCGCGGGGGTCTTGTTGGTGGATTTCTTGGCACTCTTCTTGGAAGACAAAGAGCTCAATGAATGGCGCGAGAAAATTCGCGAAGGTGGCGCGAACGCACCCGGTTACGGGCACCTCAAGGTGCGCCTGATCGAGGCTTGGGAAGAGACCTTTGCCCCGGCCCGCGCACGCTTTGAAGAGTACCTAGCCGACCCCGCTGCCCTCGACGCTACCCTGCTTGTGGGGGCCGAGCGTGCCCGGGAACGGGCCAGCGGTGTGCGCGATCGAGCCTATCTCGCCTGTGGCTTGCGTTGAACCTTGGATGTTGCCGATACTTAGGCTAGGGAGTCCCTGTCCAGAGACGCCGTACAGAACCATTGTCACCAAGAGAACTGCCACTATGAACCAACCTCCCATGCATCAAAGCCCCGTTGGACTGGTCCTTTTGGCACTTTTGGCCAGTTGTGGGGGAGGTCCCCAAAAAGCGTCAGAGTTCCCTTCCGCCGGATCCGGGCCCCAGCCTCAGACCGAGCCGGCCCCTGCGCCCCTGGGGCAAAACCCCGAGTACTTGGCCGCGGAACCGGTGCCTAGTCCCTGGACCCAGGCCTTCTTGCAACCGGCGACCTTGCTGGCCGACCGCATTCGGATCGAGGGACCCCATGGGCTGTTGGATCACTTGGTGGTGCGTTCTGATGATGAGTTCTTCCTGCGCACAGCCAAGACTAAACCCGAAGGGCTCTTGCAAGTTACCCGGCCCCGTCCTTCGGCAGATGTCGAGCTAGTGGGCGGGCAGTTGGATCGTTGGCAGTTGAGCGCCTTCGAGGAAATCACCGTGTTGATCAATCCGGCCTTACAAAGTGTGCGGGTGATCGCTGAGGGCGATGCGTTTTGGCGCACGCCCGACGGCACGGAAAAACGCGGGGCCCGCCTGGCTTTTGACGAACCCGTGCAGTTGCCGTGATGGGGATTCGCTTGCGCTTGGGGCATTTGGTTTGTTTTGGTGCCGTGGGACTTTTCGTGGCATGCGCTTCCGCCCCCAAGGCTTGGGTGGTGGGTTGGCAGCGTCCCTATCACGACCTTTCCCCCGAGGCGCGTGAGGGCTTTGTCCAAGCACGCGGGGATGCCGGGGCCGGCGAGATCGATTCAGCGCTGCAGCAACTCGCCGGACTGATCGAATTCCATCCCACTAACCTTGACCTGCTGACCTATCGGCAGGATCTCTTGCTTGAGCGATCGCCTAGGGAGGCGGAGGCCCTGGGTGCCGCGGCGCTCTTGCTTGCCCAGCGCGATCCGCGGCCCACGTGGTTGATTTTGGCCGCCCGCTTGACCGAAAATAGGGAGCAAGCCAAGGCCTTGTTGGAGCAGGCCATAGGTTTGGATCCAGACTGCGCAGATGCCCGTTTGGGGTTGGCCGCGTTGGCCTTGGAGGGGGACGAGCGGTATCGCTGGCGCAGTGCCAAGGAGTCCCTGGCCGATTGCCTCGCCTCGCATCCTGGCCACATGGGAGCCCGGCGTCTGGAGGCTTGGATGTTCTCCCAGGAGGGCAATCCAGCTGCCCCCGCGGCCTTGGCCCGTTGGTTGATTGCGAGCGATGGGGATCCCCGGGTGCGGCACACGGATCGGGTGGCCGCCGCCTTGGACCTCGCCGCCCTCCACCTTGGGGCGCAGGATCCCGAGCGTGCCCTCGAAATCTTGGATCGGCTTCAGGGCGAATCCCACCAGCGTCCCCGGCGGCTGGCTCTTTTGGCGGTAGCCAGAAGCGAGAGCGGGGATGAAGACGGAGCCCTCTGGGCGGTTTCCGCTGCGATTCGCGCGGATCCCACGAATAGTTTGCCGCGGGTGCAGGAAGCCTTATTGCTCGTGTCAAAAGACCCGCTGGTCCAGGCGGAGGCTTGGGACCGTGTGGTGCAGGTGGCGGGGGAGGGGAAGGGGACCGAACTTGCGGAATTGATCCAGGGCTTGCGCGCCCAGGTGGCGGGTACCCGTCTGCGCGAGAGTCTGCCCGAGGAATGAGCTGGCTTCGCCCCAGTGTTCTTGGCCCACTCCCAGTTAGGCTCTCCCCATGAAACTCATCGTTCAGCGTTGCAACTCCGCTCAGGTTCAAGTGGATGGAGAAATTATTGGTCGGGTGGGGCGTGGAATGATGGTGCTTCTTTGTGTGCTGCGTGGCGATGGCCCGGAGCAGGCTAAGCGCCTAGCGGCGAAGCTTGCGACCTATCGCTTCTTTCCAGATCAAGAGGGCCGCATGAATGAAAGCGCCCTGGATCAGGGGCTCGGAGCCCTGGTGATCAGTCAGTTCACCCTGGCAGCCGATGGTCGCCGGGGGCGCCGTCCTTCCTTTGATCAGGCCGCTCCGCCGGAGTTGGCCGAGCCTCTCGTGGAGCATTTTGTTGCGTGCCTGAGGGCCGCGGGTATGACCGTGGAAACCGGCCAATTCGGGGCCAAAATGGAAGTCTCATTGGTCAACGATGGCCCGGTCACCCTGCAGCTGGAAGACTTGCCGCCTTCGACCTAAGTCCCGTCTCCGCTTAGGGTTGCGCCGCCGCCGGCCTCGCAAATTTTCGGTCTGCGGCTGAATGGTTCCCAGAATGGAGCTAACTTGTTGCCAGTAAAGGGGTTAGGTCTGGCCTAAGCGGCTCCAACCAGTGCCTCCCCGGGCCCTCTGACGGACCTAATCCCTTGCGCCCCAAGGGATTGCACGGTATCAACTCCTCTCACCCGAGGGGATAGCTCCCCCGCAACTCCGGCCACCATGACATCTGCTTCGACCACCACCACCAAAAAGGAACTCGTCCAGCGTATCGCTGAGGAGACCGGTCAGACCAAAGCCGCCGCGCGGGACGTGATCCAGGCTTTGCTCGACATGATCATCGGGGACCTAGCCGGGGGCAATCGAATTGAGTTTCGCGAGTTTGGCATTTTCGAGCTCAAGCACCGGGAGGCTCGCATCGCCCGTAATCCGCGCACCAACGCCCCGGTGGAAGTGCCCGCCCAACGGCAGGTCAAGTTCAAACCAGGCAGCCGTATGCGCGAACGCATCGCCGTCCAGGACCAGGGCAAACAGGCTCCGCCCAAGGCCGCCCCCGAGGAATCTTCTAAGGCTCAACAATCGCAACCCTTGGCCCGTCCCACTCCGGCGCCCCCCAAGGCACCGCCTCCCACCTCTCCTGATTCTCCCTTCTAGTAGTGGTACTGGTGGATGCCGGCGCCCACGTCACTGGCATTCAAAACTCGCATGACTCCCACCCTTTCGATCCTGATGGTCAACTACAAGACCAGGGATCTGACCCTCGCTAGTTTGCGCACGGTGTTTGCCGAAACATCGGCGACGGACTTTGAGTTGATCCTAGTGGACAACGATTCAGGGGATGGTTCCTTCGAGGCCTTCGAGGCTTTTCAGCGTGAAGAGGCGGCATTGCTTGCGGGTCGCTTGCGGCTGATTTGTTCGGATGAGAACCTGGGCTTTGCCAAGGCCAACAACATGGCGGCCGAGGGGGCGCTAGGGAAGTTCCTCCTGCTGCTCAACCCGGACACAGAAGTCCTCGACGGGGCCATTGATCACTTGATGGAGTTTGCTCGGCAGCGTCCAGCGGCGCGCATTTGGGGCGGGCGTACGGTGTTTAGGGATCGGTCCTTGAACGCAGCGTCCTGTTGGAATCGGATCACCCCCTGGAGCGCCTTTTGTATGGCACTCGGATTGCGGGCGATGTTTCCAAACTCAAGCATTTTCAATCCCGAGTCCATGCCTGGGTTTCAGCGGGATTCCGTGCGCGATGTGGACATCGTGGTTGGTTGTTTCTTGATGATCTCGCTGGAGGACTGGAATGCCCTGGGGGGCTTCGACCTCAAGTACTTCATGTACGGCGAGGAAGCGGATCTTTGCCTGCGTGCGCGTGCTCTTGGAGTCCAGCCGGCGATCACGCCTAACGCCACGATCATGCACCTGGTGGGCGCCAGCGCCCCGAATGATGTGCGCAAGGAGACCCTTCTGACCAAGGCAAGAGTGTCCTTGGTGCGCGACCACTGGTCGTCCCTGACCCGGCCCTTCGGGATCTTGATGTTCCTGGTCTACGCCGCAGGCAAGGGGCTGCGCGCGACGCTCAAGGGTGATCCTGAGCCGAGCCTCTGGAGCACTCGGGGTGAGTGGCTCGGCGGCTATGGGGAATCGCCCAATCGGGCTTGAGCCCCGGAGTTCCGGCGCTAGATGCGCGCGACCTTGGCCAGGGCCAGGTCCACATCACTTAGCAAATCGGCCTCGTGCTCGATGCCCACGGAAAGGCGCACAAGTCCGTCCATCAAGCCAGCTGCGTGACGAACATCGGCGGGGATCGAGGCGTGGGTCATGGACGGGGGAGTCTCCACCAGGGATTCGACCCCACCCAATGATTCCGCCAGGGTGAAGATGTCGGTACCCGTGGCAAAGGCAACGCCTGCGGCCACGCCGCCCTTGAGTTCGAAACTGACCATGCCTCCGGGGGCGCGCATCTGTTGCTTGCAGAGCTCAAAGCTCGGATGGCTTTCGAGTCCCGGGTAGTGCACCTTGTCCACTAAGTCCGACGCTTCAAGGTGTTTCGCCACGGCCATGGCGTTGGTGCAATGTCGGTCCATGCGGACGGCGAGGGTTTTGATTCCGCGTAGAACCAAGAAGCTGTCCATCGGGCCCAGGATCCCTCCCGATGCATTTTGGTGGAATGCCAACTCGTCCGCTACCTTGTCTGTGCTTGTGACCAATGCCCCGGCCACAAGGTCCGAGTGTCCACCGAGGTACTTGGTCAAGGAGTGCAGAACGATGTCCGCACCCAGTTCGATGGGCCGCTGCAAATAAGGAGTAGCAAAGGTGTTGTCCACCGCCAACAGTGCTCCGTGATCGTGGGCGATCTTGGAGCAAGCGGCGATGTCGGTCAAACGCAGCAGTGGGTTCGACGGGGTTTCCACGTACACATAGCGCGTGCGGTCGGTCATGGCCGCGGCGACCTCTTCGGGGTTGCCGCTGTTGACAAAGGTAAACTTGATGCCGTAGCGCTCAAAAACCTTGGTGAAGATGCGATAGGTTCCCCCGTAGAGGTCGTCCCCGGCCACCACATGGTCTCCCGGTTCCAGGCGTGCCATCAAGGTGTGGCTGGCGGCCAATCCAGAGGCAAAGGCCAGCCCCCGAGCACCGCTTTCGATGGCGGCGAGGTTTGCCTCTAGCGCTGTGCGCGTGGGGTTCCCCGAGCGACTGTATTCGTAGTCACCCACTGGCACCCCGGGAGCTTTTTGAGCATAGGTGCTGGTCATGAAGATCGGCGGCATGACTGCGCCGGTGACGGGTTCGTGGGGCTGGCCCGCATGGATCGCGCGGGTTTCGAATCGGCCTGATTGGGGGTTACTCATGGGGGGGTGCGGAGCCGGTGAGGGAACGAACCGGCGGTTTCGCGCTGAGGATTCTAGCAGTAGGTGGCTCAATGGAACCAGAGGGAGGTGATGCATCGGGCCAAGAGTTTTTGGATCCCGAATGAACCAACTCCTAAGCCCATGGTTCCCAGCGCCCAAAACCCTGTATCGTGGGCTTGTTGACGCCCAGTTCTATGAGCATCCCCATTTCATGAGCACTCCAGTCCCATGAGCACCTCCGTTCCCAGTCCCAGCCCCGCCCTTGGTCGCGAGGACTTTGCCGCCGAGGTGCTTGAACTCGACGAGGTCTTGGAAATGTACGCCCGGGAAGCCGCTTCGAGTCTGGGCCGACGCATGTTGCGGAATCTCGCCCCACGCTCCACCGCCGACGCCCGCGAAGCCCTGGGCCGGGTGCGCGAAGCCTTGGCCTTGGCGGAATTCAATCTGGAACCGCCCATGGCGGGACTGACCGATCTGGTGCCCGCTTTTGATCTGGGGCTGCGAGGGTTCGACGAAAAGACACTCGCACGCTTGCGCGACTTGATCGAGGCACGTGGTCGGATCGAATCCTGGCTGGGAGAGCGCTCGGGGCCTGGGGCACAAAACCCTATCGAGTTGCCACTGTGGCTCGACTTGCTGGAGAAAACTCCGACCCTCACCAGTCTGCACCTGCGACTCGATGAAGCCCTCGATGACCGGGGTCTACTGCGCTCGGACGCATCGCCCCTGTTGGCCAGGCTGCGCCGCGAAGGGGCCAGTCAAGAGAAGCTCATCAGTGCGCGCCTGCGCGAGGTCATGGGACGCACCAACGTGCGCGCGGTGCTCAGCGATAGTTCCGTCCACCGCCGTGGTGGCCGTTCCGTGTTAGCGGTGCGCGCTCGATCCTCGGGGCGCGTGCGTGGCATCCTGCACGATCGCTCTGCCAGTGGCGAGAGCGCCTTCATCGAACCGCGCGAGATCATTGAAGCGGGCAATCGCTTAGCGGAAGTGCGCGGGGACGCGCGCCGAGAGGTAGAGCGCATTCTGCTGGAACTCGCCCAAGGCGTGCTGGACCACAAGCCCGCCATCGCCCGCCTATCCCGAGGTTTGGGGGAGTTAGAGCTGGCGGTGATCGGCGCACGTTTCGCCCGGCGTCACGATGCCCATGTGCCCTCGCTCCCCGGAGACCTGGCTGCCTCCTCAGCCTTGTCCCTGCGCAATGCCCGGCACCCCCTGTTGATCGAGCAAGTGGCCCGGGGCGAGATCGACGAGGTCCAAGGCATCGACATACGCCTGGGTGCGGACTTTGACATGTTGATCATCACCGGGCCGAACACCGGCGGTAAAACCCTGGCTCTGAAGACCGCTGGCTTGTTTGCGCTTTTGACCCGTTTGGGTCTGCCCCTAACCGCAGACGAGGGCAGCACCGTGCCGCTCTACAATCGAGTCTTGGCGGACATCGGCGACGAACAAGAAATCCGCCAAAACCTGTCGACCTTTGCCAGCCACCTTGCGCGCATCGGCCGCGCCCTCGCCCTGGCGGATGAACACAGTTTGGTCTTATTGGATGAACTCGGCGGAGGCACGGATCCCGAAGAGGGCGCGGCCTTGGGCACAGCCGTGTTAGAGAACCTGTTGAACCGGCGAACTCCCACTCTTTGCTCGACCCACATCGGCCGCCTCAAAGAATTTGCCTACCGCCACGGTCGCGCGGAAAATGCCTGCACCGAATTCGACCTGGAGACTCTGGCGCCGCGTTATCGGATTCAGTTGGGAACACCCGGGGAATCCAATGCCCTGGTGATTGCTCGCCGGTTGAATCTGCCCGAAGACGTGTTGCAACGCGCGGAGGCCTTGACCATCCGCAAGGACGGGGAATTGGACGAATTGTTTCGGGATGTGCGCGAGGCGCGGGTCGAGGCAGAGCGCGTGCGCAAAGGTGCCGAGCAGCAGCACGATGAGGTGCGTGAGCAAGCCCGGGCCCTCAAGGAAGAAAAGGAGAAGGTCGAGCGGCGCAACGAGCAGCTGGAATCCGAGGCCCAAAAGGGGTTGGAGGAGCGGGTGCGGGAGGCCCTCAGGGGGGTCCAGCGGGCCCGGACCCTCTTGCCCCAATTGGGACGCGATCAGGAAAAGGCCATGGGGGAGGTGCTCGACACCCTCAAGGCAGACCTCTCCGGGGCTTCCTTGACCCAGCGGCGGATGGAATTCATCGACAGCCTGCGGAAGGGGTCCCTGGTTTACTTGCCCAGGTACCGTAAGCGCGTGCAGGTCCACAAGATCAATCGAGAGCGGGGGCTGGTGGTTTGCAAAATGGGTGGCATGCAGGTTGAAGTGCCCTTCGACGAGGTGACGCCCTACGAGGCGCTCTAGGGGCGGGTCTGGCCGGGCTTTGCCCGGGCGCTGCTGACCTGTCTTGGGACGCTTGTCTAAGGTTTCTGGCGGCGATGATTGAACCGCGAGATTTCAGCCCTATTGTGGGGGAGTGCCTATGAGTATCAGCGATCCAGAAGCCAACGACCCCGCCCGCGCCAATCCCCTTCCGGAACCCAAGCCTTCCGAGAATGAACCTAGGGGATGTGCCGACATTCTGATCGTCGACAACGACGAGCGGATCGTCGAGCTCCTGGCCTGGTTCTTGAGCAAGCGTGGGTTCTCCGTGCAAGGTGTCCACTCCTTTTCGGAAGCCCGTGAAGTCTTGGCCCTGGGTCAGCCCGACCTAATGCTATCGGACCTGGATTTGGGCGCCGAATCCGCCCTGGTGGAACTGCCGCGTCTTGCCGAAGAGGGCATTCTGCCCCCGACTCTGGTGGTTTCCGGTTATCTCAACGCGGAAACAACAGAGCGTTTGACCTCGCTGCCCCAAGTTCTTGGCGTGCTTGCTAAGCCCTTTGACTTTGCTCGACTGGAGGAGCGTGTGGTGGGTTGCCTCAAGGAATTGAGCCAAGCACCAGCTGTCCGGTCAGCTCCCAGCTCCCCTGAGCCCGAAGCTTCTCCCGGCCCCACCAATGGGGATTGGGTCGAGATCAAACCCCACCCCGGGCCCACGACGATTCCCTCTGAATCGGCCGGATCCGATCGGGCGAGTCAAGCCGGCGAGACTCCGGATGGCGGTACCCCGCCGAGCACGCCTCCACCTCCCGCGGGCCACTACCGCCCCTCTTCCCTGCGTAGCGCTGTGCGCTAACCGGGAAACGCCTCCCCCCTTGGAGTCTCAACCGGTTTGACACACTTCACCTTTCGAACCGCCGGCGAATCCCACGGACCCTCCCTGTGCACGATCCTGGAAGGCCTGCCCGCTGGCCTAACTCTCGACGTGGAGGCCATTGATGCAGAGCTCGCCCGCCGCCAAGAGGGCTATGGCCGCGGTGGTCGCATGAAGATCGAGCGCGACCGAGTGGAGGTCCTCAGCGGTCTCAAGGGTGGCGTGACCCTTGGCTCGCCTTTGACCCTCTTGGTGCGCAACAGGGATGCGGTGATCGAACAGCTGCCTCCGGTTGAAGCTCCACGCCCAGGTCATGCGGACCTCGCGGGCTGCATGAAGTACGGCCACCGGGATGGCCGCGCGGTGCTCGAGCGCGCCTCTGCACGGGAAACTGCGGCGCGGGTGGCGGCGGGAGCGGTGGCCCGGCAGGTGCTCAGTCAGTTCGGCATCGAAGTCTTTGCCCATGTGCTTGAGGTGGGGGGGATCCCCTCTCCCGCACCAGATCCGACTCGCCTCTGGGCCCAGAACTTCGAGCAGCGCCATCAGCTACGGGCGGCCTCAGCCTTTCACGGCCTCGACCCCGCCCTCGAAGGGGATTGGATTGCGCGCGTGGACCAAGCCAAGAAAGACGGCGACAGCTTAGGTGGCATTTTTGAAGTGCGCGCCCTGGGCTTGCCCCCGGGCCTGGGCAGTTATCAATCGGGCCCCGGCCGCTTGACCTCGATTCTGGGTGCGGCGCTCTTTTCAATCCCCGCCATCAAGGGCGTGGAGTTCGGCCTGGGCTTTGAGGCCGGGCGCCTGCCCGGCTCCAAAGTCCACGACCCCATCGTGCCCGCGCCCGCCGGATCCCCCCGGCGTTTCGCCCGTCCGAGCAACGGCTGCGGCGGCTTGGAAGGTGGCTTGACCACTGGCGAGCCCCTGGTGCTGCGCGCCGCCATGAAACCCATTCCCTCCCTGCGCCAGGGAATGCCCAGCGTGGATCTGGAAACCGGCGAGGCCAAGCAAGCCACCTACCAGCGTTCCGACGTGACCAGCGTCCCCGCCGCCTCGGTGGTGGGGGAGGCGGTGGTAGCCCTGGCTTTGGTGGAAGTGTTTTTGGAAAAGTACGGCGGGGATTCCCTCGAGCAAGTGCGTGCTGCTTTTGAGTTTCACGCGGAACAGCTGCGCGAGATCTGAACCCTGGAGGGTGGCTCCTCCGTCTTCAGAAGTCACGGCTCCTTCGGGCCGCCCAGGGAAGAAAGCGCGACTCTAGTGGGCAATGGAATCACCCCCGGAGTAATCGGGGCTTGCCTGGCGCCCTATTCAGTCCAAAATATAGTGCGAAGCGCCCGACAGGTTCGCCGGGCGGGCCAGGGTATCCCAGTCAATCCAGAGGTCGGGCCCAACGATGTCCATCAGTCCGAAACGCGTGGGTCCAGCGGGACTGGTGGGGGTTAGGTCGAGTTCGGAGGTGGAGGATGCGGTGTGCAGGTGAGAAACGATGCCCGATTCAAAAACCGTTCCCGTTCCGTCAAGCAGGTTATAGGTCATTGCATCGGTGCTGGCATCGAGTCGCGTGAACTCGATTTGTGCGGCGGAGAGCGAGCCTGTGATCCGTGAGCGCGAAGCTGTCAGGGGGAAACTCGACCCAAGAGAATTGCAGCGCAGGGGCTCCACTAGTTCTTCGCGGTAGGATGCGTTGGACCAGAGCGAGTTGAAGACTGCTTGGCCCGCGGGTGTGAAGTGCTCTGTGGGGCAGGTCGTTTCGCCAGCAGCCCTGACGGCTAGGTGCACATGGATTGGATTAGGGTCGGATCCCAAAACCTGGCCGCGGGTTACGGTGGCTCCCAAGAAGACTGCGGGATCCGGGGCGCCCATGTGGTCGTACTGCACAACCACTCCTGGGCGCGCTTCCAGCAAAATGTCGTAGCGCGCGGGGAAGTTGGAGTTGGGGCCGAGGAAGAGGATCACTCCGTCCGCCACGGCCAAGGTGTTGGCTCCCCCAGCGAATTCAATGTCGATTCCTCCGTGGCCTTCGGGGTGGTTACCGCCGTGGACTCCATAGGGCCAAATGCCGTAGTTGTTGAAAGCGCCATCACCGGCGGCGATGGGCATGTCAAGTGAGAAGGGGACAAGCTCATCGTTGCCCACAAAAACTCGGCGGCTTCCTTCCATGCCGAGGTAATGGGCCCCGTCGTCGAAAGGGGCGGGAGCGTAATCGAGAAGAATCTCCCGGGTACTTCCAGCGTTGGGAATGCCCGTCAGGTTCAACTGCCAATCGAGCCGGTTGGGGCCGCTGAGGAAGGGCACGATTTCCCCGTCGTCGATGGTGATGATGCGCTCAAGGACTACTGTGGCCTCAAGTGAGTGGTAGTCCGCAAACCAATTGGCAAACTCAGCGGCAAAGTCCGCCCGGGTACGGCCGTCGTGCAGATAGCTCGTGTGAAACGCATCGATGGCGGTGGGGGACTCGGTTTCGAGGGCAGTGCATAAATCGGTGATGAGCTCCAAGACCTCTTGAATGTGTGTCCCCTGGGTCAGGCCACCCTTGCCTCCCAGGAATGTGCCTAGAGTGGTTCCTGCGCAATCGCTTGTGCTGAGGGCGCCGCTCAGCATTTTGGTCGCCCCATCCAATGTGCCGGTCAGGGTGGAGGAGGTGGGGCAGGGTCCGCTTGAGGAGGTTTCGATCAGGTGCGAGATCCCCGTCACGGTCCAAGCGTCGATGATTCCTCCGCAGGCCAGAAAATCGCAATTTTCCAGGCCCCGGAAGCCGCCCCCGAAAAAGTGCCCAGCGCGGGACAGGCGGGCTGCTTCTACCTGGGCCCCGCTGCCCCCGGCATCCACGAGGAGCCAGTGTTCCTCCAGGAGGGACCCACTGAAGCGGGAGAGGGTCATGGGCACCGGTCCCGAACCATCATCGAAGGTCCCGCGTAGGCTGGCCCCTGAAAAGGTGCCGCTGAAGAGCCCCGGGCGCAGGGGGCCACCCCCGTCCGCGCTCTGGAAGGCAAGGTCGACGGCGCTTCCCGCCCGGGTGCCCGAAATCAGCTGCGTTCCTGGATCTCCGCCCAAGTACCCAAAAAGTCGGCCCCCAGCCCCCTCGCTGAGGAAAAGCACCCCTCCAGAAGCCGCCCAGGCCCCATCGATCGAGACGATTGCCGGGCTGCGGGCCCCCGCAGGGGGGCCTGAGGGGGTTCCCTGGGAGAAAAGGAGAGGGGCTAGGATGAGGAGGAGGGAGGGGGCCATACCCATCGACTGTACTCTCTTCAGGGAATGCTGGGGCTAGAACTCCTCTGGTGGCCGCGGGGCGCTTGCCTGCCGGAGCCGGCGCGGGTTTCCTAGATGGAGACGACTGCTTCCCTCCTTCCCCGGCCATCCGGTAGCCAGGCCCGGGCAGTCAACCGCCCCGCCATTCGGCCTGGGGGTGAAAAAAAAAGCCCTAAACCCTTGACGGGGCAAGGTCCTTCCCTATTCTACTCGCTCCCCAAAAGGCGATATGCGTCGTGGCGGCCTCTGTGAGGCATCTTCGGCGTGTCTGGAGGGGAAGCCGAGCTGCATTGCCAGCGTGGCTCAATTGGCAGAGCAGCTGATTTGTAATCAGCAGGTTGCGGGTTCGAGTCCCGCCGCTGGCTCCAGCGGCGCGACCCTGCGTCCTGGCTTGGCCTAACGTTCACTGGAAACTAGAACCGATCACGAGGATGACACGGGAGCGCCGTGGGCCCCTGATCCGTGCGCGCATGCGCCGGGCAGAGGACCATAGCGCGCCAGAACCGGTCTCCCGATCCGGATGCATATCCTGGCTGCGATCGCGGCCAGGACTCTTGCCCGCTCACGCGGGTTGCTGTTTGGCCCCTGGGTCACGAGCGAAGAGAACAAGGGGGGGAGGTTCCCGAGCGGTCAAAGGGGTCAGACTGTAAATCTGATGGCTCAGCCTTCACAGGTTCGAATCCTGTTCTCCCCACCATTCCCTGGGGCTTGCTCCTCGGCCACTGGCCAGGGCAAGGCAACCACCGCAATCCGGCTCGAGGTTCCAGTTCCCCCGGACCGAGCTTTATGCGCGCCATAAGCATCGGACGCCCGCGAGCCGAACAACGGCGGGTGTAGTTCAATGGTAGAACGACAGCTTTCCAAGCTGTACACGAGGGTTCGATTCCCTCCACCCGCTCCATTTTCCCGGCCCCTCACTGCGATGGGCCGCGCTGCCTGGTCCAACCGACCAGCGCCCCCCCTAAGTCCCCGTGATCTGACGAGCACCCTCGCCACATGCCCTCTTGGGCTTGGCGAGGACGGCAAGCTGCTGTAGCTCAGTGGTAGAGCACTTCATTGGTAATGAAGAGGTCATGGGTTCAAATCCCATCAGCAGCTCCACAGCCACCCCTTCCTCGTCATCCCCCCTCAATGCCCCACAAGAGTCACCCTCTAGGGGCAGCGAATTCTTTACAACATCAAATCTTCACCCCATGCCTGGGATCCTCCGGGCTTGGGGAGGTCAGTTGGACGCAAGTCCCGCTGATCGACGTATGGCCTCGGTCGTGCGTCAAAACCGTTCTGTAGCCTGTCGCTGCAGGGCATCTTTAACACACCTTCAAGTAAAACCCCGGGCTGCGGCCCACTAGGCAAGGACCTATTCAGATGGCCAAGGAAGTCTTCGAACGCAACAAAGATCACGTCAATGTGGGCACTATTGGTCACGTCGACCACGGTAAAACCACGCTCACGTCCGTCATCTGCCGGACCCAGGCGGCCCGCGGCTTGGCCAAGGAAATGGCCTTCGACCAGATCGATAAGGCCCCTGAGGAAAAAGCTCGCGGGATCACGATCTCAACAGCACACGTGGAGTACGAGACGGAAGCTCGTCACTACGCCCACGTGGACTGCCCGGGTCACGCTGATTACGTCAAGAACATGATCACCGGTGCCGCCCAAATGGACGGCGCGATCTTGGTGGTTTCCGCTGCGGATGGTCCCATGCCCCAGACCCGCGAGCACATCCTGCTTGCCCGTCAGGTGAACGTGCCCGCCATCGTGGTCTACATGAACAAGGTCGACCAAGTGGACGACCCCGAATTGCTTGAGCTGGTCGAGATGGAAATCCGCGAGCTCTTGAGCAAGTACGATTTCCCCGGTGATGACATTCCCATTATCCGCGGCTCGGCCCTCGCCGCCCAGAATGCTCTGGACGCTGGCGGCTACGAAGAAGGCAACGAAGCCTTCGCCTCGATCATCGAATTGATGGGCGCCATCGACAGTGCCATTCCGTTGCCCGAGCGTGACGTGGACAAGCCCTTCCTTATGCCCATCGAGGATGTCTTCTCGATCAAGGGTCGTGGCACGGTGGGAACCGGCCGCGTGGAGCGAGGCATCGTCAACACTGGTGATGAGCTCGAGATCGTCGGCATGTCCGATGAAATTGGCAAGACCACCTGTACCGGTGTCGAGATGTTCCAGAAGACTCTTGACGAAGGCCGCGCTGGCGAGAACGTCGGCGTACTCCTGCGCGGTGTGGACAAGAAGGCGCTGATTCGTGGAATGGTCTTGGCCAAGCCCGGCACAGTGACCCCGCACACCAAGTTCGAGGCCGAGGTCTACATTCTTTCCAAGGATGAGGGTGGCCGTCACACGCCGTTCTTCTCCGGATACCGCCCCCAGTTCTACTTCCGTACCACGGACGTGACCGGAGCAGCCGATTTGATGGGCGACGCAGAAATGTGCATGCCCGGTGATAACGTCAAGCTCTGCGTGACCTTGGGTACCCAGGTCGCCATGGAAGAGCAGCTGCGCTTCGCAATCCGCGAAGGCGGCCGCACGGTTGGCGCTGGTGTCGTGACCAAGGTCCTCGAGTAGTCGAGCCATAGATCGAATCGGCATGAGACCGAGTTGTTGGGGATCGGAGCGTTCCCCAGCAATCACTTAAGGGGAATGGTGGGGAGCGCAACATTGCGACCCTCCACCTGCCCCCAGCGCTCCGCCCTCCTCCAACCAACCGTCGACAAGGCCCCACCATGAAGGTCAAGGAACGATACGTCTTTCTCGAGTGCACCAAGTGCCGCAACCGCAACTACACGACGCATAAGCGTCTCAAGGCTGCGTACAAGCTCGAGAAGAAGAAGTACTGCCGCTTTTGTCGGGAGCACGTCAGTCACAGGGAAAAGAAACTCTAGAGGCGTTTGCCTGCCGCACAGCTGGGTTTGATCCAGGGCGACCCCCCCGAATGTCGGGGCGCCTGGAAATCAGCCCACCCTCTGCGGTCCCCAGCCGACCTGACCTCCCACACACCTAGTCACCCGCCGCCCGCTCACCTGAGCAAGGCGGCCAACCCCAACCGAACACATGGCCTACAAAAAAGATCAAGGACGTATGGCGCGAATGACCGTTTTCTGGTCGATCGCCGTTCTGGTGTTATATGGCTGCACGTCGTTGCACGCGACCTTGCAGGGCATGGGCAATCTTGCCGACCCCTTGGGTGGCATGGGCCGTATCCCGTTGATCGGTGTGGTCCCGAACCTGGCCCTGGTGATTTCTATCCTGGCCGGCCTTTTGGGCCTGTGGCTGCTTTATCGCTGGGAACAAAAACCCAAGAACGCGGACTTGCTGATCGAAACCGAAGCCGAGCTTCGCAAGGTCACCTGGCCCACGATCGACGAGGCTGTTGATTCTTCTCTGGTCGTCGCTGGAACCGTGTTGTTCCTGATGACCTTCATCGCTGGCGCGGACTGGTTCCTCGGTCGCCTAGCTCAACGCATCTTGATGGGGGGCTAGGAGCACGCATGGCGTACAAGTGGTTTTTCCTGAGGTGTCAGTCCGGTCGCGAGAAGCGCATCCGGCAGAATGCCGAACAGCGTCTCAAGATGGCTGGTCTGGAGGATTTGATTCCCCAGGTGCTGGTCCCCTTCGAGTTGGTCACCGACCTGCGTCGTGGCAAGAAGAAGGTCGTAGAGAAAAAGCTCTACCCCGGCTACTTGATGGTCCAGGCAGATCTGGACTCTCCTGATGACGTACGCGTGATTCAGGCGCGAAACACCCTGCGCACCGTTGACGGTCTGCGCGATTTCTTGGGCAGCCGCGGCGAGCCCACATCAATCACCGAAGCCGAAGTGACCTCGATTCTATCGAGGATGCAGGATTCGGAAAGTCGTCCCCAGGTCTCCATCGGCCTGAACAAAGGGGACATGGTACGAATCAACACTGGGCCCTTTGACGGCTTCGATGGAGCCGTCGAGGAGATCGACCCGGAGAGCGGAACGGTGAAAATCACCGTGACTATCTTCGGTCGACCTACGCCCGTCGACCTTAAGTATTGGGAAGTAGAGGCTGTCTAAATGGCAAAAGAAGTCACAGGCAAAATTAAACTGCAATGTCCCGCCGGCCAGGCAACCCCTGCGCCTCCGGTAGGCCCTGCACTCGGCTCTCACGGTGTCAACATCGGAGAATTCGTCAAGCGCTTCAACGACGCTACACGCGATCAGAACGGGATGATTATCCCGGTAGAAATCAGCGTCTATGCGGACCGCACTTTTGACTTCATCCTGAAGTCTCCTCCGGCAGCTGTGCTGCTGAAGAAGGCTGCTGGTGTGGCCAAGGGCGCTGGTGAAGTTGGAACGCAAATCGTCGGCAAGGTCTCCATGGCCCAGGTCGAGGAAATCGCAACCATAAAAATGAACGACCTCAACGCTCGGGATATGGAGCATGCCTGCCGCATTATCGCTGGCACTGCACGCTCGTCCGGTATCGAGGTAGAAGGCTGATATGACCAAGCACAGCAAGCGATTTATTCAGGCCGCCGCAAAGGTGGACCGCGAACAGGACTACTCCCCGGCTGAAGCCTTTGACCTGCTCAAGGGCCTCCCCGCAGCCAAGTTCGATGAGACCTTCGAGGTCGCCATCCGTCTGGGCATTGATCCGCGCAAATCGGACCAGTTGGTCCGTGGAGCCGTGTCCTTGCCTAAGGGTCTTGGTAAGAAGGTGTTCATCGCCGTCTTTGCCGAGGGCGATAAGGCTGAGGCAGCCAAGGAAGCGGGGGCCGATGTTGTCGGCTCTGCGGACTTGGCCGAGCGGATCCAAGGCGGTTGGATGGACTTTGACGTGGTGATCGCCAGCCCCGACATGATGAAACATGTGGGACGGCTGGGTAAGGTTCTGGGCCCTCAGGGCAAGATGCCTTCGCCTAAATCCGGCACCGTGACTGCTGATGTGGCCCAGGCGGTCACAGATTTCAAAGCAGGTAAGGTCGAATTCCGCACCGATGCGGGCGGCAATGTGCACGCCCCTCTCGGCAAGCGCTCCTTCGACACCAACGATCTGGTCGCCAACCTTGGCGCCTTTTTGGACCACGTGACCGGCATGCGCCCTGCAGCCGTGAAGGGGGTCTTCGTTCGCAAGATTAGCGTCTCGACCACTATGGGTCCCGGCGCCACCATCCAATACGGAGGCTGAATCGTGCCTAACATCATCAATCAAATGGTTTCCGCCGACCTGGCGGGAATGCTCGACGGAGCAGACGGCATGCTCTTCGTGACCTATGCTGGTCTGACCGTCGCTGAAGACGAAGCTCTGCGTACCAAGCTCAATGGGCATGGCCTGCGCATGCGCATGGTCCGCAACAGCCTTCTTCGTCGTCTGCTCGCTGAGCAAGGCGTCGAGTTGGATGGGGCCGCTCTTCAGGGCAACACCGGTATGGTGGCCTGCGGCACCGAAGAGCTGATCAACGCGGCCAAGTCCTTCAGTGACGAGGACTTCAAGGCCCTGCGTAAGGATGGCAAGCTAGCCATCAAGGCAGCCTTCTTTGAAGGTGAAGTGATGGGCTCTAACGATGCCAAAGCACTTGCCAACTTGCCGGATCGCGACACGGTCAATGCCATGCTGCTTGGCGTCATCTCTGGTCCGGCCCGCGGCCTGGCTTCGGTGATCAACGCAGTACCCTCGGGCTTGGCCCGGGTTCTACAGGCACACATCGATGGCCAAGGCGAAAGCCAAAGCGACGACTGATTCATGACTGAAGGGGCAGGGCGTTCAAGCGTCTTGTTCCGACCTAACTTCCACACGTGGGCTTGCCCGCGTGACACAACCCCCTGAAGCTGGCGGATGGGCCGCCAGCACCGACGAGCAACTAGTAACTCATCTCAAACGAGAAATAGCACCATGTCCGAAGAGACCACCACGATTGAGCTCGACACAGAGCTGAAGGCTATCGCTGATCAACTGAGCGGTTTGACCCTTATGCAAGCTTCGCAGCTTGTTAAGTTCCTTGAGGATGAGTGGGGCGTTAGCGCCGCCGCTCCCGCAGCCGCTGCATCAGCAGCACCGGCAGCCGCCGAAGAAGAGGAGAAGACGTCTTTCGACGTGATCCTCGAGAGCGTCGGCGGCAACAAGATTTCCGTGATCAAGGAAGTCCGCGCGATCACCGGTCTTGGCCTCAAGGAGGCCAAAGGCCTGGTCGATGCGGCTCCCAAGCCGGTCAAGGAAGGGGTCTCCAAGGAAGAGGCCGAAGAAATCAAGACCAAGCTCGAAGGCACCGGTGCCTCCGTCAAGATCGACTGATTCTCGCTGCCTCCCCCGGGGAACCGGTGGGGGCAACGCATCCTTGTCATCTTGCATTCGGATAGCCGACTCCTTCCCAGACCTCTGGGCTCCACCCCCTTGGGACGTTCTGAAACCGCTAATTTGCGGAATCGGGACGTTGCTCTGGGGCCGGTATATTCCAGAGGTATGCGGCGGAGTGGCAACTGCCGGGCTCCATGGGCGGGCTCCAGCCAGGATTCAGCTCTCCGGAGCTTAATCCAGCCAGGATCACCCCTCCTCCATGGCTCCTGGCCCGATTCCCTCCTTCCGGATTTATCTGGAGAGGGCACGGCCCGCTCCTCGGAACGGGAATTGCCAAAAATGCCCTCCTTCACTATTATGCCGGGCGGTCTGAGTGCCCCTTTTCTGCTCGGACCCTCTCGGTCCATATTGAGTATGGCGAGGCTGAGTCAGCCGCGTCCCATTCTGCATGGCCACTTCCCGTGCGGCAACCAAGCCAAGGTTGTCACGTCCAGTGAGCCTAGTCTGTCGGATGGCCTGCAAAGGTCATCTCTACGATCCCAAACCACAAGTCGGGCGTTGCCATGCCCTCCGACTTTTTTCCCGTTGACCCCTGTCGTTCAGCCTCTCGGCTTGCAGCAGGGATCTCCGCATGGTGCCCAAACCCCCTTCCACGCACCCACCCCCCAGGGTGCCGGAGTGTTGACGCTATGACCAATCAACCCGGCCGCATTGCGGATCCGACTGTCTCCACCAAGGTATTCGGCCGCGTCACGGAAATTGAGTCCCTCCCGAACCTCACGGAGATCCAAACCGAGGCGTATGAAACGTTCCTCGGAGCGGACACGCCTCCTGGTTCGCGTCCCGTCCAAGGTTTGGAAGCCCTCTTGCACGAGGTCTTCCCTATTTACTCGTACGACAAGACCATGTGCCTTGAGTACATCGGCTACGAGTTGGGACGTCCGCGCTATGACATTGAAGAATGTCGCCATTTGCGCATGACCCACGGCTTCCCGTTCCGGGTACGCCTGCGCTTGATCAAGCCCGAGCCCATCGAGGAAGAGGTCTACCTTGGGGAGCTCCCGATCATGCGTGGTGGTGGCGAGTTCATCATCAACGGCAGTGAGCGAGTGATCGTGAGCCAGCTGCACCGTTCGCCCGGTGTGGATTTCATCGTGGACAACGATGCGGACCGTGCCTTGCATTCTTGCTGGATCATTCCCGAGCGTGGTAGCTGGATCGAGCTGAACGTCACGAAGAAGGAAATCCTTCAGATCCGGATCGACCAGTCCGGCAAGTTCTCCGCAGTGACCTTCCTGCGTGCCTTGGACGAGGACCTGGGCACGGACCAGGCCTTGATGCGTGAGTTCTATCCCACCAAGGTGATCAAGAAAACCAAGTCCACCACGGAAAACGCTTTCGCCAAGAAAGTCACTGACCGGATTGCGGTGGGGGACATTGTTGTGCTCAAGACCGGCGAAGTCCTGGTGCCTTCAGGCATGCCGATTCCCGAAACGGCCGCCCTTGAAATTGCCGCCAGTCAGCTGGCCGAAGTCGAGATCATCGACGCCAACATCGCTGACCTGGATATGCTGATTCTGAACAGCATGCACGCCGATCCCTCGGTGCGCAGCCATGAGGATGCCCTGCTTGAGATCTACAAGCGCTTGCGTCCCGGCAACCCGCAGCAGCTAGAGAAGGCTCGCGAGCTGTTTCACGAGAAGTTCTACGATCCCCAGCGCTATCGTCTGGGCCGCGTAGGCCGCTTCCGCCTCAACCGGAAATTCAGTCAGGTCATCGACGAGGCCGTACAGGTCCTCCAGCCCCAAGACATCCTGAACTCGGTCAAGTACCTGGTCGGGTTGCGCAAGGGCGAGGGTGAGATCGACGACATTGACAACCTCGGTAACCGCCGGGTGCGCACGATCGCCGAACTGGCTGGCGAGGAGTTCCGCAAGGGTCTGCTCAAGCTGCGCCGCACCGCTCAGGAACGTATGAACCTGGAAGACCGCGAGAAGGTCAAGCCCCGGGAGTTGATCAACTCCAAGACGTTCTCCAGCGCCGTGGACTATTTCTTCGGCCGCTCGGAACTGTCCCAGGTCGTGGACCAGGCAAACCCTCTGAGCCAGTTGGCCCACGAACGCCGTCTATCGGCCTTGGGCCCGGGAGGCCTGAACCGTAAGCGCGCCGGCTTCGACGTGCGTGACGTTCACCTTTCCCACTACGGACGCCTTTGCCCGATTGAGACCCCCGAGGGTGCAAACATCGGCTTGATCTCATCCCTGGCCCTGTACTCCAAGTTGGATCCCTACGGGTTCTTGACCTCGCCCTACCGCGAGGTCGTCAAAGGCCGTGTCACCGAAACGGTGCGCTACCTTCGAGCCGACGAGGAATTGGGAATGGTCATGGTCCCCGCCGACGTGTTGGTGGACGACAAGGGCCAAATCACCCAGGACCGCGTGCTGGCCCGTCGAGACGGGGACAACGTAGAAGTGGATCCCGGCGAAGTGAACTACGTCGATGTATCTCCCAAGCAGATCATTGGCATCTCCGCCTCCTTGATTCCGTTCCTCGAGCACGATGACGCTAACCGGGCCTTGATGGGCTCGAACATGCAGCGTCAAGCAGTGCCCTTGATGATTCCCGAAGTGCCCATCGTGGGCACGGGCATGGAGAAAGAGGTCAGTCAGAACTCGAACATCCCGCTCTTTGCCCGCAACGGCGGCACGGTTGAGTACGCAGACAGTCGCGTGATCATCGTCGGCGACGACGAGTATCACCTGACCAAATTCCGTGGGATGAACGAGCGCACCACTCAGAACCACCGCCCTATGGTGCGGACCGGTGATGAGGTTCAGAAGGGCGACCTTCTGGCCGACGGCGCTTCCAGTCACCATGGCGAGCTTGCCCTGGGTAAGAACCTCGTGGTGGCTTTCATGCCCTGGGACGGTTTCAACTACGAGGATGCCATCCTGGTCTCCGAGCGATTGGTGCGCGATGACGTCTTCACCTCGATTCACATCGAGGAGTACGAGGTCGAAATTCGCGAGACCAAGCTGGGCAAAGAGGAATTCACCCCTGACATCCCCAACGTGGGCGAAGGCGCGCTCGCCAACTTGGACGAGTCGGGCATGATCCGCGTCGGAACCTTTGTTGAAGCTGGCGATATGCTGGTCGGTAAGGTTGCGCCCAAGTCCAAGAGCGAGCTGACCCCCGAGGAGAAGCTGTTGCACGCGATCTTCGGTAAGGCCGGTGTGGACGTGAAGAACGCCAGCTTGACCATGCCTCCCGGTTCCCGCGGAGTGGTCATCGATGCACGCAAATTCTCCCGTCGGGTCAACCTGACGGACGAAGAGCGCATGCAAACCCTGAACGTGATTCGCGACGCAGAGATGAGCTTCTTGGCCGCCCTGCGCGAGAACACGGCGGTCATGCTGGGCAAGGTTCAAGAGAGCCTCAAGACTGAAATTCAAGACGACATGACAGGTACGGCCTTTGCCCTTGACGACACCTCGACTTATGACGAGTTGCGCCGGGTCAAGGTTCTCAGCCAGCAAGCTGCGGAGAACGCCGACGAAGGCGAAGCTCGCGTGGCTGCCCTGCGTGCCATTCACGAGTCTACGGTCAAGATCGAAGCCCGCGAGGCTGAGAAAAACCGGATCGTCAACCGCCTTAGCCGCGGCGACGAACTGCCCACGGGCGTGCTGGAAATGATCAAGATCTATGTTGCCACCAAGCGCAACATCTCGGTGGGAGACAAGATGGCTGGGCGGCACGGCAACAAGGGTGTCATCAGTAAGGTCTGTCCCCTCGAGGACATGCCCTACCTGCCCGACGGCCGGCCCGTGGACATCGTGCTTAACCCCCTCGGCGTTCCCAGTCGTATGAACGTGGGACAGATCCTTGAAACCCACCTGGGTTTCGCGGCTCACAAGCTGGGGATTCGTTGCTACACGCCAGCCTTCGACGGTGCCACGGAAGAGGAGATCGCCAAGGTCCTTTCGGACGCGGACATGCCCGCCGATGCCAAGTTCGAACTCTTTGACGGCCGTACTGGCGTTCCCTTCGAGCAAAGGGTCACGGTCGGCATCATGTACATGCTGAAGCTGCACCACTTGGTTGACGAGAAGGTGCACGCCCGGGCCACTGGCCCCTACAGCCTGATCACACAACAACCCCTCGGAGGTAAAGCACGCTTCGGCGGCCAGCGCTTCGGAGAAATGGAAGTCTGGGCCCTCGAGGCCTATGGCGCAGCGTCGATCCTGCAGGAACTCCTGACTGTGAAGTCGGATGATGTAGACGGCCGCACCAAGATTTACGAGTCGATGGTCAAGGGCCTCAACGTTTTGGAGCCCGGCACGCCGGTTTCCTTCGAGGTGCTGACTAACGAGATCCGGGGCTTGGGCCTCAACATGCAGCTTCACAAGAAGTCCGCTGCGACGCTTTGATGACCTGCACTGCATAACTGGCCCCCCGATCAATTAGCTCAACAAGGAAACCTCCCATGGAAGAAGTCAAGTACAGCCGGATCAACGACTACGGCAGCGTGACCATCGCGCTGGCATCCCCCGAAGACATCCGTTCTTGGTCTTACGGCGAAGTAAAGAAGCCCGAGACCATCAACTATCGCACCTATCGCCCCGAGCGCGATGGCCTTTTCTGCGAACGCATCTTTGGTCCCGAAAAGGACTGGGAATGCTTCTGCGGCAAGTACAAGGGCATCAAGCACAAGGGCATTGTCTGTGACAAGTGTGGTGTCATGATCACCCACAGTCGCGTGCGCCGGAGTCGTATGGGGCACGTGAACCTGGCTGCGCCAGTGACTCACATCTGGTTCTTCAAGGCTATGCCCAGTCGCCTGGGCAACTTGCTCGGTGTCAAGGTTTCTAGCCTTGAGCGGGTGATTTACTTCCAGGACTACATGGTTGTGGACGCGGGGGATACCCCCCTCGAAACCTACCAGCTGCTGACCGAGGAAGAGTACCGCGAGAACCGTTCCAAGTACGGCAGCGAGTTCGAGGCCGAGATGGGCGCCGAGTGCGTCAAGAAGATCCTACGTAAGTTCGATCTGGCCGGCGTCTCCGAGGAACTGCGTGAAGAACTCAAGTCCACACGCTCTAAGCAGCGTATGAAGGACATCATCAAGCGCTTGCGCACCGTTGAGATGCTGCGGGACTCGGACAATGAGCCCGATTGGATGGTGCTGGATGTGATTCCGATCATCCCCCCGGACCTGCGTCCCCTGGTCCTGCTGGACTCGGGCAACTTCGCCACCAGCGACCTGAACGATCTGTACCGCCGGTTGATCAACCGGAACAACCGTCTCAAGAAGCTGATCGATCTGAACGCCCCCGAGGTCATCATCCGGAACGAGAAGCGTATGCTGCAACAAGCAGTGGACGCGCTGTTCGACAACGGCCGATGCCGTCGCCCGGTGCTTGGTTCCTCGAACCGTCCGCTTAAGTCCTTGACCGACATGATCAAGGGCAAGCAGGGTCGCTTCCGCGAAAACCTGTTGGGTAAGCGTGTTGATTACAGCGCCCGTTCCGTGATCGTCGTTGGCCCCGAGCTGACGCTGACCCAGTGCGGAATGCCCAAGAAGATCGCTCTGGAGCTTTTCCAGCCCTTCATCATTCGACGCCTCAAGGATCTGGGTCTGGCCGACACGATCAAGTCCGCCAAGCGCATGTTGGAGCGTCGCGAGAGCGAGGTCTGGGACATCCTGGAGGAGGTCACCCGTGACCACCCGGTGATGCTCAACCGTGCGCCGACCCTTCACCGCATGGGCATTCAGGCTTTCGAGCCGGTGCTGATCGATGGTAACGCGATCCGTCTGCACCCCCTGGTTTGTGGTGGTTTCAACGCAGACTTCGATGGTGACCAGATGGCGGTGCACCTGCCCCTCTCCTTCGAGGCGCAAATCGAAGCATCTACCCTGATGCTTGCGAGCAACAACATTTTCTCGCCCTCCAACGGCAGCCCGATCATTTCTCCCTCTCAGGACATGGTGCTCGGTATCTATTACCTCACCAAGGATCCCCTCACCTGCAAGGACAACCCTCGGACTTTCTCCTCCCGGGCGGAAGTGTTCATGGCCTTGAGTCACGGATCCGTGCGCACCCTCGACGCGATTCGCGTCAAGTTGGCACCCGATTCCCAGGTCAAGTACGGCAGTAAGGATGTGCCCATCGACGTGGACGGCGCCGGCAAAGTGCCTTCGGAAGATGGCACCCAGGTGTACGTTGCAACCACCGTTGGCCGCATCCTGTTCAACGACATCCTGCCCCCGGGGATGCCGCTCTACAACTACAAGCTCAGCAAGGGTGCGATTCAGGGTTTGATCTCTGACTGCCACCACCTGCTCGGCCGCCAGTCCACCCTTAAGTTGCTGGACGACTTGAAGGACCTTGGTTTCAAGGCTGCGACCCGCGCGGGCATGTCCTTCGCCAGCAGCGATATCCGTATTCCGGACACTAAGCCCAAGGTGCTGAGGGAGACCCAGGCCGAGATCGATAAGATTGAGAAGTCGTACAACCGAGGTGTGATCACCGAGGGCGAACGCTACCTCAAGATCATCGACCTTTGGACCCGTGCCCGTGAAGTCGTTGGGCTCGACCTGATGGCCGTGTTGGCCAAGGACTTCGACGAGGAAACCGGCTACGTGAACCCGATCTACTGCATGGTGGATTCCGGCGCGCGTGGTTCCGTGGACCAAATTCGTCAGCTCGGAGGTATGCGTGGTCTGATGGCCAAGCCCTCCGGCAAAATCATCGAAACGCCCATCAAGGCAAACTTCCGTGAAGGCCTGCGCGTCCTGGAGTACTTCTCCTCGACTCACGGTGCTCGTAAGGGACTGGCGGATACGGCGCTTAAGACCGCTGACGCTGGTTACCTCACCCGGAAGCTGACCGACGTTGCACAAAACGTTGTGGTCACCATGGACGACTGCGGGACCCTAGGGTCCGGCACCAAGTCGATTGTGTACAAGGGCGACCGCGTGGCTGTCTCTCTTGCCCAGGGAATCCGCGGACGGGTTGCTCGGGACACGATCATCGACGTTGTCAATGACGAAGTGGTCGTGCGTGATGGAGAAGTCGTCACCCAGGACATCGCCGAGCGCATCGAGGCCCTGGGCCACGAGCGCATCCGCGTGCGTAACACGCTTACCTGCGAAGCTCCCCTTGGAGTCTGCGCCCGTTGCTATGGCATGGACCTAGCGCGAGGCCAGTTGGCCGAGCGCGGCTTGGCCGTTGGCATCATTGCGGCTCAGTCCATTGGTGAGCCGGGCACACAGCTGACCATGCGGACGTTCCACATTGGTGGTACAGCTAGTCGTTCCGTTGAGGAGACCGAGCGTAAGGTCAAACGTGACGGCAAGGTTCGTTTCCAAGGCCTGCGCGTGGTGCAGTCCGAGGGCAAGGGCGCCGATAAAGGCGAGGTCTTGGTTCTCAACCGGAACGGTATGATCGCCTTGACCGACGATCGCGATCGGGACATCGACCAGTATGCGATTCCCACCGGTGCTTCCCTGCAAGTCAAAGAAGGCCAGCAGATATCTGCGGGCGATGTTCTTTGTACTTGGGACCCGCACTCCGTGCCGATCATCTCGGAATTTAAAGGAACGATTCATTTCGAGGACCTGGTGGAGGGCAAGACCCTCAGGATCGAACGGGATGCCCGCCGTGGCACTTCGCGCGCTCAGGTCATCGAGCACAAGGGCGATCTGCACCCGCAGTTGGCCATTAAGGATTCCAAGGGCGAGACCCTGGCGATCTATCCGGTGCCCGAGAAGGCTTACCTGGAAGTTGAAGACCGTGCCGAGATCGGTCAGGGAACCTTGCTTGCCAAGTCTCCCCGGGCCGCGACCGGTACCCAGGACATCACCGGTGGTTTGCCCCGTGTGACCGAACTCTTTGAAGCCCGACGCCCGAAAGAGCCCGCGGTGATGAGTGAGATCGAAGGTGTCGTGGAACTTGGCGACCGCAAACGTGGCAAGCGGACGATCATCGTTCGCGCCCTCGGAGAAAGCGGCGAAGTGATCGAGGAAGCCGAGCACGCTGTGCCCCAGGGCAAGCACTTGCGCGTCCACAAGGGTGATGAGGTCGAAGCCGGTGAAGCACTGGTGGACGGCCCTCTTTATCCTGATGACATCCTGCGTATCCGTGGCGAAGAAGCCGCTCAGGAATACCTGTTGGGCGAGATCCAAAATGTTTACCGCAGCCAGTCTGTGGTCATTGACGACAAGCACATTGAGATCATCCTCTCACAGATGATGCGCAAGGTGCAGGTTACCGATCCCGGTGACGCGGCCTTCCTCCCGGGCGCCATCGTGGACCGCCATGCTTTCCGGATCGCCAACGAATCCATGCGCCGTGACAGGCGTAAGCCTGCCACGGGCATCACCCTTCTGTTGGGTGTGACCAAGGCATCGCTTTCCTCGGACTCCTTCATCTCGGCGGCCTCCTTCCAGGAGACCACCAAGGTGCTGACCGAGGCCGCCATTGCTGGCAAGCGAGACTTCCTCGTGGGCCTCAAGGAGAACGTGATCCTGGGACACCTGGTGCCCACGGGTACCGGCTTCCGGGACCACAGCCGAACCCGCGTGAAGAAGAACATCGACTTCGGCGAGATCGGCGGCTTTGGCAGCATCGAGCCCACCGACGACGACATGGCCGCCTTGCTGGCGGGCACCCTCGATCCCATGGCACCCGCCAGCCCCGCGGCTGCACTGGGCATGGACGGCGGCGACTCAGGAGCCCCGGCCTTTGGTGGGGGAGACCCCTTCGCGGGCCTCGAGCCCCTGCCTGGATTGGATGCCCTCATGGGCACCCTAGGCGGCTCCGCTGACGCCGAGGCAGCCCCCGCGGCTGACTCGACTACTGCAACGGAAGTCGAGCTCGATAGCAGCCCGGCAGCCACAGATGCCCCGGCGGCTATAGATGCCCCGGCGGCTACTGATGATGCCATCGAGCCCCTGGACACTCCGTCCGAGGGTGAGGCAGGCATCCCCGATACACCTTCCCACGATTCCACCACCCCTGGAGGCATCGAAACCGGGTCCTGACCTATTCCGATGCAGGAAACCTCGCCATAGGTACTTGACGGCGGGCTCCTGCTCCCTAGAATCTTTGCCCCCCGAGGTCTTTTCGCTCCGCGAGCAGACCATCAAGAAGCCCACTACTTAGTGGCCCCGCTGGCCCAACGGCCAGCACGACCTTACCAATGCCCACGATCAACCAACTCATCCGCAAGGGACGCAAGAAGCCGATCAAACGGTCCAAGTCTCCTGTTCTGGAATCATGCCCCCACAAGCGGGGCGTCTGCCTCCAGGTCAAGACCCAGACCCCCAAGAAGCCCAACTCGGCTTTGCGGAAGACCGCTCGTGTGCGTCTTTCGAACGGTAAGGAAGTCACCGCCTACATCGGCGGCGAAGGCCACAACCTCCAAGAGCACAGCGTTGTGCTGATCCGGGGTGGTCGTGTTCGTGACCTTCCTGGTGTGCGTTATCACATCGTTCGCGGCACCCTTGACACCTCAGGCGTCGACGACCGTAAGGCTGGACGCTCTAAGTACGGCTGCAAGCGTCCCAAGTCCTGAACGCATTAGAACAATCTAGTCCAGAGCAATAAGCTATGCCCCGTAACTACAAATCAACCGCTGTTCTGCAGCGCCCCGACCCTAAATTCCAGTCGATGCTCGCCACCAAGATCATCAACGCCATCATGCTGGACGGTAAGAAGAGCACCGCTCAAAAGGTGTTCTACGATGCCCTTGACCTTGCTTCCAAGAAGCTCCCGGAAGTGGAGCAAGAGGAGATCTTCACCACGGCGATCGAAAACGCCAAGCCCGCTGTCGAAGTGCGCTCCAAGCGCGTCGGTGGTGCGAACTACCAGATTCCTCGGGAAGTCAAGCGCGCCCGTCAGCAGGCCCTGGCCATCCGTTGGGTGATCGACAACAGCCGGAAGAAGAAGGGCAAGCCCATGCGCGAACGTCTTTCGGAAGAATTGGTGGACGCCTATAACGGTACCGGTGCTTCGGTGCAGTGGAAAGAGAACGTGCACAAGATGGCGGATGCCAACAAGGCCTACGCTCACTTCGGTCGCTAGTTCGATTGCTCTGGTCAAGGACCAGAGACCCAAGGTCATTGGCGCAGTGCGCTGATTGAACCTAGCTCACAAGCCCCCACTCGGGGGCTTGTTTTGTTGGGGCTCGGTGGCGGCCCCTCGAGTGGCCACATTTGCCCCGGGTTCGGGTGGCCCCCCCGCAGCGGGCCTGGAGCTAGGCCGCGCGGAGGGGCTAGGCCGCAGGTTGAGACCCCGTGGCCACATCCGAGCCCTAGCCCAACAGCGAAATTCCCCAGGGGCGACTCACATCAGGTCCGGCAAGCTAGGAGCCGCGCTCAGATCGGTGTATCCTTTCGCTCTGGCTTCCGAGCCTAACCCCATGCGCCGTCCCCATGTTCTGATCCTGCGTGACCCGCGCGAGAGCGCATCTAAGTGCAGCTTGACACCCCTGCGCGGTATGCCAGGCATCGAGTTCCGGCGCTTCGACGCCAAGGTGACTGTGCCGGTTGAGGGGCGCGTGTTGCTGCATCCGGACGGGGAAGAGATATCTGCCGCAGACCGGGGGCGTGACCTGCTTTTGCTCGACAGCAATTGGCGGCGCCTGCCCAGGTTGGTGGCGACTCTTACGGGCCAGCCAATCCTGCGCCGCTTGCCGCCTCTCTTGACCGCCTATCCCCGCAAGAGTCGCATCGTGCCCGATCCCGAACGTGGCTTGGCCTCGGTGGAGGCCCTTTGGGCGGCCTTGGCCCTGCTGGGGGATCCGCGTCCCGAGCTGCTGGCGGACTATCACTTTCGCGAGGCGTTCTTCGATTTGAATCCCAGCCTACGTGCCCTGCTCAAAATCCAAACTGAAGCGGGTGGGCCTGAGGCATGAATCCCGAGCAGATCCGTAACATCGGTATCGCGGCCCACATCGATGCGGGCAAGACCACCGTAGCTGAGCGCATCCTAGTAGAGACTGGCATCGAACGGCACATGGGTCGGGTTGAAGATGGCACCACCGTCCTGGACTTTTTGGCCCCCGAACGCGATCGGGGCATCACCATTGTCTCCGCCTGCACCCATGTTCCTTGGGGAGGCTGCGGAATCAATCTGATCGACACTCCGGGTCATGTCGATTTCACCCTAGAGGTCCAGCGCTGCATGCATGTACTCGATGGGGGAGTGCTGGTATTGGATGCGGGCGCAGGAGTGCAGGCGCAAACCGAGACCGTTTGGCGTCAAATGAAACGCCGGGGAGTAGCGACCATCGCCCTGATCAACAAGTGTGATTTGCCCGACGTTGATCCTTTAGGGGCAGTGGCTTCCCTGGAGGAGCGCCTCGATGCACACACGCTCTTGATTCAATATCCCCAAACCGGGCCGAAGGGTTTGACCGGGTTGGTGGATTTGGTGGAGCGCAGGTACCGGACTTGGAGTGGGGGCAAGGGTACCCTCGTGTCTTTGCCCGAATCCCTGAGTGACGAGGTGGAGGTCTTGCGCAGCGAGCTTGCAGACAAAATCAGCAACCTGGACGACGAGTTCCTTGAGCATTGCCTCAGTGTGGAAGAAAGTCCGTCAGGGCAAGCGGACCCCCAGGCCATGCACGCAGCGATCCGTCGGGTGACCCGTGCCGGTCTGGCCTTGCCGGTGATGTTCGGCTCGGGCTTGAGTGGAATGGGCATCGACTGGCTGCTCGATGGGATTTGCGCCTACTTGCCCTCGCCCGCGGATCGCTTGGCTTGGGGCTCTCGGGTTGACGGAGCGCTTCGCCTGCCTGCCCCCGATGCGGATGCTCCCCTGAGCTGCATGCTTTTCAAGTTCCAGGACCAGGGCAAAGAAGAGCTGGCCTTCCTGCGGATTTATGGGGGAACCATTCGCCCGGGAGATGAGCTGTGGAACCCACGCACCCAGGAGCACGAGCGCGTGCTGACTTTGGCTCGGGTCCATGCCGAGCACGGTGAAGAGTTGGCATCTGCCGGCCCTGGCCAAATCGTGGGGGTCACGGGGATCAAGGCCAGCGCCACCGGGGACACCCTATGTGACCCTGCCCATCCCCTGCAGTTAGAGGCGGAACCGCCGCCCGCGCCGGTGATTCAGCGAATCCTCGAACCTCAGCAGGATGCGGACCGCCCTGCCCTGGCCCAGGCCCTCGCGCGCTTGGTCCATCAGGACTCTTCCCTCTACGCCCATGAGGGCCCGAGCCCCGGCCAATGGACCCTCGGAGGGGTGGGGGAGCTACATCTGGAGATTCTGGCGGGGCGCCTCGCCCAACTCAGCGGCGTGGAGCCCCGGGTGGGCAAGCCCCGGGTCACCTACTTGGAAACCATCGAGGGGGTTTCCACGGGGACGGGCAAAATCGAGCGCGCCCTAGCCGGAGAGGTCAAATTCGGAATGGTCAGCCTCGCGATCAGACCACAGCATCGGGCCTGGTCCGAAACCCGCACTCTTAGCTCTGGACTGGAGGTGACCCTCCAGCCCGAGATCTCCATGCCCAGCCCGGGCCAGGACGCCGAATCGCGCCCCATGGGCGTGGTGGCCCCGAATCTGCAGCCCCAGATCCAATTTGGCCCCACCTGCCCGATCCCCGACCCCATGCGCTCCGGGATTGAGGCGGCTCTGTTGGGGGAGGCTCAGAGCGGCCCCCTCTGCGGATTTCCCCTCGCGGGCATCATGGTCACGGTTGTGGGGGGGGAAACTCGTCCTGGGCAGGATTCCCAGGCCGCCTTCGCCCAAGCGGCGATTGTCGCCCTCCGGGATGCTCTGGGGGGGGATGAGACCCAGGTTTCGGTCCTCGAGCCCACCATGTCCTTCGAGGTGGAGGTGCGCGAGGAATTCGCCAGTGCGGTCATGGCGGATTTGACCGGCCGCGGGGCCCAGATCGAGGGCTTTCGCCCAGAAGGTACTCTGAGGGTGATCTGGGGCATGGTGACCCTGTATTCCATGCTGGGCTACGCCACGGGCGTGCGCTCGATTTCCCAGGGCAACGCCACCTATTCTCTGCGTCCGAGGGGCCAGAGGGCTCTAACTCCCGGTGATCTAGAGTCCCGGGGGCTTTCCTTCGGCTGAGGGCTGATTTGGCTTTTTCCGGGAGCGAATTGGGCTGCCGGGCCAAATTCCCCAAAAGAGTCGAGGAATCTGCGCAGAATGTCCCCCTGGGGCGTTGACCCTCCCCCACCTCGAACGTATTCTCTTCGGCCCTCAACGCGATTGGGACCGTCCTCAGTCGTGAAAGCCCACCCGGGGCAAAAGTCCCGGAACTTACTCAGAACCCCACCCTCCAGGTGGAGCGCATTCACTGTGCCCCGCCGATTCGAACGCATGAGCGAGAAGATTCAGATCCGCATGGAAGCCTATGACCACGAGGCGCTTGACCAGTCAGGCCTCGAGATCGTGGACACAGCCAGGCGCACCGGCGCACGGGTCACAGGACCCATTCCGTTGCCCACGCGCATCGAGCGCTACACCGTTCTCCGGTCGCCGTTCATCGACAAGAAGTCCCGCGAGCAGTTTGAGATCCGTACGCACAAGCGTCTGATCTACATCTCCGAGCCGACGCCTCAGACCATCAACTCCCTCTCCAGTCTCAATTTGCCCGCGGGTGTCGACATCCGCATCAAGGCCTGAGCCCTCCCAGCGGGTAGCGCCCCTCCGGCGCAAACCGCACCATCATTCAACCACTGGCTTCTGCTGGTGGTTATTGCGACGCCCCCGGGCGAAGCAGACAAGACCTTCGGGTCACCAAAATCGTCCTCACTGCTAAGCTCCCCTGCGCTCAGGCGCAAGGGTCCCCAGCCGGGAGGACACTGTTCACAATCACTATCCACCGCCGCGTGGCCAGAGGTCAACCCTTCGGGGAACACACTGGTCGAACCGGCCCTTCATACGAGGACTCAAGGATCATGACTCTGATTCTAGGGCGCAAAAAAGGCATGACACAATTGTTCGCTGAGGACGGTACAGCCACTGGCTGCACTATCGTCGAAGCAGGCCCTTGCTTAGTCATGCAGCTGCGCACGCAAGAGAAGGACGGCTACTCAGCCGTCCAGCTTGGATTTGAGGATGTTCGCGACAAGGTTGCCAGCAAGCCCCATCGCGGGCAGGCAGCTCAAGTCGGGACCGCCCCCAAGCGCTTCCTGCGCGAGAACCGTCTCGCTGCTGACTCCGATCTGGACGTGGGCGCTGCCATCACTGTCGAGAATTTCACCGATGGTGATCTCGTCGACGTGATCGCGACCTCCCGCGGCCGAGGCTTCTCCGGAACCATCCGGCGCCACGGTTTTGCACGGGGTCCCAAGACCCACGGCTCCAGGAACTATCGTAAACCGGGGTCGATTGGGTGTTCTGCCTATCCCTCGCGCGTGTTCAAGGGCAAGCGGAGCTCGGGCCACTTTGGTGACAAGCGCATTACTACCAAGAACTTGGAAATTCTGCGCATCGACACCGGGCGCAACCTCCTGTTCATCAAGGGCGCAGTACCGGGACCCCGTAATGGGTTTGTCCAGGTTCAGACCGCCAAGACTGGAGTCAAGAAGGGCTAATCCCATGCAGGTCAAAACCTATCAAGCCGGCAACGTCGGCACCGTCGACTTTGACGAAGGCCCCTTCGGTGGCAAGGTCCTTTATCGCACCCTTAAGGATGCGGTGCTGATGTACCAGGCCAACAAGCGCCAGGGCAACGCCAGCACGAAGGGACGCTCCGAAGTTCGGGGTACCAACAAGAAGCCCTTCAAGCAGAAGCACACCGGTCGTGCCCGAGCAGGTGACGTGAAGTCGCCCATCTGGCGTGGTGGTGGAACGGTCTTCGGACCTAAGCCCCGGGACTTCAGCTATCAGATGCCCATCAAGGCCCGTCGGGTCGCCCTGCGTTCGGCTCTGGCCGGCAAGCTGGCCGATGACGAGGTGGTGGTGGCAGACCTGGGTGGCTTCAGCAACCCGTCTTCCAAAGCCGCCCGTAAGGTGCTGGCTGACCTGGGCAACCCCCGCCGCGCTTGCGTGGTGATTGGCCAGGCAAACCCTTCCCTATATCGGTCCTTCCGTAACTTCCCGGGTGTCAACGTTCGCGTCTCAAGCGACCTGTGCGCCATGGACGTGATCAACGGTGGCCTGATCATCGCCGAGAGCTCTGCTCTTGAGCAACTTGCTCAGCGGGTTGGCACCCAAGGAGGAGCCGCATGACTTCAATGGAACGTTTCTACCGTCTCACTAGCAGCCCCATCTTGACCGAGAAGGGCAGTGACGACATGGGTCGCCGTAACGCATATCACTTCCGCGTCCCGCCCGACGCCGGCAAGGTTGAAATTCGCCAAGCCGTCGAGAAGGTCTTCGACGTCAAGGTTCAGGCAGTC
This sequence comes from Planctomycetota bacterium, assembly GCA_028823345.1. Classification (GTDB taxonomy): domain Bacteria; phylum Planctomycetota; class UBA1135; order UBA1135. The sequence goes on from JAPKBR010000001.1 coordinate 38,457, forward strand.
AACACCTCCACCGTGCGCGGCAAGGATCGTCGCCGTGGATGGGCCAAGGGCAAGCGCCCGGACTGGAAAAAGGCCATGGTGGTCTTGCATCCCGAACACTCCCTCGACCTCTTCTAGTCCACCAACCCAGCACAGCGCTAACTAGCACCAAGAGCAAATCACATGGGCATCCGCAAATACAAGCCAACCTCACCGGGCCGTCGTCACGGCACCGTGCTGGACTACGCAGAGATCACCTGCACGACACCGGAGAAAAGTCTCCTGCGTCCCCTCAAGAAGAGTGGCGGCCGGAACAACCGCGGTCGGATTACTGTCCGTTTCCGCGGTGGTGGCAACAAGCGCCGCTATCGCCTGATTGATTGGAAGCGCAACAAGGACGGCATTGCCGCCCGCGTCGCCACCATCGAGTACGACCCCAACCGCTCCTGCTTCATTGCCAAGCTGCACTACGCAGACGGCGAGAAGAGCTACATCCTTTGCCCCCTTGGGGTAGAGGTGGGGCAGGCGATCACCAACGGTCCGGGCTCTGATCCCCTTCCTGGCAACGCCATGGCCCTCAATGACATTCCCCTGGGTCTCACGATTCACAACATCGAGATGACTCCCGGTCGCGGCGGCCAGATTTGCCGCTCGGCTGGATGCGGCGCCCAGCTGCAGGCCATCGAGGGCAAGTACGCCCTGATCCTGATGCCCTCAGGTGAGCTGCGCAAGGTTCACGGCAGCTGCCGTGCCACCGTCGGCCGCCTTGGCAACACCGACCACCAGAACGTCAAGCTCGGCAAAGCTGGGCGTAACCGCCACCGGGGCCGTCGCCCTCACGTGCGTGGTACTGCCATGAACCCGGTCGATCACCCCATGGGTGGTGGAGAAGGACGTACCTCAGGCGGTCGTCACCCCTGTTCTCCCACGGCGGTTCTCGCCAAGGGCGGCCGCACCCGCAGCCGAAGCAACCCCAGTAACGCATTCATTATTCGAGGCCGTAAAAAGCGCTGACCCACGGGTCACTCGAACCAGCACACATTCACCTAGCGAGCACCGAAAAGGAACAAAAACAGTATGGGACGCAGCATCAAAAAGGGACCGTTTATCGATCCCAGCGTGGCCAGGAAGGTCGCAGCCATGGAGGCTTCGGGCACGAAAAGCCCGATCACTACCTGGGCACGTGCCAGCACGATCCTGCCCGAGTACGTGAACCTTGTTTTCATGGTTCACGACGGCCGCAAGCACATCAAAGTCACCATCACCGAGGACATGGTGGGGCACCGTTTGGGCGAATTTGCGGTGACCCGCACGTTCCGTGGACACACCAACAAGAAAGAGGGCCTCAGGGTCGGCAACTAAGCCAAACCCTCAGCGGATAATCTCATGAGCGAAACCATCACCGAAACAACCCCCGCCTTTGTGGCCAAGCACCGTTTTGCGCGCATTACCCAGCGCAAGGCACGCTTTGTGGCGGACATGATCCGTGGCAGGAACTGCAACGAGGTCCTTGACCTCTTGGAGTTCTCGCCCCTACGTGCAGCAACCTTTTACAAGCGAGTTGTGACCTCGGCCATGGCGAATGCCTCCCATGACGAGCAGGTCAACGTAAACCACCTTTACATCTGCGATGTGCGTGCCGACGACGGCCCTATGTTGCAGAACCGTTTGCGCTGGCGTCCCGGCCCCCAGGGTCGCGCCATGCCGTGGGCTAAGAAGACCAGCCATCTCACCGTGATCGTCAAGGAGCGCCCTCTCAAGGGCTGAAGCCCTCAACAGGCATTAAAATAGTATGGGACAAAAAATTCACCCCACTGGTTTCCGTATGGGAATCATCGAGCCCTGGGCTTCCCGCTGGTTCTGCCGCAAGGAGGACTTCGCCAAGAACCTCTTGCAGGATCGTCACGTGCGTGAGCATGTACTCCGAGAGTACGGCTCCGCCGGTATCCCGCGCATCGAAGTTGAGCGCACCCCCGATGCAGTCAACGTGGTCATCTACACCGCGCGTCCCGGCGTTCTCGTCGGCCGCAAGGGCGTCAAGATCGACCAGCTCAAGGCCGAGTTGCAGGTAATCGTCGAATTGACGGTGCACCTGACGATTCACGAGATCAAGCGTCCTGAGTTGTCCTCGGGTTTGGTGGCCGAAGCGGTTGCCGATCAGCTTCGACGCCGGATGGCTTTCCGTCGCGCGGTCAAGAAGGCGGTGCAAACCTCCATTCAGGCCGGAGCCCTCGGGATCAAGGTCGAAATCAACGGTCGCTTGGGCGGTGCCGAAATGGCACGCACCCTGACCGAGCGTGAAGGCCGCGTGCCCCTGTCCACCATTCAGGCCAACGTGGAATACGGCACTGCTGCCGCCAAGACCACCTACGGCATCGTCGGAGTCAAGGTCTGGATCTACAAGGGTGACATTGACCGTGGTCAGAAGATCAACCACCGCACCGTCTCTGCCGTCGCCGGCCGTGCGGATCGTGGTGGCCCCCGTCGCCGCCGCCGTCGCTCAAGCGGACCCCGCTGAAAACACGGTCTAAGTACGTCACCAAAACACTCAACTTCCACCAGTACCTAAGAGAATCACCATGGCCTATCTGCCCAACAAAGTGAAGCACCGTAAGGTGCACAGAGGTCGCCTTAAAGGCTTCGCCACCCGCGGTAACCGCGTGTCCTTCGGCGAATGGGGCCTGCAGTCCCTCGACTCCGCCTGGCTCACGGGCCGCCAACTGGAAGCAAGCCGTGTTGCGGCTAACCGCATCCTGAAAGGCACCACCAAGATCTGGATCCGAGTTTTCTGCCAGAAGCCCATCACCTCGAAGCCCGCTGAAACCCGCATGGGTAAAGGTAAAGGCGACGTGGACTATTGGGCAGCCGCCGTGCGGCCTGGCCAGATCCTCTTTGAGATCGGCAATATCCCCGAAGAGAAGGCCAAGCTGGCCTTCAAGCGAGTGGCCCACAAGCTGCCCATTAAGGTGCGCATGGTGCGTCGCCTCCAAACGGTCTGATCGTTCACGAGCAACCCCCCCCTAAATATCATGAAGATTGAAGAAGTGCGCAGCAAGAAGGACGCCGAGCTTGAGTTCGACCTAAACGGTCTGAACAAGGAGCTCCACGACCTGCGCTTCAAAGCGGCCACGGGTAACATCCAAAACCCTTCCAGTATCCGTACCGTCCGCCGCTCCGTAGCGCGCGTCAAAACGGTGATGGCCGAACGTGTCCAAGGCCTTAGAGGTCAGGAACCCCAGCAATGACAGATTCCAGAAATAGCCGCCGCACCCTGCAAGGGGTTGTGCGCAGCACGGCCGCCAGCAAAACGCTGACGGTGCGCATCGAGCGCCTCGTACGTCACCCCATGTACGGCAAGTACATCCGTAAGCACAGCCAAGTGCATGCACACGATGAGAACAGCGAAGCTCAAGTGGGGGACATTGTCGAGATCATGGGCTGCCGTCCCATGTCTAAGCTCAAGCGCTGGCGCTTCATCCGCGTTGTCCGTCGTCCCGACACTGCCGACCTGGTAGACGTGATGGGCGAGCAGCTCCCTCCCCCCGCAGCCCCGGCCGCGAGCACTGAAGAGGTGTCCTCATGATTCAAATGCAATCCCACCTGGATGTGGCGGATAACACCGGCGCAAAAGAAGTCCAGTGCATCAAGGTCCTCGGCGGAACGAACCGTCGCTATGCCAGTCTTGGCGACGTCATCGTCGCCTCGGTCAAGAAGGCCATTGCTGGCTCCGAGGTCCGCACGGGCACCGTGGTCAAGGGCGTTATCGTCCGGGTCAAGCAGAACATCCGTCGCAGCGATGGATCTTATGTTCGCTTTGATCGCAACGCTTTGGTTCTGGTGGATGCTGAAGGCAACCCCAAGGGCACCCGCATCTTCGGGGCCGTGGCCCGCGAACTTCGCGAGCGAAACTTCATGAAGATCGTTTCACTTGCTGAGGAGGTCATCTGATGAAGCTACGCAAAGGAGACGACGTCATTGTCATTGCTGGCAACGACAAGGGGCGCACCGGCCAAGTGGTCGAAGTGGACCGCGATCGGCACCGCGTCCTGGTCAGTGGCATCAACATGCGCACGAAGCACCGTAAACCGACTCAGCAAACGCCCCAGGGCGACCGCATTCAGGAAGAAGTACCGATTCATGCCAGCAATGTGATGCTGGTGGACCCCAAAACCGGCAAAGGCGCCCGTAAGCGTCCCTCCAAGGACTGATCTAGCCACATGGAAATGCCGCGGATTCAACAGCGGCAAAGGAGCAACCGATGACTCAACGTCTTAAAGAACAATACAACAAAGAGATCCTGCCGACCCTCAAGGAGCGGTTCTCGATTGGTAATGACCTGGCAGCCCCCCGGCTGTTGAAAATCGTGATCAACATGGGCGTCAATGGCGCCGTTGAGAACAAGGCTCGGGTCGAATCTGCCGCTAAGAACATGTCTCAGATCGCTGGACAGAAGCCCACCATCCGCAACGCCAAGCAAGCCATCGCCGGTTTTAAGCTGCGCGAAGGTATGCCCATCGGCTGCGCGGTCACCCTGCGCCGCGAGCGCATGTGGGAATTTGCCGACCGGTTGATTTCGGTGGTTCTTCCCCGTATCCGGGACTTCCGTGGTGTCAAGTCCAAGCTTGATGGCCGTGGCAACTACACCCTCGGGTTGGGCGAGCAATCGGTCTTCCCCGAGATTGACTTCGATCAAATCGAATTCCCCCAGGGAATGGATGTGACATTCGTGACCAGTGCCCTGAGCGACGAGCAGGGCTATGCCCTTCTTCGGCAGATGGGCATGCCTTTCATCGATAAGGACGCCGACGGCAACAAGTAAGCTTCGACTACGACGCCCAAACACCAAAATTTCATGGCCAAGACCTCACTGATCAACAAAAGCAAGCGAGTCCCCAAGTACAAAGTACGGGGTTACACGCGCTGCAATTTCTGCGGCCGTTCGCGCGCTGTCTACCGCAAGTTTGGCATCTGCCGAATCTGCCTGCGAGAATCAGCCCACAAGGGCGAAATCCCCGGAATGCGTAAGGCCTCTTGGTAAACGGAGAATATTAATCATGATGACCGACCCTATTGCCGACATGTTGACGCGTATTAGAAACGCCAACCGAATCGGCAAAACACAAGTACACATGCCCGCGTCAAGGATGCGTGTTGGTATCGCCCAGGTCCTGAAGGACGAAGGCTTCGTGCAAGACTACAACGTCGAGCCCGGCAGCCCCTGCAGCACCCTGAGCCTTAACCTTAAGTACGGCATCGACGGCGAAACCGTCATCCGTACCATCGACCGCATCAGTAAGCCCGGTTGCCGGGTCTACGCGGGAGTCGAAGACCTCAAGCCAGTCCTCCGGGGCCAAGGTATCAGGGTTCTTTCCACTCCTCGCGGTGTTATTTCGGACCGTAAGGCCCGTGTCGAAAACGTCGGAGGCGAAATCCTCGCCGAGGTGACTTGAGCCATGTCCAGAATCGGTAAAGCCCCCATTCCTATCCCTAGCGGAGTCTCGGTTGACGTTAAGTCAGCTCAGGTTTCGGTCAAGGGCCCCAAAGGCAACCTTTCCATTCCCGTGCGCGGCGAAGTCAAGGTCGCTGTTGAAGGTGATGTCGTTCAGGTCTCCATTTCCGGCACCGGCAGTGAGCGTTTTGCTCGGGCCATGCACGGGACGACCCGCGCCCTGATCGCCAACATGATCACCGGCGTGTCCAAGGGTTTCGAGAAGCAGCTCGAGATCGTCGGTGTTGGTTGGAACGCCAAGGCCAAGGGCAACAAGTTGACCCTCAACATTGGCTTCTGCCATCCGGTGGATTTCACAATGCCCGACGGCGTTGAGCTCGAGACGCCCAAGCCCAGTCAGATCATTCTTCGTGGACCCGACAGCCAGGCCGTTGGCCAAATGGCTGCCGTCATCCGCAAGGTTCGTCCCCCCGAGCCCTACAAGGGCAAAGGCATTCGTTACACCGACGAGTACGTTCGTCGTAAAGCCGGCAAGAGCTTCGGTACCTAATCATGTTGAAGTCCCAAACAATGGCCGCGAACAAGCGGACCAAGCGCCGTGGTTACCACGTGCGAAACAGGATTCGCCGCGAATCCGACCGTCCCCGTCTTTCCGTACACCGTACGGACAAGCACATTTCTGCCCAGGTAATCGACGACAAGCAGGGCCGCACGCTCTGCGCCGTTACGAGTACTGCTAAGGCTATGGGGGATGCCCTCTCGGGCAAAACCAAAGTCGAGCGGGCGGTCATCATGGGCACCGAGCTAGCACGCAAGGCCAAAGATGCCGGCGTGGAGCTGGTCATTTTTGACCGCGGACCATTCACCTATCACGGCCGCGTCAAGGCCTTTGCTGAAGCCGCCAGGGAGGGTGGACTCAAGTTCTAGTTATGAAGCCTACTACTGAATATCTCGACCACGGTGCCGTGGAAGAACTGCAGAACATGAACGACCAGTTGCTCAGCGTGAACCGTTGCGCAGCCACCATGAAAGGTGGTCGTCGTTTCTCATTCGCCGCCTTGGTGGTGACCGGGGATCGCTCCGGTCACGTTGGCTATGGCTTCTCCAAAGCGCGGCAGGTGCCGAACGCTATCGAGAAGGCGGGTAAAGACGGTCGCAAGCACATGCAGAGCGTTCCTGTCACCAAGGAGGGATCGATTCCCCATGAGGTGGTCGGTGAATTCTGCGCTGCACGCGTCAAGCTGATCCCCGCCTCCAGTGGTACCGGCATTATCGCCGGTGCTTCCGTGCGCGCCGTTGCCGAAATGGCCGGTATCCGCAACCTGCTCACCAAATCTCTGGGGTCTACCAACCCCGTCAACCTGGTCAAGGCCACCTTGCACGCTCTCTCCCAGCTTCGCACACCTGAAGAGGTTGCTGAGTTGCGTGGAGTCGAACTCTAAAGCATAGGCAGGAATCACGAATATGGATCTCAAGACAGTTCTCTCAAAGGGTCATCCCTACACGAAATCCAAACGGATTGGTCGTGGTATCGGTTCCGGTAGTGGCAAGACCTCTGGTCGTGGCCACAAGGGACGTGGCGCCCGTTCTGGTGCCAGCCGCCGTGCTGGTTACGAGGGTGGCCAAATGCCGATCTATCGGCGAATACCCAAGCGTGGTTTCACCAACGCGCGCTTCCGTACGGAATACACCATCGTCAACGTGGATCTTCTGAACCACTTCGACGACGGCACGACGATTGATCTGAAGGCAGTGATTGACGCTGGCTTGGTCAGCATGAACACACCGCTTTTCAAGGTATTGGGCAATGGGGAGCTCACCACCAAGTTGACCGTCCAGGCTGATAAGTGCTCCAAGAGCGCCCAAGCCAAAATTGAAGCTGCCGGAGGAACTGTGGTCTTACCCGCAGCCACCGATGGTGACTCCGATTCCGCCGCCTCCGACTCCTAACCCCCAGCACCCACGTGGAAAAAGGCTTTTTTCAGCTCTTCCGGATACCGGAAACCCGCCAACGCATCTTCAGAACCCTCGGGCTTCTGGTTTGCTACCGGCTAGGGTTCCAGATTCCGATTCCCGGCATGAGTCCGGAATATCTGAAGCAGGCAGGAGACCAAGGCATATTCGGCCTTCTCTCCGCCTTGTCAGGTGGGGCAATCGGGCAAACCACCATCTTCGCCCTGGGCATCATGCCCTTCATCTCGGCCAGCATCATCTTCTCGATGCTGACGAAGGTGTCCCCGGCCCTTGAGGCCGTGGCTAAGGAAGGCGCTGCTGGACAGAAGAAGATCACCCAATGGACACGATTGGCCACGGTGCCCATCGCTCTGGTCCAAGCCATCTTCATCTACACCGGGGTCTTCATGCCCATGCGGGCCCAAATGGTGGACCCAAGCATGTCCGGCAACCCGGTCGCGCTGTTCTTCATCGTGACCACGGCGCTCCTCGCGGGTGCACTACTGGTCATGTGGATTGGCGAGTTGATCACCGAATACGGGGTCGGCAACGGCGCATCGTTGATCATTATGGCCGGCATCATCGCGAGCCTGCCCAGCAGCCTCTGGTCCATCAGGGAAAGCCCTGACTTCTGGCAGGTGATCCTGTTCCTCAGCGCTGTCTGGCTGATCACGATCTTCGCGGTGGTTTTCATGCACAAGGGTGCCCGCCGAATCCCGATCCAGTACGCCCGCCTCACCCGCGGTCGTCGTGTCTACGGAGGCCAGCGACACTACCTACCGATCAAAGTCAACATGGCGGGCGTGATGCCCATCATCTTCGCTTCTGTGCTGTTCGTGATCCCCGGGGTGCTCTTCCAGTGGCTCGGTTGGTCGAGCCTACAGAATGCGTTCCAGGACCAGACCGGCTTCATCTATGTCTCGGTTTACTTGGTGCTGATCTTCTCCTTCTGCTTCTTCTGGAACCGCTTGATGTTCCAGCCTGAAGAGATCGCGAACAACTTGCGAGAGCACGGTTCCTTCATCCCGGGCATCCGTCCGGGCCAGAAGACGTCCGAATACCTGTCCAATGTGTTGACCCGCATCACCATGGTGGGCGCAGCTTTCTTGGCGGTGGTCGCAGTGTTGCCCGCCTTCATTACTAAAGACTCTGGCATGACCATGCAGATGCAGTACTTCGTCACTGGCACCTCGGTGCTCATCGTGGTGGGTGTTGCCCTGGAATTGGTGGACAAGCTCAACGCCCAATTGGTCATGAAGGCCTACGACGGTGATCCCCAAGAGCCTGCTGAAGGAGCTGGCGCTGGCTGGGCGAAGGCCCGGGGTGGAACTAGCTGATGGTGCGTACGGTCCTCATTCTGCTCGGAGCTCCGGGAGCCGGTAAAGGAACGCAAGCCACGCGGCTTGCGGAGTCCTTGCGTCTCCCGCATGTTTCGACGGGGGACCTGTTCCGTACCAACCTTTCCCAGGGAACCGAGTTGGGCCAAAAGGCGCGCACCTTCATGGACGCGGGTAACTTGGTGTCTGACTCTTTGGTGATTGACATGCTCTTCGATCGCGTTGGTCAGCCGGATTGCGCAGGTGGTTATCTGCTGGATGGTTTCCCGCGTACGGTCGCCCAAGCAGAGGCTCTCCAGCAGCGCTTCGATGGGGGAGAAGACCGTGTGGTCATCGACATCCAAGTGCCCGACGAGTTGATCGTCGAACGCATCATTGGCCGTCAGTCCTGCCCCAAGTGCAGCGCGATCTTCCACACCCGCTTCAACCCTCCCACGAGCGAGGGCATTTGCGATCATTGCCAGACGGCCCTTACCCAACGTGCGGATGACACCGCAGAGGTGGTTGGGACGCGCCTGGCCGCATACCACGAACAAACCGCTCCGGTCGCCGAGTACTACCGCCAACAGGGCGGTGTTTGCGCGGTGAATGGAAACCAGCACCCCGATAAGGTCTTCGAGGCCTGTCAGGTCTGCGTTACGGAGGCAGCCGCATGATGGCCAAAGAAGAGCCCATCACCGTGGAGGCCATAGTCACCGAGGCTCTGCCCAACGCGCGCTTTAAAGCCAAGTTGGAATCGGGTCACGAAATTCTTGCCCATGTCAGCGGGAAGATGCGGATGCACTACATCCGCATTCTGCCCGGTGACAAGATCACAGTTGAAATGTCACCTTACGATTTTAGTAAGGGACGCATAGTTTGTCGCGGCGAACGCCGCCGCTCAGGCCGCAGAAGAAGAAGGAGAAGACGATGAAAGTACGAAGCAGCGTCAAGCGCATGTGCGCACAATGCAAAATCGTCAAACGACGCGGAGTTGTCCGGGTTGTTTGTAAGGCAGATCCCCGTCACAAACAGCGCCAGGGCAAATAGCTCTAGCGCACTGATCCAAGCACCCATCAAAGCAATAACCAACATTTAGTATGGCACGTATCGTCGGGGTCGACATCCCCACCAACAAGCGACTTGAAATCGCACTGACCAGCGTCTTTGGCGTGGGACGTCAGACCGCAAGGGACGTCTGCAAGGCTCTCAATTTGGATCCGGGTATGAAGCCCCGCGACCTTACTGAGGGACAAACCACTGAGTTGGCGACCCATCTCACCAAAACCTACACGGTGGAGGGTGACCTTCGCCGGCAACTGGCGATGGACATCACCCGTCTGCGGGACATCGGCTGCTACCGCGGCCTACGTCACCGACGAGGTTTGCCGGTTCGCGGTCAGCGCACGCGCACCAACGCCCGTTGCCGTAAGGGAGCCCGCAAGACGGTTGCCGGCAAGAAGTCCGTGAAGGGCATGAAGTAACCAATAGAGTCAACGACCAACCAGCATTCAATCATGGCCAAAAGTACCAAGAAAAAGGTGAAGAAGAACGTCCACCGTGGCATTGCCCACATCAAGGCGACCTTCAACAACACCCACATCACTATCACGTCTCCGAACGGGGACGCCCTATCCTGGGGCACGGCGGGCATCGTCGGCTTCAAGGGCACTCGTAAGAGCACCCCCTTCGCTGCCCAACGGGCAGCCGAGACCGCAGCCAGCGCAGCCATGCGCCACGGCCTGAAGGAGATCATTGTGCGCGTAAAAGGAGCCGGCTCTGGTCGCGAGTCCGCCGTGCGTGCTCTCTCTAATTCGGGTCTGCGCATCCTCTCGATCGAGGATATCACGCCCATTCCCCATAACGGCTGCCGTGCGCGTAAGCGCCGTCGCGTCTAAGCCTTTCCTAACACCTCTTTCTAACCAAGAGCAATACCATGGCCCGCTATACCGGACCCAAAATCAAGCAATGCCGTCGCGAAGGAATGAACTTGTTCTTCCTCGGGGCAAACACATCGAGCGGCAAAGTCGCCGTTCTTCAGCGCCGTGACTACCCGCCCGGAGTCCACGCCCAAACCCGACGTAAGGTCACCGAGTACGGTGTCCGCTTGCGCGAGAAGCAAAAGCTCAAGCGCGTCTTCGGGGTCTACGAGCGTCAGTTCATGATCTACTTCAAGGAGGCCGAGCGTCTCAAGGGCAACACGGGAGCTAACATTTTGATGCTCCTGACTCGTCGCTTGGACAACCTCGTGCTGACCGCCGGTATGGCCACCACCCTGGCTCAGGCCCGGCAGTTGGTCAACCACGGGCACTTCTTGGTGAACGGCAAGCGTATGGGTATTTGCTCTTACCAGGTGTGTCCTGGTGATGTAGTGACCCCGCGCAGCAAGGAGAACACCAAGAAGCTCGTCTCTGAGAGCCTCGAGGTGAGTAAAGGTGCCGCGACACCCGCATGGCTTAGCGTCAGCGGAGACACCTTGACCATCACTGTTAACAGTCTGCCCACCCGGGAAGACTTCCAATTCCCGATCCAAGAGCAGCTCATTGTCGAGCTCTGCTCGAAGTAAGTCCAACCACAGTCATAATCCCGCTGAGGCCTCGAGCTTCGGCATCTTCATCCGATCATCCAAAGGGAACGTTCCCCCCCCCGTTCCCCTCAGCACCGAGCTGAAACCCGGAGAAACAGTATGAGAATCCGCTGGCGTAACTTTGAACTTCCCAGCCGCGTCCATGAGGACGAGGCTGACCAGACGGCCAACTTTGGTCGCTTTGTGGTCGAGCCCTTCGAGGCCGGCTTTGGTCACACGATTGGCAACGGCCTGCGCCGTGTTTTGCTGTCCTCTATTGAGGGCTGTGCTGTCAAGTCGATCAAGATCGAAGGTGTCAACCACGAGTTCGACAGTTTGGACGGCGTCTATGAAGACGTGGCCGACCTGATCATGAACTTGAAGCAGCTCTGCTTGAGCTCGGATACGGACGAGCCTCAGACTTGTCGTATTTCCAAGTCCACCGAAGGTCCCGTGACCGGTGCTGATGTGGAGTGCCCCCCGTCCTTGACTGTTGTCAACCCGGACTTGGTGCTGTGCACCTTGACCATGGACCGCGATCTCGAGATCGAGTTCGAGGTCTGCCGCGGCCGTGGTTATGTGCCCGCTGCTGACAACCACACTGACGACCAAGCCCTTGGGACCATCCCCATGGATGCGATCTACTCGCCCGTGCAACGGGTGCGTTACACGATCGAAGCTACCCGAGTCGGCAAGCTGACGAACTACGACCGTTTGATCCTCGAGATTTGGACCAATGGCACCGTGGCCCCGGAAATGGCTCTCAAGGAAGCTGCCAAGATCTATCGTAAGCACCTGAACCCGTTCCTGATCGACCGGGACTTCTCGGACCAGCACCCCGTGCTGGAAATTGCCGACCGTGGTACCGTTCCCGAGGAAACCCAAGAGACCACGGAACTGCAGCGTCTGCTCGCGGTCCCCGTGTCCGAGCTGGAGCTTTCCGTGCGAGCGCGCAACTGCCTTGATGGCGCCAACATGCGTACCATGGGCGACATCGTTAACCTGTCCGAGAACGAGATCATGAATCTCAAGAACCTCGGAAAAACCAGCCTGACGGAGATCAAGGCCAAGCTCGCTGAGCACGGCCTCTCCCTGGGAATGACTATTGACTGATTACATCCGGTGTCGATTCCCCTGAATCGATCCCACTGAAGAGAGCAAGAGCATGCGTCACCGCGTAAAAGGATTTAAACTGGGCCGTACGGCAAGCCACCGTAAAGCCATGTACAAAAACATGTCCGTCTCGATCATTGATCATGAGCGGATCATCACCACCCAGGTCAAGGCTAAGGCTATCCGGCCCGTGGTCGAGAAGCTGATCACCTTGGGTAAGACCGACACTCAGCACAATCGCCGTAGGGCCTTTGCCCAGCTGCGTAGCGCTGAGGCCGTCGAGAAACTTTTCGATATCCTGGGCCCGCGCTTTGCGGAACGAGCTGGCGGCTACTGCCGTATCGTCAAGCTGGCCAAGCGCCGCCTTGGTGATGCTGGTGAGCGAGCGATCATTGAGTTGGTCGAGCGCACCCAAGTTGAAGCCCCGGCCGTTGAAGTCGAGGCAGCCGAAGCCGAGTAAGGCTCATGAGGGTCCGGCATATCGTGCCAACCTCATCGAAGAACCCTCAAGTCCGATGGACTTGAGGGTTCTTTGATGGGGTTGGCGTGACGTGCCGCCTCATCGCCCACAGTGGAGTCCCCAGCAGGTTCTTTTCGAGGGGCTATTGGACTGGCTTTTATTTGTACTCGGTCAACGCCGTGTCATCTTCGACCTTGGGCACCCGGCGACTTTCAGTTTTTAGGACGCTGATGCGATGGCATACGTATCAGCGTGAAGAAAACGGGCCTCTGATCTACCTGCGCGTCAAAGGCAGGGACTTGCCACTAGGAGCGCACCAGGCCTACGCGGCCTTCTCCGAGCACTTCGAGCAACTCTCGGGCCAATTCCTCGGAGAGGTTTACCGACCATTCGCGGCTTGTGCGCACACGGCGCAGGACTCCGTCGTTGCCCTTGACGCGCAGGTAGACCGGGCTCTTGCCCTTGTGGCTGGTGAGGGTGGTGGCGAGAGCCTTGAGGCTGGCCTGGTCTTTAGGTTCCAGGTCGAGGGAAAGACCGCCGCGGAAATGGGCGAGGGCCTCCCCGAGGGTCCAGGCCTCTTCGAGCAAGAGGCCGGGTTCTTCCCGGGACTCATCCATCTTTGCCCGGAGGACCAGCACGTCCCCGTCGTTGATTTGATCGCGCATCTCGGCCCAGGTGCGTGGGAAGACCGTGACGGGGATCGAGCCGTGCAGGTCTTCGAGCAGGAAGCGGGCCATTTTCATGCCCGCAGAACGGCCCCGGCGCACGGTGTTCTCGGCCAATTGCAAGACGAGCCCGGCGATGGTGACCTCGGTGCCCCCGGGAAGATCCCCCAGGGCGGGGATCGGGCTGGAGGAGAGCAGGGCGCAGATGCCAGCGCGCTCTTCCAAGGGGTGCCCGGTGAGGTAATAGCCTAGGACCTCGTACTCCATGGCCAAGCATTCGGCGGGGGAGGCCGCCAGGCTTTCGTCGATCCCGTCGTCGGGGGTTCCGGTGGTTTCGCTGGGTTCGGGGGCTCCAAAGAGCGACGCCTGACCCGAACGCCGGTCTGCGGCGCTGGCGGCACCATCGCGCATGGCCCCTTCGAGGGCGGCCAACACCGCCCCTCGGTTGTGCCCGCTCTCATCGAAGGACCCTGCCTTGATCAGGGCCTCCCAGCAGAGCTTGCCCACGAGTTGGGGATCGAGAGCGCCCGCCATGGTGTGCAGGTCCAGAGCCTTGTCCTCTGCTTGCAGTTTGTCACGACCGCGGATCAATTCATCCACAGCCTTGGAACCGGTTCCTTTGATTGCGCCGAAGCCAAAGCGGATGGCGTTCGGGCCCTCGGGGATGAACTCCCAATGGGAGTTGGCGATGGAGGGGGGGAAGACCTCGATCTTGCGCTTGCGGCACTCGTCCAAGAGGGCCTTGATCTTGTCCGAGTCGCCCATCTCGCAGGAGAAGTTGGCCGCGAGAAACGCGGTCAAGTAATTCGCCTTGAGGTACGCGGTCTGGTAGGTGATCAGTGCGTAAGCTGCCGAGTGGGACTTGTTGAAGCCGTAGCCACCGAACTTGACGATGTTGTCCCAGGTCTCCTGGGCAGTCTCTTTGGGGCAGCCGTTGGCCACTGCGCCTTCAATGAACTGGGCCGAGAACTTCTCCATGATCTCGGGCTTTTTCTTGCCCATGGCCTTGCGCAAGTTGTCCGAGTCGTTGAGTGAGAAGCTTCCGAGTTCCACCGCCGCCAACATGACTTGCTCCTGGTACACGATGCAGCCATAGGTGTCCTCCAGGATAGGAATCAGACTGTCGTGGGGATACTCAATCGGGATTCGTCCGTGCTTGCGATCCACGAATAGGTCCGTCATGCCGGACTCTAGGGGGCCCGGCCGGTAGAGGGCCAGCACAGCGATGATGTCCTCGAAGCAGTCCGGTTTCAGTCTTCCGAGCAGCTTGCGCATGCCCTCCGATTCCAACTGGAAGACGCCAAGGGTATCGCTGGCCCTGAGCATCTTGTAGGTGGCGGAGTCATCGAGGGGGAGGTTGTCCACATCGGGTGCTTCGATGCCGAGAGTCTTGAGGCAGCCCAGGCAGCGGTCGATGATCGTTAGGGTGCGCAGGCCCAGATAGTCCATCTTCAAAAGACCCAGTTCCTCTAGCTGGGGCGCCGGGTACTGGGTGGTGATGTCATCCCCGTTGCGCGAAAGGGGCACGAAGTCCACGGTGGGCCCGGGGGTGATCACAACTCCGGCTGCGTGGGTGGATGAGTGGCGGGAAAGCCCCTCCAGGGGCAGGCAGAGGCGGAAGAGGTCACCCCATACAGGCCCTCGGTCCCGGAAGGCCTGCAGCTCCGGGTCTTGTTCGAGGGCTTCGGCCAGTCCCGGTGCGCCTGGGCCCGAGGGGATCTTCTTCGCCAACTGATTGACCTCGCCCAGGGGCAGATCCAAGACCCGCGCCACATCGCGTACCACCGCACGTGAGGCCAAGGTCCCGAAGGTCACGATCTGGGTGACGCAGTCCGCACCGTACCGGTCCCGGGTGTATTGGATGACGCGCTCTCGGCCTTCTTTGCAGAAATCGATGTCGATGTCGGGCATGGAAACCCGCGACGAATTCAAGAAGCGTTCGAAGAGCAGATTGTAGTGCAGTGGGTCGAGACGGGTGATGTCCAGAAGGTAAGCCACGATGGAACCCGCAGCGGATCCCCTTCCTGGGCCCACCGGAATGTCGTGTTGCCGCGCCCAAAGGATCAAGTCCCAGACGATCAGGAAGTAGGACACAAAGCCCAGCTCGCGGATCACTTTCTTCTCGTGCTCAAGGCGCTCGCGGGCAGCGCCCTTGTCGTTGGGGTAGAGCTTGGGCAGGGCCTCGTCGAGGAGCCGATCAAAAAGAGCCTCGGAGCTTTCCCCTGTTTGCGATGTGAACTCAGGCACATGGTAAGTGCCGAACTGAAAGTCGAAGTTGACCTGCTCGGCCACATCCATGGTGGCCCGTACGGAGTCCGGCAGGTCCCGGAACATGTGCCCCATCTCGGCGCGCGTCTTAAAGAACAGTTGGTCGGTATCGAACCGGAAGCGCTTTTCGTCCGCGATCTTAGAGCCCGTGTTGATGCACAACAGGGCATCCTGGGCGGCGCAATCTTCGTGCCGCAGGTAGTGGATGTCATTGGTGGCAACGAGGGGGATGCCCGTGCGCTGGTGCAAACGCACCAGGGATTCGTTCACCGTATTCTGCAGATCAATGCCGTTGCGCTGCAGTTCCAACCAAAAGTGCTCGGGACCGAACTGGTCTCGTAGCTTGATCGCCAGGTCTTCTGCTTCCTTTTCCTTGTTACTCAAGAAGAGCTGATTGATCTCGCCCGCCAAACATCCAGATAGGCAACTGATGCCTTCCGTATGACCCCCGAGCAGGTCCATGTCGATGCGCGGCCGGAAGGAATGCCCGTCGATGAAGGCAGCGGTGGTCAGGCGAGACAGGTTGCGGTAGCCCACCTCGTTGCGCGCGATCAGGGTCAAGTGGCTATAGCCGTTGCCGGCGCGCTTGTTGTGCTTCTCCTTCATGGAGCGCCGGGCCACATAGACCTCGCAGCCCACCAGGGGTTTCACATCCCCTTTCTTGCAGGTGGTGTAGAGTTCCACCGCCCCGTGCATGTTGCCGTGATCGGTGAGCGCCAGGGCCCGTTGACCGTCATCCTTACAGGCCTTGACCAAATCCTTGATGCGGTTCGCACCGTCGAGCAGGGAATACTCGGAGTGCACATGCAGGTGAACGAAATCGGGGTTCGTCATGGGGGAGATGATTTGATTGGATAGGCCGCTCAGCAGGAAGCAGCATGGGGAAGATGGGGGGCGCACGGGAAGGCCGCGCCCGGTCGGTCAAGAGGGTCGGAGCAGGAGGGACAGGAGTCCCTTTTGGGTGTGCAGGCGGTTGGCCGCTTGGTCGATCAGCAGGCTGCGCGGGCCATCGAGCACCTCGTCGCTGGCCTCAAGGTTTCGCCGTACAGGCATGGGGTGCATCAAGCGTGCGTCTTCTCCCAGGGCCATGGTGCGCTCGTCCACGCACCAGCCGGTTTCCCGGGCCAAGCGGCTGGCGGTCAGGGTTGGATTGCCGTAGCTCTCAAGGGGCCACCAAGAACGGGCATAGACCACATGGGCGCCGCGGGCCGCCGCGTCCATCTCGTGGCCGACTTCGAGGCTTGCCCCTTCGCTTTCTGCTTGGGTGTGGGCCTCGTCCATCACGCTGGGTTCTAAATCGAATCCCTTGGGATGGGCTAGGGACACGTTCATGCCCGCGCGCAAAGCCGCGAGTAAGATCGAATGGACCACGGCGGGGGAGCCGGGGCTGGGGGAGCGCGTCCAGGTAATCGCCAGCCGCCGCCCTTCGAGTTTGCCCAGGGCATCGCGCAGTGTCATCAGGTCTGCGAGGGCTTGGAGAGGATGCCAGAGAGCGCTCTCCATGTTGATCACCGGTACCCGGGAATGTTCCGCCCAGGCCTTGAGTTCCGTGTCCTGGCGATCGCGCTCCCAGGAGTTGCCCGCCAGGGCCGGGCGGATCGCAAGGGCATCCGCATAGCAAGACAGGGCCGCCGCTGCGTCGCGGATGTGCTCGGGGGCCTCGCCGTCCATGACCGTGCCTGAGCGTTCCTCAAGTCGCCAAAAATCCGTGTTCGCGTTCAGGTTGAGGGCGTGTCCACCAAGTTGGTTGAGGGCTACTTCGAAGGATGATCGGGTGCGCAAGGAACCCCTGAAAAACAGCAGTCCAACGGTCTTGTTGACCAAATCGGCACCTCGGACGCCACGGCGCAGGCGTGCGCCCAGGTCGAGGATATCGTTGATTTCGCGGTCCGCGAGGTCGGAGAGGCGGAGGAAATGGCGGGGGGCGGAGCGCTGATTCATGGGCTCCTAGATTAGCGTCTTGTCCTCGATTCAAAAGGGTGCAAAGCCCGCAATTCGTGGAGTTCACGGGGTATCCTGGGGGGAGGCCACGGGGGACCACAGCGGGCCGAATCTGTGCCCGGAGGAGCCAAATTCCGAGGAAAAACGAAAGATCCGCCCCTTGCGAGGATCTGCCTAGCATTTCGGCTTGACACCTCCTTGCGGGACCTATAAAACTCCTCGCCCATGCACCCGTGGCTCAACTGGATAGAGCACCTGACTACGGATCAGGAGGTTACAGGTTCGAATCCTGTCGGGTGTACCAATTAGTGTGTCGTGTGGCGTCCCCCGGGGGTGCTGGCGGTGCACCCACTGTCGATCGGATGGCCGTGGCTTCGGCCCCTCCTAGGAGCTTAAGCAACGTGTCCACTACCGATCCCTTTGACAACTTGGAGGAATCGAGTCCCAACCCCAGCGGGCCAGGGCATCCCGATGACGAGCGCTTCATGGCCCTCGCCTTCGAGGAGGCCCAACGTGCCGCTGGCCGGGATGAAGTGCCCATCGGCTGTGTGATCGTGCGCGAGGGAGTGGTTTTAGGCCGCGCCCATAATCTAACCCGCACCCACACAGACCCCACATGCCACGCAGAGATGCTGGCCATTTCCCAAGCGGCCCGCCGCTTGGGGGTCATGCGTCTCGTGGGAGCCACGGTCTATACCACCGTGGAGCCCTGCTTCATGTGCGCCGGCGCCCTGGTTCATGCCCGCGTCAAGCGCGTGGTGTGGGCCGTGCGCGACCCGAAATTCGGGGGCTGCGCTTCTCTCGGCACTGTGCTCAGCCACCCGCAAGCCAACCACCAAGTGGAATGGCATGAGGGGCCCATGGCTGACGCTTCTCGCGAAATCCTCCAAACGTTCTTTCGATCAAAACGAGTTGTTCCCCGGGTATCCCCGGGGGATGCGTAGACTCTGCGAGGATCCCACAAGGTATTCCTCTTTTGGGCGCTTAGCGCCCGGAGGAGGTATTTTGGGGTGAGGTGCCGGAGCGGCTGAACGGACTGGTTTCGAAAACCAGCGTGTCCTAGCGGGCACCGAGGGTTCAAATCCCTCCCTCACCGCCATTCTCGCTCTTGAGTAGGCTCTTTGAACAATGCGGAGAGGTGTCTGAGCGGCTTAAGGAGCGCGCTTGGAAAGCGCGTGTGTGGGCAACTGCACCGAGGGTTCGAATCCCTCCCTCTCCGCCATTCTTCCCCGCAGGCTTTGCCTGCGGGGTTCCATCCCCCTAGGGCACTCAAGCCCTGGGGTGTCAACGGGCCCGGCGGTGGGCCCGGTCCCCTGCAGTGGAACGCGTTCGAACCGGGTCAGGCCGGGAACGGAGCAGCCCTAAGGACTGCGTTTCAGGTGTGGGGTGCCCGGGTCCTCCGGCGGGTCCGTTGGCTTTTGCGTGCGGGCACGTTTCTGGGCGAAGCCTGCTCTCTTGCCGGGGCTGACGCGCAT
This sequence comes from Planctomycetota bacterium, assembly GCA_028823345.1. Classification (GTDB taxonomy): domain Bacteria; phylum Planctomycetota; class UBA1135; order UBA1135. Next base: position 57,642 of record JAPKBR010000001.1, read on the forward strand.
GAGATCACCGGGGATTGGTGAGATCCGATCCCATGAGGAATCGCCCGGTCATTCGTCGCGATTGGGTGCTTAGGCGCATACACTGGGTCCCATGGCCTATGTAGTCCTTGCGCGAAAATATCGTCCCCACTCGTTTGCGGAGTTAGTGGGGCAGGAGGCAGTCAAGGCCACCTTGCAGGGGGCCTTGGAGGGGGATCGGGTCGGGCATGCCTATCTGTTCGCCGGGCCCCGGGGCACGGGCAAGACCACCGTGGCGCGAATCTTGGCCAAGGCTCTCAACTGCGAGAAGGGGCCGGGGCTTGAACCCTGCAATGCTTGCGACGCCTGTAAGGGAGCAGATCGGGGCAGCTACGCCGATCTGATCGAGATCGATGGAGCCTCCAACAACGGTGTGGAAAACGTGCGCACCTTGCGGGACCAAGCGGCCTATGCGCCGCTTGAGGGACGCTATAAGATTTATTTGATCGACGAAGTGCACATGCTCTCGAAGCCTGCCTTCAACGCGCTCCTCAAAACCCTTGAGGAACCGCCGCCCCATGTGAAGTTTCTCTTCGCGACCACGGAACCAAACCGTGTGATCGACACGGTTCTCTCCCGTTGCCAAGTGCTCAAGCTGACGCCTCTTTCCGAAGAGCTGATTGCTGCTCGATTGGACGAGGTTTTTACAGCTGAGGGAGTGCCAGCGGCTGATGGCGTGTCTCGAGAATTGGCACGTCGAGCTCGCGGTGGCATGCGCGATGCGCTTTCCCTAGCGGATCAAGTATTGTCCCGTGGGGCCGAGTCCTTGACCCTAGAAGATCTGATTGCTTTGGATGGCGGCGGTCGGGCGCGGGCGGCCGGGATCTTGGAGTTGATCGCCAGTGGGGATGCCGCCGGGGTCTTGCAGGCATTGCCGGTGGATGAGGGCCAGGAGGGAGAGGTGCTCACCGAGTTGCTCGACCACCTGCGTGCTGCAGTGTTGGCGGGTTTGTGTGGGCCGAATGTGCCTCACCTGCAAACCCACGCGCCCATGCCAGAAGAACGCACGGCTCTGGTGGAACTAGCCAAAAAGATCGGCGGTGCGAGGGCTGAGTTGTGGCTGACCGATTTGCTTTCTGCCCGGGAGCGATTGCGCCTCTTGCCAGCCCTGGGGCGCGTGATTTTGGAAGCCGCGCTGCTCGAAATGTGCCGGGATGGGGGAGCAGCGGACCTGAGCATTTTGGTCCAGCGCTTGGAGGCTTTGGAAGCGCGGCTGGGAGGAGCCCCCGCGGCTGTGCCTGTGCCCGGGCCCGTAGGAGCATCCAGGGAACCTTCAAGGCCAGCAGTTCAAGAACGGAGCCCGGCACCCCGTGCCCCGGAGCCTCCGCCGGCGGCTTCTAGAGAGCCACGCACGTCGGCTCCAGCGCCTGCGCCCCAGCGCGGTCAGGCACCCAGGAAGGCGGCGAGTTCCGCCCAACGGGTGCGCTCCAACAGCGCCCAGGATGCTTGGGTCGGTTTCCTGGAAGAGCTGAAGGGGGTTTCCCCTTCCCTAGAGCAAGTGATCAGCCGCCGGGGCAGTCTGCTCAAGTTCGAGGGCGCGCGGGCCTTGATCGAATTGCGCGACATGCGTGACGATGAGCGAGGCCAGGCCATGGACCGCCGCAGCGGCCGCCAAATCAACAAGGCCTTTAGCGCCGCCATCGGCCGTGAGGTCGAGGTCGAACTCCAAGACGCTGCCGCCACCGCCCCCGGGACGGAAGACGCGTTCACTCGGGACGTGCGCGACCAATTCGATGGACGCATCGATGACTGATTCTCCAACACCAGATTTTAAGAGCAAACAATGAGTGGATCATCCGGCGACATGGGGCACCTGCTTTCCGCAGCCCAAAGAATGCACCAAGCCATGGAAGCTGCCCGCGCAGAGTTGCGCGAGAAGCGAGTGGAGGGGACCGCCGGTGGGGGGGTGGTGAGCATTTCCTTCGACGGTGAATTAGCCCCTCTGGGGGTTACCATCGCCGACGAAGCTTGGCACGCGGGTAAAGACACCTTGCAAGAACTCATCGCCGCGGCTCTCCACGATGGCTATGCCAAGGCGGCACACATGCGCGATGAACGCTTGAAGGAAGTCACCGGCGGGTTGGACTTGCCCGGGCTGTTTTAGGCAAGCCGTTTGATGTTGACCGTTCTGGCTGTCATACCCTCGTTTATTAGTCCCCACCCCGTTGCTCCGTGGCCTACCCCAAAGCCGTCCAATCCCTGATCGAGTCCTTCCGGATGTTCCCCGGAATTGGTGCCGTAACCGCCGAACGTCTTGCCTTTCATGTGCTGCGTGACGGTCGAGCGCGGGATTTGGCCCGGGCTATTGACCGGGCAGTGAGGGAGGCTCGCCGGTGTCAAATCTGCGGCAACGTGAGCGAAGCGGATCCCTGCCGTCTGTGCACGGACGAGGGCCGCGATCAGACTCTTCTTGCTGTGGTGGAAGAACCGCGCCATGTGGAGGCCCTTGAGAGCGCAGGGGTATTCCATGGGAACTACCACGTGTTGATGGGTGCCCTCAATCCCGCCGACGGCACCGAGGCCTCCCACCTGGGATTGGATACTCTCCTCCGGCGACTCAAGGACGGGACCGTGGAAGAGGTGATCCTGGCAACCGATCCCGACGCCGAAGGGGAAGCCACCGCGCAATTGGTCCTCGAAGCCATCGAGGCCCTAGGTGATCAAGCGCCCCGGGTCAGTCGCTTGGCCCGTGGCTTGCCCGCCGGTGGCGCTATCGAATACCTGCACAAGGGCATCCTGGAAGACGCCCTCACCGGAAGGCGCGAATTGCGCTTGCGGTCGAAGGAGTAGGGTCGCCCCCTGGGCACTTTGCGTCCATGGGCGCGGTCTGGGGATGGGGCCGCAAGAAAGTGCGCTTGGATAGGCACTTCCCCTCGGTTCTGCGGTTAGGGTTCGCCCCATGCGGACGGTGCGACTTCTGGTTTCCTACAACGGCCTGTACTTTTACGGTTGGCAACGCCAGGACGGTTTTATGACCGTGCAGCAGGCCCTCGAAGAGGGGGCCGCGGCGTTGCTGAATGAGTGCGTCGTGGTGCAGGGTGCGGGGCGCACGGATGGTGGGGTCCATGCCATCCGGCAGGTGGCCCATGTGCAACTGGAAACCGATCTGGACGATGTGACCCTGCGTCACGCTTGGAACGCGCACCTTGTGGAAGGCGTCGTGATCCGGCGCATCGAAACCTGTGAACCGGACTTTCATGCGCGCTTCGACGCCAGGGGCAAACGCTATTTATACCGGGTCCAGACCGCGCGCTTCCGTCCGCCGATCGGAGATGGCTATGCCCATTGGCTGCGTGCTCCCCTGGACCTTGGGGCCATGCGTGAAGCTGCGGCCCAACTGGTGGGCAGGCACGACTTTGCGGCTTTCGGCAACACCGGGCGCTATGCGACCTACCGCGGCCGCAGTGGCGAGCCGCCACCCATAGCCCACTCCACCGTGCGGACCATCAGCGGGGTGCGAATTTTGGCCCGGCGGGAGGGCCTGGGGATTTTTGTGGGCGGGGATGGGTTTCTCTACAACATGGTGCGTACCATCGCTGGGACCCTGCTGGAGGTGGGGCGTGGGCAGATGGAGGTGAGCTCTATTGGGCGCGCCCTTTCCAGCGGCAAGCGCGAGGATGCGGGGCCCACGGCGCCGCCGGGGGGGCTGTACCTCCTGCGGGTGCTTTACTCCGAGCCGATCTTTGAAGGGCCAGACCCATCCCCACTGGGGGGGCCGGATTTGACACCTGGGGCATTTCCTGGGTGAGCCCCGTTCCAGCGAGGGAAGGGCCATTTCCGGAGCCTACGAACTGTGCCGGGTCCGATTCCGCACTGGTAAGAGGTTGATCTAGGAGCCTAAGTGGCCAATCTTAAGGCAGGGTCGTTGCACATCGCGATCGCCTTTCTTTTTCCCGTGCCCCCCCCGGGGCCTTCTCCAGGAGCTCTGCTTGAAGACTACCGTCGCCATTCCGCACAACAATTATCCCGACCGAGTCCGCGAAGCCGCCGAAGAGCAGCTTGAGAACCTGAGTGCCGTGGGCCGTGAAGTCCACAGCCTGACCGCCACCCTGTCCCAGCAGAAGAACGAGCACCGGGTCGAGATTGTTGCCGAGGCCAACCACCACCAGACCTTGGTGGCCGACGGGGCCGGGTTGGTGATTGAAGAGGCGTTAGTCATTGCCGCGGACCGTATGCGTTCCCAACTGCGCAAGCTACACGACAAGGTGCTGGACCGCCGCCACGGCAAGGCCTAGGCCTTGGACTCGACATTGGCCGCCTGTGGGCCTTGCGGTGCCATATCGCCAAGAATAGGCCCAGGAACGCATTCCTGGGCCTTTCAACTGGGGGGCTGATTGGTTACGCTTCATGGGTACCGTACCCCGGCAATAAAAAACCTAATAACCATGACTTGGTGGAAGAACTTCAAGCCTAGCGCTTGCAATCACAAACTCCCTGCGGCGGAAAAGGAACAGGCCCTTCGGCTGATCCTCGAGACGATGACCAAGGCCAAAGTCTTGCAGTCTGATCTGACCGAGAAGGCTGCCGCAGCCATGATCGCTAGGGAAGAATTGGCCACCACGGGTGTGGGCAATGGGATGGCGATTCCCCATATCAAACTGCCTGGTTTGACCTCCGTTGCTTGCAGCATCGTGGTTTTGCGCGAGCCCATCGATTGGAAGGCCGTCGACGGTGCACCCGTTGACATCGTGATCACCATCCTGCGCCCGGATGCGCCCACCGACGAGTTCGATCCCGCCCAGCACATCAAGATGATGCAGTGGGTTGCGGGGTTGGCGCGAGATGGGGACTTCTGTTCCTTTGTTCGCAATGCGGACAAGAAGTCGACTCTGGTGGACTTGCTCAAAGAGCACGCCCACGCTTGAGTCGCTAAGCCCAAAGAATCATGGCTGAGACCAGCGCCTGTAGCGAAACCGTGAGGAATGAAGCGGGGCTTCACGCCCGGCCTTGCCATGCACTTGTCAGTCTCGCTTTAGGGTTTGAGAGCAGTCTCAGAGTGAGTCACGGGGGCCGCGAGGTCAACGGCAAGAGTATCTTGGAATTGATGACCCTGGGGGTCGTCTGTGGGGGCGAAATGGAGTTTCGGGCGGAGGGCTCTGATGCCGAGGGGCTGATCGCAAGCGTCTCGGAATTACTGTCTTCGGGATTCGGCGAGGGGTACTCAACCCACGGGTCCCCCAAGGTCGAAGGGTAAGGCATGCGCCCAGTGCTCCCGTGTGAGCTTGGGATCCCTTACCGGTAGGCCCCCTTCATAGGGGTATTGCCGTACGAGCGCCTGTCCCTGGATGATTTTGTTGAGAAAAGCGAAAAGTGTCGTCGGCCTCGACCTCGGAAGTTCCGTGGTCAAGGCGGTAGAGCTTTCATTGCTGGGTTCCGAACCGGTCTTGACCGGTTTTGGCCGAGCTGAAATCCCTCCCGGTGGTTCCCTTGAAGAGGCGGTCACTGCTGCCCTAGCGACCCTGCGTGGACGCACCAAACGCTGCGTTAGCGGTGTGGGGGGACAGTCCACGGTAGTGCGCTACATCTCGATGTTGCCCATGACCCATGAGGAACTCTTGCAGGCCGTCCGCTTTGAAGCGGACAAGTTCCTTCCATTTGACGCGGATGAGGTGGTGCTGGATTGCCAGCAACTCCAAGCCCGCACCAACCACGAGGGCGAATCTGACGGCAGCAAGATGCCCGTGCTGGTGGCCGCTTGCCGGCGTCAGCTGATCGAGGAGCAAGTGCAAGTGGTGGAACAAGCTGGACTGTTGCCCATCGCTGTGGATCTGGACCTGTTCGCCTTGGCTAACGCCTGGGACCTCTGCGGTTTGCAGGAAGAGGACATGCCCCAAGAGGAAGGAGCGCCCCAGGTCGCCCAAGCTTTGATCGACATTGGCGCCAGTCGCACCCTGATCAACGTGCTGCGCGGGGGCGAGACATGTTTCAGTCGTGAGATCGCCATCGGTGGCGCGGACATGACTCAAGCCGTTGCCCGGCGCCTGGGGGTTGAGCCCTTTGAGGCTGAGGCCATCAAGCGCGCAGGGGATGTGCACGAAGTTGAGGTGGGGGCCAGTGTCGCGCCCTTGCTAGAGGATTTGGCCAATGAGATTGCCCTCTCCATCGACTACGTGGAGCATCACGAAGGGGTCGAGGTGAGCGAGCTCTTGCTCTCCGGCGGCGGATCTCTGATCAGCGGCATGGCCACCTCGATCGAGCAAGCGACCACACGCACAACTCGGATTTGGAACCCCCTTGAGGGCTTGCGTGTGGACGCTGAGAGCCTCGATGTGGAAGAACTCGAAGCCTGGGCACCGTCCCTAGTCGTGGCCATGGGCCTCGCAGCGAGGGTCCGCGCATGATGATCACAATCAACCTTCTGCCCCCGGAAATGCGCAAACGCAGCGGGCCGCCAATCAAGATGCTGGCCATCGTGGCGGGTATCACTTCCGTGGCCTGTGCCTTGCTTACCGCCTGGGGCTGGCTCGCTCTTGGGGAGGCCGCCGAAATCGAATCCAGGCGTATGCAATTGTCCCTTGAGATGGATGGCCTTCGGCCCCAACTCAAGTACAACGAGGCCCTTGACGCCGAGATCAAGGTTGCCGTTGCTCGGGAAGCGACCTTGGCGGACATCAATAAGTCGCGCATCCTGTGGAGCGAGAAAATAGACCAGTTGGTGGACATCGTCAACTCGGGCAACGAGGTGGAGCACTTCACTTGGCTCGACGATTTGACCGTTCGCCAAGATGTTGCACGGCGTGGCTCTGATACCCACGGATCCCTGCGGGCAGCCGGGCACTCGGGGTCCGAGCGTTGGGACCAAGTGGCGAACTTCTTGGAGGACATTGAGGATCGCGAGTTGACCGACTTCATGCGCGAATTCCATTCCACCGGGCGACCCGAGGGAAACATCAACGAGCCCGATGATGAATTGATTCCAGCGGTGAATTGGTCCTTCCCCCTTTCCCTTGAACTCATGGGGCCCCAGGAACGCTGGGAAGCGCGCCAGGCCAGCGAGGAAGCTGCGGCAAGTGCTGCCAACCAGCCCCCGACTTCTACTCCTAGTCCGCAGGAGAAGCACTAATGGAACAACGCCAAAAACAAATCGCAGGTGGGGTTGGGGCCCTGCTGTTGTGCGTCGGCGCAGGCTGGGCTATTTACGACCAAGTGAGTGCTAACGAGCAAGCCGAGCAATCGGTGGTGGACCTAAAAACCGAAATCGCCGCAGGGCGTCGGTTGGTGGAAACCACGCCCGAGAAAGAGCGCCAGGTGATCGTCCTGCGTGAGCTCGACCCTGTCTTTGCCGAGATTTTGCCGGATAGTTCAGAAGTTAACGAGTTGATCAAGACCTTCTACCGGTACTCGGGAGAAGCGGGTGTTGAGCCCTCTAGCTTTCAATCCAAGCCTGATGTTGCCCGCGGCAAAACCGAGAGCGATTTTTCCAAGGTGGCCTACACCTTGAGTTTGGCGGGGGATACTTTTCAGTTCCTCGACTTCCTGGACCGGATTGAAACCCACCGGCGCTTCATGGCCGTGCCGAGCTTCACCCTGCAAGCTGCCTCGCGCCGCGAGATGGAAGAGCTGGGTTATGCTCGACACCGCATCCAAATGGACGTGGAGACCTACGTTTACTCACCGAGCGACCTGGCGCAACGAATCCGCGTGGAGGGCTATGATCGTAAGCGCGAGCTCTTGACCTCGGAAATCAACCGCCGCCGTCAGGCGCTGACCCTTTCGACATTCCACTACCGCGGAAGTCGCGGTCGTCGGGACCCTTGGATTGATCCCCGGGTTCCTGCGGATGACAACCCCAGCGGTCTCAGTGTGCCCGAGCAAAACGCCAAGGTCGAGGCTCTGGTGACCCTGCTCGGCCAGGCTGGCGGACAGTGGGGCAAGGTCCAGAATGCACCTGATGTGCTGACCCGCATGCTCCTACGCCGCGACATGCTGGCATCTCTGGGCATGATCGGGGATAGCTTGATCGAGGTCGATGCCATGGGTCTCGTGACTTTCACTCCGGCGGTCAAACGACTGGAACTGGAGGTGCGCCAGCCCCTTGTGGCTCTGCGCCTTGAGATTGATGCCACCAGCTATGTGGAGGGGCCGAGCACCGAGGAATTGGAGCAGGTTGCCAAAAGCATGCACACCCACTTGACCGCGGGACGCTACGGCTTGGCCTTGGCTACTTTTGCGGAGGTTGTCGATGGGCTACCCCTTGTGAAGGGCGATGGTCCCCGTGAATTGCTGGTCGCACGACTGGAAATGCTGGCTGAGGAGGCCGAGGTCCTGCGGGACTTTGAGGCCATCCAAATGGGTTTTGGTGGTTCGGCTTTGATCGGAGGCCGGCCCGCTGTTGTGATTTTAAACGGGCGCAGTTGGACCCTTGGGGATGTGATGCCCCAGGGAGTTGAAGTGCTTGAAATTCGGCCGCGAGAGGTGGACTTTGCCTTTCGCGGATTTGTGCTGACTCGACACTTCTAAAACGAGTCAATCGCAGGTGTGCCGATTTTCTGCACACCGAACCAAATTCCGGGGTGGATCCCGGTGGGAAATTCTTCGTGAAAAACAAAACACTATTGATTGCTGCACTGTTGTGCGGTTGGACCTCTCTTTTTGGCATTGCTCAGGCCGCTCAAGCCCCCAGTGCGGATGCGAGGGTCAACTTGGACGTGGTCGAGCAGCCCCTAAGCGAGGTCGTGCAGTTCCTGCGTGATCGCTCCAGCGCCAACATCGTGATCCTCGATAAGAGCGGCAGTCTCCCTGTCCGTGATCTCGAAATCAAAGACGTACATTGGCGCGATGCGTTGGAATACGCCTGCCGTCTCGCCGGTTGCGTTGTGGCCGAGGATCGCAGCGGCGTCCTGGTGATCACTGATCCGCCCACGGTTGATTTCGATTTTGATGAGGACCGCAGCATTGCGGACATCATTCACACCATTGGCAAGGTCGCCGGTGCGAACATCATCGTCAGCCCGGAAGTCACCGGCACCCTGAGGGTGCGGCTCAAGGACGTTCCCTGGCGCGATGCCCTGGAAGAAATCGCCAAGACCCGGGGTTACACCGTGGTGGAAGAGCGTCCAGGCATCCTGCGAGTGGTGGACCCCATGAGTCTCCAAAAGCAAACAGCGACCCGCAGCTACCAGTTGCGTTACATCCGCCCGCGCGGCCCGCGCTCAGCCAAGATCAACTCTGAGTTCATCAATGGCAACAGCGCACCCCCCGAAGGTTCGGTTTCCGATCACTTCACGGCCCTCGGCGCCCTGGAGAAGGCGCTTTCCGAGCACGGGGCCCTCGACTACATCGAGACCTCCAACGTGATCATCGTGCGCGATACGTCCCAGGTGCATGAGACGATCCAAGAGATCCTGCGTCGCTTGGACGTGGAGCCGACCCAGGTGTTTGTGGATGTGAAATTCGTGTCCACGGCGAACATTGATCTATTGGATCTGGGCGTGGACTATGGTGATGGTGGACCGCGGATCTCGATCAGCGGCGGCCAGATCCCGATTCAGTTGCCCTTCAGCACCACCGACGGCGGCTGGCAGAGTGGCATCTTGCCGGACCTCGGTGCGCTCGGTGCGGATCCCGCCGCGATGGGTGGGGTTTCAATCCCCGACACGGTTTTCGGCGCTCTTTCCTTCACCCAAGTTGCGGCGACCTTGAAGTTGCTGCAGCGAGACACGCGCACCGAAGTGATTCAAGCGCCCAAGATCATCACCCTCGACGGGCACGAGGCCACGATTTTCGTAGGTGAGACCGTGCGCTACGCCGAGGCCAAGAGTGAGCAGGGCCAGGCTGGTGGCTTGTCCTTGTCCGTGCAAGAGGCCGATGGCTCTCCCGTTGAGGTCGGCTTCCAGTTGCTGGTGCGCCCCAACGTGATCCCCGGTACGCGCAAGCTGATGATGGAAGTGATTCCCAAGGAGACCACTCTTTCTGGTTCTTCCCCCGGCACTGCCTTGGCCCCCGCGGGCTTCGATGTGTTCACCATCGGTGCTGACGGCCAGCAGGGCTCGATTGCCCTGCCCCGCACGCGCTCGTCGACCCTGATCACGAACATGTTGCTGGAAAGCGGACAGACCGCAGTGATCGGCGGCTTGACCAACGAGATCGACACCAAAGTCGAGACCCGCGTGCCCTTCTTGAGCTCGATCCCCATTCTTGGGGAGTTGTTCAAGCACAAGAGCGCCACTCGCGATCGTCGTAGCCTGATCATTTTCGTCACACCCCAGTTGGTTAACAGCGCGGAGGACACGGAATTCCTGCTGCAACAGGAACTCATGCGCCGGCGGACCAGCCTCAAGGACGAGGTCGACGCCCTGCTCAACCCTGCTCTTCGTACTGAAGAGGGTTGATTGTCGGGCCTAGGGCACCGCAGGTAGGGGCAGGTCAGGGCGCGTAAGCCCCGGGCCTCCCCTGACCTCATTCCGACCCGCCCAATCCTCCTTTCCATTCCAACTGAGCCCCCAGCCCTCGGCGCTCGCGTCCTCCCAAAGCCGAGCTGGAGGGGTCACTCTAGGTCGAGTTGCCATTCTTCTGGGCCAGGTAGGTGGCTCCCAGGCTCCTGGGGAGGGGTTTGAGGGCAAACTCTGGGATTTCTACCTGCTCTTCCTTCTTTGGCCCCGTAGGTCATGGCAACATACCTTCAGAAGCTAGGTCTCCCTCGTGAGCCTGCCTGACAATTCCACATGAGCCTCTACGAGGCTCATGCCTTTCACGGCCCTTCTTCGGAAGCCGCCGAACCCCTTACCAGCCGCGCCGGCCCATTTTTCGGGCTCCAGCGACGTGCGACGCCCTCCTAGGTGGCATTCACACCGTGAATCCAGCCAGAGGGGTGGCGCCCGCCTCCCGCGCAGGCACCCCCTAACAACATGATTGATCAAGGTTTCCCGGAGTCCTCCTCCGGTGGGTCGGACACGTCCGACCATTCCTCAGAACGCGCCCAGGGCCGTTCCACACGCACTCGCAGCTCTTCCACACCAAAATCCAGCAGCGGTTCCTCCTTTGGAGCCGGCCTAGATAAAGGTGCCTCCCGGGAAGCTCCACCCAAGAGTCCTTCTCGCCGCCGAACCAGCTCCAGCGATGGGGACGGCGATGGTGATGGTGACGAAAACCGTCCCCGCCGCCGTCGAGGCAGTCGTGGGGGCCGTTCCCGTGGCAAGTCCAGCCGGAGCGAGGGCGAGGATGCCCGCGAGAACTCCGAAGGTGATTCCGAGCGGCGGCCCAGCCGTGAGCGTGACGATCGCGGAGACCGCGAGAACTCCGAAGGTGATTCCGAGCGGCGCCCCAGCCGTGGCCGCGGAGACCGCGAGAGATCCGAAGGTGATTCCGAGCGGCGCTCCAGCCGTGGTCGTGGAGACCGCGAGAGATCCGAAGGTGATTCCGAGCGGCGTTCCAGCCGTGAGCGTGAAGACCGCGGAGACGACCAGGAGCGGGGCGAAGAGCGCCCCAACCGCCGTCGGCGGGGAGGCCGCGGCCGCCGTCGTCGCAGCTCGGATGACTCCGAGGGCGGCGAGCAGTCCTCTGATCTCGATCGCGAGAAAGAGGGGCAGGAGCAATCCGAAGACCGGGCTTCCAAAAAGAAGTCTCGCAAGACTCGTGGTCGAACCCGGGGCAAGTCCACGGACGAGGGCGATGGGGCGGAGGATTCTTCCGATCATGACGGCCGTCGTAGGTCGCGCAGCGAATCTGACGATGGCCAGGATGACGAAGGCGGCAAGAAGACCAGCCGTAAAAAGACAAGTCGTAAGAAGACCGGACGCAAAGAGACCGAGCGGACCAAGAGCACTAAGAAATCCGCCAAGAAGAGCAGCAAGAAGAGCAGCCGGAGGGGTTCGGAACGCGATTCCCAGGCTGACTCGAGAGACGGTGGTTCTTCGAGCAAGAAGACGCGCCGTCGCAGTCGCGCCAAGGGCCCGGAAGGGTCTGAGGACTCCGATGAGTTGCTTCCCAAGGTTAGAAAGGTTTCTCTCTCCGCCGAGGAGAAAGTCGCCGCCGCCGAAAAAGCGCGGGTGATGCGAATCCTGGTCAATGGTTCTGACCCTGAAGAGCAGCGTGTGGTCGTGGTGGGCGAGGACGAACGGATCTCCGACCTCTTGATGACCTCAGACAGCCAGAAGACTTTGGTCAACGATATTTATCGTGGCCGGGTGGTCAATCTGGAGCCCGCGATCGGCGCAGCTTTCATCGACTTTGGGCAAGGCCGCAATGGCTTCCTGCACATTTCCGATGTGATGCCCACTTACGGGGAAAAGGATTTCAAGCTCGAGAATCTCTTGACCGCCAACATGGCCCAAGAGGAGCATCCCGATGATGTGGACGTGGACGACGACGATCACCATGAAGATGGTTTCGACGATATTCATGAGCACGATCACGACGAGGATCACGACGAGGATCATGACGAAGATCATGACGAAGATCATGACGAAGATCATGACGAAGATCACGACGGGGACGGAGCCAAGATGGACGCTAGGGCCAAGGCTCGGGCCCGTCGCATGGCAGAGAAAGACGCCCCCAAGAGCCGCAAGGAACCTGCGCGCAGGGAAGTTCGCCGGCGCGCACATCGCAAGGAGCCCATTACCGATGTGCTTAAGGTCGGCGATCAGGTCGTGGTCCAGATCACCAAGGATGCGATCGGCGACAAGGGGCCGACCCTGACGACTTATGTCTCGATCCCAGGGCGCTACCTGGTGTTGATGCCTTCGATGGCGCGCACTGGAGTGAGCAAGAAGATTCCCGACGAGAAAGAGCGTCGGCGCCTCAAGCGCGTACTGTCGGGCATGAACTGTCCCGACGAAATGGGCGTGATCGTGCGTACTGCTGGCGTGGGCCGGCGTAAGACCGATCTACAGCGTGACCTGGACTACCTGATGGAAGTTTGGGATACCTTCAGCAAACGCCTCAAGCGGGGTCATGGGCCGGCGCCCATCTACCAGGAATCTGACTTGGCCATCCGCACCATGCGCGATCTGTTCGATGAGCAGACCAAGGTGGTGATGGTGGACGACATGGAACTCTTCGAAGAAATGCAGACCTTTGCCGAGCAGCTGATGCCCGAGCAGATGCACCGCATCGAACGCTATGAGGGCGATCGTCCGATCTTCCACCACTTCGGCATCGAACAGGACTTCGAGCGTGTGTTCACACGGAAGCTAGAGTTGCCTTCGGGCGGCTCTGTGGTCTTTGACCAAGCAGAGGCTTTGGTGGCTATCGACATTAACTCCGGGCGGACGCGCACCAAGGGCCATGACTTTGAAAAGGTGGCCCTCAAGACCAACATGGAAGCGGTGCCGGAAATCGCCCGTCAAATCCGCCTGCGGGATTTGGGTGGTATTGTGGTGATCGACTTCATCGACATGATGCGACCCGCGAGCAACCGTCAGGTCGAGAAGACCTTGCGCACGGAATTGGCCGGCGATCGGGCGCGTTCGAAGCTTGGCCGTATCGGCCAATTTGGCTTGCTGGAGATGACCCGTCAAAGGCTCGGTCCCGGCACTCACAAGAAAGTGTTCACCGCCTGCTACCGCTGCCGAGGAACGGGTCGCTTGCGCACGGTGGAATCCAGAGCCCAGGCAATCCTGCGCCGATTGGGTTCGGCAGTGACCCTCAAGGGGTTCTCGACCATCGAAGTGCGGGCCCATCCGTCGGTGGTCCAGTACCTCGGAGAGCGACTTTCCGACTGGACTCGGGCCATCGAGCACCGCTCCGAGAAGAAGCTGCTCTTTGTGGAGGTTCCCGAGCAACAAGAAGATTCGGTCCTGCGTTATCTGCGGGCGGATGGCCGGGAAGTGCGCCCTGGAGGCCGTCGCAAGCGGTAGACGCCGGTTGATCCCCCTTCAGGGGACTCAAAATGGCGAATCAATTGCTCTCCGGCCTTGCGCTGGGGGGGACTCCCCGCTACGTTGCTCGGCCTTAATCGTCCATCTAGGACGTCCGCGGGTGGATTTCACCGCGGGAAAACACGGACAGAACTGTGTACGCAATAATCTCAGACAGAAACCAACAAAGCACCGTACGCGTCGGAGACGTGGTCACGTGTGATCTCATGGATGGAGCCGAACCCGGCTCGTCCATAACCTTCGAGAATGTCCTGCTCATCGGCAACGAGGGCACCGTCCAGATCGGTACACCGATGCTTGACGGCGCCAACGTAAAAGGAGAAGTGATCGGCGAAACCAAGGGGAAGAAACTCGTGATCTTCCGCTTCCGCCGTCGCAAGAATATCCGCCGTAAGACCGGTCACCGGCAGCATTACACTCAAGTACGTATTACGGAGATCAGCGCCTGAGGCGCGAGGGAGCATTCAATGGCACATAAGAAGGGTCAAGGAGCAACACGCAACGGTCGTGATTCAAATCCTCAATTTCGCGGCGTTAAGCGCTATGGCGGCCAGGCCGTCACTCCCGGCACGATTCTCGTCCGCCAATGCGGAACGCGCTTCAAGCGCGGGATCAACGTGGGAATCGGCAAGGACTACACACTCTTTTCTCTGATCGACGGCACCGTGCGCTTCCAGACTGGACGCCGGGTTCACGTGGATCCTATTGCTGAGTAGTTTGGTGCTGGAATGGTAGACCCTGGGAAACAACCCAGGTGACTCCCCCGGCCCCAGGACTCGGCGCAGGAAGCACAACCATGTTCCGCGACGAAGCATTGATCGAAGTTGCCGCTGGCAAGGGTGGTGATGGTATGTCCTCATTCCACCGGGAGAAGTACGTCCAAAAGGGCGGTCCCGATGGTGGAGATGGAGGGCGCGGTGGAGACGTCATTTTGGCTGCTTCTGAATCCGTGCACTCTCTCCTGCGTGTGGCCCGTGCTCACCGCTATCTGGCCAAGGATGGCCGCCCCGGAGGCACCAACCAGCGCTCGGGACGTTCCGCCGAGCACGTGCGAATCGAAGTCCCCCCGGGCACCCAGGTCTTTGACGCGGAGCACGGCAACCTGTTGTTTGACCTGGACGAGCGCGATTCCCAAGTGGTGATCGTCAAGGGAGGCAAGGGAGGCCTGGGCAACCAGCACTTTGCCACTTCCACCATTCAGGTTCCGACCACAGCCTATCCCGGCAAGCCCGGGGAAAAGCGCCACTTGCGCTTGGAACTGAAAGTGATCGCTGAGGTGGGCCTGTTGGGCTTGCCGAATGCGGGCAAGAGTACTTTCCTTTCAACGGTCACCGCCGCCCAGCCGAAAATCGCGAGTTACCCATTTACGACCCTCGTGCCCCAGGTGGGGATGGTGGACTTGTCCGGTTATCGCAGCCTCTTGCTGGCAGACCTGCCGGGTTTGGTAAAGGGCGCGAGCGATGGCCTGGGCCTAGGACACACCTTTCTCAAGCACTTGGAGCGCTGCAGTGTCTTGCTGCAGTTTGTAGATGTGCATCCCGAGGCAGTGGATGATCCGGTAGAGGCCTTTGAGGTTCTCGACCGGGAATTGCAGCTGGTTTCCTCGGACTTGCACTCCCGGCCACGGTTGGTGGTGGGCACCAAGCACTTCGAAGACGAAGGCTCCAGCGAGCGGCTCAAGTGTCTGGATGAGGCTGTGCAAGCCGCCGGTCATCAGCCGGTCGTGGGTCTTTCGTCCGTACTGGGCACTGGGGTTCCGGGTCTGCTTGAACAGCTCTGGAAGCTGGTGCATCCCGGCGACATTATTCCCAGCTGAGAGACACCTAGGCTCGGGCGAGTTCCAGCCCATGGTCTCACTTTGGGACTGGTCAAGGCGCTGGACGGTGCTGGACGATAAGGACGAGGTCGACTCCATTCAGTCCAAACCCACGCCTGATCGTGCCCAGCCCCGAATTTCAAATCCCTGACGACGAGTTCTCTTTCCGCAATGTGGCTCCCGCCGAGCCCCAGGAACCCGAGGCCGGCAGCCCGGAAGGTGTTCCGGCATACACGGTCCCGCTTGAGACTAGGGAGCCCACCCAAGTGGACTCTGAGGTGAACTCCGAGAACGAGATCCCGAAGAGCGGACCTCGACGCAGGTTTGAGTCCGTCCCGTCAGTGGGGGAGACTTCTGAATCTGTCCAGGAACCGGATATTGCGTCCTTGAGCTCGGATTCAGCATCGAACGAGAAGGCGCCGCCATCTTCGCTTCAACAAACGGGGATCTCGCCGCGGCACCAAATCGAGGCATGGCTTGCGGCCATGGTCCACGACGGGGCCAGTGACATCATCTTGCGTGCAGGGGGACGGCCATCCCTGCGTGTGGGCGGCAACATTCGCTTTCTGCCCGGAAAGGTTCCCGGTCCGGGCCCTATGAAAGAAGTGCTCGAAGGGATCTTAGGACCCCGCCGTTGGGAGGAGTGGAACGAAAGCGGCTCGGCGGATTCGGCGATTCAGCTCGACGGGCTAGGTCGCTTTAGGATCAACGCCTATCGCCAAATGGGCGAGCCCGCCATGGTGATTCGGCGCGTGAATGAAAGCGCGCCTGACCTGAGCCAACTGGGTTTGCCCCATGAGGAACTCGAAACATTGGCTTCTCGTCAGCGTGGTTTAATCCTCGTCACCGGAGTCGCGGGGTCGGGTAAGTCAACCACCCTAGGCGGGATGATCCAGCATATTAATAGCACCCAAGAGCGCCACATCATCACTCTTGAGGACCCGGTAGAGTTGCTCTTCAAGGAGAAGCGCAGCGTGATTAGCCAGCGCGAGGTGGGAACGGATACCACCTCGTTTAGCGACGGCTTGCGCCACGCCCTGCGCCAAAGTCCAGATGTGATCCTGATCGGCGAGGTGCGAGATGCTACCACTGTTGTCGCGGCCCTAGAGGCCACGGAGACTGGGCACTTGGTGATGAGCACTATGCACACGGTCAACGCGGCTCAGACCATCGACCGCATACTTGGCTTCTTCGGTACAGAACGACATGCGCAGGTGCGTCAGCGCTTGGCGGATAACCTAGCGGGAGTTCTCTCCCAACGTCTCGTGCCCGCTCGGGATGGGGGACTGGTGCCGGCCTTTGAGCTGATGATCCCTTCGCCCCATGTGCGAGAGTTGATCGAGGAGGGCCGCACGGGGGAAATTGCCAAGGTGATTGAATCCATCGGCGAAGGAGGGTTGGTGTCCTTCAATCACAGCTTGCTGCGCCTCGTGGAGCAGCGCGTAGTGGACCTCGATGATGCCCTGGCCAGTTCCGATCGACCAGAAGAGTTGCTGCTGAGCCTGCGTGGGATTCGCGGAAGCGCGAAGCGCGTGAAGTTGCCGGAAAACGACGGCCGAACGGGGGAGCCCCCTCCTGAGTCCGGTTCCGGTGGTTTGCGTCTGGCCCAATAGGAAGCTGGCCTGTGGGGATGCCCATGGGGCTGAGGGCACCGGGGACTCGGACTAGAACGGGGTGCTAGGAATTAAGAACCGTGAGTTTTGGGCCCTCCGGAGGGAATATCCCCCCCTCTGGTGCGTCAGAACAGGGCGGGCACTTGGTTTTCGAAGGGTTTTCCCCCTTGCGGTGGCCTGGGGAGGTCGGACCAGCCATGATGGGCCGCACTAAACAGCCAGCAGGCCCCGCCAGCAGACACTATCGCCGAGCCGCTCCCGGCCCGGAACGCCCCTAGAGGCCGACCTACCAAATCCATGAAGGCATCATCCATCACCCTCCTTTGCTGGGCCACCAGCGTTGCCGCTGCCGTGGGCCTTGGGGCCACCGTGGTGGATTTCCGCGGCCGCCTCAACACCATGAGCAGTCCGTTCGACGAGGCTCAAGTGCGCGGCATCCTGGAGTCAGGCATTCAGATTCAGGATGCGCGCGCCACGACGGTGGACTACAACCAACAGGTGCGGCCTCTGTGGATCAACATGAACTGGACCGGCAAGCCCCCCGAAATCGTGGTGGCTCCGACGACCCAAAAGGGCCCCGAAAAACCCAAGTACCAGCCGGTGGCCGAAGTGCTCTCGATCCTCTACTTGCAGGTTGACGTGGTGGATCCCGGCAAGTCGGTGATTATGGTGCGTTACAAGGCTGAAGGGGAAACGGCCAACTTGAAAGTGGGCGATAGCCTGCCCGCTCCGAATGAGGGCATCGTCGTGAAACGGATTCATCCCGAGGCGGTGGAGTTTGCTTTCCCCGACAACGCCGATCGCGAGAACGAGACCATTGTGCCTGGCCTTCATGACGGCGACATCTTGATCCACGTGGTGGGTGCGGGAAGCATCGTGCAGCCTATGCGTGATGAGATGCCCACATTCACCAAGCCCGTGGCTGTGGTTGCTCTGGATACTCGCAGCTTGGGTGGCAACACCTGGGAACTCGGCACCAATGACATGGCAGAGTTCGGCGAGGACTACCAGCGCATCTTGACCCAGGATGTGCAGATGCGCACGCACTTTGACAAGGACGGCAAGCGCTC
Organism: Planctomycetota bacterium; assembly: GCA_028823345.1. Lineage (GTDB taxonomy): Bacteria > Planctomycetota > UBA1135 > UBA1135. The sequence continues at coordinate 75,979 of JAPKBR010000001.1, forward strand.
AGGGGTTGAAATTACCGAGGTCAAGCCTGGTTCTATTGCTTCCAGGCACGGGGTTAAGTCGGGAGACATTGTGATCTCAATCAACGGCTATCCGGTGAGCAGCAAGCAGGAGGCGATCAAGTTCGTCAAGAACAACAAGGACACCTACACCGTGTGGGAAGTGGTGGTCGAGAACATGGGCCGCCGAACTACCAAGGTCTACCGTAGCCCCGAATCCGATTGAGTTCAGCCGCGGGGGGGCCACTCCCAGATCCCGGGAGCCCTGGATCTTTTTGCTTTGACCTGGGTAATACCCGGGCGAAGCTGATTTGGGTGCCTGTGGCCGCGGAGCCCCGGGTGCTCTTTACCGGTCGGTTCGAGGCTTTGATCGTTGCGCTCTCCAGTGGGGATCTGCAGCCGGTGGCCAAGGCCGTAGACCAACCTCGCTTGATTTGCAGCGTGCGCGAGGCTGAGGCCGCCGCCGAACTTGGACGTTGCCTCATGGGCGCGTCTCCCGTCGTGGTGGATCCGCCCCATGGATTGTCCATAGAGGTCGATGAGCCGGAAAGCGTCGGTTCTGACCGTCTGTTCGCCGTACGGGGCGCCCTTGAGCATCGCCCCCAAAACTGGATCGTAGTTCAGGTCGGTACGGCGTTGACTGTGGATGCGGTTCGTTGGACTGGAGAGCAGGGCGTATTTCTGGGGGGAGCAATTGCTCCCGGGCCACGGCTCTTGTCCGAGGCCTTGAACGCCGGGGGAGCTCGCTTGCCCTTGGTCGATCCTCAACCGAATGTTCCGGCTACTGGTGGTAACACGGAACGAGCCCTGGCCGCGGGAATCGCCATTGGTCTTGGGGGTGCGGCTCAAGCGCTCGTGCGCGAGATTGCCCGGGAAGCGGGTTGGCCCGCTGCGCCGGTGATGCTCACCGGGGGCGCGCGGGGATTCGTGCGCGCCGCTCTTGGGGAAGGTCCGGGGGCTCTCCATGAGGAGGAGCATCTCGTGGCTCGGGGCATGGCTGCGGGCTACGGAGCATAACCATGGGCAATGGACTCGATCTGATCACCCCACCGGGACCAGGGGGTGTTGCGGTGTTGCGCTTGAACGATTCCATGCGAAAGGAAACCCTCGCTCGCCTTGGCTTGAGCGAGGTGCCCCGTGGAACCGCGCGGCTCGTGCGTCCCCGGTCTGGGGAAGAGGTCTTGGATGAAGGGCTCTTGGTGGGCTGCCCCGATGGATCCCTCGAACTGCACGTGCACGGGAGCCCAGTCCTCGTGCAGCGGCTGCTGGATGGCGCGGCTGGTCCAGATCCCGTCGAGAAGGGGAAAAGCCTAGAGGCCCTCGCCCAAGAACGGGTTCCCGGAGCTCCGTGCAGTTCTGGTGCGCGCCTTTTGTTGGATCAGGGCGATGGCTGTTTGCATAAGGCTTTTGAGGGGATCCTTGCGGGCACTGCCGACGGTTTGGCCCAGGAACTCTTGGATCACTGGCGCGTCCAACGTTACTGGCTGCAACCCATGCGCATCGTGCTGGTGGGGCAGGTCAACGCGGGCAAGTCGACCCTCTTCAATTTGATGATCGGTGAAGAGCACGCTTTGACCAGTTCGGAAGCGGGTACCACCCGGGATGCGGTGCTGGGCCGTGGGCATTTAGGCCCGTGGCCAGTGGATTGGATCGACACCGCAGGCGAGCGGGCGAACGCGCCCTTGGCGGTAGAGCGAGCGGGGCAGGAGCAGGCGCGCCAGGCTATTGGCGGGGCGGACTTGATCCTTCGCCTTGTGCCCGAAGGGGATCCTGATTCCACCGGCAGCCCTTGTTCCGCAGGGGACGTGCCGGAGTTGCTCATCCCGAGTCGTGGGGATCAGAGTGCGGCCCCTCTCGGCCATCGGTCTGGGGACCCGAACTTTTTCAAGCCCATCGATGTGCTGGCGGATCCAATGATGGCCCGCGAGACGATCCGAGCTAGAGTCCTAGGGGCCCTGGAATTGCCCATCAAATGGCGACGCGGGAGCCGGCAGGCAGCGCTCTTTGATGAGGCCCAGGCACTGGCCCTAAGGGCATGGCGGGCCGGTAATTCCCAGCCGCTCTTGGACCTGTTGCACATTTAGGGTGCTGAGGGGCTGGGGAAACCGTAGGCTTCGGCCCCAGTGACTTGCAGACGCACCCTTGCGACCGCGAGGCAGCCCGAGGAACTCTCCCTTGATCCGACATCTGGTCTCCATCGACGACCTCTCCATTGAGGAAATCCAGGCCCTGTTTACCTGGGCTGACCGCTTTTCAGAGGACCCCCGGGGGCAGAGTGAGATGTGCCGCGGCATGATTGCTGCGAGTCTCTTCTACGAGCCCTCCACCCGCACGCGGCTCTCGTTTGAATCCGCCATGTTGCGCCTCGGCGGCGGGGTTCTGACCGCAGCCGAGATGACGAGTTCCAGCGCTGCGAAGGGTGAATCCTTGGCGGATACGGTGCGCGTGGTGGGGGGCGGCTATGCGGATGTGATCGTCTTACGCCATCCCAGTGAGGGGGCGGCACAACTTGCCGCGAGGTACTCGCCAGTGCCTGTGATCAATGCGGGGGACGGGGCCCACGAGCACCCGACCCAGACCCTTTGCGACCTGTACAACTTGCACGTGGAGCGCGGGCACATCGAAGGCCTTGAGGTGGTGCTCGCGGGGGATCTGAAGTACAGCCGTACAGTGCACTCATTTGCTTATGCTTTAGCGCGTTTTGGGGCGGGGATCGTCTGCGTCCCCCAGCCGGGATTCGAGATGCCCGAGTACGTGGTGCGGCGTCTGCGGGATGAGTTTGGGGTGGAGCCCGTGCGCGCCGACACGCGCAGGTTGGGAACCCTGGCGGCGGAGAGCGACGCCATGTATCTCACGCCGCAAAAGCCTCACCAGCTTTCGCTCTTCACCGATGCCAAGGGTTGGGAGTTGCAGCAAGTGGATGCGCTCTACATGACCCGGCCCCAGACGGAGCGTTTTGATCAAAGCGATGGGGGAGTCAGCAAGTACATGCGCCTCGACCGGCGCGACATGGCTGCGGAATCCTTGCGCGATGCGGTGGTTATGCACCCCTTACCACGACGCGACGAAATCTCCAGCGACATCGACGAGGATCCGCGCAGCATTTACTTCAAGCAAGCAGGACGTGGTGTTCCAATTCGTATGGCGCTCCTGTCGGCCCTGATGGGACAGATTGAGTTGCCCGTCAACAACTCTCCCGCAAGAGAGTCATGGCCCGTTTCGGTTGGAGCTAACCCGTGTCCGAACCCAAGCTGCATCTCACACACCGAGCCCCGGCATGTGCAGCCACGGTTTGTCTTGGCTTCCCGTCAACCCATGCGCGCCCGTTGCGCATACTGTTCGCGGGAGCTGCTCTATCGATTTGTGGGCTGCGCCACCACTGGGCACTACCACCTGCCCGAGTCCGCTGCCTTGCGCAAGGTACGGCCGGAGAACCTGGTCTTTCTGCCCGATGAGGAGCAGGCCGCCGTGCTGAACTTCTCCCAGGCCGGTGTCCGAGGGGATTCCTGAGGGCTGGACCCGAGGTTGGGCCTGGCCCCGCGGCCGCTGGGACTCTTCTTGGGAAGGGGCCTCGGTCCAGTATCCCCGGCGAGGGCAGGATCCCGCTCTGAGAAGAGCCTGATTTGACCCAAGAAATGAGGGGTTTCGTGGGGAATTTGCTGACCCTGTGTGGCCCTCCTCGGCGGGTCTTGGGAGTGTGCGATTTCGCTCTGGGGGCTACGGGCGAAAGCTAACCAGGTCCTCCCCACTCGAGGCGTGGGAGCCCCCACGCTCCCGATTTTGGAGGTGGAAACCATCCTAGGGGGCTCAGGACCTCGATGGCCGGCTCCGGGAGGGGGCGGGATGCATGGTACAGGAGTTGCATGATGCCCCCGCCAGCTGTCGGCCGGATGGCGGAACTGTCCACGCCAGGCCCCCGGGGGGGGTGACTTGGAGGGGATAGCGGGGTATTCCCAACCCGTCCCGGTCCGACTGTTGGCGTTCAGGCCCTTGACCCCTGGCTCAAGGTTCTCACAATGTGTCTCCCGAAAAGGGCCCCCCAAAAAATAGCGTCCCCCAGAAGCGTTCCACGAATCGAGCCCCCCCCCGGCACGTGCTCTTGGAGCGGCATGAACCGTCTATGCAGCGTGATCTCCAGAATGAATAACCCCAGCTGTGTTGCCCCTTGTGGCAAGGCACCTGAGCGTCATGTCCCAGCCAGATCACCAGTCAGAACTGCACTCCCAACCCGCTATCAGAATCAAGACCGAACACCGAAGCAACAAAGGGCCAACGCCCCATGGAAGACCCCCTGCGTCACCGTCCTCCCCCCCCGGTAATCCGCAGCCGCTGTACTCCTTGACCCTTGAAGCATCAGATGAACCCGAGCACACGAATCAATGACCATGTTTAGTCCCAAGTCCTTTTCATCAGCCCCCTCGCTCCTGTCCACACCGCTTCGTGCTGGTTTGACATTGGCGTGTTTGATTATTGCCTCCTGCGGTCAGGCAGGCATTCAGAGCAAGGTTTCCAGTTCCTCTCCCGGCTCAATTGTCGTCGATCCCAATGGATCGGGCCTTTCGTTCATCGCGGATTATAACCAGGGCGGGAACGCCTCGGATCTGCGCCTGGCTCGGGTTTCCTGGGGGCGCATGGTTGGTGTGTTTGGATTAGATAGCGACAACCGGCGCGTCGCCATGAACACATCGTTCCTCATCGGCGGCGATCTCATCTCAGATAGCAACTATCTGCTTGAGACGAACCCGGTCACCAGTGAAGAAGTCCTGGTCATTCTGCGTGATGTCACGGACCTCAGCACATCAGGGGGCCATGAGCAGTTCTACACCCTTTTGCGGGCTGCAGGGAACACGATGAGCTTCGTCACTCCTTTGGCCCCTGGGCAGTCGGGGATTTACTCGCAGGTCCCGCGCAACTCAACCCTTTCTGTGCAGTTCGACGACCTTCTCGATGTGTCGACGATCACCAACGAGACCCTGCGCGTCATGATGGGTGTGCCTTCGACTATCCCCTTTGAGGTGCGCATCCTTGCCGACCCCAACTACGGGGATATTGCGGATCCTAATGGGAACGGTTCGGTCGCCATGTATTCCACCCGGGTGCTGCTGGACTTTGCCGTGAATGAGATCGAGTCGTTCACTACAGATCCGCCCATCGCGATCAATGGCGTGGGCTTGCCCCCGAGCGTTCTCGTGGGCCAGACGAACATGTTGTTGCGGTTGCCCTCGCAAGAGGCGGGCCTGGTTGGCCAGAACACGATTCTGCGCAACCTATCTGGCCACTCCTTGAACGCGTCAATCAACGGCCAGGCGGACTTCAGTTCGCCGACCCAGGATGTGATCCGGGCCATGCGCTCGGGCGGTTCGAATACGGGGGACCAGTTCAACGGCTTCATGCGCGATTCGACTCCGCCCGTGGTTGTGGGTGCCAGCCCGGCACGCATCCCGATCGGCTTTTCGCCCCAACCTCTTTTGGGCGGCACCGAACTTGAGTTCACAGTGCCCCGCCTCGTATTTGATTCAGGAACCTGCTCGCAAACGCCCCGTCCCGGGGACGTATTGGTTCAGGGAACGGTTTACGCAGAAGTCACCAGCTTCGCAGCACCGGTGGACCCCGCTACGGGAGTCGCCGAGAACTTCACCGTGCGCCTGCTGCTTTACCCTAATGCTTGGGATGCTCCCGGTGGGGCCGGAGCCAGCACTTGGATCTCTACCGCAATTGGCCCGGTTTCCTTCCGCGCCGCCTTCGACCCACAGTCTGATGCGGTCAAGGCTCCCTGCTTCTTGCAGATCTTTCCCCAGCCCGCTGGCTTTCCGGCGTTCCCTGCGGATGGCATCTACACGGATTCCACCGCTTCCTTGCGCTTCAGCGAGCCCATGGACCCGGCGTCTATGACGGCCTTCGACTCCTTGACGATGACCCGTGATCCGGCCCCGGGATTCTTGGACCCGCCCCTTCCGTCCAGCTCCTATGTGGTGGGATCGGTGAGCCAATCCTTGGACCAGAGGGCCTTTACTTTCCGCCCGGACCTTTCCTTGGCGCACACCCTCGGCCAAGAGGAGTCGTACTACCTGACCATCGTGTCCGGAAATGATGGGCCCACGGACTTGGCGGGCAATCCCCTTGAAGAGGGCCTTCCTTCCATCGAAATGAAGGTGGGTTCAACGAACCCCACGGTGGCTAACGGGGGCCGTGTGAGCCGATTCACTAACCCGGATGAGGAGCCTCCCACAGAGGCCTCCAACGAGAACGACTTTCCGGGCCCTAAGCACGAGTACAGCGGTCAGCACCTGTTCGATATCCAGGGGGAGGCCATTCGGCCGCGCCCCGTGGTGCGCTTCCGCGCCATGGCTGATCAGAGTCAGCCCCTTCCCGGGGCGATGACGGTCTTTCCCCAGGGCGTGCAGACACCCCTGTCCCGCTTTGGATCCCGTATGCAAACGGTCTATCGCTATGTGGACTTTGGGTTTGGCTTGACGGATAGGACAAACCACAACTTGGACGTGGAGGGGGTTTACTGGTCTCCCGCAGGTGGTCAGGTGCAGTCCGATCACTACGACGAATTTGAGCTGGTCTTGGCGCACAGTAAGTTCGCCCCTGATGAGTTCATCGATCCGGGTTCCCTTTTCCCTCAGTTTCAGAACTCGGGACTGCGCAACATCTTTAGCAACAACTATCTGAGCGAGTTGGATGATCCCCCCAAGGTGGTTCATCCCCGGGGTCTAGGCTATACCGTGGCTCCGGGAGCACTCCTGGTGGCTTCCAATGGAACGAAGATCATGCCATATCCCCTCAATCGGGATTTGCCTGTGACCGACCATGTGTATTGGACCTGGCGGGATAGCTCTGTGCTCAACCGGGGTGGCAACGCAAGTGCGGGCGTGGACCCACGTCAGATGTTCAACGTGCTCAACCTCCCGGCTCCGAACCAACCCTATTACGCCACGCAGCACGTGGCCACTATCGGTTTGCCCATGCTGTTCGAGGTTCGGTGTTTCCCCGATGACGGAGCCTCCGGGGCGAACCCTTTTGACATTCTCCTCGCTGCGAACTCCTCATCTAGGCCCTACTTCCGGGCTTTCGCGACGGGTGGCACAAACAACCAGGGCAACAACGTTTCGGTCAATCCGGACACAGCATTGACCTCCACTGGTGGCTTCAACCCCGGGATAAACGGCGCCCCTACCTACGGTCGGGACAACTCTTTCTACGTGGGGGCGGTGGATTTCATCGTGCGCATCAGCCGTACGGTTTCCCTCTGGTTCCCCGCTACAGACCCGCAGCATCCGGCGGCTGGTGGGAACAATCCCGACAACGTCGATCCTGGCGATGGCAGTTGGTCCTTCGGTGATCCGGTCTACAGTGAGCCGATCATGGAGCCCGCTCCGGAGGATCAGCCGTCTGGAACATCGATCGAGATTGAGTATCGCGGAGCCTTGGCCGTGAGCGGTGCGAGCCAGTTCACCTTCCCAGCTAACTGCGATGGTACTCCGCCTGCCATCACTCCCGTGTTTCACCCGGCCCTGGTGAATGCCTTGAGCCTCGATATCTACGGTGACTTTTACTGGGATGAGCCCGCAGTCTTCTGCGCCAACGTCGATCCCAACCACCGAAGCAATCTCGCGAACACCGGGATCACCTTTACGGCCGACCCGTCCTGGAGCTCGGATATCAGCGCGCTGAACGGTTCTAAGTACTATCAGCTGCGCATTACCTTCACCAACAACCCTGTCTCAGGACTGGGGGCCGGGCTCTCTGCTTTGGCCCTGTCTTGGCAAGAGTGACCCCTCTCTCCATTTTTTCCACTGAGGCCTGAGTGCCTCTTCCCAAAAAAAACATGTCTCCCATCCAAGCAATGCGTGTGAACAACCCTTTGTTCTCTCTCCTCCTGGCCCTGCCGCTCATCGCTGCAGGTTGCGGTGGTTCAGTGACCGGATCCGGAAACGGTGACGGCTCTGATTCCACCGGAGCCACTGGCTTCACCGTGGTGTCGGTCTCCGTGGCCCAGTCCCAAATCTGGCAGATCAACCGAGCGATTGACATTCGTTTCACGCGGGCGGTGGATTTTTCCACCGTTGGCTTGAACACGATCTCGATAGCGACCCCCAGTGGGCTTTCGGCCACTGGCGCGTTCACTCAGGTGGATGCGGATACGGTGCGGTTCCAACCCGCTTGCCCGACCTTGGCGGACAATTCTGACGCCGGCTTCTTGCCTGGCGGCCGGACTTACAGCCTGCATGTGCTGGACACTTCGGTCAACGGGGTCACCGTCAGGGACACCCAGGGCTATGGGGTGTCCCAGGGCTTGGTTGTGACCTTTCAGACGCCCAACTCCACCGATCCCCAGGCTTTGTTCCTCGATACGGTTCCGGGCCCTCCCGATGTGCGAGTGCGCAACCGAGGAGCCGTGTCCGCCACCGATTTGGACGCAACCTACCTTGAGCGTGGCGATGGTACGAGGGAGTATTTCTACCAGCAGCTCAGCACCCAACAGGGAGAGTTGATCCCTCCCGGCGGGAGCCAGTATTTGCCCCGTCTCAACAAGTATTCGGATATCGACTCCCAGTGGTCCATCGTGGTTTTCTTCAACCAGCCGATCATTTCCTCCCCCGAGAACATTAGCTCTGACTTGCTCGCTTTGGAATATGAGCAGCAGGACGGGGTGGGGGACTTCACAGGCCTCGGGACGCACGTAGAGTTGATTGCTAACTGCACCACGACCGGTGCAGCGGTGCGTGTGACTCCTCTGGGAGTTGTGCCCCAGGGCAAGCAGATGCGATTGAATATTCGTCAGGGTTTCAGTGACCTAACCGGTGACGGTCTACCCTCGGATAACGTGGGTGCCGCGCGCATGCAGATTTTCATCGCAGCCAATGCGTTTGACCGTGAATACGACGAGGTGACCGAAGACTTTGACTATCCCGCCGGCATCGCCAATTCTCGCGAAGATGGAGAGACCGCCCTACCCCAGCCCCCGGCGGACTGGGAAGACGGCATCTTGCGGGCCAGTTTTGATTTTGGTGGCACCGGTGGACCTGGTGGTGACTTTGACTGGGTCGTGGGCTTTAGTGGCCCCGAAACGGTGATCCTCGACACGGTTTCGTCCCAGATCCTTGGTGGTCCTGGAGGGATTCCGACGTTCACGCAGACGGTTATCAATGGCATCGTTGATGTGCATGACTTCCGCATTAAGTCCGGCTCCACTGTTGTTGTGCTGGGCCCGAACCCACTGACCGTTCTTGCCAGCGGCGAGGTGTTGATTGAGGGGGACCTCTCGGTCAGCGGCAGTGATAACCCCGGAGTGCAAACCTTGAACACCACATTCCAGCCCGAAGCGGGCGCTACCGGGAACGGTGGCGGCGGTCGTGGCGGTACTGGTTCCTTCCTCACTTCCCAGTCAACCCCTAAGGGGGGCGACGGTTTTGGAGCATTCGCGATTTCAAACCGTGGCGGTACTGGCGGCGAGACCACCTACAAGACCGGTGGTACCAACAATCGTCGGGGATCCGGCGGTGGTGGTGGCACTTTTGGAGCGAACGTGATGTATGACCATGATCGCCAGCCCAACGGCACATTGGCCCCCACGACACCCCTCGTGCGCGCCCAGATCGTGGTTGGCTTGGATGCCGAGCAAGGATTTGGCGGCGGGCCGAATGGCAAAGGTGCCATCAGTCAATCGGTGCGAGCCGTTGGTGGTGCCATCGGCGAGCGTCCCTTTGTGGATGGCGATGACGACAACGATTTTATGGGTCAGATGATCACCGCTGACGGGACTCTCGTAGTTGGTGAACTGAGCCAAGTGTTCGCTGGTGCGGGTGGTGGCGCTGGAGGAGACGCGGTTTCCTCCAACTCATTCCCTTTGCAGCCCTTTCAGCAGACCGGCGACGAGAAAGGTTCCGGTGGTGGTGGCGGCGGCGGTGGTCTGCGGATCCTCGCTCTTGGAAGCATCACGATTAAGGATAGCGGCCATGTTTTCGCCAACGGCGGTGAAGGTGGAGGCGGTGAGAACACCAACTTCTTCGACCGCGTGGGCGGTGGCAGTGGCGGCGGCTCGGGCGGCCATGTGATCTTCTCCGCTGCCCAGGGCGTCATCATCGAAGGGGTCGCGGTAAACTCCGAGGAGTGGTACTTCGATGCGCCGAACTCCTACGGAGGAATCGGATGGCCGAACTTCAGCTCTGATCGCGCCTTGAGTGCGGTCGGTGGTCAGGGGGGAGCCGGAGCTCAAGACTTTGGTGGTTCCGGCGCAAACGGTGGCACGGCTTGGCGCTGCGACTGCATCTCCCGGCAGTATGTTGATATGGATCCGCCAGGGTGCCAGGCCACCGTCGACACGGACGTGCCTCCTCACCGGTGCATTGGCTGCTTCTCCATTGCGGCCAGCAGCTTTAACGATCCCATGGGCCCGGTTTTGGGTGCAGGTGGCGACGGTGGTCCTGGAATCATCCAGCTCCACGTGGGAGATCCCGCAGTAGATATCCAGCTGCCGGACGTGGGTCAACCAGGTAGAGAATATGGCATTGGAAACATCGTGAACGGCGTATTGGCCGTCGCCCCCCTCGATCCTACACAGCTCATAGCACCTCCGCCCACTGGCTGGCTCCATCCCCAGCAGGTTGCTGAGCGCGTGGCGGGGTTGGTCGCGAATGACCCGAATTTGAACCTTCCCAGTGTTCGCATGAGCGACGACTTGGTGCCCTTTTTCGGGGACAAGTCCATGGCTCGCTCCACTTGGATTCCCCTGGGGTTGGCAAGGATTAGCCCCAGTGGAATATCCGCAGACTTCCTCCCCATTCAGGGTGTTGAGGTTGGGAACCCCGACGATGTTGACAACGGCTTTGTGGAGCACACCGCCATCGGCGATGGGGTGCTGGTTCTGCCTCCTATCATTGCGGCTATGGCGGTGGATTCTACTGGTGGTCAGGTTGCCCCCTACATTACGGACGGGGGAAGCACCCTGGTCTTTGATGCGGCTGGTATGCCCGACCTCTACCGGGTCACCCCTTCCATGGCGCGACGCTTTTCCGTCGTGCTTGGAGATGCTGCGGTTACCCCGGCCACCACTTTGGCCTACGAAGTTGTGAGCGTGACGTATGACCAGGTTAATGATCAATTGCGCTGCACGACGGCGGCTGGCGTGGACATGTCCATCTTCTCGGCGACCACGGTTTTTGCGAGTCTGCGTCCCCATCACTTCCGGGTGGAGACCGCAGGTGTCCTGGACAACCTGACCTCGGCTGACGAGATTCGTTTCGGATTCGATGCCACCACTGCAGATGTGGCGGGCAACCCCTCAGCAAGTGGCGCCTACACGGTGACTTCCGTGGCGAACCAGTTGGCGCGAGACATCACCGACATGAATGGCAATGACTGGGACTTCTTCCGCTTCGAGGTAGAGTTTGACTTGGACGATCCTCTGCACACTCCCCTTCCTGGGTTGCTGTTCGTGAAGTTCCCCTATGAGTTCGGAGCCAACTAGGCACGCGCACATGGGCTGAGAGGCCCTATTGAAAGAGTCGGGGCGGTCAAACCGCCCCGACTCTTTTTTTGTGCCACGGGGGTCCGCTGGGTCCGGGCGGGTAGTGACGCCGGGGGCTTCATGCGGCCCTGGCCGGAGGGCGAGCAGTTCCCCCGAGCCCATGGGGACTGCTAGAATCTCCTTCGTTACAGGTGAGCTGGGTCCGCGTAGGGGCCCGATGGGAGACCATCGGGATCCGTTACGAAGACATCAAGGCCCCAAGCGACGGTTCCTCTTTTCCACCACTACCTTCCATGACGCGTTCAAGCAAATCTCTCGGTCTCGTTCTCGCTGCTGCCCTTTGTATCTCCACCTCCGATGCGCTTGCACAACGGCCTGGAAAGGCCAAGCAGAAGTTTGTCGACGGTCAAGCTGTAGTCGTCGAGGCCTTCGAGGAATCCAAGGACTGGGTTCAGCATGACCTTTGGGTGGAGACCGAATTCGATTCCGATGGGGACGGAGCCCTGGATCGCGTTCATGTAGATGTCACCCGGCCCGGGCAGACAGACTCCCAAGGTCTGCGTGTGCATGTGATCTATGAGACAAGTCCCTATTTTTCGGGGACCAGTGGTGGGGGCAAGAGCTACTTCTGGAACCCGAGTCAAGAGGTCGGCGCCACACCGCCGGAGCGCAAGAGCGCGCCTCCCATCGAGCACCAAAGCAAGCGGCCGCTCATGTCGCGCTCGCAGATAAAGACCTGGGTGCCACGCGGATTCGCCGTGGTGCATTCGGCTTCGCCGGGCACGGGCCTGTCCCAAGGATGCCCCACCGTTGGCGGGGCGAACGAAGCTCTCGCTCCCAAGGCCGTTATCGACTGGCTAAACGGCCGCGCGAGTGGGTTCACTGAGGTGGAAGGAGGAGAGCAGGTCAAGGCCTATTGGTGTACGGGAAAGGTCGGTATGACAGGTACCTCTTATAACGGAACCCTTCCTCTAGCTGCGGCGACCACGGGCGTAGATGGATTGGAGGCGATCATTCCTATCGCTCCCAACACCTCCTACTACCACTACTACCGGGCCAATGGTCTGGTCCGCCACCCGGGGGGATGGATGGGAGAGGACATCGACATCCTCTACGACTTCATCAATAGCGGCTACCCGGACATGCGGGAGACGTGCAACTGCGATGTACGCGATGACTTGCTGCAAGCTAGCCACGACCGCGCAACTGGCGACTACAACGAATTCTGGGCGGGCCGTGACTACGGCAATCAGCTTGGAGCCCTCAAGGCCGCAACGTTCCTTGCGCACGGCTTCAATGACTGGAACGTAATGCCGAACCACAGTGTGCGCATTTACAAGATGCTGCAGGATAAGGGCGTCCCCTCACGCGTCTTCTTTCACCAGGGCGGCCACGGCGGCGGTCCGCCCCTGGAGGAGATGAACCGTTGGTTCACCCGTTATGTCTGTGGTGTGAAGAACGGCGTTGAAAAGGACCCGCGTTCGCTCGTCGTCCGGGAAGGGGCCAAGCGCACAGAGCCGACGGCCTACAAAAACTATCCCCATCCAGATGCCGAAGACGTGACTGTGTTCTTGGGCAAGGGTGGGCAGAGCGCAGGGACTTTGGTGATGCGCTCTCCAAGGAACCAAGGCACGGAGACGCTTGTGGATGACGCATCTGTTCCGGGCGCCGAGTTGGCCTCCGCGGAGAAGTCGATTCACCGCTTGCTCTATGCCACGAAGCCTCTTTCCAGGCCCGTGCACCTCTCAGGTACCGCGCGTATCAAGCTGCGCGTGGCGAGCAGCAAGCCCGCAGCCAACCTCTCGGTTTGGCTTGTCTCACTGCCGTGGACGGATAGTCGCAGTATCAACGACAACATCATCACTCGCGGATGGGCGGACCCGCAGAACCACGCCTCCCTTGCCGGGCCGTGTGTATTTGAAGATGGCGACGAGAGTTCTCGCTACTACGTCTCTGCGAAAGAGGGTTCGCCGCTGACACCAGGCGAGGCGGTGACCTTGTTCTTCGATCTAGAGCCCGATGATCAGATTATCCCGGAAGGGGCGAGTATTGGTTTGATGGTGTTCTCCAGCGATCGCGACTTCACGCTATGGCCCGAGCCAGGGACGGAGCTCACCGTAGATCTGGCCGCAAGCCACCTGCATCTTCCCGTGGTGGGTGGCTACTCGGCGCTCTCGAGCGCCATCAAGTGATGATCGGTATGGGGCTCGCCTAGCGTAGCAGTGCGCTAACCGGCCTGCTCTTCCATAGCCGTGAGTGTGTACGGCTCACTACGGCGTGACGTAGGTGCGCCTGATCCCGCTGTTGGCGACGCACCGTTGGCGTGCGCCCCCTTTGCCACGGGTACCTGGTGTAGCCCGACCCCACAGTGACTGCAGGGGCTTCAAGGGGCACGGACCGGGGGGCGCAGAGTTCCCTTGAGCCCATTGGGGCTGCTAGAATCCTCTTAGTTACAAGTGAGCAAAGTCCCATTTACGATTCTGATCTTGATCTGCCTATGGGCCTGCAAAAGGCCTGCAGATCAACCGCAACCCCTCCGGGTGGTGGATATCACGCCCTCGGCGGATGCTCAGGTGTATCTCAATGAGCCGCTCGTTGTGACCTTTGACCAGGAGGTGGACTTGGCCTCGATCACCCCCGCGAGCGCACGGGTTCTTGCGGCGGGCAGTCCGGTTTCCGGTCGCTGGCAGGTGGATGGGGTACACCTTAGTTTTTGGCCCGAGCCTATTTTGCGTCCCGATCGCTCCGATGGGGGCTACCACCCCGGTCAGCAGCACGCATTGGTGTTGACGGGATTTCCCCGGCCCGATGGAATTCGCGCCAAGAGCGGGGCGCACCTTGCCAAGACCCTGCGCCATGACTTCGTGGCTAAGGGTGTGGAGCCCGGCCCAAGTCTCTTCGACCTTTCCATGGATCCCGGGCGATGCGAACCCCTGAGAGCCGCAGGTGCGGTCCAAGGTGCGCCCCTTTTGTTGCGTGGGGGAGATGCGATCGCCTTGGTGTGCGATGAACCCCTCGATCCGAGTTCGTTGATTTCCAGTGAGTTCTGGATCGAGGCGGATTTTTCTGCGGGACAAGCGCAGCAGGATCAGGTTGGGCGGGTGGCCGGAGTGCACGCCCGTCTGGTACAGAACAATCATTTCCAGTCCAGAACGGCGGGATCCTGCGCACGCATGGAGTTTTGGCCCGATCGACGTTTGTCAGAGGGGAGCTACCTTTTGCGCGGGGTTGCCCAGCCTAGCCTGATGGATATGGGAGGGAATCTCGCATGGAGCGAGGCGGAGCCGATTACCTTGGTACGCCTGCGGGTTATGCCTAAGGGGCTAGGCGCGGATTTGACCATTCGGCTGGATTTCCTCGACACTCGCGGCAAATCCGCACAGAGGATTCCCTGGGCCGATGGGACGGCATCCTGGTCTGACCGGGGAGAGCTCAGCGTAGTCCTCCCTGCGGCTATAGGTGATGGTCATGAGGGCCGGATCGAGTTGAGCGGCGAACAAACCCAGGCCGAGCGAGAAGCCACGCACCTGAGTGTGCCCAAAGGCGCTACAGCCGAGTTTTTCCAGGCGCCTGGCTTGGTGGTCCTACGTAGCCAGGGCTCCTTGCGCATTGATGGTTCCCTCATTCGGCGGCGCATGGGGGCTGAAGTAGACCCTGTGGTCGTGCCAGGATCCCAAGCCCCACCGGTCCTATTGTCTGAGTTCTTGGAACAAGCACGAGCAGACGGCCGAGAGTGGACCGTGTTGATCGCAGGCGCCGACCTGTTCATCGAGGGGGAGCTGCGCGTGGACACGCCCCTGATTTTGGTTGCTGGGGGACGCGTGAGGATCAATGGCAGTGTGCGCTGCAAGAGCGAGCACTTGCACCTCTTGGGTGAAGGCGGTGGACTCGATTTACCGGGCATTCCCTCGCCCATGCTGGGGGTCATGGTGGACCAGCCCCAACTGAATCCCCTGCGCGAGCCCCTATTGTTCGCTGCGATTTCATCACCCCTCCCACGGGAGGTCAGTCGGCGCTACGACTGGGGCCGCTTGGCGGTGGGCGGACGCGAGGGCGCAGGGCGCTGGCATGTGGGTTTTCTGCCCGCCGGTGTTGAACCCAGTCGGGACCTTATGGTCCGCCATCCGGGCCTTTTGAGTGGGGATGGACCTGTGCGAGTCCTGGTGGAGCTAGAGGTGTTCCCCGGAGGTGTTTGGGATCCACCGGCTTTGGATTTTCTGCGACTGGATTGGGAGGCCCCTGGGGCCTCGCCCATTGCACGCTGAGCTACCCCGGGGAACGGTATCCGCGGGGGTGGGGACGGGGGCTTGATCGGGCCTCTGCACTTCATCACCATCTAGGGCAGGCATCATGGAACCCCCGTTCACTCATCCCCTCATCATCGGCCCCTTGGCGCCCGTTTTTTGGGGCCTCATGGGTTTGCTGGTGGGCTCGTTTCTCAACGTAGCGATCTATCGGTTGCCCGCAGAAGGGGAGAGCATTTTCAAACCCCTGCGATCCAGGTGTCCCAAGTGCCGCACCAGCCTGACCTGGTACGAGAACATTCCCGTGCTGTCCTGGCTGGTGTTGAGGGCTCGCTGCAAGACCTGTAAATGTCCGATCCACTGGCGCTATCCCCTGGTGGAGGCCCTGACGGCTTTCTTGTTTTGGTCCGCAGCCCATTCGTTTGCCGGGGATCCCTTGATGATCGGCATCGTCGTCTTGGTCTTGTCGGGACTTGTGGTCGCGACCTTTGTGGACTTCGATTGCTTCGAGATCCCCGATGAGGTCAGCATCGGAGGATGCATACTTGCCCCGGTGCTGAGTTTCCTCGTGCCGCGCCTGCATGGTGTCGAGCTGGACCGCTTCGAGGCCGTCAGTGGTTGTCTCTTGGGGATGGCCGTGGGCGGCGGAATTCTCTATTTCATCGGCTGGGTGGGCACCAAGGTTTATTCTGTGGATGCCATGGGGTTCGGTGACGTGAAACTCGTTGCGGCAGGAGGGGGCTTTATCGGCGCCGTAGGGATCTTGCACGGACTCCTTATCGCAGCGGTGCTCGGTTCCATAGTGGGCATCTTGAACATGTTGCGCTTGTACTGTGAACTGCGTACACGAGTCGCCAAACGGCACAAGGCGGACAGTCGCCTGCGCTCTTTACAAGCGGCTCGCCTTGCGGGCCGCTACATACCCTTCGGACCCTATCTTGCCGTGGGGATTGGCCTCGGTATCCTTGGCTGGAATAATGATGGGGCTCTCCTTTTACAGTACCTACTCGACTGACATCTAGAGGGCCACGCGCCCGAACATTTCATGCGCCTGATTTCAACCTACACACTGATGATCTTCTGCGCTCTGCTGACCCTCAGCGGTTGCGCTTCCGACCAAGCTCTGCGTGGATCCCTTGCGGAGCGCGACGGTATGATTCGTCGTTTGCGAGATGAGAACGCTACCTTGCAACAGGAGATCGTTCATTTGGCCGAGGATCGTGCAGGCTTACAGAGTGATTTGCGCGACCTTCGAGATAGGCAGGTTCCGCTTGAGACGATCCCGGCCTCATTGCCCACCATCGAGGCTGAGGAGTTGGCGGAGTACGGCATCGAAGTGGAACGCCGAGGGGACGAAATTATTTACTTGGTTCCAAGCGCAATCACATTCGGGGCGGGTAAAGCCGAGCTGACCCCTGCCGGGGAGCGTGCCCTCAAGGCGCTCGCGCCGCGTATGGCCAGCGACACCCCAGGGGCAGCGGTCATCTCTGTGGAAGGGCACACGGACTCGGACCCCATCCGGCGTTCTGGTTTCGCGAGCAACCGGGAACTCTCCCTGGCCCGTGCCCTTGCTGTGCACGGGTTTCTCGTGTCCCTCGGGGATCTTCCCGATGAGCGCTTTGTGGTGATGGGCTACGGACCCCACCGGCCCTTGCAACCCAACTCGGATGCATCGGGAAAGGCACGTAATCGCCGGGTCGAAATTATCGTCCGGGCAAGGCGGGAGTAGGGCCTGGAGGGGGCCCTGCAGGGGCTCGCTGGAGCGAGCTTGCGTCGTTCCCCACAGGGTTTGGCCTTGGATGTAGACTGGGAGAGTTCTCCCGGTGCTCTGGGCGTTAGTGGCCCTCGGCATTGGATCTAAAATTCAATTGCCCCCTGTCTTATGAGCCACCCTTCTGCCATTCGAAATGTCTCCTTCGTTGGACATCCGTCCACGGGCAAAACGACCCTTGTAGACGCTCTCGCATTCCGAATTGGAGCCAACGCACGCAAGGGATCACCTCAGGATGGCACGAGTCTGTGCGACACAGAACCTGAAGAACAATCGCGACACCACACCTTGCAGTTGAGTGTGGTTTCTGCGGAGCACGATGGAAAAGACTGGACGCTGATGGACACGCCGGGTTATCCGGAGTTTATCGCCCAGGCGCAGGCCGCGATCTGGGCTTCGGATTTAGTTGTCGGTGTTGTAAGTTGCGCGAGTGGTGCATCTTTCAATCTGCGCACCAAGATGCTCCTCGCTGGACGCATTGGCCGCGGCCGCGCAATCGTGCTCACCCATTTGGATGGGGAGAACGCCGACTTCGACACCCTCGTTCATGATCTGCGCGATCGACTAGGGGAGATTTGCGTGCCGGTGCTTCTGCCCAATGAATCCGGTTCTGGATTCAACAAGGTTGAGCGCACCTTCTTGCACCCGGACAGTGAATGGAACCAACGGCTGAAAGATCGGGTGATGGATGCATGCACGGATGAGGAACTGATGATGACTTATCTAGACGACGGCAAACTGACCGAGGAGCAGCTTGAAAAGGAGATGCCCCACGCGATTTCCGACGGCACCCTGATTCCCGTGCTCGTTTGCAACCCCGTGAGCGGAGAGGGCGTGGAAGAGGTCTACACCTTCCTCAAGCGCTTTGGACCATCTCCCGAGTCGGGCCTGGTCAAGGACGAAGAGGGCAACGCGGTTTCCCTCGACCCCTCCGGTTCCCTTTCGGGCACGGTTTTCGCGACTCTTGCGAATCCCCATGTGGGGCGCATTTGCCTGGCCCGCATTCATGCGGGAACAATTACGCATTCGAGCCACGTGGGGCTTGCGGATGGTGAGGGCGATGAGAAGGTTGGCGGCGTTTTCCGAATGGTGGGTAAGAAGCACGAGAACCTGGAAACCGGCACTCCGGGCGAAATCGTGGCCTTTTCCAAGGTGGAGAAACTCCCCACTTGGGCGCATTTTTCTCAGGCGGGCAGCCCCGGCGCAAAGATGGAAGTGCCCATCGCGCCCAACCCCATGGTGGCTCTCGCGGTCGAACCAAAGTCCCGAGCGGACGAGCAGAAAATTGGCGAGGCCCTGCACAAGCTGGTGGACGAGGATCCCAGCCTAACGTTGGAGCAGACCGCAGACACCCATGAGATGGTTCTGCACGGCATGAGCGACCTGCACCTGCAGGTGCTCTTCGAGAGACTGTCCCGGCGCTATGGCGTTGAAGTGACGACTCACTTGCCGTTGATCTCTTACCGACAGACCATTTCCAAGGCCGTGGAAGCCCATCACCGTCATAAGAAGCAAAGTGGCGGTAAGGGGCAGTTCGGAGAGTGCTACCTGCGCCTTCGTCCTGGGATCGCGAATGACCCGGTCCGGTTCATCGACAATGTGGTGGGGGGGGCGATTCCTCGGAACCTCATCCCTGCCGTGGAGAAGGGCATCCGGGAAGTATGCGCCAAGGGCATTATGGCCCCCGGGGAAGTGATGGGAGTCGAAGTGGAACTCTACGATGGAAAGTTTCACGCGGTGGACTCGGACGAAGCGAGTTTCAAATCTGCTGGGGCCAAGGCATTCCGCGAAGGATTTGAGAGTGCCCGGCCGGTCATGCTTGAGCCCCTAGTGCGGGTTGAAATCCATGTGCCCACCGACCACGCCGGAGCGATTTTCTCAGACCTCACCAGTCACCGTCGGGGTCACGTGATCGACCAGCAGACCGAGGCCGGCGGTGCGATTACCATGATCGTGGCTGAGGTGCCCAAGGCTTTGATGCAGACCTATCACCGGGATTTGAACTCCACCACCAAGGGTGAAGGGACCTGGAGCATGTCCTTTGCACGCTTCGCGCCGGTGCCCATGTCCGAGCAGAAAAAAATTCTCTCGGCCCAGGGCGAGGCTCTGATTGAGACCTGATCCACCCCACGAAACACCCTAGGGGGGGCCAGTGCCGAGGGGTGCTGGTCCCCCTTTTCGCAGGTGGGAGCAACCCCTCTCCAGGTGTCCAAAAGGCCGGCACCCCCTGGCTGGCGGGCCCCGGTGGGGGGCTGAGCCACGGGAAAAGCCATTGGTGGGATCGGGCCCCTTAGTCTCCAGCGGGATCCACTGGTTGGTCGATGCTTACAGGACCCCAATGCCTGGGGAGAGGTATCTCCACGATGATTACAATGGAAGAACTCCTGACGCTGATGGTCCGTCAGGGAGGCTCAGACCTACATATTTCTGTCCAGTCCGCGCCCCGTATTCGGGTCGACGGAAATCTCATGCCTGTGGAGCATGCGCCCTTGTCTTCTGATGAAACACGGCGTCTGGCCACAAGCGTGTTGACCTCCGATCAGATTGCCCGGCTTGACCGGGAACTGGAGCTCGATTGTTCATTTGGCCTTGAGGGCCTTGGACGTTTTCGGGTCAATGTCTTTTACCAGCAGGGCGCCGTGGCGTGCGTGCTGCGATTGATCCCGACCAGCATCCCCAACTTCGAGGATTTGGGAATGCCCGAGGATGTTTGCCAACGGCTCTGTGAAATGCGCTCCGGGTTAGTCTTGGTGACAGGCGCCACTGGATCGGGTAAATCCACATCCTTGGCGGCCATGATTGATTACATCAATCAGAATCGCCAAGCGCACATCGTGACCATCGAAGATCCGGTGGAATTCACCCATCAACATAAGAGTTGTGTGGTGACCCAGCGCGAAATTGGTGGGGATACGCGTAACTTTAAGAATGCCCTGCGCAGCGTGTTGCGCCAAGACCCAGACATCGTGCTGGTGGGCGAGCTTCGTGATCACGAGACCATTGAGGCGGCCCTGACCCTGGCGGAGACCGGGCATTTAACTTTTGGCACCCTGCACACATCAGATTCAGTGCAGACGATCAACCGCATCATCGATGTTTTCCCGTCCCATCAACAAGCCCAGGTGCGGACCATGCTGTCCTTCACCCTGCAAGCGGTGTTCAGCCAGAAACTGCTGCCAAAGGCAAAGGATGCGGGGCGTGTGATGGCAGCCGAGATCATGATTGCGACCCCTGGAATCCGCGCACTCGTGCGCGACGGCAAGAGCCACCAGATCTATTCCCAAATCCAAACAGGGGGACGCCTGGGCATGTGCACCATGGCCCAATCCCTGGCAACCTTGGTTGATAACGGTGTGATTCGCATGGCTGATGCGGAGAAGGCCCTTTCTGATCCGAGCGAGCTGCGCAATTGCCTGAGGGCCGCCTGATGGTGCGAGTTCCCACCAAGGTGCGGCGTCTATTGAGCGATGAGGGCCTTGTCAGCCCCGCGCAATGGGACCAGGTGGCTTCCCTTGAGGACCCCCTTGCAGCGCTCTTTGAAGCGGGCGATCTAGAGGAGAGCACCCTTGTGGAAGTGGTGGCGCGCACGGCGGGAATTGCACCCATTGATTTGACCGACGTTTCGCCGGACGGGGATGTTCTCAAGCTCCTGGATCAGGACCTTTGCCGACGCTTGCAGATTCTGCCTCTGACCCGCAATGGCGATATTTTGACCATCGTGGCAGCCGACCCCTTCGATGTGCTCCTGTTCGATGACCTTCGTCGCCGAACCGGGTGTCAGGTGCGTTCCGTATACGCCCCTGCAACACGCGTGTTGGCATCCCTCAAGGAGTTGCACGACGATGGCTCAAGCAGAGTCCAGGAGATGATGGACCAGGTGGGGGAAGACTCCAGCCTGCAGGCGGGACCCGAAGAGCCCGAACCAGAAGACATCGAATCGAGCCTAGGGGATGGAGACGATTCTCCGGCGGTCAAGTTGGTCAATGTGTTGTTGCTCAAGGCCCTGCGCGAAAAGGCCAGTGATATCCACATCGAGCCCGGTGACCGTCAAGTGAAGATCCGCTTCCGCATCGATGGCCGTCTGCGGGAGGGTATTCCGCCGGTTTCTCGCAGTCTATTGCCCGCTCTTTCTTCGCGCCTCAAGATCCTGGCATCCCTCGATATTGCCGAGCGCCATGCGCCCCAGGACGGAAAGTTCCAGATCCGATACGAGGGCCGTGGCATCGACTTCCGGCTTTCGATTTTGCCGGTTGTGGGTGGTGAAAAAAGCGTCATTCGAATCCTGGACGTGGGATCCTTGGCTCTCAACTTGGACGCCATGGGCTGGGAGCCCCAGTCTCTGGCCCAGGTGCGCGAGGCGATCTCTCAGCCCTATGGAATGATGTTGGTTACCGGGCCCACGGGGTCGGGCAAGTCCACCACGCTCTATTCCTGTGTTCAGGCGGTGGCCACTCCTGATGTGAATGTCACCACCGTTGAAGATCCGGTGGAGTACCGCATGGAGGGCATCAATCAGGTGCCGGTCAATCCCAAGCGAGGCATTACCTTTGCCGGGGCCCTACGATCCATCCTTCGCCAAGACCCGGACATCGTGCTGGTGGGTGAGGTGCGGGATAAGGAAACTGCGGACATCGCGGTCAAGGCAGCCTTGACCGGACACCTCGTGCTATCCACCCTGCACACCAACGACGCTGCCAGCACAGTCACTCGTCTGGTGGATATGGGGGTAGACCCTTTTATGGTGTCGAGCTCCCTGTTGTTGATTTGCGCGCAACGGCTCGGACGCCGGCTTTGCAAGAACTGCCGAGTGCAAGTGGAGGATCCGCCCAGGGACCGCTTGTTAAGCATCGGATTCTTGCCAGAGGACTTCGACGAATTGCAGCTGTATAGCGCCGATGCTAAGGGCTGTAGCCGCTGCAACGGTGGCTATCACGGACGTTTCCCTGTGCTGGAGACCATGCCGGTGACTCCGCAAATGCGGCGCCTCGTGGTGAAGGGGGGGTCCGTTGAAGAGATCAATAAACTAGCCCTTGAAGAGGGCCTCTTGAACCTTCGCCGGGTGGGCATTTTGAATGCGATTCGCGGCGTGACTTCCGTCGAGGAAGTTCTGCGCATCACCATCGATGACTGAACACTGAACCCAAGAGTGAACCCCTGGATGGTCTCACTCTATCTATTCCCCTATTAAAATGAATCAATTCAAATATGCTGCCAAGGATAGCGGCGGTAAGACGGTGCAGGGCACCGTCCAGGCGGCGACTAAGGCCGAGGCCGTGGTGGAATTGCGCAAGCGTTCCTTGACCGTGCTGAAGTTGGCTGAGACCTCCTCCAAGTCGAAGCAGGGGTTCTCTTTCTCCGTGGGCAAGCAGAAGCCCAGGGCAAAGGCCTCCGAAGTGGTGATCTTCACCCGGCAGTTGGCCACCATGGTGGGGGCCGGGCTTTCCCTATTGGAGTCCCTGGAGGTTCTCGGGGATCAAGCAGAGACCCCCGGAATGCGAGCGACCTGCGAAGTGTTGGTTACCGAAGTGCGCGGGGGTTCGGACCTCTCCAGCGCCATGGGCAACTGTCCCAAAGTTTTCGATCATCTGTATGTGTCCATGGTCAAGGCCGGCGAAGTCTCGGGCCAAATGGACATCATCTTGAACCGTCTCGCGGCCTACCAGGAAGAGAGCGCAGAGCTCTCCCGGGAAATCCGCTCCGCCATGACTTACCCCGTGATCTCTATGATTCTTGTGGTGGGCATCACGGTTTTCTTGATGGTTGGGGTTGTGCCCACATTCAAAGAGGTTTTCGCTTCCATGGAGCTGACCCTGCCCGCCATCACCCTAGCGGTCTTGGCGGTGAGTGACTTCATGCTGGCCAATCTGGCCTACTTTCCAGTGCTGGGGGTCGCCCTGGTCTTTGGGGTTTCAGCGGTCAAGCGGACGGGGCCGGGCCTTCTCGCCTGGGACCATCTCATGCTGCGGCTGCCGGTCTTTGGCAAGCTGCATTCCAAGGTTTGCTTGGCTCGCTTTTCGCGGACTTTCGCGACTCTGATTCGTTCAGGTGTGCCGATTCTCTCGACTCTCGACATTGTGGCCAATACGGCCGGTAATCAAGTGGTCTCAAGGGCTGTGATTGAAGCACGGGAAAGTGTGCGCGTGGGTCAGCAGCTGTCGGACCCCCTCGCCAAGCGAAAAGTTTTCCCACCCATGGTCACTCGCATGATTGCGATTGGAGAGCGCACAGGGGCCCTTGAAACCCTGCTGGAAAAAATTGCCGACTTCTATGACAGCCAGGTTAAGGCCATGGTCAAGGCCCTCACCAGTTTGATCGAGCCCCTCTTGATTAGCTTTATGGGGATCATTGTCGGCGGCGTGGTGCTGTCCATCTTTGCCCCGATTATGGGTCTCGTGGAGAAACTGAGCTCCGGGGGCTAGGGCTAGATGGGGCGTCCAGGTGCCCCCTGCTTCGAAGGCCCTGATTTGGGGCATCCAAGTTTGAGATAAATTGGCAGCGCGCTCAAGGCTGCCGAATCCGAGGACGATATCTCTTGTAAGGCGTGGAGTGCTTCCGAGTTTTTCGGATCGAGCTGTGCCGCACCCTGGGGTTTCCCAGGGTTCCACCATTATACCCCACTTGGGGATTCGTCATTTGACCAAGGCAGTACAGCGCCTATCCATGCCCAACAACTGAATATGAAAAGCAACAACAAAAACAACGCAGGTTTCACCCTCATTGAACTGATGATCGTCGTGGCTATTATCGCCATCATCGCAGCTATTGCCCTGCCCAAGCTGATGAGCGCGCGTATCTCCGCCAACGAGAACGCAGCGGTTGCGACCCTGCGTTCGATCGCAGCGGCGCAGCAGCAGTTCCAGGCTTCTTCCTCCGTGGACACCGACTATGACGGTGGCGGCGAGTTTGGCTACTTTGGCGAGATGGCTGGCGTTACCAACTTGCGCATCGGCTCTTCCGCTGGTGACGTCACCGCCACCTTGAACCCGCCCTACTTGGCGACTCCCTTCGGTAATGTGGTTGCCAGCCTCGTTGAGCGCCAAGGCTACAACTACCAGATTTTCTTGCCCGACTCCGCTGGCGCTGGCGTGGACGAGGCTACCGGTGCAAACGGTGCCTCTGGTAGCACGGCGGATAGCTCTGATTGTGAAGTGATGTGGTGCTGCTACGCTTGGCCCGTAGACGCTGGGAAAACTGGCATGCGCACCTTCTTTATCAACCAGGAAGGCGACATCATCAGCCAGAACAACCGGGTCGTTAGTGGTCAGTACTCCGGTACGGCCGGACCGGCTTGGTCCGCAGCCTACGACGCGGTGAACATGGACTCGGGATTGGGCTTGGTGGATAACACCACCAACGCTGTTACCGCCACAGACGCTAAGGTCTGGACCCCGGTCGGAAACTGATCGCTAAGAGGTACACAACCCTTTTTCTTCTTGGGGCGCCTGCGGTTTTCCGCAGGCGCCCCTTTTCGTGCCCAAGTTTCCAGTGCGCTGGATGCGCCCGGTCTCAAACCGGCGGCAAATCAAACAGACGCGCGCAGTTCTCCGACGTGATGCGTGCCATCTCGTCCGTGTCCAGGCCCTTGAGCTCGGCCACCCGGGCCAAGATCTCTGCCACCAGAGCGGGTTCGTTGCGCTTGCCTCGAAAGCCCTGGGGTGCGAGGAACGGGGAATCGGTTTCCACCAGGATGCGGTCGAGGGGCACCTGCAGCACCGCCTCTCGGTTGGCATCGTTGCGCGGATAGGTCACCACGCCTGAAAACGAGATGCAAAAGCCCGCTGCGAGATACGGCTCGAGCTCATCGGGCCCCATGGAGTAGCAGTGCATCACTCCTCGGCGCGGGGGGTGCTCTTGGATCAAGCGCACGGTTTCCTCGTGGGCATCTCGGCAGTGGACGATGACGGCCTTGTCGAGTTCTTGAGCCAGATTGAGGTGCCAGGTGAAGGATTCGATCTGGGCCTTTCGGGGGCTGTACTCTTTGAACCAATCGAGACCGGTTTCGCCGATGGCCACGCACTCTGGGTCCTGGGCCAGGTCACGAATCACAGCCCGTTCCGCCTCGCCGGTGCCCTCTGCGTCGTGGGGGTGAATGCCCGCGGTGGCAAAGATGTTCTTGTGCTGATCTGCCAAGCCCTTGGCTTGGTTCGAGGTCTCCACGTTGGTGCCCACCACCACCATGCGTTCTACCCCGCGTTCTTGTGCACGTTGCAGGGTCTCGGTGAGGTCGTCTTGGAAAGAGTCCCAGTACAGATGGCAATGGCTGTCGGTAATCATCGGTCGTTTTTGCTTCCGGTCAAGTCCGGGGGGGAGTTGGTTTCCTGGATCAGTCCTTCGGCATCAAGCAAAAGTCCGCGGCAGTTGGTTTGCATCATGTCGAGCAGGAAAGCGCGGAAGTTGACGTCGGCTTCCCGGCGAGCTACTTCGGCGAAGAGGGCGCAGGCGCTTTCCGAGGGCAACAGGTCACGTAGGGACTGGGCGGACATGCGGCGCAGATAGCCATCTCCGTTGGACTCCACTAGGCAGGACTCTAGAGCCCTTTGACCAATAGTCTCCAAGGGGAACTCGCGCATGAGCTTGACTGCTTTCCAGCGGGCGGTGGGGTCAAGGCGCATGTTGGTCGCCACTTGGGCCAACATGGGTACGGGAGATTCGCCGGTCTCGCGGCAGGCATTGACCCAGCCGCGCACCAGGAACTCATCGTCGGGCATCGTCTGGCGCTTGACCTTGGTGCGCTCCAGGATCGGTTTGGCGTCCGAAAAGAATAGGTGCGGGGAAGTCAGAGACAGGACCAATGCGGCTTCTGTCCGGTCGGATATGGGGGAGCCGTAGGTGATGAAAAGATTGTGCAGCAGTTCCCTGGCACTTTCGGGTGCCGCAAGGCCGCCGGTCCATAGCAAGGCGCGGCGCACTAGGTAGGGTTCTTCCGCTGCGTCGGTGTAGGCGTGCAAGGCGGCGTTGCCCGCATCTTCGCCCTTGGCGATTACCCGGTCAATGCGTGCCCGTTGGTCCTCGATCCAGCGGTCGTGGTGATCGCTGGTGAGGGTCGCGTCTAGGGGGCGAAATTGCTGGATCAGGAGGCCAACCTGTTTCCGCGACTCCTCTGAAACCGGGGCGTCGAGGGGAATGCCCCACTCATCCCGCTGGCGCTGTGTCTCGCCATTGGCGGAGACCTCAGGGTCGTCTCCCGGGTCACAACTCGTGATGGCAAGGACCAGGCAACCCATCAGGAGCCCTAGGCGGGGGCCACTCTTTGGGACTGAATTCCTCGCTAGGGTGTGCGTTGTCGCTCGCATTGTCTCGGAGACTGGCAAGTTTTTGGGGGCAGGTCGCGGGGAGCAGGGCATGGGTTGTGGGGGGCGCATGGGCCCCCGACGGGCACGGGGTTGGATGGGACTAGGGCCCATGGGGCGATTGAGGAAAGGTATTTTGTCCCAGGGGGGCGAGCCCTGGAAGCGGTCAAGGGGCCGTTTCTGGGCCAAAAAACCCTCCCAGGCAGACCACATGGCCATTGAGGCGCTGAATGGGCCCAGGGGGATTCATGGGGCTCCGCCTGCCCGGATGTTATTTGAGGGGAACTGCTCCAACGGATGTTACCCCTCAGAGGGCCGAAAGTTGGGTCCCAGGTCGCCTCGATCCTCATTTTTTCTCTCCGCTGGAAGGAAATCCAGAGGCGGCGAATGGACTCTCCCTCCGAGTTCTCCCGATTCAGATGGCAACCAATCCCGCCCCGTGAGTATATTCCTTGGCCCCCCAGATGGTTGGCCACTCCCCCTGGCCGCCTCCCGGTCCCCCTACAAGCCCACTCTGCCCTCCGGTGGCGTGGCCCTATTGGAAGCATGAAGCTCCTTCAACCCCTCATCAGTGCTGCCGGCCTCGGCGCAATCCTTATTCTTGGCTCCTGCGATGGAACCTCCTCCATCGGAGCCAATTCCACAGGTGACCTCTACATCGTTTCCTGCTCCCTGGGCTGCTCCAGCGGTGTTGGTGATGATCCAAGTGGCGGTGACCAGGTCTCTTGCTCAATCATCAATACCTACCAGAACCAAGAGATTTCGATTCTCTTCTCGGAAGAGATTGATCTGGTGAGTATTAACTCCGCCTCCTTCCGGGTCGCTGATGCCTCCACGGGCACGACGCCCCAAGGCACCTACAGCACCGACCCCACGGACCCGCGGCGTTTGATCTTCCGCCCGGCGTTGAGCTTTGACATCAACGGTAACCCGAACTTTGCGCTGTTGGCAAACCGTGCCTATCAGGTGACGATTGCCGGTGTGTTGCAAAACGATCCGCCCCCGTACATCCGCAGTGTTTCCGGGCGTCCCAACCAGAACCGATTGCTGTGTTCTGTGATTACCTCCGAGGGCATCGTGGACCCGGTTCCGGGCTCTCCCTCAGTGGCGATCTATGCGGACGTCAAGGTCGGAGAGACTCCCGCTGGGGACCCGATCCTGCTGCGCAATCAATTGGTCAACGGGTCGGAAGGTTTGACCAACGTGTGGAGCGGCAGCCGCATCCGCCTTCGTTTCACCGACATCATGAACTTGGCCTCGGTCGTCAACCCCCAGACCGGAACCGCACCCTTCATCAACATCGAAGTGGATCAAGATGGGGACACGGCAACGAATGATCGAACTTCGATCGGTGGTACGTTTGGCGCGCCTCTTCCGTCCCTCGACCCGGGTTTCACCGCAGACCCCTTGTTCCAGTCATTCGTCGATGTGGCCAGTCTCGAAACCTATGTGGTCTTCCAGCCGGACCTGGACTTGCCTTCCTCCGGAATTGGGGCGTTGCCGCGCCTTGTGACCGTGACTGTTCAGCCCACGGTTGTGGACCTGGTGGGTAACCCTGTGACCCTCGAAAACGGTGGGGGCTTGCACAGCTTCGTCCCGGAGTTCGTGGCGTTCGGTGAGCTTATGGTGCCCGACGGAGGAGAGGACTTTACCGTGGGCGGAGCCGATCCCGCTTCCAACGAAGATACTCGTCGCTCTAGCGGCACTTGGGGCGGCGGTCAGTTGTCCCAGGGTCAGGGCGGGGGCTCGGGCCGCTTGGGTGAACTGGTCATCGAGCAGGGCGAGACTGTGGTCTTGAACTCGGATTACCAGCTCTTCCCGATCTCTGATCGCCCCTTGGACTTGATTGGCAATGCGAACGGCTCTCCCAGCAGCACCCTCGGTGGTTTCCCAGAGGAGATCCTGGTGCTAGGCCTAGTGGAAGATCCCCAAAACCCCGGCACCCTGGTTCCAGGACCGGGCTTCGAATTCAGCCGCATTCATATCCAAGCCGGTGGTTCCCTACGCATCGTGGGCGATGCACCAGCGCGGGTTTATTGCCGAGGGCGAGTGGACGTGGACGCAGGTGGAATCATCAACCTCTCGGGAGTGACACCGGCGGCTCAAGATTCCCAGACGGCGAAAACCGTGCACCCTGATTGGAGTACAGGCGACGACTACTTGGTGGGCGACATCGTTTTCCATCAGGTGCCTCTGAACTACTTTGACCCTGCAAACTCACCCCAGCCGACTCCGGTTAACCAGTACACCGTGTTGGCTGGCAATGGTTCGGGGAACCCTATTGAGCCGGGAGTGCACAATCTGACGGACACCTTCTGGCAACTCGATGGGGCAGCTACCCCGTTCAACGCTGCCGGTGGTGGCGATGGGGGAATGGGAGCAGACCGCTATGGATTTGACTCTAACGATCAGATGCTGGACTTGGGCCAGAATGATGAATTCAGCGACGCTATCGAGAACCCTTCCGCCGTGACCAACGGTCGTCCAGGACAGGGCGTTGGCCGGGGCGTGGGTAGTGAAGCCCGTGCCGAGGGTTTGGGTGCTGATAGGCACCCGCTCGATTACGGCGACGGATCGGTCTTGACTTTTTCGAACCCGGTCCCCGCCACCGCTATCTGGTTCAACTTGCAACTGTTGCCGGAATACGCCAACGAGATGCGCTGCGTTTCCTTGACCATCGGGCGCGTCGGTTCGGGCGGCGGTTATTCCATCGACGGTTTGCCGGGTGTTTCCTTGTCTGAAGTGGCAGAGGCCCAATTCCCAGCGCTTGATCCTGATACGGGCGTGACCCCGTCGAACAATCCCCCGGACAACCCCGCTGGCGGAAATTCTGGGGACCTGTTCTTGGCCGAGCCTAGTGTCGACAACACTGATTACATCAAGCGCAAGCTTCGCTGGTACTTGACGACTTCGGGGCCCAGCCCTGAATTCCCCACGCACCTGCGGGGCGGTTCCGGTGGCGGCGGTGGTGGCAACCACCCCTACCGGACTGGATCTGGCGGGCAAAACGGATCTCAGACGTTCCCCTGCGTGTCCGTCCAATCGACCTTTTACACCTGGCACGATCACTCCGGTGCTCGCGGCGGCTTTGGTGGCGGCGCGATGGAATTGAGCAGCGGTAAGAGCATCACAATCAACGGCCGCATTGACGCCTCCGGTGGAACCGGCGGAAGTTCGAACCCCGGCACCCCGGGTGATTACTTCCAGTACGGGATGCCCGGTGGTGGTGGATCTGGTGGAGCCCTCCGGATTTTGGCCCCCACGATTAGCCTGGGATCTGCTCCCGGCGCAGGTCAACCGAACCCTGGTCGCTTGGATGTCTCCGGCGGCTTAGGCGGCGCAGCTGGCTTCAGTGCCAGCGCCGGTGGCGATGGCGGTGCGGGCTTGATCTGGATCTCGGACAGCGCTGGTGTTCTTGATCACGCATCCTTGGCTAACCGGATTCTTCCTGAAGACCCCAATGATCCCAACAGTCTCGGCTGGCTGGGACTTGAGTCCGGAGGATTGGCGAACTACCTCCCCCGCAGGAGTCCGGAGTCCTTGAGCGGTTCGGTGTCCTGCTGGATCCGCCCTCCCGGCAACTACTTTGCCCTCAACTTCCGCGAGGATGACGGGATCAACAGCGACCCGACTTTGATGGCCTGGAACATGTCGGTTATCTATGACCCCAATGATGGCAATCCCCTGCTGGAGATTCCCTTCCGTGGCTTCGACCCGGCGAACACCTTGCCTGGCCTGGCCGGCCAGTCTTGGGAGGATTTCTATGGCAAGGATCTCGGCCTCGGTGGACCGATGGGTCAGAATGCTCCCGTCGTGGTGCGCTTCCAAGGTGCCCGGACCATGGCCATCCTAGACGCGAACCACTCGGACACCGACGGCAACATTTACAACGATCCTTGTAACCTGAGCATTGCGGGGCTTGGTACACCGATCGTCGATGGCTCGGTTTCGCCCTGGGTGGATCATCCCGCCCTGTTGAATGAGTGGGCAACGCAGTTTGGTAAGCCGACCCCGAACATGATTCGGTTTACGATCTTGTTTGACCGCACCACGAACTTGTCGAATGGCGACCCGGTGGACTCAAGCTACATTGAGTTGATTGGGCTCCATCTGAAGGGCGTGACGGGGCTCTATCTGATGAGTGATCCGAACTGAGCGAGCCAAAGGTTTATGACGGGGCAACTCATTTAATGGGAAGTCGAGTCGAGCCACGAGTGGACCCCTGGCCCTTCCGTAGCGGAAAGGCCGGGGGTTCGCGCATTGGAGGCAGGGATGAATATGTCTAGGATGAAGTTGATTCTGGCCAGGCAGCTGCTTTGCCACGGGGGGCTGCTCGTGAAGGACGCGGGCATCTTGATTCGTGGAGGACGCATCATTGAGATCGCCACGTCCGCTGCCGGAGCCCGGCGCTTGGCCCGTAACTCAGGTGCTGTCCCGGAGGATCACGGCCCGGGGATTTGGACGGCTGGCCTGGTCAACGCCCACGCGCACCTGGAGTTGACGGCCCTTGGGAATAGCGTTCCGCGATTGCCTTTTGCCCACTGGGTTTCTGCTCTGATGGGGGCCCGTGCCGAAATGGGGCGCAACGCACTTTCGCGAGGCTTGGCCCAGGGTGCGGACCGTTTATTGAACACGGGAACGAGTACGGTGGGTGACAACGACTCCCTTGGCCTTGCTGCGGGGGTGCTTGCATCCCATCCGATTCGCGCCCGTGTTTTTCGCGAGGCTTTGGATGCTTGGGACCCAAAGCGCACGGCTAAGGCTAGGCGATTTTCCCGGGCTCCAAGACGCGGAACCGCCACTCTAGCCTTTGGCTTTGGACCCCATGCGCCCTTTACCGTGTCCAGTGCCTTGGCTCGCTCTTTGGCCCAGGATGCGAAACTCCGCCGGGCACCCCTCTCGATCCACTTTGCCGAGAGCCGGGGGGAGAACCAGTGGATGTTGACCGGGAACGGACCTCTTGCTGGAGTCTTGCCCAAGAGCCCGGGCATCAGCTCTCTCGAATACTTAGAACAGACCTCGTTACTCGGTTCCCGCAGTGCCCTCGTGCATTGCAATCATGTCAAGAAGTCCGAGATCGAGCGCATCGCGCAGAGCGGTGCTTGCGTGGTGCATTGTCCCAAGAGCCACGAATTCTTTCGGCGTGCGAAATTCGATCCCGAGCCCTGGCTGCGGGCGGGAGTGGTCATGGCCTTGGGCACGGACTCCGTTGCTAGCAACCCGGACTTGGATATGCGGGCGGAGATGGCTCGCTTGCGTGAGACTTCGCCGGATCTTAACCCTGAGCAAATTTGGAATATGGCCACGGAGGGAGGGGCTCGGTGTTTGGGCTGGGGGCAACGCCTTGGACGGCTCGAGCCTGAGCGCGCAGCGGACCTAGCCCTGTGGGACCTCGCCCCACGATCCCGAGCGGGGGCGCTGGAAGCCTTGACCGGGTCTTCGCCCGAAATCCGCCAGATGATCGTTGCCGGCCGTGCGCAGCATTCGGTGAGCTGAACGGTTCTCATGGGCAGGGGTGGCTCGGGGCTGCTATCCTGTGGGGATGGAACGCACTTACCATCCGGATCTCGATCCCGAGCAAGAACACGCAATCAAGATCCTCAAGGGGGCCAAGAACGTGCTCCTGACCGGGCATGAACGCCCGGATGGGGATTGCATTGGCGCGCAGGCAGCTCTGACGGGAGTGCTTGAGGCCCTCGGTAAGAAAGTTACCATTCTCAATCCAGATCCACCGGAACTGCGTTTCGGCCTTCTTTCGGCGGCCATCAACTATGGCGTGGACGACGGGGGGCCGATCCCGCCCCACGATCTGTTGATCCTGTTGGATGGGTCGGAGCTTTCTCGCACGGGGGCTTTGACCGAGCGCTTCGGGCGTGCGCCGGGTACCAAGATGGTGATCGATCATCACATCTTGCCCACTGACCGTTGGTGGGACGCTTGCTTCCACGATGTGACCGCCAGTTCCACCGGAGTGTTGGTGGCGCGCATCGCCAGTGAGCTCGGGGTGGAACTCAATGAGGCCGGGGCGCGGGGTGTGTTCACCTCCATTGTCACCGATACAGGTTGGTTCAAGTACAGCAACACCGATGCGGAAACCTTGGCGGTGGCTGCGTCGTTGGTGAATAAGGGGATCGAAGTGTCGACCGAGTACATGGACCTGTTCCAACGCAGGCCCACGACCCATCCCGTGGAACTGGGTCATCTTTTGACCAGAACGGAATTCCATGCGGACGGTCGCTTGGCGCTCTTGACTCTGCCCTTGGATCCCAGTGGAAAGGTGCACGAGATGGAGACGGACGAGGCCCTGGATGTGGTGCGTTCCGTGGGCACCATCGAGGTGGTGATCTTCGTGCGCGAAGTACGCCCGGGGCTTTGCAAGCTGAGTGCGCGCAGTAAGACCAGCTACGATGTGGCAGCCTTGGCCAGGAATTTTGGTGGCGGTGGCCACCGCAAAGCCTCTGGAGCAACCATCGATGGCAGTCTCCAAGATGCGAGTCAAAGTGTCTTGCGCGCAGCTTTGGAGGCTCTTGATGCCTAGACGGCAGGAGTACGTATGCGTCTCGCGTTGATCAGTGACCTGCACTCCAATCTGGAGGCATTGACGGCGGTGTTTGCTGACATTGAAGCCCAGGGGATCGATCACATCGGCTGCCTTGGGGATGTGGTGGGCTATGGTCCAGATCCTGCAGCCTGCGTGGATCTGGTTCGCAAGAAGACGGACTTTTGCTTACTTGGCAACCATGACGAGGCTCTGTTGGTGGGAGCCCGAGATTTCAATCCCCATGCGCGCCAGGCGGTGGATTGGACTCGTGAGTGCCTCAAGCCCCGTTGGTACCACGGGGCTGTCCGCAAGGACCGCTGGACATGGCTGACCCAATTGCAGCCCCAGCATTCACTCGATGGTTTCTACTTCTACCATGCCTCGCCCAGGGATCCCGTGCGGGAGTATGTGCTCTCTACCGATGCGATGCTGAACCGCGAGAAGCTCGAGGGGATTTTTGCCATCCTGGAAGGGACCTGTTTCGTGGGGCATACCCATTACCCAGGCGTGTTCGATTCGAAGTTGCGTTGGACCGGGCTGGAGGGCGAGTCTACCTTGCGCTTCCCTCTACAAGAGGATGGGCCCTATGTGTTCAACGTCGGCTCGGTGGGGCAGCCGCGGGATGGGGATAACCGGGCCTGCTATGCGGTTCTTGAAGACGATGCGGTGACTTGGCACCGGGTGCCCTATGACTACCGGGCCACCATGGCGAAGATCACCGCCACTGGGGTGCTTGGGGATGTGTTGGCTCGACGCCTTGCCGTTGGGCACTAGGACTTGCGCTGGCTTCGTCCACCGGACAGGCCCAGGGTCGCGCGTATCACGTGCATCAGAATCTGAGGATTCTTGGCTAGGCGACGCGTGGAGTAGGCTCGCCAGTTGGGGCCAAAGGGCACATAGACCCTGACCCGCGCACCCATTTTTTTCCATCGTTCCCAAAGTGGCCGTTGGACACCCATCAGAACTTGAAACTCCCAGGCGTCCGGGGCGATGGAATGCTCTTGGCAGGCTCGGATGAGCCCGTCTCCCAGTTCTTGGTCGTGGGTGGCAAAGGCCACGCGGTGCCCCGCTTTTAGGAGCGCGATGGATTGGCTGGCAAATGCATCTCGGATCGGGCCGGCTTCCGTGTGGGCGATGGCCGCCGGTTCAAGGTAGATCCCTTTGACCATGCGAATGTTGCTGGCCGGGGGCAGGCTCTGCAGATCTTCCTCCGTGCGGAAGAGTCGGGATTGAATCACGATGCCCACGCACTCGAACTCGGCCCGCAGGGCCTTGTGCAGGGCGAGGGTCTCGTCCGTAGTCGTGTGGTCTTCCATCTCCACCCGCAGAAAGAGCCCGAGGTCTTGACAGTGCTGGGCCAGGCTGCGGTAGAGGTCGAGGGCCAGATCCTGGGAAATTCTGAGCCCAAGATGGGTCGGCTTGATCGAGATGTAGGCCTGCAGCTTGCGCTCGGCGAGGTCGCTGGCGGCATCCATGTAGGCGGTCTGAACCATGCGCGCCTCTGCTGCATCGGCCACGTCCTCGCCCAAGATGTCGAGAATCCCCTGGTAGCCCTCTGCCTGAAGGTGCCCCAAGACCTCTAGCGCCTGATCGAGCCGTTCCCCGGCGATGTAGCGGGAGGAGAGCTTCCTCATGAGGGGGCCTGGCACCAGAGGCATCAGGCTTAAAATCGATCGGTGAAGGAGACCCATTGGAGGGGAGATCATAGCGTTTTGTTTCGCTATCCTCGACGGGTACATGAGTCCAGCCGATCCCCTTGCCTTGGTCTTCTCCACCGCTCCCGATGAGAAGGTGGCCCAGACCCTGAGCCAAGCCCTCGTGACCGAGGGCCTGGCCGCCTGCGTGACCGCACTGCCCGGCGCCACCAGCACCTATGCCTGGGAAGGTCAGCTGCAGACATCCTCCGAGGTGCAGCTGCTGATCAAGACCAGCGCAGCGCGCCTTCCCCGACTGGAGGAGCGGCTATGCGCCCTGCATCCCTATGGGGTGCCGGAGTTTCTCACGGTGGACATTTCGGGCGGCTTGCCAGCCTACCTTGATTGGATTCGGGAAGGTGTTTCGAGAAAGCCCGACCCAGACCAGTCCGACCCCAGCGAGTCCAAGCCATGAGCACCGATCCCCAGCAGGCCGATCCGGATTCCCCCGGCCCCGGCTCAAACGCTTCTCAACGCATAGGCCTCGGGCTTGGGCCCTTGCTCTTTGCCCTGGTCCTCATTTTGCCAGATCATTGGCTGGATCCCATGCAGCGCCGTGCGGCGGCGATCACCGTGTGGACCGCAGTTTGGTGGATCACCGAAGCGATCCCCGTGGGCATCGCTTCGCTCCTGCCGGCAGTGCTCTTTCCGTTGATGGGGGTCTTGCCCGCGCATGAGGTCGCACCCCAGTACATGAGCGATCTCGTGCTGCTGTTTCTCGGCGCATTCATCGTAGCTCTGGGCTTGGAGCGTTGGGGGGTGCACCGGCGCATGGCCCTGAGGGTTCTTTCCCTAGCAGGGCCCCAGCCGCGCACTCAGGTCTTAGCCTTCATGGTTGCAGCGGCGGGCCTCTCCTTTTGGATCAACAACACCGCAACGACGCTGTTGATGCTGCCCATTGTTATGGCGGTTTTGGATCGCGTTGCTCGGGAATCTGGAGGGAACAGTCCAGAGCTCAAACGCTTCGGCTATGCCCTCTTGTTGGGGGTCGCCTGGTCCGCATCCGTGGGCGGCATGGGGTCTCCGGTTGGTACCGCGCCGAATCAACTCTACCTAGGTCAAATGGCCACCCTGTTTCCTGATGCGCCGACCCCCGGCTTTGCAGAGTGGATGCTGGCCTGGGGGCCGCTGGTGTGCATCTGGGTGCCTTGTGCCTGGTGGGTATTGACCCGTTTGCTTTTCCCCCTGCCCAAGCACGATGGCGCGGGGCGGGCGGGGCGTGATGCGATTCTTCAGGAGCGAGCCGCCCAGGGCCCCATGACCCGGGCCCAAAAGAGAATGGCGACGGTTTTTGGCTGCACGGCCCTGCTCTGGGTGACCCGCGCGGACATTTCCTTTGGCAGCGTTGAGCTGCATGGCTGGTGGCGGCTCGTGATGATGTTGCGCGGCTTGCCTCTTGAACAGTGGACCCTGCACACCAGGGATGTGACCGATGCCACGGTGGCGATCAGTATGGCTTTGCTTTGTTTCTTGATTCCTTCGGGTAGCCCCAAGGGCGGGCGTCTCATGGATTGGCAGCACGCCAAGCGCTTGCCCTGGGAAGTTCTCTTGCTTCTCGGGGCGGGCTTCGTCTTAGCCCGGGGTTTTCGGGTCAGCGGTTTGGACCAAGCCCTCGGCCAAGCCCTGGGCCCCATGTTGGAAGGCCACTCCACTTGGCTCCTGGTGGGAGGCGTGGCGTTGGCGGTCAGTTTCTTGACCGAAATCACTTCCAACACAGCTACCACCGCGGTGCTCTTGCCGGTCGTGGGGGAGGCCGCCGCTGCGGCAGGGCTTGACCCGCGCATGGTGATGGTGCCCACGGCCCTCGCTGCTTCTGCCGCTTTCATGTTGCCCGTGGCGACACCGCCCAATGCGGTGGTGTTTTCCTCGGGCCGGGTGGGGGCTGGGGTGATGGCCCGGGCGGGGCTTTGGATGAACCTTTTGACCGTGGTGCTCTTGACCATCGTGTTCCAATTGTGGGTGCGGCGCGTATGGGGAATTGGAGGGGGAATTCCCGCCTTCCTGGCCCCATGATGTGCTGGCTCCGCCTTGAGCGAGGAGAGGCTCGACAGGGGCGCCTCCGATCGGCACACTCGCTTCCCATGCTACGCATGAGATTGTTGATCCCCCTATTGATGGTTGCCGGTTGTACGGATGGGGTGCAGCCCCGGCGACCCCCGCGGCATGTGCTGCTGATCACGGTGGAGGGGCTGCGTGCGGACCATACATCCGCCATGCTGTACCAGCGTAGCACCACCTTGCAGCCCGTCACGCCCCAGCAGCGGGCGGAAGGCAAGGCCCTTTCTTTGGATGACCTTGCCGCAGATGGGGTGCTCTTCAGCCAGGCCTTTGCCCCATCGGGGAATGCGCCCCAGGGAGTGCTCTCGGTCTTGGGTGGGGAGCGCGGGCTGCAAGAGCAACCGACTCCCATGCTGGCCCAAGCCATGCTGGATGCGGGCATGTTCACCGTGGCCTTTGTGAATGACTCCAACGGCTTACCAGCCCAGGTCGAGCAGGGCTTTCATGCGTGCTTGCGGCGTGAGAGTGATCTCAAAGTTCTCGTCGACGCGGTGCGCTGGTTTGATGTCCATGACTTTGGAAATTGCGAAGGTGTCTTTGTGTGGGTGCATCTTGCGGGCCCCGCGTTTCCCTTTTCGCCGGGCTCGTTCATAGATCTGTCAACGAAGCAGCCCGTGGATTTTGCTGGTTTGTACACCGATCCGGACAGCGATTCAAAGATGACGGGGTCGCTGGAGGAGCGGGACGCTTGGTGGGCGGGCAGACAGTCTGACTTGCCTTCTCCCGCGGACAGGGAGCGCTTGATTGATCTCTACGACGGGGGCGTGGCAGAGATGAGCTTTCAGATTTGGTATCTGCTGGACTTTTTGCAGTTTGCCACACGCAGCGATCAGGCCCTGGATGAAACCGTTCTTGTGTTGGCTGGAGTCCATGGGGTGGAACTCGATCGTCCGGGAGTGCCCTGGGGAGTGTCGAGCGAAGCGAAGGACTCTTCCCTGCGCGTGCCCCTGGTCATACGCCATCCCGGCGGCTTGCAGGGCAGCCGAATTCTCAGCCCGGTGGTGGAATTGTGTGATTTGGCCCCGACCCTTTGTGAGTGGTTTGGCGCTTCTGCCCCGCAGCTCAAGGGCGAGGCTTCCAGCGCGCACAAGGGCCGCAGCCTGATGCCCCTGCTTGGATCACCTTTTGGTGTGGAGGAGTCTGAACTTTCGGAAGCCCAAAAGGCTTCCTCGTTCGGAAAGCACGCGGCCCTTGGGATCCAAACCGATCCACCCCGGCTGACCGTCCGGGATGGTCGTTGGCGGCTGGTGGTGAACCTGCGGGAATCAGAATCCAACCCGGGGAAAATTGACTCGCAGAGCGCGCGTCTTTTTGACAGTGGCCGCGATCCGCGGGAAGAGCGCGATGCAACGGCCCAGCATCCCGAGCAGGTTGCTCGGCTGTTACAGGTCTTGGAAGACATGCAGGGGGCTGGGCTCACCCGCGAAGGGCGTAAGCCATGAACCTTGCCCTTTCTCTTCTGCTGCTGGCCTTTTGCTCGGTCTTTGCAGCCCTGCCGATCCTGCGGCGCTTGAGCCCGTCGGAATCGGCGCCCCTCAAGTTGCTCCTCTTTTCGGCGCTCTTGTCACCGGCTCTTGCCGCTGGAATTCATACGTTGCTGGAGCCGGCCTTGGGGTCCGCATCGGCTCGCTGGGGGACCCTCCTCTTGCTTGCCTCGACCTTCCTCTTGCCCCAAGAGCGCCGGCCGGACCGGGTGCCCCTGGGGCGGGCCGCTTGGCTTGCAATCCTCGTGGCCCTGGGTGCTGCTCTGTTCCTCGCAAGACTGCTCTTCGGCAACGAAGCCGCCATGCGTCTCGGTCACGACGGGCTCGCTTGGCAGGTGGGTCTCGCCGAGTTCTTGCTGAACGGGGGCGGGCTCGAACAACCTTGGCTCGCTGGGGCACCCTTGGAATGCAGTCCTTTGGCTGGCTGGATTGTTGCGGGCCTTGGGGCCTTGACCGGGTTTGGTTCCGCTTGGATTTATGCGGCTCTGGCCTGTTGGAGTTGTGCTTTGGTGCTGCTCTGTTTGCACCTTTGGTCCGCATTGCTGTGGCGTTCCGGGCGTTGCGATGTGGGGGTTCTGTTCCTGGGGCTTTTTGCCTGGGGCGGCTCGTTTTGGTGGCAGTCCCTGCCATCAATTGGAGGCGGTTGGGCCGTGGCCCTTGCGGGTGTGACCGACGGGGAACCCGGGGCGGTTTTGCATTCGGGCATGGCTTGGATACGAGGTGGACCGGGAGTGTTGGCGATGGCTTATGGATTCGGTGGCCTCTACGCCGGGGCCCATGCTCTGCGCCACGGCTCTGCCCCATGGCCCCTTCTGTCCGGCTTGTGCCTTGCCCTTTGCCTTGGGATCCATCCCCTCTTCGGCGCTTCCCTGGTCGTGGTGCATCTCTTGACCCTTGGGATCATGCGGGTCAGTGGGGTTAGATTTGCGGGAGCAGGCCGTTCCTTGGTCGAGTTCCTTCTGCCCTTGGTTCCGGCTACTCTCTTGGTGTGGAGGTTTTCCGCGAGGTTCACTCCCCAGCGCGTGCTGACCCCAACGGTTGACCTCCCTGCCCTTGCTCCGGGTCTTGGTTTGGTTAGCTTGGCCCTGATCGGTGCCTACTTGGCCCTTAACTTTGGATTCACGGGGAAACCCCAAGGCTCACCGGGGTCCGTCGGACTGGACGCCTCTCAATTGTCCCCGAGGCAGGGCCGAACCCTTGTGTTGCAGCTGATCTTGACGGTGCTTTCCCTGGCTCTGGTGGGATGGTTCGGTGACGGGGTTCATCGGGATCACGCATTCTTCTTTCGGGCTCAAGGGTTGGGGTTGGCGGTGCTCGCCGCAGGGATCTTTGGGGTCCGCGATGTTTCTTGGCGTCGGACACCAGTGCTTCTGTTGCCCTTGGCCTTGGCGATGGTCCTGATCGTCAGCGGCATGCGCGTGGCCCACTGGGCCCATGGTGTGCATCTGCGCTTGGGTGGTGTCAGCTATGGGATCATGGATCCCACCGGGCACTTGACCTTACGAGGGTCTTCACCACGCAGTCAGGCGTTGCAGCAGATCGCCAAAATGGATCTTTCACCTGGAACCGTGCTGGCCCTGCGCACCAACGTGTCCAACGAACGCCTGCCGCCTGAACCGGGTCGAAGTATGGCAGGCATCCCGGCGGGCCTTGCCTTGCTGGCGGACTTGAACCGTGGGCCTTTGCAAGTCCAGCGTCTTGCACTTCTGCAGGATGTGCTGATGGGACGCATGCATCCCAGCGCAGAATTGCCGTCCTTCTTGAAGGTGCCAGGGCGTGACGTGTTGTTGGTCGTGGATGATGTGGATCGCCAATCTGCTGCTCGAGGACCTGGGGTTCAGGGTCCCGGAGGGCTGGATCGGGCCCTTCTTTCCCGTGGCATGAGGCAAGTTGTTGACCTGGAAGGCTGCGCGGTGTACCTCTGGGAGCACAAGTGAAGCGCATCCGTACAAAACCAGCCAAAACACCCGCCTCGGACGCACGCATCGACCTGGTGCGCGGAGTGTTCCTGTTGGCCCTGTTCGTTCAGTTGCTGGGCGTGCGGTGGACACCTCCCAGTATGAATGAAGAGGTCGTATTCCAGGCAGCGGGGGGATTCTTGCGTACGGGAGTTCCGGCTCTCTCGGGGACCCCCGAAGCCGCGGCTATGGCCCAGGAAGTTTCTAAGGCGCGCAAGACGGGCGAGGCTTGCGAGCTTGGTTTCATTTGGCAAGACCCCGAGGGCTTGAGCGTTGCCGTGGGGCACACGTCCCCCGGCGCTATGTTGGTCCTGCTTCCGGCTCATATTTTGGGTCGCAGCCTGCATGGGTTGTTTCCCGATCTTGAAGCGTCCTATAGGGCGCGCACCCGGGGAAAATCAAGCGAGGTGTGGGCACACATCTTGGCGGCACTCCTGGGACCGCTTATGGGGGCGATTTGCTGCGCTGCGCTTGTCTCGAGCGCCTTGAGTCTGGGCGCCAGCCGGCCAGCGGCGGCCATGACCGGCGTGGTAGTGGGACTCGGCACACCCTTGGCTTCCGCGTCTGCCTGGCCCGAGCCCGCGCTCTTGGCCGCTGCTTTCCTGGCCTATGGGTTAGCGACCCTTTTGCACTTGGCCACGGCTGTGGGTGCGCGGAAAACCGTCGGGCGCCTTCGGTTTTGGGGCGTGGGTTGCGCCTTGGCCGTTGCGCTCTTGATGGACATGCGGATTTGGCCTCTGGTGCTTTTGACCTTGGCGTTTGGAGAAGCCGGACTTCGCCGGGCCCAGCAGGTGGTTTTTCCCTTCGGCCGTATGGGATCGCTCTTCGCCCTGATGGGGCCGGTCCTGATTGCGATTGCTTGGAGCGTTTTAGGGAGCGGCCCCCTGGCGGAAGCCGGGCGTCGCCATTGGTACGTGCACACTTCCGCTGCCATGGGCGAGGTCGGGTTCATGGAGTGGTTGGGCGCAGGAGGCATCGCCTTGGCGTTTGCTCCTTGCCTGGCCTTTGGGTTGATTGGTGCCGGACGGATGCTGGGGGGCGTGGACCGCCTGGTGGGGGCCTTGACCTGGACTGGTATTGGGGTATCGATGCTCTTTATTGGCGATCGCAATGCCCATGGTCCCGCGCAGCTCGTGCCTCTCTTGGTGTTTCTGGGGCCGGCGGTGGGACTCGGGTTGAGTTTTGTCGCGGGGCTCCCCCTTGGCAAATTACTGGTGGGGGGAGTTGTGATTTGGGGTTTGACGATCCAGGTGGGCAGCGCGCTGGTGGATCCGGATCTTGCGAATTACCTTGAGGCGGAACTTCCCGCGTCCGGTGCCGGGGAATTAGATCCTGTAGGACCCCAAACCGGTGTTCGTTGGCGGATTCTGCGCCGGCAAGCGGCCATGGAGGATGGGACCTTTCCACTGGGCGAGATCTTTGCCCTAGAGCAAGAAAGCAAGACTGTCATGGTGGAAGGATTACCAGGCAGATGGCTGGGGCACTTGGCCTTGCCGCGCTTAGGAGGCAGCCTGAGCCCCTCATTCCTTGCGACTCTGGTGGGCTTGTTGCTGTTCTTCTTGGCTGGCTTGGGCTGGCGTGCGGTGGTGCAGGGCTTGGACCCTGCCCGCTGGCCTTAGGTTGCCCTTGAGGGGATGACGATAAACAGTTCGTGATCTCTTGCCTTTGTATTCTCACCTTCGCGACCCTGGCCCTGGAAGATGGAAGCCGGAGTCAGCACTTCCTGTTGCCCGATGAGCAGGGGGAACCCTTAGCTGTGGTGACCCATAAGCGCACCGTGGACCGTGGACTGCAGGTGCTGGAGCATGCCCTGGTCTGGCGCGATGGGGCACTTGTGCTCTTGGACACCGAATCGGTGGGTCCCGAGGGCTTCAAACTCGTGCACCGAGAGTTACCGCGGGACGGTCGCGGCGGACGCACTTGGCTGGCAGAGGCGCGGGCCACTGAAAACGTGCTTCGTTTTGAGACACATTGTTGGGGCGCCCCTTCGCCCTGGAGCGTGCCCTTTAAGAACAGGCCCATTGGCGTTGGCGGCTTGACCGAGATATTGGCAGCGGGGGCGCGGCCCCTGCAGGAGGTCCAGGTCCTCGATCCAACCTCGGGCGGTCTGCTCGGGGTTTCGTTGCATGTGTTTGATGCGGCCCGTGACCCGTTGGTGCTGAGTGCAGCTGGCGGAGCGATTCGAGCAGCCGGGTTGAGGGAAGAAGAGGCCTTGCTTACGGGTTATGAGTGGCGGACTCGGGATGGGCGTGTGCTCCGCCGGCAGGTCTTTTGTGGAGGAGAGCTGATCCTCTTCCAGCCCGAAGGCCGCCAAGCATGGGCTCGGCGGGTGCGGCCGCGACAAGCGGCCCAGCTCAAGCGCCGCTGGGTGAGCTCCCGGGGGACCGGGAAGGCCGCACGTGGCGAGCCGCCTGTGCCGTCCCCTCAGCAAGCCCAATAGCTCGATTTACTCATGTCAGATGCGCCGGGACCTGCAGCGGGACGAATTATTCGTTCGGTATAGGTAACTGATGGTCGCGAGCAGTCCCTGGGTCGCTAGTCTGGATCCTTAGGAGCCCCTTGTGATCGAAATTACGTCCCCCCCTGTCGACCTACGTCGCCCGTCCCGAGCACGGGCTATCCCTGTGTTTTCTGGCCTCGGCTTGTTCGCCACACTGTTACTGGCCGGTTGCCAGAGCCCTGATTCTTTGGTGGCTGATGCGGACGAGGAGGCTTACCAGATTTTGGACGAGAGGCGCGCCGAGCTCTTTGGGGACCAGGGCAAGTTTCGACTGGAGCCCGAGAAGGCCACCCTACGCCAGCGAATCCTCGGGGGCGAGACTTTGGGGGAGACCCCGGTGGGCTTGGTGGAGCTCCTCGGCATTGCTTCAGAGAACTCACGCACCTATCAAACTGAGCGGGAATCCCTCTATCTAGCAGCGCTTGACCTTTCCCTGGAACGCTGGCGCATGTCCTGGTTGGTTTCCGCCGGTGGCGCTTCAGACCTTTCGGGCACGGGCAACTCGAATACCAGCGCATCGGCCTCTGCGGATCTTGGACTGACCCATGTGTTGGGCAGCGGCGCCCGGATCGTGACCTCCATTGGTACTTCCCTGTTGCGTTTCGTTTCCACTGGAGATGGTTGGACCCTTAGCAACGATCTGTCCTTGACCATCACCCAGCCGCTCTTGCGCGGGGCCGGCCGTCGCGTAACCCTCGAGCCCCTGACCCAGGCAGAGCGAAGCATGGTGTATCAGGCGCGTTCCTTTGAACGCTTCCGCCGGGAGTATTCGGTAGACGTTGCCGGCCGTTTGTATTCCTTGCTGCAGACCATGGACGAGTTGGATAACCAGCGACGCAACTACAAGAACTTGGTTTCCCTGCGACAGCGCAACGAAGCCATGGCAGCGGCCGGCCGTCTCTCGCGCATCGAAGCGGACCAAGCCATGCAGGACGAGCTGCGTTCCGAGAATCAACTGATCGCTCAGGAGGCCTTGCTGGAGAGCCGCACCGACAACTTGATGTTGTTCTTAGGGTTGCCGATTACCGCTTCTCTGCCGTTGGACCGCTCAGAATTCGAGCGCTTGTCCGGGGACGACAAACTGATCATTTCGCTCGACCTAGATCGGGCGGTGGATTTGGCTCTCGCTCAGCGATTGGATTTCTTGACCTCCCTCGATCAATTGGAGGACACCCTGCGCCGTGAACTTTTGGCCGAGGACGCGACCCGGGCAGGACTCGATTTACAGGCGTCTCTCCTCGCACCATCGGCTACGGATCAAGCGCTCAAGTACGACTGGCGCACCACCGGTTGGAGCTTGGGCTTTTCCTTCGATCTGCCATGGGACCAAATCCCCGAGCGGAATGCCCTGCGTTCGGCTCAAATCAGCGTGGACGCGCGACGGCGGGCCGTGGAGGCGGAAGCGGAC
This sequence comes from Planctomycetota bacterium, assembly GCA_028823345.1. Taxonomy (GTDB): domain Bacteria; phylum Planctomycetota; class UBA1135; order UBA1135. The sequence goes on from JAPKBR010000001.1 coordinate 120,400, forward strand.
GGCATCGTGGTGGAAGTGCGGAATGCGGTGCGCCAAACACGTAACGCATACCAGACCTGGAACCTGCAAGCGGGTGCTGTGGTGCTTGCCGAACGTCGGGTGGAGAGTTCCGACTTGAACCTCGAAAACGGTAAGGCTAGCACCCGGGATGTACTCGATGCGGAAGAGGACCTGCGTCAAGCCCTCAACAGTCGCTCCGCTGCCCTGGTGGATTACAGCCTGTCCCGCTTGGGGTTGTACCTCGATGTGGAAGCCCTGCGCGTAGATGAAGACGGCATTGGTTTGGATCCCGAATCCCTGGTGAAGCTTGGGGCCGGGCAAGAAGCGGATGTGGAGGTGGTTGAGCAGCCGGAGGGTGGCTCGGACCCAGTTCTAGACGACTCCGAAGCGCCAGCGGAGCAAGCGTTCCGCTGAGCCGGAATCCCAAGGTGCTGGCCCTTTGGGTACCCAGAACCGCGCGTAGCGAAACAGAACACAGCGAAACAGAACACAGTGACACGGAACACAACGAAGCGTAAGTAGGGAATTCTCTACAAAGGAGCAAGCAACATGAAACTAGGAATTTTACCCATGTCCCTGATCGGGTTGGTTGTGGTTACAGGTATTGGCTATGCCGTGGTGAAAGGCGGCCTCTTCAGAGGAGAAGAAACCGTAGAGATCCAAGGGGCTCAAGTGCGCTTAGGAGACCTGCGGATCAGCGAAACCGTGCGCGCTAATCTTGAGGCCAGTAATGCTGCGATCTTGCGTTGCGAAATCGAACGGGGGGGCACGATCCTGTTTCTCGAAGAGGAGGGCAAGCAAGTTGAGGTGGGCGACCTGGTCTGTGAGTTGGACGTAAGCGAGATGGTGGACCGCGGGGTCGAGCAAGAGATCACCGTGAACCGTGCTCGCGCGGACTTGACTAAGGCGGAGGAGCAGTTCGCGATTCAAGAAATTCAGAACCTGACCGACTTGGCCAAGGCTCAGCTGGAATTGCGCTTTGCAGAGATGGATCTTGAAAAGTATGTGGGCCGTGAAAAGCTGGGCAGCGATGGCGCCGCCGGAACCGTGCTCAGTGGATGGCAACACGAAATCATGGGCCTTGACGAAGCTATCATGCTGCGCGAACAGGAGCTGACCCAGGCCAAGAAGGAATTGGAATTCACCCGCGAACTGGTTAGCCGCGACTTCGCCGCTCAAAATGACCTCGAGCAGGATGAGCTGTCCTACGAGCGGGCGCGCATCGCCAAGGGGCAAGCCGAGCGCGAGAAGGCCCTGACCCTGGAATACGCTCACGAACGTCGTCTCGAAGAGTTGCGTCAAGCTATCGAGACAAGCGATCGTGATTTGCAGAAGACCGAGCGTCAGGCCCGGGCGCATCTCGCTGACTATCAAGCGGACATGGACTCTGCGCGCTTCACCCTTGCCCGCGAGGAGGACAAGCTGACCAAGATCGGCGAGCAGATTGGCAAGGCTAAAATTTACGCTCCGGTGTCAGGCATTGTTGTCTACGCCCGTGAGAGAAGCCGTTGGGGCAGCGGTGATCCCATCGATGAGGGCACCAGCGTGCGCGAACGCCAGGACATCATTTCGATTCCCCAGGCCGGAGGCATGATCGCCGAAGCCAAGCTGCATGAGACCAGTCTAAAGAAGGTACAGGTCGGGCAAAAGTGCTTGGTCCGAGTCGATGCTCAGCCTGGAGAGTTGTACGAGGGCCGTGTGGACTTCGTTGCCCAGTTGCCGGACTCGGGCTCCTACTGGTCCAACCCCAACCAACGGGTCTATCGTTCAATGATCGCCCTCGATGGGGGCGGTGAAGGGTTGCGCCCGGGCATGTCCTGTAACATCGAGATTCTTGTCGAGGACCTGACCAATGTGCTTTTCGTCCCGCGGCAATGCGTTTTCTTCGACGGCCGCGAGACCGTCGTGTTCCGGCGTGAAGCTGGCGAGACCACCCGGCGGGTGGTCCGCGTGGGCCAGGACAACGCCCAGTGGGTGATGATCGAGGAGGGCCTCAAGGAAGGGGATGTGGTTTTGCTTGCCCCGCCGTCCGACTTCAAGCCCGAGGGCGTGTCCCCGGGTGCTCCCGAGGACGGGCCCGCGGCTGAGAAGGTCGAAGGCAGTCCAGCAGGCGGGGCATCGGGTCGATCCCCGGGTGGCTCCAGAGGAGGTTACTCCGGTGGCGCCCAGGCAGGTTCTGCAAGGGGCATGGGGGCCTCTTCAGGGGGCCGCGGTTCTAGCGCGGGCTCCGAGAAATCCGGAGGCGGAAGACCCAGTGGAGGCACAGGCGGACGACCCAGTGAAGCCAAGTCCAATGCCGGTACCGGGGGTCGTCCGAGCGGCTCTTCATCCGGCGGCGCTCGTTCAGGTCAGGCAGCAGGTAAAGGCGGCAAGTGACCCACGAAGTCCAAACTGAAATCGCCGCCGAGTTGCTGGATGTGCGGCGCGTGTATCACATGGGAAGCAGCCAGGTTGCTGCCCTTGACGGTATTTCCCATCGCTTTATGCGTGGGGAATATTGGTCGATCATGGGAAGCTCCGGCAGTGGCAAGAGCACCTTGCTGAACATTTTGGGATGCATCGACCGTCCCACGGAAGGGGAATACATGGTGGGTGGCAACCCCGTCTCATCCCTCGATGATAACCAGCTCAGCGAATTGCGAGGCGCGCGCTTGGGGTTCGTTTTCCAAAGCTACAACCTGATTCCCCAGTTGGATGTGTTGGAGAACATTTTGGTGCCGGTTATGTATCGTGACGAGTGGCCCACTTGGGCTTTAGATCGGGCCAAGGAATTGGCCGAGCGCGTTGGGCTTGGAGGGCGCACGGGTCACCGACCCCCGGAGTTGTCCGGTGGGCAACAGCAGCGTGTGGCCATCGCCCGCGCATTGATCAACGACCCAGACCTGATCCTGGCGGACGAGGCCACGGGCAACCTGGATTCCAAAACTGCCGAGGAGATCCTAGAGGTCTTTGACGAGCTGCATGCGGAAGGCAAGACCATCTTGCTGGTGACCCACGAGAATGCCGTGGGCCAGCGGGCTGGACGCACCTTGAAACTGAAAGACGGCCGCATTGAAGATGTGGTGGAGAACCATTCGTGATGATCATTCGCTCTCCTTTTCTACGCACCGTGCGCCTGGGTATCAGCAGCCTCCTGCTGCACAAACTTCGAGCCTTCTTGACCACCCTTGGGGTCCTGTTTGGAGTCGCCAGCGTGATTGCCATGCTGGCGGTGGGCGAGGGCGCGAGCGAGTCCGCCCAAGACCAGATCCGTCAATTGGGCAGCCAGAACGTCATTTTGCGTTCGGTCAAACCTCCTGAAGACCAACAGTCCAACCAGGAAGTGCGCGTGCTTTCCTATGGACTCACCGACGGGGATCGGAGGCGCATCGAAAACACCTACCCCGGTGTGCGCTCGGTGATTCCGGTGATGCAGGTGCCCGAGGAAGTGCGCCGGGGGACTCGGGTCTGCAGACCACGGGTTCTTTGCACCCGCTCGGGCTATCGCGATGCCACCGGCCGCGTTCTTTATGAGGGCCGCTTCTTGACCGAGTTGGACGAGTCCCTCGAGGAGCCCGCCTGCGTGCTTTCCTATGAAGTGGCCCGGCACCTTTTTCCGTTTGCTTCGCCCGTGGGTGAGTCGATTCGCATTGGCGCTGAGTACCTGACCGTTGTGGGGGTCGTGCTCCCCAGAGGCCCGATCGGGGCGGTGGCCATTGATTCTACTACCGAGGTCGGCGGCGATATCTTCTTGCCCCTGGCCGCAGGCCGCCGGATGTTTGGCACCACCCAAGTCAAGATGCGCAGTGGCAGCCGGGACATCACCGAGGTGGAGCTGCACGAGATCATCGTCGATGTGCGCAATGCCGCCGACGTGCCCATGGTGGCGGACGCTTGTCGCGCCATGCTGGCCCGTGATCACAGCGAAAAGGACTGGGAAGTGATCGTGCCCCTAGAACTGCTCCTGCGTGCGGAAGAGACCAAGCGCATTTTCAACATCGTGCTGGGATCGATCGCCGGCATTAGTTTGTTGGTGGGGGGCATCGGCATCATGAACGTGATGCTGGCCACGGTCACCGAGCGCACCCGCGAGATCGGCATTCGCCGTGCCCTCGGGGCCAAACGCAAGGACATCGTGATTCAGTTCCTGGTGGAGACCACCGTGCTTTCGGGTTGTGGTGGAGTGGCCGGCGTTGTGGTGGGACTCATCATTCCGGCTATCGTGGAAGCCACGGCGGACATGCCAACGATTGTCACACCACAGGCTCCGGCCTTGGCCTTTGGAATTTCCGTTGGCATTGGTGTGATCTTTGGTTTGTACCCCGCATGGCGCGCGGCGAACATGGATCCTGTGGAAGCCCTGCGCCACGAATAGATCCGGGTCTCTGGCAGCTAAGGCCCTGATCGGTGACCCTCTTGGTCGCCCCTTCCTTTAGGGCACCGTGCAGGGATCCCGTGGGCGATGCAGCAGGGCAAGGGCTAGGTGTTGGGCGTTACATTTCTTGGCGCCCTCTAGATCCGCCACTGTGCGCGCGACCCGTCGCAAGGATTGGATCGCCCGGGCACTGAGGGCGCGTTCGTTCGCTGCCCTGGTCAGTAGCTTGCCAAGGGAACCCTGAACGGGAACCCAACGGTCGAGGTCTTGGGCCCCGAGGCGTCCGTTGGGTAGGTCCTGTTTGCGCCCGTGGCGCATTTTGCGTGCGCCATCTACTCGCTCAATCAGTTCCGTTTCCGTCGGGCCCGAATGGGTCTTTCCTGTGAGTTCTTCCAAGCTGGAGGGTGCGAGTTGCACCACCAAGTCCAGACGATCATAGAGCGGTCCGCTGATTCGGTTTTGGTAGCGTTGAATCGCCCCAGGACCGCAGGAACAGGAGCGCCGCGGGTGCCCTTGGTAGCCACAGGGGCAAGGGTTCATGGCAGCCACAAGCAGGAAACGGGCGGGGTGCTCCATGCGCACGGAAGCCCTGGAAATCAGAATGCGGCCGGTTTCCATGGGTTCCCGCAGGGCCTCGAGTGCGTCCCGTTTGAACTCGGGTAATTCGTCGAGGAAGAGCACACCTCGATGACTGAGACTGACTTCCCCGGCGCCTGCCTCGCGGCCACCGCCCACCAAGCCCGCGTGGGAAGTGGTGTGGTGCGGGGCACGGAAAGGACGGGCCTGAATGGGGCAGGCGCCGAAGGAGGCAGGACGGCTGAGGGGGTCGCAATCCGCAAGGGCCAGGAGATCGATGCGCTCGTGCTCGGATAAGGGGGGCAGCAACCGCACCAGCCGTCGGGCCAAGAGACTCTTGCCTGCCCCCGGTGGTCCGACCATCAACAGTGGGTGCCCCCCTGCGGCGGAGAGGGCCAGGGATCCCTTTGCAGCCCCCTGACCGCGCACTTCGTCAAGGGAGCCTTCTGCGGGAATGTTTGGTGCTGCGGGATAGGCCCGGGGCAGGGGTTGGATGCGGCGTACATCTGCCAAGTGATCGATGGCTTCCCCGAGGGTGTCCACCCCGATCACTTTCAATCCTGCAATCCAAGCGCAGCGCCGCGCTGTTTCGGTGGGAGCAATCACCTGGGTGAAACCCTGGGCCAGCCCTGCGCGAGCCGCGTACAGTCCTCCGGCGCAGGCTCGCACTCCGCCGCCCAGGTCGAGTTCGCCCAGGCAGAGGGTCTGTTCCAACTCGGATGCAGAGACGAGTCCGAGGCTCCCAGCGACCGTCAGGGCTAAGGCCAAATCCAGGAGTCCTCCTGCCTTGGGCCGGGTTGCGGGAGCCAAGTTGATAAACAGCTCGCCGGCGGGTAAAAATACCCCGCCCTGCGCGAGGGCCGCAGGCAAGCGTGCCCGGGTTTCGCGTAGGACGTTGTCCGGCAAGCCGGTGAGGATGATTCGGGTTCCCCCTCGGCCTTCAGCCACAAAGCGAGCCTCTACAGTCACAAGACTAGCTAGGCCGACTTCGAGGCATGCGCCGTTTCCACGTATCACCTTCACAGGAGCAAGAACGAGATTCAGAGCCTCGGGTTTCACTTGCTGGGGAGAGGATTTGGAGGGACCCGGAGGAGAGACCCAGAGGAGGGACCCAGGCCCCGAAGTCCAGGCAGTCCCCACGAGGGGAGATTCCTAGACCCCAAGACGTTACGGTGACTGCCTGTGATGGAATCACCGATCATGAGTCTTGCCCTTCTGCTTTTCTTGGCCTTGCCAATTCCCGGCTCTCAGGATTCGGGCTCACCGGTTTTGGTGCCCGTTGGTCTTTCGGACCTTCGGCCACAGGACCCCGGCGCAACCGAGGTCTTGCAGACGTCCGCGGACACCGCTCTAGTGCGGCTGGATTGGACCACCCTTCCTTTCCCGGATATGGAACCAGGCGCGCGCTTGGGTCAGGCTATGGCCCTTGGGGATTTTGACGGGGATGGATGGCAGGACTTGGCGGTCTCTGCGCCCGGCGCGGTTCGCCCCGGGGGACTCGGCGAAATCCTGGTGGCGATGGCGGTTCCTGGAGGTTTGCGCAAAGGCGTACGGGAGATCCTGCGCGTGGCTCCACCCGCTCACCAGCCGGAGTTCGAAGCCTTGGAATTCGGCGCCGCCCTTTGCATTTGCGAACTGGACAATGACTCAGCTGCGGAATTGCTGATCGGCGCACCCCTTTCGGGAAACGGATCGGGAACCGTGTTTGTCTGGGGCATCGAGTCCCTCCAAAAACCAGCCCACATGTTGTTGGGAGCCGATGCTTTACCCGGTCGCCTGGGACATTCCTTGGCGGCCGGGGATTTCGATGGGGATGGCCGTTGGGACTTGGCCATGGGCGCACCCCTGGCCCACCATCGCAAACGTCCGGGAGGCGCAGTGCTGGTGCTAGGGACAAAGGTTGGGCTCCGCGTGTTGGCCGCTCCCCGGCCCGCTACGGGGGCTGGATTCGGCAGTTCCCTCGCTATCTTGGATTTGGCGCCTGGCGCCGCAGTCAACCTGGTGGTGTCCGCCCCGGATGCGGATGGGGAAGGGATAGAGGGTGCGGGGCAGGTCTGGATCTACTCCGCAGGGCTTCGACCGATTCAGCCAACCTTGCTCAACGATCCCGACTTGGATCTCTCCGCCCCCTCATCCTTTGGCCGCTCGATCTCCGCCCTTGGGAAAACCCTGTTGATCGGCGCTCCTGATCGTTGTCCCCCTAGGGCAGGGATCTTGGGCGGAGCCTTTCGGTATCACCCGGAATCGGGCCGGCCCATGAGGTTGTTGGTTCAGGAGAAAGAGCCTCTCCCCTCTGATCCGGCCCCCTTAGATCAAGGCTTGCGCGCTCGCCATGGCCTGCGTGTCCTCGCGGCCAACATGCTTGGGGGCGCGGAACCCGACGCCCTCGTGGCCACGGAAGCCCTCTTTGGCATTGAAGGTTTGGAGCAAGCCCTTCTGATTTGGCCAGGGGCAGATCCCGAGGCGAAACCCATTGCCCTCAATGCGCCTCCCGGAGGTGGTCTGCGCTGGATGCAGAGTCTTGCCGTGGATTCCCTCAACAGCGATCGCGCCTGTCTCTTGGCTGGGGACCCTTCATTTGGGGTGGGCGTCACGGCGACCGGCAGCAATCGCGGCCGTGTGATGCTTGGCGTTCTCGTCCTTCGCTAGGCTGACCCTAGGAATCCCCGCGGCCACTGGCGCGGGTCACCAAGGCGATCAGAAGCAGTAAGACAAACAGGATGACGATCGTCGCGAAGACCTCTTGAGTTCCAATCCAGGCGATCATCGGCCTTGCTCCAAGCAGGCGCCCAAGTGTCCGTCATGGGCTTGCAGTAGTCGGGTCGCAGTCGGGCAATCCACATCCAAGCGGGCCATGACCACTGCGGGTTTGACCTGTCCTGCGCTTGCTCGCAAGAGGTCTTGGGATTTACTGCGTTCCACCTGGCCGAGATCCATGACCAGTCGCTCGCCCCGGTCGATAAGTTTTTGATTCGCTTGGGTGGATACATCCACCATGCGCCCCCGGTGGACCTTACCAAGGCCAACCCAAACCATGGTCGAGATTGCATTGAGGCAGAGCTTGGTGGCGGTGCCCGCTTTCATACGCGTGGAACCCTGGACTTCTTCGGGGCCCGAGAGCAAACGGATCGACAGGTCATAGGAATCGGCGACCTGATTTTTAGGAACGCAGGCCATGAAGATCGTGGCCGCGCCGATTTCTTGGGCGTACGCCAGGCCCCCATGCACAAAGGGGGTTGTGCCCCCCGCGGCGATGCCAAGCACCACATCCTTGGGGCACAGCTTGCGCTGGAGGAGCGCACTGGCTGCGGCATGCCCTTGGTCCTCAGCCCCTTCCACCGCACGGGTGAGGGCGTCGGCACCTCCGGCGATGATCGCCTGGAAGAGTGTCTCGGGCACGCCAAAGGTGGGGGGTAATTCCGCCGCATCGAGGGTTGCCAGGCGACCACTGGTTCCTGCGCCCAAGTAGAAGACGCGCCCTCCATCAGCGATACGTGCACGAATCAATTTTACGGCTTCGGCCACTTCCCCGTGGGCTGCGCGCACCGACTCCGCCGCTTGCAGGTCTGCCCTATGGAGGCGTTCCAAGGCGGCCTCCAATGGCAACTCATCCAAGTACTGTCCTTCCGTCGACAACAATTCGGTCATCAGCTGGCCCCTGGTGATCTCGGACATCAGCTTTTCTGCTCGCCTCGTTTACGTTTCATGCGCTCACCCGGTTCCCACATGCGGCCCGAGGCCAGGGACAAGCCTCCGTCGATCACCATGCACTCGCCGGTAATGTAAGCCGCCGCATCTGAGCACAGATAAAGCGCGTGGTTCGCCATCTCTTTGGCTGTGCCGAAGCGTTTTGCTGGGATCGCTTCGCGCATGCGTTCTTCGGTTTTTTCGTCGGGCCAGAGATTTCCCGCAGCCCCCTCCGACTGGAAGGGTCCCGGGGCAATCGCATTGACCCGGATTCCATGGCGCGCCCATTCCGCTGCAAGAGTTTTGGTCATGGCTAGCACGCCGGCTTTGGCGCTGGCGGAATGCACCACCCCGGGCATCCCGGTCCAGGCATAGGTCGCCACCACATTGAGTTGGACTCCGCCGTCCCCGGCGATCATCTGCCGACCGGCGTACTTCGAGCAGGAAAAGGTACCATCCAGAACGATCCCAAGTACGGAGCGCCAAGCGTTCATGGAGAGGCGCTCCGCCGGGCAAACGAAGTTTCCCGCCGCGTTGTTGATCAGGATGTCGATGGATCCCCTTCGCTCGCAAAAGGTATCGATGGTTTCGCGTACGGATGGATCTTCGCGCACATCGAGGACCACCGCATCGGCGTCCCAGCCCTGGGCTTCGGCCTCTGCCAAGAACCCTTCGTGGTGTTCCGTCGAGCGCGAAGCAATGGTCACGTGGGCGCCCAAAGCTGCCAATCCTCGACTGATTTCGAGCCCTAGGCCCGTGCCTCCGCCGGTGACCAAGGCGTTCTTGCCCTGGAAGCTCCCGGCCGGGAGATAGTGGTTGGGGGGTGCGGTCGGCATGCCTCCTAGCATAGGGAAACCCGAAGGGAGATGACCCCCTTGGCCCAAGTCCTCGCCCGCCACTCGGGAACCGGAAATGGGTCATGTAAACCGAGCGTGGAGTCCAATATTTGGGCGCGACCCCTGTCGGGGGTGCCCCTCGTAATTCCTGGTGGAATCCCCCGGAGTTAGCCGGGGGGCAGGTAATAGTCGCTTGGAGTGCGCTCCCCGGCCATGAAGAGGAGTCTTCTTGAGCTCTCGGGTTGCACGGGAGGGCCGCTTGTTTATGGTGGCCGCCCATTCTTTCCCGCGACACCGATGCACAACCTCAAGAGCTACCTCTCCGGATCCTGGCACTCCGGCACGGATTCCACCCTAGTCAACCCCATGAACGGCGAGGCCGTGGCCCAATGCGGTTCCAGCGGTCTGGATCTGGGGGCTGCAGTGACCTACGGACAAGATGTAGGCGGTCCCGCTTTGCGCGCCATGAGCTTCACCGAGCGCGCTGCCATGCTTAAAGGATTGGCTGCGGCGGTTCACGAAATCCGAGACGAGTTGCTCGATCTAGCGCGCATCAACGGGGGCAACACCCGGGGCGACGGCAAGTTCGATGTGGATGGTGGCACGGGAACTCTTGCGGCCTATGCGTCCTTCGGCAAGCGCCTTGGGGACCGTGCCTATCTCAGTGATGGGGACACGGTGCAACTGGGGCGTACGGCGCGCTTTTCGGGCCGTCATGTGCGCGTTCCCCGGCCCGGGGTGGCGGTGCACATCAACGCCTTCAACTTCCCCGCTTGGGGCATGCTGGAGAAAGCCGCTTGCGCTTGGTTGGCGGGTGTGCCCGTGATCAGTAAACCCGGCACGAGCACGGCGTTGGTCGCTTGGCGTGTGGCGGAGCAAATTGTCGCCAGCGGTTTGGTGCCCGAGGGCGCCTTTCAATTTCTGTGCGGATCGGCGGGGGACCTGCTCGATCACCTCGGTCCCATGGATGGGGTGGCCTTCACAGGCTCAGCTCAGACAGGACTCAAGATCAAAAGCCATCCCAACGTGCAGGCGCAAAATGTGCGCGTGAACATCGAAGCAGACTCGCTCAACGGTGCGGTGCTGGATGGGGATTTAGAACCGGGAGAAGAGACCTGGAACCTGGCACTCTTGAACATCGCCACAGACATGACCCAAAAGGCCGGGCAAAAGTGCACCGCAGTTCGGCGGATTGTGATCCCCGAAAACCTAGTGGATCAGTTTGCCGAAGACCTAGTGGCAGAGCTCAAGCGTTTTCCTGTTGGGGATCCGGCTGATCGGGTGAATCGCGTGGCCCCTGTTGCTCACCCGGGTCAGTTTGATGATGTGAAGAGCGGTATGGCGAAGCTCTTGGAAGTGAGCGACGTGATCTGCGGGGGACTGCCCGAAAAGGAGGGCGAAGCACTGTTGGTGCAGCCCACTTTGCTGAAGGCCACAGATTCCGAGGCCAGTGTGCTGCACGAACTCGAAGTCTTTGGACCCGTGGCGACCCTGATCCCCTATGACGGCACGCGCTCCGAGGCGATCCGCCTTTGCAACCGGGGCGGAGGTGGCTTGGTCTGCAGCCTTTACTCTGACGATGCGAAATGGGCCGAAGAAGTGGTCTTGGGCGTCGCCCCCTGGCATGGCCGAGTCTGGATTGGTTCCAAGCGCATGGCAGAACAGGCCCTGGCGCCGGGCATGGTTTTGCCGGCCATGGTGCACGGTGGTCCCGGTCGAGCCGGCGGCGGCGAGGAATTGGGAGGCTTGCGCGGTCTGGACTTTTACACCCAACGCGTGGCGCTCGAGGGCTTTAGCGGACTACTTGACCAGCGCTTTGGGCCCGCTGAACAAGACTAGCTAAGGCCCACGTCCTTGGAACACCCGATTCCCACCCGGATTTCGTACGATACGAACTATGGGTAAAAAAGTCATCGTTGCCATCCTGTTTGCCCTGCTGGGCGTTGCTGGAATTGCGCAAGCCGCCCCCCAAGTTCCTGGTGTTTGGGCCATCAGTATTGACGCCAAGGGCCAGAAGAAGTTCAAGAAGAACATTGTCTCCTACAAGGGAGAAATGGTGCTGATGGTCGAGATTCGATCCGGCGCCAAAATCCTTGATAACGGTGCGATCCAGTACAACCCGGGCGGCACCATCGAGGTCTTCATCCACGACCCGAAAGAGCCCGGGACATCCCCTTGGTTTGAGAAGGACGGGGAGCGCGTTGCTTCCAGTCGCAAGAACGAGGCTTCGATTAGCGGCGCCTACGTGGACGAGATGCAGCGGGCGTTCCCCGGTGAGACCTTGAATGGGATCTCTCTGGAATATCGTCTACGCTTAGAACAATTGGAAAAGCTCGAGGATGCCCGGGACGAAGCCAAGCGCGGCAGCGCAGACTGGCGCCTACGGCACGAACGTTACCTCGGAGCGGGCACAAGATTCGTCGCATGGCTGAAGATGAGCCCCTTTCCAGACATTATCGGGAGTTGGGAGAAGACCTTTGCCAAGGCAGCTAAGAAGGGACGTGAGGAGTTCCTCGCCGCCCGTGGTCAGGCGGCCCAGGATTCAGTGAAGGAAGCTCCGACCGATGAGGTCTTGATCGAGGTGCTCGAGGAGCTGGGCTATCCAGCCGATAAGGTCATCTGCTACGAGTCCACTCACCTGCGCATCACTTCTGTCCGCGGTGTGCTCTCCCCCGAAGAAGTGGAGGACGGTCTGCGCTATGGCGAGATGGTCATCGAACAATTCCGCAAGGAGTTAGTGGACCCCTATGTGGCCGAGGACTTCAAGGACGTGTTCCAAGACCGAATCAGTGCCGAGTGGATCTTTGTGCCGGATTCGGGCAAGGTCTACCGTGGTGTTTCCGAACAGTACTTGCAGTCTAATTGGGACCGGGACGTGGAGCGGCGGTTGGAAATCGGTGGCGAACGCATCGACGGCCACCACAAGAAGCTCTTCCGATTCCTGCGTCGCTGGCGCGAGGGTGATCACCTTCACGGGCAGATCGTGCACCAAGTGGGACACATGCTGGCTGGCTTGCACTTTGGCAATGAAGAGGGCCGCATGGACCAGGACTGGCTGAGCGAGGCAGTGGCCTGGTGGCTGTCCTTTGAAATGATGGGGGTCAACCAGGTGACCTGTATCGCATTCCATTACGAAACGGGCGGCACGCGATCGGACAAGACTAAGGACAAGGAAGGTGGCGAAAAAACACTTGGGGTGGGGCGCAGGGGCAAGCTCAACCAAGTGGCCTTGACCAGGGGGCAGCCGATTGAGCGATTGGCCCTCAAGACCCTCTTCCAAATGGGGGACGCGGACGTGGCCAAGGGCTGGTCCTTCTTTGATTACCTCGTGCGCGAGGAGGGCAAGAATGCCCAGCTTTGGTTGCGTATGGCGGGGAAATTGTCCCTGGAACGCAGCACTATGATTGCTGCCTGGCGCGAAGGGGCGACCAAGCTGCTGGAGGTTCCTCCTGGGCGCTCCCTGAAGGTTCTCGAGGAGCGATGGCGTGATTGGGCTGTGGACATGCAGGACACCAGCGAAGATTCCAGGCGTCGCCGTTAGGCGCTCCTTTTTCTTTCGCGGCGGCCCGCCCTAGGGCCGACGCACGAAGATCTGGACGGTCAGTTCCTGCTCGGTCGTGGTGACTACGATTAGATCGCTTTCCCCGTTGCCAGTCAGGTCCCGGCAGGCGAGGCGGTGTTCCCCTTCGGGTATCTGGGCCCTGAAGATCGCAGTCTTGCCTTGGCTCGCCCGGCGCAGGATTAAGCCCGGGGAAAATTCATAGGTGGCCAGGTCGCCCAAGTCCAAGAAAGTGTTGGCCCCGTCGCCTCGGCGGTCCAAGTCATCCAGAAGGAAGAGCTCGATGAAACGGTCCATCTCAAAGGCACCGTCGAGGATTTGTTCGGTGTGGCTGGCGGAGGGAGCGCAGTGCTCATAAACGCGCAACTCATTGTTGAGCAAGTCCGCGACGTCGTCTTGGTCCGAGTTGCGGTGCATACGCCGGGCGGGAATTTTGAACTGGGCTTCCACAGCAGATCCCAAACCGTCGTCATCGAGCAGATTCCTCAGCTGGGGCATACCAAATTGAATCTTGTTCTTGCGTACCGGCCGGTCCGTGAAGCGTCCCGCTTGGTTGCCGTAGGTGAAGAGGTCAAAGGTTATTTTTCCAGGCAGGATTAGATAGCGAAGGATCCGCCCGAGACCAATTTTCTCGCCGCGCACAATCTGCAGCTCGGGTAGGGGCGAGCCCTCAATCTGACGAGTGAAAAACCAGAGCAGGTTGCCCGCAGCCAGCAGCAATTGATTTGGTTCTCCGGCCATGCCTTTGACGCTGCCCCCAAGCCAAGTGCGGATTTTCCCGCCGACGCTTACGATCAGGTCATTGGGGGCGACTCCATCGAGATCCACCAGACGCCACTCCAGCCGGTGAGAGATAAACGCCAACAGATTGTCTAGGTCGATATCCTTTTCATCGGGCAAGTCTTCGGTCAAGGCTGCGATGTCCAGCACCCAGGTGGGTTCGATGGGGATCGCCCCGTCGCGGAAGATGTGAAAGGCGATCTCGTTAGCGGTGTTGGATACCACGTCCTTGTGTCCATCTCCATCCACATCTTTCAGGCCGAACCATGGGGCGCTCACGGTTTGTGAGATGGTCATCTCCAGCATGCTCGGGTCGCCAAAATCCTGGCTGACCTGGGGTTTGAACTGGACGATTAGGGGTTCGGCGAAACCCTCCGCTCGGCGCAGGAACAACTGGTGCGCAGCGGGCAGCGGAATTGTGATGTCTAAGCGTCCGTCTCCGTCAATGTCCCGGATGAAACGCATCTGGTGTACCCCATGGGGTTGCCAGCCGGTGGCCTTGAGCAGACTGGTTGGCTTGGCAAAGACCCCGTCCACGCAGCGGGACCGCAGGACCTCCTTGCTGTCCACGAAGAGAATCAACTCCATGGCCTTGTCTCCATCCATGTCGGCCACATCCCAAGCCGTTTGCTGGGAGGGCCAAGGGAACACGGCCCCCGCTTCCTGGGCGTAACGTCCGCTGGAATCCATCTGGCGCACGCGGACCCCCGCATCGGTGACCTGCAGCAGGTCCTGATCTCCGTCTCCGTCCACATCTGCCAGGAGCAAACTTCCCAGCTCACTATTGGCTTGCAGCACGGTGGTTTGGAAGAGCGGAATGTCCTGGTCCGGGGGAGTCGATGCCGGGACCTGGGCTAGGGCCGATCCGATAGCAAGCCAGCCCGTGAGCCAATGGGTGACTCTCATCGCCCTCCCCCCGAATTGGAAAGGAAGATCGTCAAGCCCGCGTCATTCACGCTGACCACATCCCCTTGACCGTCCCCGTTCAGATCAAGCACATCGAGCTTGCTGATAGAGCCTGCCGTGTCGAAACGTTTCCAAGGGACTTCCTCCAGGGCCCATGTGGTACCCGAGAAGAAACCGCTCTCCTTGACCAGTCGTCGGATGGCAATACGGCCCTGCAGGTCGATCTCCACCATGTCCGCCAATCCATCCCCGGAAAGATCCATTTTGAAGGCCCGGTTGATGATCAGTCCTTCGACCTCTTCCTCGTCAAAGGTGCTCGCCTGGCGTAGGGTCGGTTGGGGTTCGAACCCTCGGCCCGTCCCAGCGTAGAACATGTGGGTCAAGGTGAACTCTAGCCCCGTAATCATATCCGTCAGGTCGGGCAGCTCGAATTGCCGGACCATCAAGTCCAAGTGCTCATCCCCATCAATGTCCGCCACCTGGGCCTTGATGTTGCTGGCCGCAAACGAAAATGTTTGGTTGGGCTTGGGGGGCAGCATGCGCGTCTTGGTTTGCAGCAAGACCATGAGTTTGGTGGTGCCGTTGCTGAATGTCGATTTGGAAGACTTGTTGGCTTGCACCAAAATATCCAGTCGGTTGTCTTGGTTGATGTCCACCAGCCTTAGGCTTGGTTTGTTGCCTCCGGTTGGAATCAGGTAGGCGGGGAGCTCTTCACGCCTTGTGGGTTCGGCGGGAGGCCCCGTGCCGTCGTCCCGATAGATCAGCAGTTCACTGGTCGTGAGGTACAACAGGTCCCGGTCCCCGTCCCCGTCAAAGTCCACCCATGCGGGGGCCGAAAGGGTGACTGAGTCCTTGGCCATGGTGGAAATCCCCTTGCTGGATTCTCCGATGAAGGGCCTCTTGAGCTTGCCACCCTCCACCTGCAGGGCCACCCGGAAGCCACCCGTGGAAGAGCGGGGGGTGGAGGCTAAGCTGCCGGTACCTACTCGGGTCGGTGTGTCCGTGGTGGGAATTTCGAGCAGATCCCAGGCCCCTTCGGTTTGGCGAGCAAGCTGCAGCCCAGTCAGGGTCGGCACGAGGAACTGGTTGACCCCATCGCCACCGGGCCCAATGTAGTTCCACCAACCGATCCGCTTGGAAAGGGGCAGGTCAAAGAGCCCATCGAACTTAGTCAAGCTCGCGATGTTGTTCCGGTAGCCTGACTTGTTGAGGGAGTAGGACCAGGCTCCGGTAGGGGACAGGAGCAGCAGTTCCTGGCCGTTCTCGGAGGGCTGGAGTTCGGCTAAGCCAAAGGTTGTCACGTCCTGGAGGAATTCCATCGTGTGGGATGGCTTTGCGTCGATGGATTGGCCCTGCACCGGGTACACGCGCAATTCTCTACGGCCATTAGGGGCCAAGGCCACCAGCATCAAGTCGATTCGGCCGTCACGATCCCAGTCCCGCGCTTTCCACGAGAGCAATTCACCGGGGACCGTAAGCGAGGCGTCGACAAACGTGACCTCAAGATCGCCCCCTCCAATTGCCAACACACTCAGGGCCAAGGACGCAATCATTGCTCGCTCCCGAGCAAACCCTCGTTTGTGGACCAGGTGATGAATCGTAGGAATGAGTAATGGTGCTCGCGGCCTTCGCGCTGGTATTTAAAGAGCCAAATCAGCCAAAAGTCGCCCACGTAAAGGGTGCTGCTCTCACCATCCGCGGAGCTGATGTAACCAATCACCACCGGCAGAGTCGCCTCCAAGAGACGGTTGTCCGGGGCGTAGAGTGTCACCTGGGTCTCTTGACTTTTATTCGAGGGCATGTGCCAGGTCATCAACACGTCCGCTCCCGGTTCCTTAGCCAGCACTCTGCGCACAAGAGCCCTCTCGCTGCGCAGGGGCGCACCATCCAAGTGGGTGACGATTGCGCCGTTGGGGATCGCGCTCTTGGCCAAGGGGCCTTTGGGGTGACTGGACAAAAGGACTACGCCTCCTCCGCCCCGTATCCAACGGGCCAGGGTGCGCGCCGGTTCCGCAACCGCCACTAGGGGAGGGGGGGAGGCGGGCATGGCGGCCTCGCGCACACGTGCCTCGACCTCAAAGATCGCGTCGCCCCGTTGCACCTGCATGATCAGGGCTGAGTCGGGGACTTGCTGGGCCAAGAGGACTTCAAAGCTGGCCGGGTCGTTGATTTCTTCCCCGGCTAATTGCAAAACCACATCCCCCGCACGCATTCCGATTTGAGCCGCGGGGGAACCGTCGGCCACCGTGACCACCCGCACACCCGGCGCAAAGAACAGATCGTCGAGGGAACCGCTGTCGTTCTCTCTGACTTCGGCGCCGAAGAAAACCGTGGGGACCGGTTGCGCTTGGGTCCATGCGAGGACCTCCGGGAGGGGCTCGGGGATTGGCCGGGTGGGAACCATGGTGCACGCCGAGAGCGAGAGCAGCGTGAGCCCTAGTAGGGGGGCGTGTATTCGGCGGGGGATGGATCGCATGGTGCAGTCAGGAGGCGCGGGGCAAGGCGCGTGCGCCCCGGGAGGGGCACCCTGCAAGTTTGGGGTGCCCGGGCCCTCTATTCCAGCCTGAAAGCTGGAAGCTGGGGCGGGGCCTGCCCAAGGTTGGACCCGTTGGGATCTCGGGTATGGGCAGGGTTGCTGGGGAAGCCCGCGATCAGAGGGCGCGGCGACGCAACACCCAGATCGCGCCCATTGTAAAAATAAGCACACTGGCCAGGGAACTGACCATTCCCGCTCGCCAGTAGCCCTCCTCCCAAAGGGCTGTGCTGGTGGCGAGTCCACACAGGTCGCCCAAGTAGGTGAAGCCTGAGGAGTCCAAGAGGGTCGGGGTATGGGCCAGGAAGAACCACTTGCCCCCGTCACCCAGGACTTCCTTGAACAGATCGAAGGAGAGCAACAGTCCCATGCTGGCGGCCACCGCGGTCACCGCGCTGCTGCAAAAAGCCGAGATGAAGAGGGCAAAGGCATAGGTCGCTGCGAGGGCCGGCAGAACTCCGAGCAGCACGCGCACAAACTCCGGGGCAAAGAAGGCCCGGTCGCCGAACTCGGCTCCGTCCACCACGAACGTCCCATAGCCTCCGCCGAACCAGCCGCCGAGCCAGGCGCCTGCGCCGCTGCACAGCACCAAGAGCAGCAACTGGGCGAGGCCCAGCATCAAGCGCGCGCTGATCATGCCCGCCCGTGATGTGCCGCGGGTCAAGGCCAAGCGCAGGATCCAGGCGTTGGAATCTCCGGCCAGTCCGCGGGCGGCGCCAAAGGCCAGGATCAGGGTGGAGAGCACGAGTCCCGTGCGCCAACCCAGGGCCAGGCCGTGCCAACCCTGACCGGATTCAACCCCATGGGCGCTTGAGGTGAGACCATCCCCCAGGGCTCGGGCTAGTGAAGCTGCAAACACCAGCAACAGCACCGCATGGAAAGCGCGGGTGACGATCAAGCGACCCCATTCGGCTTTAAAAACCAAGGCGGCGCCCCTCATGGTGAATCTTCCCGGGCATCGACCAGTTGTTCGAAAAGGTCCGGCAGGGAGGAGCGTGCCGGGGCCAATCGTTCGACGCCTACGCCCGCTTGCACCAACTTGCGGTTGACCTCCTGGGGGGAGATCCCTGCATCGAGAGTGAGTTCCTGATCCCGTTGGGCCAGGACCTTCCAAGCATGTTGTTGGGCCAGACCCAGGGTTTTTTCCAGATCATCGACCTCTACCCTGACGCGCCCACCGGCGCCGAGGAGTTCCTCTATGGAACCGAGGGCGGCGAGCCGGCCTTCAATCAGCACCGCTGCGTGTGTGAGGAGTCGTTCCATTTCAAATAGACGATGGCTGGACACCATCAAGGTCAGGCCCTCATGGCGAAGGCGCCCTAGTAGCGCCATGACCTCGCGCACGCCGATGGGATCGAGGCCGGCGAGGGGCTCATCCAGCACCAAGAACTCGGGGCTACCGGCGAGGGCGAGGGCGATGGACAAGCGTCGCATTTGGCCCAGGGACAGGTCGCTGGCCTTGCGTTTCTCGAGCCCCGAAAGTCCCACCAATTCCAGTACCTCCTTTGGACCGCGGCCCTTGGTCTGGTTCCGCAGTCGGGCGCCGTAGGTCAGGTTTTGGAGGATGGTGTGGTTCCGCAGGAGCACCGGGGTGTCGAACACCACCGCAACCCGGCCCCTGGTTTCAAAAATGCGCTCTGAGGGATGGCCCAGGATGTGCACCGATCCGCTGCTGTGCCTGAGCAGTCCAAGGGCGCAGGTCAAGGTGGTGGTCTTGCCCGAACCGTTGGGTCCCAGGAGCCCGAAAATCTGCCCGGGCAGGACATCGAAGCTGACCCCTTCGAGGGCGACTTGGCTTCCGTAGCGCTTGCCTAAATCGCGGACCGCCAGCACCGGTTGGGTGGGATCGGCTGGGCGGGCTGGTCCAGTGGGGGGTGGTGCGGGGGGGGCAGGTCGGCTCACGCCCTAGAGTCTAGGACTTTGCCCGCGTGCTTTGCCATGTTCCCCTTCGCTGACCGGGAATCAGCTCTGCACTCGGGACCTAGGGATCCGGAGGGGAACGGCTCGCTTCGGTGGGCCAAAGCAGGGGACCTGAGGTGGTCACCCGCAGGGGGATTCCCCGTTGGATCAGGGCCTCCTCGCAGGGAACCCGTCCGTCGCTGGAACTGGCCCAACTGAGCTGGGGCTGTAGGTGATCGAGGACCGCATCCATTGCAGGTCCCGCCCGTCCATGGTGGGGCAACAGCAGGAGATCCACTTTGCTGATTTCGCTGCAATGCTGCAGGGTTGCGAGGGCCCCTTCGTCTTCCGCATCGCCCCACAGTACAAGGACTTGATCTTCCACTTGCACCAATAGGCTGCGCGATCCCTCGTTGCCCCCAAGGCTAGAACCACGTAGTAAGTCCAGACGCACTCCGTGCTCCTCGTGCATTCGGATGCGACCCTCCGTAGGGTCCCGGTGTTGTCCGCGCAAAACCTGTGGGGACACGTCTTTGGGCATCAATCCCCACCATTGTTTGGCTTCGAAACGTTCTGCTAACCAGGGCAAGGCCCCCGTGTGGTCGCGGTCCGTGTGTGTGGTGAGGTACACCACTCGGTCCGCTTCGCGATCCCAGAGGACCCGTTGCAGGGCACGGGTCACGCCTACCCGGTCCCGGGAACCCCCGTCGAACACGATCAGTCCTAGCTGGGGCACCTCGAGAACCGCCGCCGTCCCATGGCCCACGTCGAGCACCTGCAGGCGCACACTGCGGGCACGCTGGGTCCAGGGCAGCAACAGTGCCCCAGCCAGAAGTAACGCCGGTCGGGTGCTGCCAGGAATTCGTCGCAGTGCCAAGAGAGCCAATATGCCAAGCAGGACCACCAAGAATACGGGTCTGGGGGGCAAGTTCAGGGGCGTCAAGGGCAAGCGGTCGATGGCTTCTAAGGTGCCCATCAAACCAGCGCGCAGGCCCTCGGCTAATTGGGCCACGAGGCTCCCTGGGGCCAGCACGCACAAGCCGCCGACCAGCAGCAAGGCAGTGATGATCGGCGTGACCAGGGGCGTGGCGATCAAGCCGATGGGGGCGGTCTCTCCAAAGGTCGTCCAAAGCACCGGCAGGGTTGCGGCGCTGGCCACGAGGGAAGCCCGCACGCCGGTTCGAAATAGCCGTGGTACTGAGGCCAGGAGCGCCCGGGCCATGGGCCAGCGTTTGTGGGGCGCGCGGGGCAACAGGTGTTTGTCGCCCGGCCCCAACAAGCCGCGTGCGGTGAGCAGGCCAAATGTGGCCAAATAGGTCAACTGCACCCCCGGTTGGGCCAATGCGGTTGGATCGAGCAGCACCTCCCAGGCCAGAGCCAAGCCCAACAGGGCGCAGCCATCCGTGCGCGGCAGAACTTGACCTGCACGACCTCGAAGGGGCGCCAGGAAACCGAGGCCCGCCGCGCAAGACGCGCGCCAAAGGGAGGGGGCACCCCCGGCCAGGGGCACAAAAATCCCAAGCCCCGCGGCCATCACAAGCCCCGCAGCGAATCGGCCCCCCGGGCCGGGGAAACGGCCCATTAGAAATCGCAAGAAGGGCAGCACCAGGAGGCCGAACAGCACAGCAAGGTGCAGCCCCGAAAGGGCCAGCAGATGGCGCGTTCCCGTTCGCGTGAAGAGGTCCTTGGTTTCATATTCCAGTTTGCGCCGATCGCCAAGTAGCAGTGCTCCGAGTAGGGCACTGAGTTGATCCGATGGGAGGCGATCCATTCGTCGCAGCAGGCGCGCTCGAATGGATGCTACCGTGTGGAGGTATTCGGCCAGGAGTCGCGCTGGTGGGGCAGCCACCCGTTGAATGTCCTCGGGCCCGAGGCGTCGCAATTTCCCTTGGGAAGGGGCGGGGATCGAGCGAGCCAGAAGTAGGGTCTGCCCCGCACCCAACATGCGCACGGCGGATCCCTCGGCCAGCCAGCCAGGGGAATAGTCCCGGTGTTGACTGGCTAGGGTCCAGGGCTTGGTCACCGGGTGGACCGCGCTTGATTGGTATTCCAGCAATTCGGGTGGCCCCACGTCCCGGTCTGCCCCCGTGCCCAGAGTCAACCCGGCGAGCACGATGGCGAGGGTCGTCAGGGACACTGCCCACCGTCTGTGATTTGGAGCCCAGCCCGCGCGGGTCATGAGCACCGCAGCCAGTCCCAAGACCAGAGCACTGGCTCGTAGGGTTCGGGGGTGCAGGACCTCTGCCCCGAGGTCCCTGCCCAAGAGGGCACAGAGTCCGAGCAGGAGGGAACCAAAAAGGAGAGGACCACCAGGGAAGCGCACAAGGGAGAGACGTGGGAGAAGCCTGCCGGTTGCAGGTCCCTGTCCGATTTGTCCCCGGTGGGTTGGGTGGAAGCCCGTCAGCCCGCCGGAAACATCAAGCCATCCCTCCCGTCTTGCGCTCCGGGGAGTCGCTCTCACCCGCCCCCGGAGCCCCCGGGACACCCCTCACGCTATACTCCGTCCCATGACCGCCACCCATGCCCTGTTCCCCGGCACCTTTGACCCCTTCACCCTGGGGCATCTCGATGTGCTGCAGCGCGCTGCTCGCATTTTTGACCGGGTCACCGTGGGGGTCGCTGCCCACCACGCCAAGGATCACCTGCTGGGACTCGAAGAGCGCATCGCTCTGATCGAGGCCAGTCTCGGGGGCATGACCAATGTTCAGGCGAAGCCGATCCAAGGACTCTTGGTGGACGGAGCCCGTGAGCTCGGGGCCCATACGATCCTGCGCGGAGTGCGCACCGCCGCGGACTTGGAATATGAACGCCAGATGTCTCAGACCAACCGGGCCCTTTGGTCCAGTGTGGACACCGTGTTCCTGCTTCCCTCCCCGACCGTGGCCCATATCTCTAGCACCCTAGTTCGCCAAATCGCGCGCATGGATGGGGACATCACTCCTTTCGTTGCAGAAGCAGCCTTGCCTCTGATCGCAAGTGCCGTTCAGCGCGAGGGCGAAGGCCAGACCAGTTGAACCCAGAACCGACCATGACCGAAATTCAAGTTGTTGAAACGGACCAGGCCCCCAAGGCCATTGGTCCCTATAGCCAAGGCATCGTCGCAAAGGGCATGGTTCATTGTTCCGGCCAAGTGGGCATGGATCCGGCTACCGGTGAATTGGTTTCGGATGATGTGGAGGGCCAGACAGAGCAATGCCTGCGCAATCTGCGAGCCGTGTTGCAAGCCGCGGGGACCGGTTTCGGGCGCGCGGTGCGCTGTACGGTTTACCTCACCGACCTGGGGGACTTTGCCAAGGTCAACCTCATCTATGGAAAGGTATTCGAGGGCTTGACCCCGCCCTCCCGAGCCTGCGTGGAAGTCAGCGCCCTGCCCAAGGGGGCGCGGGTGGAAATCGACTGCATCGCACTGACCGACTGAGGGCGTCGGGCCTGGGTCGTGAGGACGCAGGGCTCGCTCCAAGCCATGGACCGACCCTTTCATGGGCCAAGGGGCTGTTCCGCTCATTTCAACCGTAGGAATGCACGGGTTGCCGGGGGGCTTTTAGGCGTGCGGAGGCCTGAGGACTGAATTCCCTCCGGGGAACCTCTATTCGCAAGCAAACAGGATCCTGGATCGGGGGGTGCTCTCTTCTTAGGCTTCCCATATGTGGGGCAGATCAAAAAACAACATCCTGAGAGGCCTACTCCCCTTGGGCGGTTGGCCTGAAGTTCCGATATGAGAGGGGTGAACATGCAATGGATACAGAGGGTGGGTTTGGTCTTCGCGCTGGTGCTCGCCTTGGCGGTGGTGTCACCCGTTGCCCTGGGGGATATTGTTCCCGGGACGGAGTTCACTCTGGTGGACGGCGACTTGGATCAGGGACTCGCCCATTGGTCCGCCCAGTCCAGCGATCCGGCGGCTGTCTTCACACCTCTGGCCACCTCCTCCGGGCGCAATCTTGTGCGGGTCAGGGTGGCGGCGGGGCACGAAGCCTGGTTGGAACAATCCCTAGCCCTCGGTAGCGCAGGCCTAGATGGAGTTCCCAGCGATGTTTGGTTGGGACAGCAGTGTGCCGGCCGAGCTGTGGGGCGCCACGCAGCGGGAGGCGGTCCCGCCAGTGGCTCCATGCGCCTAGAGTTGCTGCGTCGCGGGCCCTTGGGTGAAGCGCTTGTTGGAATCAGTCCGGTCATGGACGGCAACACGCCTGTTTTGGTGTGGAAGGATCTGGTGGCGGAACCTTTGCCCGGGTCAGCAGGACACATGAGGCCAGACACCACTGAGCTAGTGGTGCGCCTTGTGGTTGTCGGACCCGGGACTTTCGATTGGGACGGGGTGACCGTGGGAAACCATGCGCCCGTGCGACACGGGGCTATGAATGGGGGCTTCGAACGTGGCAGCGCCGGTTGGGTCTTGGGCGCGGCTAGTGTGGAGCGCACACGGGGCAGCAGTCCTTCGCGCCGGGGACGGCAGCACCTAAGGTTACTTCCCGGTGGGCAAGCGTCCACGCGTATGGGGCTTGCCAGTTCCCCCTCCCAGCCCTGGATCGGTGAGCAACCGGTGCTTGGGGCATGGCTACGGGTTGCTTCGGATCCAAGCTTACCCCTGACCCCCGATCCCAACCGCTGCATCCTGCTAGAGTTGATTGCCGAGGACTCGGGCGGCGGCCAACAACTGTTGAGTCAAAGACAGTTTTGTCCCACGCAAGCGGATGGGGGAGTGTGGCGCTGGATCGAGACGCCCGAGGGCGGCGCAATCCCCGGGGACGGGGTATCTCTGCGTCTCAGCATTGTCTCTTCCTTAGGATTGGACGTGCTGTTGGATGAAGTGGCGCTGGGTGCGCCGACCGCTCTGGATGGCAGCGCGGGACCTCTGCAGTTGGCGGCGTATGCTCCCTGGTACCGAAATCCCGCCCACCCCGATGCTTCTGGCAACGCCTCGGGCAGCAAACAGCGCTGGGGTAATTGGGCCTGGGCGGATCCCTCCCCCTGTGATCCCGGATCCCTGAATCTAACCCATGATCCAGACTTCACCCGCATCAACGGGCGACGCGATGGGGCCACGAGCACCGTGGACGGGGTCGATACCTTGCCCCTAGTGGGGCTCTACGACTCCCGGGACCAGGATGTGGCTCGCCTGTCCGTGGATCTGGCCCGGGCCGCGGGGCTCGATGGTTTTGTGGTGGACTGGCACGGCCTAGAGCTCGATTCCATGGGGACGCCTGCTGGCGAGGCGCCTCGCCAGTGGCAGTCGTTCCTGGAATTGGTGAACGCCGCGGATCGTCCAGGCGTGGACTTTGATCTGGCGCCCATGTTAGAACCCAAGGTGCAACAGGCCGGGTGGCTCGATCCATCTTGGAATCTCTTGCAGCGTCGCGATTCCTTGCTAGCGGAGGTGACTTTCCTTGTGCGTCAACTCGGCGACCACCGATGCATGTTGCGCCTCGATGGGGAGATGGTCTTCTTTGTCTTCTGGCACAACATTCCCGGATGGGATGGCCAACGCTTAGAGGAAGGGGACTGGCAGTGGATCATCCAGCAAGTGGAAGCCAGCACCGGGGAATCGATCGCTTTCATCGCGACACATTCCCCCGACACCCAGTCTACTGCATTCAGTGGCTATGGCCGTTGGCACTTGATCGATCAGGACCTCTTGCGCTTTTCGTCGTTTGCGGATTTTCAAAGCGGAAGTGAGAGCAACGTGTCCCTCAGCAGCGTGACCCAATTCGCCCGGGGCGGGTATGAAGAGGCGCTATTGTGGCGCAACCAGGCCGCCGGGAGCCGCAAGGCTTTTGGCCTGGCCTGGTGGGGGTTTGATGATTCGGGCGTTGCGGGTTGGGCTTCCCAGCACGGACTGGGCAGCGACGGCCAGTCTCTCTGCCTCAGGGTTTCGTCCCAGCCCTCGGTGGGTTTCTTGGAAGCAACCCAAAGCACAGTGGATGAGGGCGGGCACACTCTCTTGGTTAGTTGGAACGATTGGAACGAGCGCACTGCCCTCGAGCCCGCCTGGAACGAGGCTTATTGGGCGCAACTGCAGGGGGGCCTGCCCGTGGTTCCAGCGGACCGCGAGGCTTCCATCGGCGGCTTGATGAGCCTCTGCCATGCCCACGGGGGCTCCGTGCGGGTTCTCGATAGCCTCCTGCGGCGCTACGCCCTGCGGGTGGCTGCGGGAGCTGCGGTGAATTACGACTGAGACCTGCCTCGGGATCTCTTTCGCAGGCTTCTCTCCGATCAGGGCTGCATGGGCGCAGGGATTCTCGCTAAACTGTCCGGCTTCACGAGAGCTGATTGAAAGCTCTCTATCCGGAACCAGCCCCTACCCGGATCCAGCCCTCAATTGGATCCAACACAGCATGTCCCTATCCTGCGGAATCGTCGGTTTGCCCAATGTGGGCAAAAGCACCCTCTTCAACGCCCTGACCGCTGCGGGTGCAGAGATGGGCAACTTCCCCTTTTGCACGATCGATCCCAACATGGCGATCGCCGAGGTGCCGGACGAGAATATCGGACGCATCTTGTCCCATGTGGAAACCAAAAAGGTGATCCCCGCGGTGGTCAAGGTGGTGGACATCGCCGGTTTGATCGCGGGAGCTTCCAAGGGCGAGGGGCTCGGCAACAAGTTCTTGGCCAACATCCGCGAGACCGACGCGATCTTGCACGTGGTGCGTTGCTTTGGGGGAATGCAAGTGGTGCGCGAAGAACCGGTGGACCCCAAGGGCGACATTGAGATCATTGACGTGGAGTTGGCTCTTGCGGATTTGGATACGGTGCAAAAGGCGGTGGAGCGGGTTGCCAAGAAGGCGCGCTCGGGGGACAAGGAGTCCATGGTCCAGCAAGCTCTCTTTGAGCGCGTGGCCCAGATGCTCGAAAGCGGCCAGTCTCTGCGTGCGGTGGAATGGACTTCGGTGGAGAGCGAGGCGCTTAAGCCCCTCTGTCTGTTGAGTGCCAAGCCTGTCTTGTATGTGGCGAACGTGGGGGACGATGATCTCGCCGCCGAGGGCGATTATGCCCGTGCCGTGGCGGACCACGCTGCCGCCACCGGCGCTGAGTGGATTGCGATTTGCACGGACTTGGAAAGCGAGTTGCGCAACATGGATGCAGAGGATCAGCAGAGTTTCCAGGAGGATTTGGGCTTGACCGAGTTAGGTCTGCCGCGTTTGATCCGGGCGGCCTATTCGTTGCTCGGCTTGCAGACTTTCTACACGGTGGGTCCCAAGGAACTGCGGGCCTGGACGATTGAGGCGGGCTGGAAGGGCCCCGAGGCTGCTGGGGTGATCCACACGGACTTCAACAAGGGCTTCATCCGGGCCGAGGTTTACTCGGTGGACGACTTGGATGAACTCGGCAGCGAGGCGGCAATCAAAGCCGCCGGACGCATGCGAACGGAAGGGCGCGACTATGCCCTGGCCGAGGGCGATGTGTGCCACTTTCTGATCGGGCGCTGAGGTCCCCTCAGCAAGAGGGGGCTTGCCTGGTCCCCAGAGAGCTCCCCAGGGTCGACCGCGGGGTGATTCCAGATTGAGTCCAGAATGGGGCAAGCGGCAACTTTGTGCGCGGGAGGGGCCCAGAGCAGGGCTATCTGTAACGATTATGTAAACTACAGGCCTAGAAGCCAGCACGCTTCCGGTTCATAGGCGATGCTTGGGTAGAGGGTTCTCGGGAGGCCCTCCCGCCGCCCTTGGAACCCGATTCCAGATTCCTCCCTGCCTGCCTGAGTACCCATGAGAATTCTGCACAGCCTAGCCGTCCTTTCCCTTGCCGTTTTGCCCACCTGGGCCCAAGTGGGAGACACCCCCCGTGCCTTGCCCGCCCCGGGCGAAGCCGTGACTCCCGGCAAGGTCGACGAGGCCTCCATGTTGGATCTCGATGCCCTGAACCATGGTCTTCGTGTGGATCCCGGTGCGTTCCTCGACACTCGCATCGAGGGTTGGGACGTGGTTATGGAGCGCGAGAAGCAGCGTCCTCTCTTTGAACAACCCTCCCGCCGCTTCCGCAACGGAAAGCGCGGAGAATGGGAAAGCCCCGATGGGGACGGCGCCCTGCCCACCCGTTCCGGCGACAAGTCGATCACGAACTACTGGGGTGACATGCGCATGCCCATCGGTTTCGAAGGCAAGGTCGACCTGGTCGGAGTTTGGCTTGGTAAGGGTTCAGGACAAGGTTCCGAAGCCGACGCGGTTCGTTTGATTGCCCAGGTCGCAGGTAAGACCGTGGCCACGGGCAGCTGGACCGAGTTGGAAGAGGACATGGTCTTTGTGTCCTTGGATGCCAAGGGCATCGATCGCGTACTCATCGAAGCACGCAAGACCGATTGGAGCCAGGCTTGGTACTCCTTGGATGATTTGACCTATGTGCGCGACGGTCGCACGGTGGTGCTCGACTTTGAAGACGTGTCTCCGGGGAACTTGACCGCGACCGGTTACGCGGGCCTTGATTGGCAACGGGGCGAAGCTCTCAAGAGCCATGCTCCGGGCCCCGTGTCCTTGTTGATGCGCCCCCAGCCCCAGCCGATTGCTCCCCTGGTGGCTCCGGCTCCCGCCCCTCTCACTCCGGCAGCGCCCGCCGCTCCTAGCGTGGGCGTGATCGATGCCCCCGATGTGCTGCAGCAGTTCTTTTGTCAGGAACTGGGCGGTAACCCCGGCGCCTCCTCGATTCCCCCGGACACCCACGGCGCGGTTGGTCCGAATCACTTCGTCACGGTGGTCAACTCCAACATCACCTACTATTCGAAAACCGGCAACCAAATCGCCGGCGCATCCCTGAACTCCTTCTTTGGAGCCACTGCAGGCGGCGACCCGCGGGTGGTCTACGACCCCCAAGATGAGCGCTGGATCGTGCTTTCCACGAACTTTTCCAACCGTATCTATATCGCAGTCAGCTTGACCGATTCTCCCCAGGGTGGCTGGCTCAAGACCAGCTTCAATACCTCCCAGGGAGTCGATTCCAACCGTTGGCCGGACTATCCCACCCTAGGCGTGGGCGCACGCGGGATCTATATGAGTTGTCTGATGATTGACAACGCCACAGGCGGGGGGACCATGACGATTTGGGCCCTCGACAAGGCTCCCATGATCGCCAACGTCCCGGCTCTCGGGACGGTTACCGCATTCCGCAATCTGCCCTACACCCAAGCGAACCAGCCCGCGGTGCACTGGGATGATCCGGGCGTGGCGTACATCGCCAGCACTTGGAACACCAACCAAATTATTGTGCGCAAGGTGAATCCGCCTTTGACCGCGCCTTCGTTGCAAACCGCTTCGATCGTCACCGTAGCGACCCACAACATCCCGGCCGATGCGCCTACATCCGGTAGCAGCGTGCCCATCAGCACCGGGGATGATCGCTTGCAAAATGCAGTCTATCGAGGCACCAGCCTCTTCACCTGCCACACCATCGGCACCAACCAGGGCAGCGCTGGTGTGCGTTGGTATGAAATTGGGCCCACCAATGGGGCGGACATTCAGCGCAGTACGATCCGTGATGAAACGGGTACTTTTGCCTACTACTATCCTTCCATCGCGGTGAATTCCGTGGGCGACGTGGTTGTGGGCTACAGCGGATCGAGTGCAGCGACCTTTGTCGGTTGCTTTGTGTCGGGCCGCAAGGTGAACGACACCCAGAGTGACATCAGTGATCCTTTTGAGTACAAGGCCGGTACTGGTAGTTACCAGCATTTGGATGGCGCAGGCCGCAACCGCTGGGGCGATTACTCGGGCACCACCTGTGATCCCGATGACGACACGTTTTGGACCGTGCAGACCTTTGCACGTTCCGGAAATCTGTGGCGCCTGCGTGCGGCCCAGGTGGAGTACGCCGGATCTTTGATCAGCAACTACTGCGTGACGACGCCGAACTCGGTCGGACCGGGTGCGCTCATTTCCGCTTCGGGGACCACCTCATTTGGGGCAAACGACCTGACCCTCTTGGCCACGGGAATGCCCGCTGGACAGTTCATGCTGTTCTTCTATTCCTTCGGCCAGGGGAACGCACCTGTGGCCAATGGCACCCTGTGTGTTGCCGCTCCCTTGTTCCGCTTGGGGGCAACTCCGATCTCTGGCTTGGGGGACAGCGATTGGTCCTTCGATGTGAGCTCCCCGCCTCAGGTCTCGGGACAGATCAGCGTGGGGGATACGGTCTACTTCCAGGGTTGGTATCGCGACCCCGCTGCAGGCGGCGCGAACTCCAACTTCACGAACGGTCTGCAGACCACCTGGATTCCCTGATCCTTGCTGCGTCGGTGATGCCGACGGACGAAGCAGAGAGCCTGCGCGCGGCACACGGGGGAGACGCTAGACTGCTCCCCGGTGTTTTCATTCCTCCAATCCCTGGCCCTCTTGGGGGCCATCCTCTGCGCTCCGGGGGCATCCGCCAGTCCTGGCGTGGCCCAGGGGCCACGGGTATTGGTGGCTTCGAGTTTGCGCGAAGTGGCCCAGGGCCTCGATGCCCAGTGGCAGGCTGAGGGGGGCGAACCCCTGGTGATATCCACCGCCGCCAGTGGGGACTTGGCGCGCCAGTTGATCGCCGGTGCCAGGGCGGACTTGATCCTTTCAGCGGACATTCGCTGGGTGCTGGAGCTGCGCTCGCGGGACCTCTTGACCGAAGGCAGTGCCACGGTCTTTGCCCAGGGCGGGTTGTGTGTGGTTGCTCCCAAAGGCGCGGCCCCAGGGGATTCATTCCGCGTGGAATGGATCGGAGCGGGGGAGGCGCGTTTGCCCTTGCCCTCCAGCGAGGCGGTGCCCCTTGGCCGGTATGCGAAGCGATGGCTTGAGAGTATCGGACGCTGGCAAGCCTTGGAGGGGCGCATCACCGGGGTGCCCGATGCCCGGGCTGCCTTGGCGGCGGTAGAAGCCGGGGCAGCACCCATGGGCATTGTTTACCTGGCCGATGCGCGCCGTTCCGACTCGGTCGAGATCCTCTATTCGGTTCCCCCCGATCAAGCCCCGGCGGTGGAAGCCGCACTCGGTTTGCCCAAACGCAACACTGTTGATGGGGCCGGGGCAAGGCTGCGCGAGTTGCTGTTGCTTCCCGCTGGGGCGCACTCGATTCGATCCGCTGGTCTCGAACCGCTGCAACGTCCCCTGTCTGGAGAGCCCGATGCTGGGAGTGCCGCGCCCGGAACCCACCCCAGTGTCTTGGGTCCGGTTTTGTGGGTCAGCATCAAGGTTGCTCTCGCGGTTGTGTTGTTGGACTTTTTTCCCGCCCTGGCCATGGCTTGGCTCTTGGCGCGACGACGTTTTTGGGGGCGCAGTGTGCTGGAGGCCCTCGTGCACTTGCCCTTGATCCTGCCACCCACCGCGGTGGGTTGGTTGTTGCTCTTGGCCCTGGGGAAGGGCGGTCCCCTGGGGAGTTTCGATCTGTTGCTGACTTTTCCCGGAGCGGTTTTGGCCGGCGGCGTGGTCTCCTTCCCGCTCTTTGTACGTCCCATGCGCGCTGCCCTTGAAGGGGTCGATCCGCGCTTGGAGAGCATGGCCCGCAGCTTGGGCTTGGGTCCCCTGCGGGCTTTTTGCTCGGTGACCTTGCCCCTCGCCGCCCGGGGAATCGGGGCGGGTGTCCTGCTGGGTATGGGACGCGCCCTGGGCGAGTTTGGCGCGACGGTCCTGGTGGCCGGCAGCCTGCTGGGGGAGACGCGCACCCTCTCCATGGCGGTCTTTGAGGCTTATCAGTTGCACGATGATCGCGGTGCGTTGCAACTGGTGGGAGTTTGCGGATTGCTGGCCTTTGTGATTGTCTTTGCGGCGGACCGACTTGGTTCTGCGAAGCCGAGTCCTCCGTCCGGAGGCACCCCATGAGTTCATGGCTCCATGCAGAGTTGCGCTTGCGGCTCGGCAGTTTTGAGTTGCACCTGGACCTGGCCCCTAAGGGTCGGGCTCTGGGGATTTTTGGCGCATCCGGTTCTGGCAAGAGCACGCTGCTCGAATTACTGGCTGGTTGGCGTAGGGGGACCGGCCAGCGCATTCGACTGGGGGACCGCACCCTAGAGGACGCAAGCACCTTTATTCCCCCGGAGCAAAGGCGCATGGGATTTGTCCCCCAGGACCTGTGTCTTTTTCCACATCTAACGGTGCGGGAGAACCTCGCGTTCGGAGCAGGCAATACAGATCAGGCACGCGAAATCGAGCGCATCGCCGAAGTTCTTGAACTCTCTTCCTTTTTGGGTCGCAAACCCCACGCCCTTTCCGGCGGTCAGCGACAACGGGTGGCCCTCGGTCGCGCCCTCGCCTCTGGGCCAGAAGTCCTTCTACTGGACGAACCCCTTTCCAGTCTCGACACGGCCCTGCGCCGCAAGCTCTTGCCGTTCCTGATGGCCGTGCGCTTGCAATTTGATTTGCCCCTGATCCTGGTCTCCCATGATGCTTTGGAAATCGAAGCCCTTTGCGATGAGGTCATCGTTCTCGATAAGGGGCGCGCCACGAGCAGGGGCGAGCCGGCCCAAATCCTGGCAGCCGAAGCCGCAGGTCACCCCAACCTGTTGACCGGTATCGTCCAAGAGCAAACCCCAGGTGGTGCAGCGGTGGAGGTGCAGGGTGGCGCCCGTTTCTATGTTGCCAGCCCAGATCTGAAAGTGGGCACCCGGGTTCTATTCACCTTGGGCTCCGAGGACTTGTTGTTGGCTCAGGCGCCCCTCGCGGGTCTGTCCGCGCGTACTGCCCTGCCCGTGCAGGTCACCCGGGTGGAGCAGCTTGGTGGCTTGCTCTTGGCTGAGGTTTCCTGCGCAGGCCCCGGCGCCCCTAAGGTGCGCGTGCGTGTGACCCCCGGAGCGGTGCAGGAGCTCAATCTGGTGGTGGGCGAGAACCTGATGCTATACGCCAAGTCAACGGCGGCCAGGCCGCTCTAGAGGTTAGGGAACCGATCAAGCCTCAAGAACTGGGTTCCGGACTCTCAATTCCCTAGCATTGCTCCCATGCAGCCTCAGGAATTTCTTTGGATCGGAGTGGGCGGAGCCGCCGGTGCGGTGGCCCGCGCCCTTGTGATTGTTGCCGGTGATCGCTTGGAGCTTCCCCGCCTGGCAGCGACCTTCACGGTCAATATGCTGGGAAGCTTTTGCCTCGGGGTTATGGCGGCTTGGTTGTTGCGGCAGGTTCCCACCCCGCTGCCCGCGCGCCCCTTGGTGGTGATTGGTTTTCTAGGGGCATTCACGACCTTTTCAACCCTTGCGCTAGAGCTCGTGGAATTGGCCAGGGGTGAACAGATGGGGGCTGCGGTGGCCTATGGGGGGCTCACCATGGGATGCGGAGTGGCGATGATCCTGCTCGGGCAAACGTTGATACGGGCTTGAGGCGCTGACTGGGGGGCTCCGGCGCCCCTGCGTAAGGGCCGCGTGAAGTCGTCCGTGAACTCCCCGGGATCAGGTCTATACTGAGGTCATGCAACCAGCCTCCCTTCGCAAGTCCTTCCTGGTCCTCGGTTTCCTCAGTTTGTTCCTTTTCGGAGACTCGGCATTTGCCCAAAAGGCGGGTCGTAGCTATCGCGAGTTCCCGGCCTATGGATTCAAGTTCAAGCCCCTGCGCGACTGGTCCGACGTGCCGGTCAACGATCGAGTGGCCTCGCGAGATGTGATTGGACAGTTCGAGGCGATGAAGGCGTTGCTGGTCAAGATCGATGGCAACAACCGGGCGTCCTACAAGCCGAGCTTGAAGGTCATGCGCGTTATGCCTGAGGCAGCATCCACGGGAACCGGCGCCAAGAAGAAAAAGGCGAAGGAGAAAACCGTCAAGGACTTGGTGGATGACCTGTCCGGGTCCCTTGTTGCAGACAGTCTTGAAGAGGCCGAAGTGGAGACCTCAACGATAAAAATGGGCAAGGGGCTGGAAGGAACACGGGAGGTGCTGACCGTCATGCTCGACACCCGCGGCGACGAGGTCCCGGTCACCTGGGACGTGACCACGATTGAATTGGCTGATTTCAAGGTGATCTTTGCCTGGGACTATCCCTCGGCAGAGAAAAAGGTCGTAAAGGCCTGGTCCGCCGCGGTGAAGAAATCCATGGGGACATTCCGTATCGTGGAGATCGAAGAGCGCATGAGTGATGGGGGCCCGGTGGATTCGGGCAGTGCCTACCCGGATCTGTTGGCTTACCATCAACGGGAAGTTGCCCAGACGCCTGGCTGGGATCTGTTAGAGACTCCCTCGAAGAAGTATTTGATCAAGACGAACTCTGAAGACCGCAAGGACCTTAAGGCGGTGATCGCGCGCCTTGAGGCATCCCGCAAGTTATATGAGGAGGACTTCCCGCCGGAATCCCCAATCAAAGAGGTTTCCATTGTGCGCATTTGCGCCACTCAGGAGGACTTCAACACCTATGGCCAAACAGGTGGTGGCGTGGCGGGCTACTTCAACCCCCGGTCAGAAGAGTTGGTGCTCTACTTCCCTCAGGGTTCGGCCAAGATGACCATGTCGGTCATGACCCACGAGTGCTTCCACCAGTACTGCCACTTCTTGTTCGAGCGCAGCGCTGCTCACCGTTGGTTTGACGAAGGTCACGGGGATTACTATGGCGCTTGGAAAATGCGCGGCCGCAAGCTGGTGCCTAATGATGACATGGAGTTGGGTTTGGCGCGTACCCCGGAAATCAAACGCATGCTGCGGGATGGCACGGTCAAGCCCTTATCCAAGCACATTCGTTTCAACCACCCGGAATGGCAAGGCCAGGGCCCGAGCAATGTCTCTTGCTATGCCCAGTCCTTTTCGATCATCTACTTTCTTCGGGAAGGTGCCCGGGGTCGGGTCAAGAGCAGCTACTGGAAAAAGGGGTACGCTCAGATCATTCCCAACTACATCAAGACCTTGAACGATGGTTTCCGTGGGGCCTACGGGGAAATCCGCGAGGATGCGCAAAATGATCTTGACGATCTGGATGCGGATGAAGCCGAAGGCAAGGCCGGGGACAACTTGCGCAAGCGATTGAAGAGTCCGTGGGATTATCTTGGACTGCGGGACAAGCTCGATATCTGGGAAGCGGCCATGGAGGCTTCCTGGGGATTGGTTGACGAGGACGAATTTGAAGAGCGTTGGAAGAAATTCGTGATGAAGGAAATGTAGTCCGGAGCCGGCGTAGACCCTCTTGTTTGTGCTTCCTTCCCGCTTGGTTCCATGAAAAGCGCAGTCGTTCTCTACAATCCAACCTCGGGCGCGAGGAAAGGGGCGCGGGCTGCGGAAGCGGTATCCGTGGGGCTCACTAACGCCCAATGGGAATTGACACGCGTGCCCACCAAGCACGCGGGCCATGCTCTGGACTTGGCCGCTGAATGGGGTGCACGGGTGGACCTCGTTGTGGTGGTAGGGGGCGACGGGACCGTACGGGAAGCAGCATTTGGACTTCTGGCAGGTGGTCACAGCACTCCCCTAGCGGTCATTCCCCAGGGCACTGGAAATGTGATTGCCCGGGAACTTGGCATTCCCCTTGGGATGCAGGCGGCGGTGGATGGTTTGAACCAGGGCGTGACCCGCGAACTCGATGCCCTGCTGGTGAATGGTGAGCTCGTCTTGGCAATGGTGGGTCTTGGAATCGATGCGCGCATCGTTCGCAGGATCGATTGGGCGCGACGCTGCTGGGGGTTGCGAGGCTGGTATCGGATGCAGGCGGATTCCCTGTATATAGGAGTAGGCCTGAGCGGATTGCTTGGGTCCTACAAGAGCACCTTTCGAGCCACCTGCGATGGTCGCTTGATCGGGAGCGGTTTCCGCCACGGGGCGGTCTCCAATACGCGCACTTACGGCAAGGGCATGACCCTTTCCCCGGAGGCGGATGCAAACGATGGTTTACTGGACTATGCCCTGCGCCAACGGTCTGGGTTTGTGCCCAGCTTCCGTACCCTGCTCTGTGCCCAGCGTTGTCTCGCTCCACCAAGCAGCTTAGTCCTCGCCGGGCAGGGCAAGCACATGCTCTTGGAAGCGGAAGGCCGTCCGCTGGAATGGCAAGTCGACGGGGACTCGCGGGCTCCCGTGGAAAGCTTGGACATCCAACTGCTGCCCGGAGCCTTGAAGCTCTGGGCCCCGGCTACTTGAGCATTTGATCGAGGCTGCGGGCGAGGGCCCGGCGGGTCCAGTCCACCTGGGCCCGGGGCAGCCCGAGTTCATCCAGGTTTACCTGGGCGGCCGTGCGCCAAATGGTTTCGACAGCACGGAAATCACGCTTGAGCAGGGAGTCCTGGAAGGCGGCTTGATGGGCCGCCCCGTAGATGATTCCGATGCGGGCGGGGGGGATCTCTTGGGAGAGAATCCCGTGCAAGTCTTTCAGCACGATTTCGTTGCGCCGATCGAGCAGGATTTCCATCAGATCCCCAAGGCCCGTTGCTTTGGATTGCATGACCTGCTCGGCCCGGGCTAGAACTTCAATGGTCACCATGCGCAGCATGGACTGGGCGGATTCCGAGTAGGAAAGCAGGCGCAGCATGTTGCCGATCAGATCCGCCACGAGTGAACTCCCATCGAGGGCGCTCATCAGCGCGGTTTGATCCGCCTCTCCGCCCTCGAGCCAGCCAACCAATTCTGCCGCCGTGGCGTCCGAGTTGCGCCATTGGGGGCCTAGGTGATTCATCACATCGAGCTGGAACACAAGTCCTAGGGCCGCAGCCATGTCCTGCTGGATGCCCCGGTTGTTTTCAATTTCCTGCTCCTGAATGGGGGCTTGATCTTTAAAGCTGAGGTCTCGCTCCGCATCCTCGCCGCCGGGCTCCCCGTCCTTACCCAGGGATAGGAGGCTAAAGGTTGCTTCGCCACCTTCTTCGGCGGGGGGATGGAGCTCGTACAGGAGTGCATGGTTCCAGCTATCCATGAGGGCGAGTTGCCTAATTCGCTTGGGGAGAGCCGCGTGGTCAAGCTTGGTAATGTCCTCTGGGTAGTGTTCGTGGTTCTTGCGGAAGCGCGCCACGGCGATGGCGGTCCGGCGCATGCGCCGCCGGGTGACACTGATGGCCGCACGGTCTGCTTCGCTTACAGTCCCATCTTCATCCACCGCGATGAACTGCCCCCCGACCCCCTCGAAGAGCACCACATCACAGGCGTCGAGTTGTTCTTGCATCCCTGAATAAAACCCTGTCTCGCCCACGTGCATTGCAGCGCACAGATCGATCCGCGGACCGGTGCTTTGCCCGTCGGAGTCGTGCTGAGAGAACGAGCGCGCCGCCACTTCTAGCCGCACCCAGGACCCATCCTCCACGAGGCGGATGAAGGGGGCGGGGGAACTCTTGACCTCAGCGGCAGGCTCCTGCGCGACTTCCTCCTGGGCTGCAGCCAGAATTGGACAGCACAGTGCAGGAATCAGCAGAAGGTTGTGGAATTGAATCATGGTTTTCCTCATCAGGGCCCGGCAGCATCCCAAAGTCCCATTGACTCAAGACACAAGGTCCTCATCCTGCCAAGATTTTTTTGAGTTTGCCACCAGGAGTTCCGTCCGGGACTCGGGACTCGAATGACCCAGCCAGCCTAGGGCAGATTGATTGTGGGAATCCCGCCCCTCAATCCAGGTGACACGCCAGGCTGCGATCACCCTTCTGCAGCAATTCCGGCACCTGGTGCGAGCAGCGGTCGCCGGAAACCTCGTGGGCCTGGTGGCAGCGGGGGTGGAAGGGGCAGCCCGATGGGGGATTGAGCGGGGAGGGCACATCCCCTCGCAACACGATTCGCTCCCGGGTGCGTTCGATCTCGGGGTCGGGGTAGGGCACGGCTGAGAGCAGGGCCTTGGTGTAGGGATGGGATGGATTCTTGAAGATCTCTTCCCGGGGGGCCTCTTCCACCAGGCGCCCCAGGTACATCACCGCGATTCGGTCGCACAGGTGGCGTACCACCGCCAGATCGTGGGCGATGAACAGGTAAGCCAAGTCAAAGCGCTCGCGCAGTTCCGCAAGCAGGTTGACGATCTGAGCCTGGATCGAAACATCCAGGGCACTGACCGGCTCATCGCAGACGATCAGGTCCGGTTCCGAGGCAAGGGCACGGGCGATGCCGATGCGTTGGCGCTGGCCCCCTGAGAACTCATGGGGATAGCGCTGCACATGGCGCGGGTTCAAGCCCACCGCTTCGAGCAGGGCCAAGACCCTTAGGCGTCGTTCCCTGCGCCGGCCCAGGCCAAAGAGGGCCAGGGGTTCGTCCAGGATCTGAGCCACGGTCTGGCGCGGATCCAGGGAAGCATAGGGGTCCTGGAAAATCATTTGGATCTTGCGCCGGTAGGGCAGCCATCCCCGGCGTGAAAGGGTGGTGAGCTCGACCCCCTCATAGCGCACGCTGCCACTTGTGGCCGGGTGCAGGCCCACGATGGTGCGCGCGCAGGTGCTCTTGCCGCAACCTGATTCTCCGACCAGCCCGAGGCTCACGCCCCGCTCGATGTTGAAGGACACTCCGTCCACCGCGCGCAGGTGCTGTTGGGCGTTTCCCAGGAAGGTGCGCGGCCCCACGGGAAAGTGCTTGGTCAAGTTTTGGACTTCGAGGAGGGGGCGGGTCATGGGCGGGCCTCCGCACTGTCTGCCTCTGCACTGTCTGGCGAGGCATAAAGGGGACAGGCATTGCTGCGGCCTGGGACTCCTGAGGCCAGGAGTTCTGGCCGTTCGGATTTGCACTCCACCTGAACGTTGGGGCATCGGGGAGCAAAGGCGCAACCCGGGGGCATCTCAGCCAGGTCCGGGGGGGTGCCGGGAATGGAAGACATTTTTTGGGAGGTGTCCGAGTCCAATCGGGGCACGCTGGAGAGCAGGCCCTGGGTATAGGGGTGGTGGGGGTTCTTGAACAACTGGTGCGTGGGTCCCTCTTCCACGATGCGCCCCGCATACATCACCGCCACCCGGTCAGCGGTACCCGCAACCACTCCCAAGTCATGGGTGACCAAGATGATTGCGGTGCCGTGGCGGCGTTGGACCTCCGCCATTAGCTCCAGGATCTGAGCCTGAATGGTCACATCCAAGGCTGTGGTGGGTTCGTCTGCCAAGAGCAGTCGAGGCTCGCACAAGAGTCCCATAGCGATCATCACCCGCTGGCGCATGCCACCGGACAATTCGTGAGGGTATTGGGCCAAACGACTTTCCGGTTCCGAAAGGCCCACTTCCCCAAGGCCTACGGCGGCGAGGCGCAGGGCTTCCGAGTGACTCTTGCCCTTGTGCAACTCCAATACCTCGGTCATCTGGCGACCGATGGTGAGAAGCGGATTGAGGGAGGTCATGGGGTCCTGGAAAATCATCGAGATCCGGTTTCCCCGAACCTTTCGCAGCTCTGGCTCCGAGAGGGCCGAGATTTCCTGGCCGTCAAAATGGACCTGACCGGTCATGACCCCGGGGGGCGAGGGGATCAGCCCCAGGAGCGCCAGGTTGGTGACACTCTTGCCTGATCCTGACTCGCCTACCAGGCCGAGGGTTTCGCCCTCTTCCATGTCAAACGAGATTCCGTCCACGGCGCGCACGGTGCCGTGGTGTGTTTCAAAGCGCACCGCTAGGTTTTTGACAGAGAGGAGGGGCATCAATCTTTGCCTCGCATTTTAGGATCCAAGGCGTCGCGTAAGCCATCACCCAAGACGTTGAGGGCGAGCAGGGTGCAGCCCATGGCCAGGGCGGGAAAGATCACCACCCACCAGTGAATCCGCAGGGGATTGATCGCGCTGGTACCGTCCACGGCGATCAGGCCCCAGGAAACCCGGGGAGGCTCGACTCCCAGGCCCAAGAACGACAAGAATGCCTCAAAGAGCATGACAGCGGGGATCGTCAGGGTCAGGTAGACGATCACGATGCTGAGCACGTTGGGGACAATGTGCTTGCACAGAATATGAAAGGTCGAGGCACCCATTACCCGCGCTGCTTGCACGAACTCTGCGTGCTTGAGACTCAGCACCTGGCCGCGCACCACCCGCGCCATGGTCAGCCAAAAGACCGCACCGATCACCAGGTAAAACACCTTTTCCCGGTCGAGGCCCCATTCTTCCTCCAGCACTTGACGGTAATCCCCAATCAGGGTGATCAGGAAGATGACCACAAAGATGAAGGGGATCGAATACAGAATATCCACCGTGCGCATCATCAGGTTGTCGATGCGGCCTCCCACGAGGCCCGAAAAGGCCCCATAGAAAACCCCGATCACCAATGAGCAGAGGGCGGCAGCAAGGGAAACCAAAATCGAGGTGCGCGAACCCCAGACGATGCGTGAAAGCAAATCCCGGCCCAGGTGGTCCGTGCCCAGCCAATGGCCGGTTTGCCAGGAGCCAAAGATCATGCGGCGCAGAGAGATAAGCCCGTGGTCGAGGCTGGATAGCTCCCAGTAGTCCTTTTCTATTTGGCGGGCCACAAGGGCTGAGTCCGCTTCGGGGTCAAGGGCCGCTAGGTAGTTCCCGTCGCCTCCGTCCAATGTGGGCGCGTGAAGGGTTATGTCCAGGTTGGAACGCACTGGGGAGCGCAGGGGCAAGAGCGGTGCCAGGAATGACAGCAAGCCGAACCCAATCAAAAACACCATGGCGTACCAGGAAGGGCGATTCCGCCGCAGCCGGCGTCCCGCGTCCTGCCA
Source organism: Planctomycetota bacterium (assembly GCA_028823345.1). GTDB lineage: Bacteria > Planctomycetota > UBA1135 > UBA1135. The sequence goes on from JAPKBR010000001.1 coordinate 159,983, forward strand.
AAGGCTGATGCCCTTGTGCTCCTGTGCTTCGCGCAAGAGGCGCTCGGCGGTGGCATCGTCCAGATCAAAGCGCTTTGGATCGGCAGCGCTCATGCTTCCTCCGCCAGGTCAATGCGCGGATCGAGCAGGGTGTAGGCCAAATCCACCACAGTGTTCATGCTGTAGACCAGCACCGTGTAGAGGATGGTGACTCCCATGGCCAGGGTGTAGTCCCGGTTCGAAGCGGAGTTCACAAAGTGTGACCCAAGACCAGGGATGAAGAAGATGCGCTCGATGACGAGGCTGCCGGTGAGAATGCCCGCGGTGGCGGGGCCGAGGTAACTGACCACCGGAAGCAGGCCGCCCTTCAAGGCATGGCGCAGAACCACCGTGCGCGGGGAGAGTCCCTTGGCCTGGGCTGTGCGAATATGATCCTGGGAAAGGGCCTCCAACATGCCCGTGCGGGTCAAGCGCGCCAGATAGGCCGCATAAACCAAACCGAGGCAAAAGCCTGGCAAGAGCATCTCCTTGATGGAGCCCCAGCCCGCCACTGGCAAGAGGGGGATCATGAAAACAAAGATGATGATCAAGAACCCTGCGATCACAAAATTGGGCAGGGCAATACCGCCCGTAGCGGCGAGGCGCAAGGCTAGATCGACTCCCGATCCACGCCGCAGGGCCGAAGCGATGCCCGTGGAGACTCCAAGGGCAAGTGCCCACATCATGCTCACCACCCCAAGCAGGGCGCTGATCGGCAAGGCCTGACCGATGATGTCGTTGACGGTGAAATCCCGGTAGCGGAAGGATGGACCAAAGTCCCCGGAGAGCACGCCGCCCAAGATCTTCTCTTGGGTGCCACCCAGGCCTCGCTCGTCCAAGTTGAAGGGCCCGGTGTAGTGCAGGAACTGCTTCCAGAGGGGCCAGTCCAAGTGATAGCGCGCTTGGATGTTGGCTTCGATGGCGGGTTCAAGAGCGCGCTCCGTGTCAAAGGGGCCGCCCTTGACGTTCTTCATCAAGAAGAACGAGACGCTCATGACCACCGTCATGGTGACTACAAACCACATCAAGCGTCGAAAAAGGAAACGAATCATTGCTGTTGGCGCTCCCTGAGCTGGGCCGGGCTATAGAGACCTTCGGGTGGTCCGTGGGGGGCGACGGTTTCGAACTCTTCGGGATAGTTGGCGCGCTTTTCCGCCAATTCTGCGTCATCCATCCAGTACCAGAACTTGGGGAAGTGCTCGTCGAGCACGTTTTCCGAGTTGCCCCCGAGGCGCGGGGCGGTCAGGTTCTGGGTCACATAGTAGTAGATCGGCAGGATCGGCATTTCATCAAGCAGTAGCGCCTCGGCCTCGCCCAAAAACTGAAGCCTGCGCTGGGGGTCTAGCTCCGCGCCCGCCGCTTTCACCAGCCGGTCGTACTCGGGATTGCCCCAGCCTGTCTTGTTGTTTTCTCCGCCGGTGACGAACATGTCGATGAACGTGTTGGGGTCCGCGTAGTCCCCGATCCAAGCCGAGCGCGAGACCTGAAAGCGCAGGTTCTGCTGGGTGTCGAGGTACACCTTCCACTCCTCGTTGCGTAGCTTGGTCCGGATGCCCAACTCGTCCTGCCAAGCAAGGGCAATGACCTGAGCGATGCTGGAGTGGGCTTCGGATGTGTTGTAGTGGATTTCCACCGGGGGAAAGTCCTTGCCGTCCGGATAGCCCGCGGCGGCGAGCAGCATGCGGGCTTCCTCGGGGCTGCCCATGTTCATGCTGGGGGGGGCATAGGCACCGATCCCCGAGGGCGTCAAACTGCTGGCGGGTACCTGACCCATCTTCATGACTTTGTCGCAGATGTCTTGGCGCGGAATGACCATGGACAGTGCTTGGCGAACGCGCACATCGTCATAGGGGGGCTGATTTACGTTGACCCGGTAAAAGTAGGTGCCCAGGTAGGGCGTGGGTTGAAAGTCTTCGCGCCCCCAGAGTTCTTGAACCACATTGGTGTTGACCCGGTCGATGGCGTCGCAGCCCCCGGTGAGGTACATGTTCAACATGGTGGAATCCTGTTCGATGGCCAGGATGTCGATGGAGTTCATGGCCACGTTGTCCGCGTCCCAGTAGGTCTCGTTCTTGGCCAGACGGATACGGTCGTTGACCCGGCGCTCGATCAGTTTGAAGGGTCCGTTGGTGACGATGTTCTCCGCCCGCAGCCATTCGATCTCCCAGCGGTCAGGCCAGCGCTCCTGGGCTTCTTTGATGTTGCGCCGGTTCACCGGGAAAGTAGGGTAGAAGCCGGTTAGATCGAGAAAGTAGGGGGTGGGGGAGTTGAGGGTCACGTGCAGGGTGTGGCTGTCCGTGGTCCAAATTTTGAGGTGCTTGGGGTCAGCCACCTCGGCCCGGTAGGTGGCCCCATCGAGGAGCGCGCCGTTTGCGTGGGCCGCGTTCCAATCGGATTCTGTGAGCGAGCCCTTGAGGAACCAGCCGCTCTCGTCATCTGATTCCAGGCCGTAACAGCGGGCAAGGGTGTCGGCGGCGGAAGTGGGGGCGTTTGTGTTGATCGCGGGATTGGTGAGCGAAAAGGCCAGGGTCCAGGATTGGTCCCCGGCGTGGATGGTGGGTTTCTGCGCGGGATTGCTCGGGAGGGTGATACTTACTTCGCCGGTGATGTGCTCAAGCAGATAGCCGTGTAAGCCCACTTTGACCTGGCCGTCACTGGTTCGCTGGTACCAGAGGCCTCCGGTGGGGCTGGCGTCGAAGGAGCGGTCTTCCGGCTGACGTGTGTATTGGCGAGCACCCGCCACGTACCACAATTGGTATGCGTAGTAGGACGCGGTGAGAGGGTGCAGAAACCGGCGCCAGGAATAAATCCAATCTTCCGCCGTGAGCTCGTCCCCATTGGTCCACTGGGCGCCCCGGCGAATGTGAAAGGTCCAGGTCAACCCGTCCTCGCTCACTTCCCAGGACTCGGCGCTACCCGGAAGAGGTTCGAGGGTTTTTGGGTGCTTGACGATCAAGCCTTCGAAGATCGCTCGCAGGACCCGGCCCTCTGGAACGCCCGTGACGGTCGCGGGGTCGAGAGTTTGAACTTCGCTGCCATTGTTCATCACATAGTCCGCAGGTTCGAGGCTAGCGCCCCGGGTGAGGACCAGCGCGCCGGCAAAGACGAGGCCCAGCAGCAGCGTTGCCAGGACATGACGCGAGGGGAGGGTGGGGACGATGGCCATGAAGTGGGGACGAGGGGCTCGTCCGACCATAGTCGTACCACATTTGGTCCGGATGACGTGAGGACTTTTGGGTGGGAGGGTGCAACCCAGCCCCCCAAAAACCAAAGGGCAGTGGAAACGCCTCGGGCAGGACCATCCAAGGCCAGCGAAGGTGGGAGGCTTGCCCAGCTCTGAATTGCGAGGTCAAGGTTCGGCCAAGGGAAAGAGCCGTCATCAGTGAGCTGGGAGGCCTCCGTGCTGCGGATCCATGCCACCGATTTCACTACAGCCGTAGGTCCAAAAAGGCTGCGCAATCAAACCTCAGGGTCCTGTTGTCCTAGGAATCGTTCGCCCTTTAAAGAGCACCATTTCCGTCCCCGCTCCCGGTGCCCCTGCGCTCCCTTTGAACCCGTTTCAAGCCCCCCTTACCTCCCCCGTGAACCCTTGACGCTGACTCCCGGCCCCCGATACCCTGTCAGGCCTACAATTGCCCAAAACAAGCCCATGCATATCGTCTACCGCGCCACTTTGACCGCCGTCCTCGTGACTCCCCTCATGGGGGCTCTTCTTGCCTCTCCCGCCCAGGAGCCAGAGGCCCAGGCCACTCTTGCGGACCAAAGTCTGGGGATACCCCAAAAGGGGCCGGCCCCGGTGGACGTCTTCCATCCGGACCGGGATCTCAATGCCACGCCCCTCTTTGGCGGGCGGGTCATTGTTCACAACGCATCGTTGCCCAAGCACATCAACTATGCGACCGAGAACTCGGCGTACACCCGACGCATGTTGCGTGAAGTGCACGAGACGCTTTTGGCCCAGGACTGGGAGGAGCACGAGATGCGTCCCCTTTTGGCCAAGAGTTGGAACACCGAGGATATGCTGGTGCTGAAGGACGGCGCAGCCGATGCTTTCCCCCTGGCGGTCACCGTGCGGGTGGCGAACCCGTCCACGGCAGAGGGCGCTCCTGAGCACGTGAAGGCCCAGGTGATCTATGGTCGCCTTGAAGACGGAGGCGAGAACTGGGTGGTGAGCGCAGATTCCGCAGGGCACCCCCTGGGGGCTGGCGGATCGGTGGAAGTTCCCAAAGCTGCGGTGGCTCGAGTGGAACTGGGCGCGGTGTTCAACTTTGTGCTACGGGAGGGCGTCCTGTGGCACCCGTCCGAGGGGCACCCGGCAGGGAGCCAAAGCCTCGATGCCCAGGATGTGGAGTTCTCCTGGTCGATCTACAGCAACAGTCATGTGGATTGCGACGAGAAGCGCTTTCAGTTTGAAAAGGTGACGGGCTGCGAGGTGATCGATGACCTGCACCTGCGCTTTTTCTACGAGGCCCAGTACGCCTTTGCGGAGGCCACCATCGGTGACTCCATGACCGTTCTGCCGAGCCACATCTACAACCTTGCGGACGAGGACAACCAGGATCACAAACCGGAGTTCACCGAAGAAGAGCAGGCTGAGTGGATCAACAACAATCCCCACAACGCCCTCTGGATCGGTCTCGGTCCCTATCGCATCGTGTCTTACAACGACACTTACGTGGAGGCCGTGCGTTTCACCGATGAGGCGGGCAAGAGCCTCTACTTTGACGAGAGCAACGCTGGCTTCGTGGATACGATCCGCTGGCGTGTGATCGAAGACGACGAAACCGCCATGAACGCCCTCTTGAATGGGGAGCTGGACTTTTTTGAGCGGGTCAAGAGTGAGGACTACTTTGGCGCCCGAACCGAGAGTGAGGACTTCCAAGAGGACTTCTACAAGGGCTTCAAGTACGGCGGATCCTATGGCTACACCGGCTGGAACATGCTGCGGCCGCACCTCAAGGACTTGGCTGTGCGCAAGGCAATTGAGCTCTCCTTTGATATGGAGAAATATCGCCTAACCAACTACAAGGGGCTTGCGAACCGCATTACCGGTCCATTCCCTTTTGGTGCAGCGGCCTACAATCACGAGGTTAAGCCCCGCGGCAAGGATGTGGAAGCGGCGATCGACTTGCTTGATGATGCAGGTTGGTATGACCGGGACTTCGATGGTGTGCGTGATAAGAACGGCGTGGCGCTCTCGATTACCCTGAGCTACCCCTCGGGCAATGACGCTTCAAAAAACTTTGGCCTTGCCCTGCAAGAGTCCTTGGCCGAGTTGGAGATCGAGCTGAAGCTCGAGCAGCTCGAATGGGCCACGTTCCTTGACCGTATCAAGAAGCGCGAGTTCGATGCTTGTAACCTGGCCTGGGTACCGGACCTGGAGTCCGACCCGGAACAGGTCTGGCACTCCAAGTGGGGCGCGCCGGATGTGGAGGGCTCCAATAACTCGGCGGTGATGGATCCCTACGTGGATGAGCTGATTGCCAAAGGGCAGAATGAACTCGACTACAACAAGCGCCAAGGGATCTGGCAGGAGCTGCACCGTTACCTCTACGAGGAGATCGTGCCTTATCTGTTCATGTACAACATACCGCGCAAGTTTGCCATGACCCGCAAGCTACACGGATTCCAGGTGCTGGCGATTGACCCGGGTTATGTGATCCGTCGTTGGCACTACATCGACCCCAAGGTTGCGGGCACGCGCAAGACCCTGAACCGCTGATCCCGCTGCGAGCTCATCGGGGCTAAGCCCAGGTTCTCAACGTCCCCTCAACCCCAAAGATCACCTCTTGCTGTCCTTCATTCTGCGGCGCCTCTTACTGATGGTGCCCACCACCCTGGGTATTGCCCTTGTGGTGTTCACCATTTTCCATGCTGCACCCGGGGATCCCGCCACGGTCATGATCGGCGCGGGTACCGGGGGCCAGCTGGGCCAGGACACGGACGTGGAGGGCATGGTGGAGAAGTTCCGCCGGGACCACGGCCTGGATCGGTCTCTGTTCGTTCAGTTCTTTGATTACGTGGGGCCTTTGAACTTGGACCGGGACGGGATCCCATGGTTCTCGTCGCCGCACACCGAGCGTGCCACCCGTCAGGTGGAGTTGAGCGACGGGACCGAGATTGACGAGGGCAAGGTGATGGCGATCGGTCATTTACCCAAGACCTCCGAAGAGGATGCGGAGCGCTTTGATGCTGCTCGAGTTGTGCTCAGCGACGATGAGGCTGGGGAGGCAGCCTGGAGCGCGGCGGTCAAGACACTCGCGGAGGGAGGCGATGAAGCGCGACCTGCTTTGCTTTCCGGGTTGCACCTGATCGCGGAGTCCGCAGCGACCCGCCAGGCGGGTATCGGGCGTTTGATCGGTGCCCTCGAAACCAACACCGGTGCGGAGTTTTCCGTGCCCAGGGAACGCCTCGAGGCGCTGGGGGATGTGGCTCGCATCCGTGCGTGCTTTGCTTGGTACTTTGCCAACGGTGGCTTTCGTGTGCAGAACACCGGGGCTGATTGGTGGGGCGGATTGTTCGTGGGAGACCTGCGCCGGGAAATGCAATCCGGCCGCGAGGTGGGACCCGAGTTGGTCAAGCGTCTCAAGGTCACCGTGCCCCTGGCCTTGAGCTCGGTGCTCTTGAGTTATCTCTTTGCCTTACCCCTGGGGATTTTCAGCGCCCGGAACCATGGCAAGCGACGGGATGGACTGGTGACCATCGCCCTCTTTGTACTTTTTGCCATCCCTACCTTTTGGGCAGGCTTGATGCTGATCCTGACTTTTGGCAAGACCGGCTTGGACCTTTTGCCGGTGGTCGGACTGCACGACAAGGATGCAGCGGATTTAGGGTACTGGGCCTATGGCTGGGACACGGTGCTGCACTCTATCCTGCCGGTCTTGACCATGACCTACAGCAGCTTGGCTTACCTGTCGCGCCAAATGCGCGCGGGCATGATGGACACCCTGCAGCAGGATTACATTCGCACGGCCCGGGCTAAGGGTTTGAGCGAAACCATGGTGATTTACAAGCACGCCCTGCGCAACTCGATGATCCCCGTGCTGACCCTCTTAGCCAGCGTGTTGCCGATCCTGATCGGAGGCTCGATCATCATTGAGAAGGTTTTTGATGTGCCCGGAATGGGCCGCTATGCCTTCGATGGTCTTCTTAAGCGCGACTTCAACATCATCATGGCCACCACGATCTTGGTGGGTGTCATGACTCAAGTAGGCATCCTGCTCTCGGACATCACCTATTCGATCGTCGACCCCCGAATTCGCAATGAGTGATTCCGAGCAGGCGCCGGACAGCGCAATCTACAGCAAGGACTATTGGGACCTTGTCTTCGAACAGTTGGGTCGGCGCAAGCTATTCCGGGCTGGAATGGGGGTGTTGGCCCTCTTGTATGGCCTGGTGATCTTTGCCCCGTTCCTGGCGGGGGATCGTCCCTTTTCATTTGAGGGCGTCGATCGCGCCGCTTATGGCTCGTCCCTGAACTCCCTTCGTGCGGTGACCAACGGCATGCTGAAGTTGGTGTCGGTCACCGACGATGAGTACCTGGCTGGTCTGCAAGAGTCGGGAACCCTGGGCGCCGATGGGGTACCCCAGACCCGCGCCGGGGCCCTTGTCCTGGAGACCGATGCGATGGACCTACGCTTGAACGTGGTGGCCTTTTATCTGCCGGACACGGCCGAGGCAGAGCAGGCGGCGTTGCTCGCCTTTCGCAACAAACTCAGCGAGGGCAAGGCTGCCTTCGCGGGGGGTGATGAGCCTAAGGCGGTCGAGCTTCTGGGCGAAGCCAAAAGCATCACCCGTGACCTACGCAAAACCCTGCGACCCCTGAGCCCGGCAAAGCCGGAACTGGGTGGTGTGGCCTTGCAATCCCGGCGGACCCTGCCCCTTTGGGAAGCCCTCTGGCCCCGGGAGATCTTCTTCATGGTGCTCTGGATTCTCTTGGCCAGTTGGCCCGTGTGGAATCGATTGTTGAACCGGGTGGTCTTGGGCGGCAATCGTGAAGAGGTCCGTCGCTGGCGTCGACGCAAAGCGCTTGGGGTCCTGAGTCTTTCCGTGCTTGCTTCCCTTGGGTGGTACGCGACCTTTGGGGACGGGGACGACATGTACAAGAACGCGCCCCACAAGGCGGGTCTGATCAGCGGTGCCATGGTGGCTTTGCCAGAGGGACAATTGCTGGGGGAGGGCGAAGGTGTTTTTGAACCCACTTGGCCGCCCTTGACCTATGGTCTTGCGGAAACCCACACGGAAGAGATGTTCCGCCCGCCCACCTGGTGGTGGTGGGCCGAAATTGACGAGGCTGGCAAGTACGTGCGTGGGCCCAAGGCCAACGCCGAAGGGCAAGGTGGATTCAAGGCCGCAGTCACGCCGGTGGACGTGCGTGCTGGCGAACCCGAGCGCAACTCCAGCATGCGCCACATCGCGGGAGTCGATGAGTTGGGCCGGGACTTCCTCACGCGTCTTGTGTGGGGCGGCCGCATCAGTTTGACCGTGGGCATTTTGTCCGCGATCCTGTTGACCGTCATCGGTGTGGTGTTTGGGTGCCTTGCGGGCTACTTCGGTGGCCGCATTGATGTGGCCATCATGCGCTTGATTGAGGTCCTTCAGGCGATCCCTGCTTTCTTTCTCATCTTGATGACCATGGCCTTCATTCCGGCGGACGTGATCAGCCCGATCTTTGCGATTGTGATCGTGATCGCCCTCATTCGCTGGACCGGGGTGGCGCGCTTGGTGCGCGGTGAATTCTTACGCCTTCGGGAGCAAGAGTTCGTCATCGCGGCGCAGGCCCTAGGATTCTCGAACCGGCGTACGATCTTCCGTCATGTGTTGCCCAATGCAATGGGGCCCGTGCTGGTGAGCGCGGCCTTTGCTGTGGCTGCGGGTATCTTGACCGAATCCGCCGTGTCCTTTCTGGGCTTTGGCATTCGGCCTCCCGAAGCCAGCTGGGGATCCTTGGTCAATGAAAGCAAGAACGCCTCTAACTGGTGGATTCAGCTGTTCCCAGGGGCCCTGATTTTCATCACGGTGACCTGTTACAACCTGGTGGGCGACGCGGTGCGCGATGCTCTGGACCCCAAAATGAAACGCTAAAGCTGACATGAGCGATTCCCAATCACGCGAAGGGGCTGCCAAGCCCCTGCTCGAACTGCGCGACCTTGCGACCTGGTTCCACACGGACGAGGGCACCGCCAAGGCGGTGGACGGCGTTAGCTATAAGATCTATCCCGGCGAGACCCTGGGTCTGGTGGGGGAGTCCGGTAGTGGCAAGAGTGTCAGTGCCCTCTCGGTCATGCGCCTGGTACCAAGTCCTCCGGGCTTCGTGGAGCGCGGGGACATCCTGTTCCGGGGCGAATCCCTGTTGCCGATTGCGGACGAGGATTTTCGCCGCATCCGTGGCAACGAGGTCGCCATGATTTTCCAAGAGCCAATGACAGCCCTTAATCCGGTTTATACCGTGGGGAATCAGATTTCGGAGGCGGTCATGCTGCACCGGGGGCTCAGCAAGAAAGCCGCTCGGGAGCATGCCATCGAGATGCTGAGGCGCGTGGGGATTCCCAGCCCGGAAACCCGGGTGGATACCTATCCCCACGAGATGTCCGGGGGTATGCGTCAGCGGGTGATGATCGCGATTGCCATGAGTTGCGATCCGGCGCTCTTGATCGCGGACGAACCCACCACCGCCTTGGATGTGACGATTCAGGCCCAGATCTTGGACCTGATCCGCGAGCTCCAAGAGGAAGCTGGCATGAGTGTCCTGTTGATCACACACGACTTGGCAGTCGTGGCGGAAGCCGCCCATCATGTGGCCGTCATGTACGCGGGTAAGGTGGTGGAGTACGCCTCGGTGGAAGAGTTGTTCGAGAAACCCCGTCACCCCTACACCATTGGCCTCTTCCAATCCCTTCCGGATCTTGCCAAGCAAGGAGAACGATTGACTGCGATCCCCGGAATGGTCCCCTCCGCAACCAATTTCCCTAGCGGCTGTCGCTTCCGCACACGCTGCTCTATCGCCTCGGACCTGTGCGCTGGGACGGAACCACCCCTCGTGTCCCTCGAGCCCGGTGGGGCCCACACGGTGGCCTGCCACCATCTTGAGGAGGCATCCAAACTATGAGCGATTCCCAGCGATCAGCACCCCTGCTCGAAGTCCGTGGCCTGAAAAAGCACTTCCCCGTGCGCAAGGGCCTTTTGAGTCGGGTGGTGGGGCAGGTCAAGGCTGTGGATGGCCTCGACTTCACCCTGGAGAGGGGCCAGACCCTGTCTCTGGTGGGCGAGTCGGGTTGTGGAAAGACCACAGCCGGGCGCACCATGTTGCGGCTCCTGGAGCCCACTGCGGGACAGGTGCTCTACCGGGCGGATCCCACTAGCGAGGCGGTTGATCTTTTCAATCTGCCCAAGAAAGAGATGCGCGCCCTCCGTCCGGACCTGCAGATCATTTTTCAAGACCCCTACGCCAGCTTGAACCCGCGCATCACCGTGGGTAACGCGATTGCCGAGCCCCTCCTGGTGCACAAAATTGCCACGGGCAGCGAGGTAGAGGATCGTGTTGCAGCTTTACTCAAGCGTGTGGGCTTGCGGCCTGATGTGGCCAACCGTTTTCCCCATGAGTTTTCGGGAGGCCAACGTCAGCGAGTAGGGATTGCCCGGGCCCTGGCCTTGAGCCCCAAGCTGATTGTTTGTGACGAGGCGGTGAGCGCCCTGGACGTGTCCATCCAGGCCCAGGTGATCAACCTCCTGAAAGACTTGCAGGACGAGTTAGGTATCTCGTACCTGTTCATCGCTCACGATCTTTCGGTCGTGAAGTACATCTCGGACGCCTTGGCGGTGATGTACCTCGGTCGGATTGTTGAGAGCGGTTCAGCGGATCAGATTTTCAACGATCCTCAGCATCCCTACACCCGGGCGCTGCTCTCGGCCATTCCCCATGCGGATCCGAAGAAGCGCAGGCAGAGGATTCCCTTGACCGGAGAAATCCCCTCGCCTATTCATCCTCCCAGTGGCTGTCACTTTCACACCCGCTGCTCCCTGGCGGAGGATCGCTGCCGTCGGGATTGGCCCGAGAATGTGGCCCTTGGTGATGGCCATCAAGCCGCTTGCCATTTGGTCCAAGGCGCCAGCGTGACTGGGGCTTGAGCCGGGCTTCGGGGGGCAAACCCGAGGCCTGCCCTTGAGTTCGATGGACTTGGTCAGGGTCACGTCTGGCCATGCTGGCGGGATCGGCCTACGTATGCGAGCACCCCAAGGAGTAGGATAGGCCCGTGCCTATTCCCTTGCCCCATGCCCTGGCGGAAGCTCGTTCCGTACGCCTCGGTTGGTTGATTGGCCTGCGCTGGCTGGCGGTTTTGGGTCAATTGGGCACGATTGCCGCCGTGACCCTCGGGTTTGGGATCGAAATCCCCCTGGTGCCCGTGGCCCTGGTGATCGCCACGGAAATTGCCTCCAACATCGGCCTGCAAGGATGGAGTCACTTTCGGCGCAGACGCGGGCGGTTGCCCGGCCCTGCTTTGCTTGAGCAGCTGCAACTGTTGATCATGTTGTTCGACACCGTCTTGCTGGTCTTTTTGCTGCAACTGACCGGGGGCCTCGACAATCCCTTTGCCGCGTTCTTGACCGTACACATTGTGATGGCCGCAGTGCTCTTGTCCCGGCCCCTCGCCTTTGCGGGGACGGGTTTTGCAGTGATCTGTTTGGTGGTGCTGGCTTTGACCCATAGGCCCCTGGAAGAGCTGGCGAGCAACGCGGACTTGCGCCAGCTCGGGCATGGGGTGGCGCTCGCCATGACCATGGGGGTGTCGGCGTATTTTGTGACCCGCGTGACCCGTGCCCTGGCGCGCCAGTCGGAGGAGTTGACCCGCGAACGCGAGTCTCAAGCGCGGGCGGAGCGCCTTGAAGCCCTGGGTACCTTGGCTGCCGGTGCCGCCCATGAATTGGCATCCCCCCTTTCCACCATCGCAGTGGTGGCCAAGGACTTGGCGGGGCGAGTTGAGAAAAAAGCGGGTGACGCGGAAGACGTTGAGGATGCGCGCTTGATTCGCGCGGAAGTGGCGCGCTGCAGGCGGATCTTGGACCGCATGAGCATGGAATCTGGCGAGCGTGCTGGAGAGGCTTGGGTTTCCCTGAGCCTTGGGGAAATCTTGGATGCGACTCTAGAGGAGTTGCCTACTCCCGATCGGGTGGATGTGGAGATTGCTCCCACCCATGAGAAACTCATGGCCCGCGTGCCAAGGGAGGCCCTGACCATGGCGCTGCGCAATTTACTCTCCAATGCCCTGGATGCTTCTCCCCCGTTGAGCAGCGTGCTCTTCAGCGTTCGGTTGTTGGACGAAGGCTATGAGTTTGTGGTGCAGGACCGAGGAGTGGGCATGGACTCCGAGGGCTTGAGGCGCGCCACCGATCCGTTCTTCACCACCAAGGAAGTGGGAAAGGGCATGGGGCTCGGGCTCTTTCTGGCCCGCAGCATTGCTGAGCGCCTGGGGGGCTCCCTGCGCTTCGAATCCGAGGTGGGCAGGGGCACCACCGTGCGCCTTGGCCTGTCCTTCGACCCAAGTTCCGATTCCTTCACAGGTGGTTGAGGCTTGGGCGCATGGACCTGTAGAATGACCCCATGCCTGCTGATTCTGAGCCGAACCCCGTGGAACCGGGCGATCTCCTTTTAGTGGATGACGATGTGGTTCTGCGTGAACGCTTGGCCAAGGCATTCCGTTCCCGTGGCTTTGAGGTGCGCACGGCGGGGGGCTATGACGAGGCCCTTGACCTCGCCCGGGATCTGGCTCCGGATTACGCGGTGGTGGACCTGCGCATGCCAGGGCGCTCTGGACTGGAGTTGGTTCAAGCCTTGCACACGGAAGAGCCTGGCACGCGCATTCTGGTGCTCTCCGGCTATGGCAGCATTTCCACCGCGGTGGAAGCAGTGCGATTGGGCGCGCTGAACTTTGTGCCCAAGCCCGCTGATGCGGACGACCTGATCGCAGCCTTCCAACGGGGCGACCGTCCGGATCCGGGGGTGACCACCGAGGACTACAGCGCGCCGTCTCTGGCACGCACGGAGTGGGAGCACATTCAACGGGTGCTGCGGGACAGTGGGGGGAATATCTCCGAGACCGCAAGACGCCTGGGAATCCACCGGCGATCACTGCAGCGCAAGTTGCAACGGGATGCGCCGCCCGAGTGTTCCTGAGGTCCAGGCCTGGGACAGGCAGAGAGACACAAATACACGGTGGAGTTGGTAATCCAACTTCACCGTGTATTTTTGCGCAGTGTATTTTTGCGCCGTGACTCCGGCGGCCCGTGAATCAAATGGCTCTACGCGAGATGAAACTTAACGGTACGGGCAAGTGCTTCTGCCCGCTTAGCCTGCTCACTCAGCCAGCCCAGTTAGCAGTGGCGAATTCCCAGTTGGCGTGGCTCCAGAAGCCGGCCAGGTAGACGGGCCGGGCGTTACGGTGGTCCACGTAGTAGGCGTGCTCCCAAACATCAGCGGTCAGGAGAGGGGTGTCCCCGTCGGTGAGGGGGCAGCCCGCATTGGACATGGCGCTGATGGCGAGGGATCCGTCGCTCTTCTTCACAAGCCAGGCCCAGCCGCTGCCAAAGAGGGTGGCGGCTGCCTTGGTGAATTGCTCTTGGAAGCTTTCCAGTGAACCGAAGGAGGAGTTGATCGCCGCAAGGAAATCTCCAGAGGGGCCGTCGCCGCCCGCGGGGCGCAGGCAGTTCCAGAAGAAGGAGTGGTTGTAGTGCTGGGCCGCGTTGTTGAACATGCCACCTTCGCTCTTGCAAACGATGTCTTCCAGGGATGCATCCGCGAGGGCATTGCCTTCGAGCAGATTGTTCAGGTTCTTCACATAGGTTGCGTGGTGCTTGCCATGGTGATAAGAGAAGGTCTCGGGGCTCATCCAGGGCTCGAGGGCGTCACTTGCGAAGGGCAGGTCGGGGAGGGTGTGGGACATGGGAATGCTGGGATCAGGGGTTAATGCCGGGGGGCAGGGTCGTGCGCCGCGGCGCGTTGTCCCGGGATCATAGGATGCACCGGGGGAGACATGGATCGGGCTCTCTGGAATCGGAGCCCAGTTTTCGGCCTAGGGCCGTGGAACCTCGAACTGGGGAACGTCGAGGCCGTACTCAGATCGCAGGATCGTGGCCAATTCTTGGAACTCTTGGATTCGATGGGAAGGCTTGATCGCAAGATCCTGGCCTTCTTTCGCCGTGCGGTAAATCCAGGCGGTACGCATTCCCAGGCTCTTGGGCGGGGCAATGTCGTGGCTCAGGGAGTCGCCCACATGCATGGCCTCTTCGGGAGCCACGCCAATCGCGCGCAGGGCGGCCTGGTAGAGTTTAGGGTTGGGCTTGGCGATGCCCAGCTGGTCCGAGATGAAGATCGCGTTGGAGTTCAGGTGGGGTAGGAGTCCGAGACGAACAATTTTCTCCGCTTGCTTGGCCGTCAAGCCGTGGGTCACCACCCCGGTGATCAGGCCCGCTTCCCGCACGGCCTTGAGGAACGGGATCGCATCGGGGAAGGGCAGCAGGTCCCGGAATTTTGTGTCGTGATAGCCTGCCACACCCGCGGCCACGATCAAGGCCGGGTTGGTGCGCACCTGAGCGGCGAGGGGCAAGCGCATGAGGAGCTTGTCAAAGTGCTGACTGTAGTTTGAGCTGAACTCCCGGATGACCTCTTGCAGTTCGGAGTAAACCGTCTCCTCATCCATCTTAAGCCCCGCTTCTACCATGGCGCGCACAGCATTACGGCGCGCCTTGGAGGCAAAGGTTGTAGTCGAGAAAAGGGTGTCGTCGACGTCGAATAGGATTGCGCGGAGAGGTTGCATGGCCCTAAGAGGATAGCGGCTGGGGATGCCGATGGGGGGCAGCCGTGGGATCCTAGATCCGGGAGGCAGGGGAGCGGAAGGGAGTGGGGCCCATAGAAAAGCGGCCCAGTCATCCCCGAGAGGAAACTGGGCCGCTGATTTATGGCAGTGAGCTGCCCCCTTGCGGAGGTAAGTCGCTGTTCAGGGGTCAGTGCTGGGTCTCGAGCTTAGTCTTGACCTGCTCGCGGATGTCGGTGATTTGGGCCCGAATCAGAATCATCAGGCTCTCACGCTCATCGTTGTAGCCCTCTTGCTTGAAGAGGAAGCCTATGAGGGGAATCTCGGAAATCCAAGGCACCGAGGCCCGGCGTTCCACCGTGCGGATGTCCGAGATGCCGCCCAGCAGAATCGAACCACCGTCGGGAATTACCGCCGAGGTGTTGATGCTCTGGACCTGCAACTCGGGCAACTCGAAGTTGACCGGGCTGGTGTTGCCACCAAGGGTAGTAGAGATGTTGCGCACGTTGACTACCTTGGCGACCGTGGGTTGGATCTCGAGGGTCAGGTACTGGCGGTTCTCGTGGATCGTAGGGCGCACGTCAAGCACGACACCTTCGATGAGAACGTTGACCTGGGGGTCAGCAACAGCCTGGAACTGAGCGACTTCCACGTCGAAGTCCTGGATGTAGGCCTTCTGCAAGACAACCGCCACGTATGCCCGTTGGGTGTCGTTGACACTCAGGGTCTGGGAGTTGACCAACTCAAAGGTGCTCGATTTCTCGATGGCCCGTAGGACCATGTTGATCTCGGCATCATCAAGGAAATCCATCTGGAACGTCATACCGCCGATGGTGTTGAGCGCACCGCCAAGGGCCGTGCCGAAGAAGTTCTCCGTGCGGCCTCGGAAGTCGCCGTCGTTGCCATCGTCGAAGAAGAAGCCGGAGGAGGGGGGGCCAGCGGCGTTCGAGCCATCTGAGCCCGTGCCGCCGTTATCCAGTCCACGGGAGGACATGTCCTCGAGGCCGTTCTGCACGTCGGCCAGATCGACTCCGTCGTTGCCACGGAAGTCCACGCCGATCTCTTGGATCCAAGAGTCGCCCACGGACATGAAGCGTGACTCGATGGTCACCATGGAGGAGTTGAAGCTACGCAAGTCTTCGAGGAAGGCTTGCACTTGTCCTTGTACCTCAACCGAGTGGCTGATCAGGATGCCGCCTTCGGAAGGCTCGATGGAAACGCCATCAGCCTCCCAGGAACCAACCGCGATGTTCTCCTGAATGATGGTGGCCAGGTCGTCGATTTCGATCAGGCGCTGGGTCTCCAGTACGCCGCCGAAGGGGCCGCCGCCGTCCTCGTCTTCCAGTGCGTCGAGTAGGCGCAATTGGTCGATCCGGGGGCCGGTGAAGTCGGTCAGGCCCATGATCAGGTCCTGAACGTCGTGGTAGTAAGGCTGGGGCGCGCCGCGGGCCTTGTCAGTGGTGGTGACGATCACCGCTTCGTGACGAACGGTCCAGGTCACCTCTTCGCCGCCCACTTCGCAAAGGAAGTTGAGGGCTTGCTCGACGGTGATCGGGTTGGGGAAGTTCACGTCAAACACAGCGCCGGCGCTGAGAACCGCGTCTTCCGCAGCGGGATCCACAAGGATCGGCAGCTGGGTGTAGTCGGCAATGATGCGGATCAGGGGGGAGATTTCCTCTTCCCCTTCAATGCCCGGCAAGACCACGGTGGTCTTGCGTAGCAGGGCGCGCAGTTCTTGCTCTTCGGCGGAGACCTTGGTGGAAAGGTCCAGACCACGGCGACTCTTGCGAAGCGTAGTGATCCGACGCCATTCGTCCTTACCCGGCATGGTCACGTTGTCCGTGTGGGGGATCGTGAGGGCGGCGAGACTTTCGCGCCATCGGGCGAATTGCTCCGCCTTCTCGGTGATGTAAGTCTCGCTTGCCTGATTGCGTCCGGCGGTGAAGGCTGCTTCGCGGATGTCGTAGGCAGTCTTGTTGCGGGGGTCCATTTCGAGGGCTTGGTCGGCCAGGTCCACCGCATCATCGAAGCGGCGCAACTCAAAAGCTTGGGATGCGCGGGCCACCATGTTGCGGGTGATCGCTGCACCGCGTTCGCGTTCGGCGGCCTCGGCTGAGCGGATGGCGTCGAAGGCAGCCTGCTCGGCGTTGTTGCGTTGGGCTTCGGTGTAGGCCATGCGTTCGGAGCGAGCGCGCTCAAGGAGCCCGTCCACTTCGCCTGACATGCCATCCCAGTTAATTCCCTGGGGGGCGCGGGCCACAGAAACCTGGGCCAAGGAGAGCTCGGCCACGGCCTTGTCGTAGTCACCACGGGAGAGGGCCAGCTTGCCCCGATCCAGAAGATCTTGCGCGTCGGACTTGAGCTGCTCAATGCGTAGTTGCCACTCGTCGGTGAGCATTCGGGAGACCGTTCGGAAGTCCCCGTTCGGGTCTCCCAAGAGGCTGGCGATTTCCGCAGCCAAGGTCTGAACACCGTGATCGTCCGGGGCCAGTTCGAGGGCGCCGGAAAGTTCACGGGCTGCGTCACGCAGACGACCGTTTTCTTTGAGGTGGCGTGCCTCGTCCACGTGCATTTCCACGATCAGGGCGCGCGCCTCTCGGCGTGCCTCCTGACGGGCACCAGCATCCTGGAGGGGGTCATCCTGCATTTCGGCGAACGAAGTTCGGCGGGCGCTGGAAGCGTTGGTGGCGCTGGGTTGATTTTTTGCACCTACAGCAGCATCCACAACAGCACCGGCCTCGTTGGCTGTGGTGCTGCTGGTTGCGCTGAGATCGGTGCTAGAGGAGGGCGCAGCGCAAGCTGCGACGAACAGGAGGGATAGCGTTATCGTTCCGGCGGACCGCATACGGGGGAGCCTCATGGAAGAGGAACGTGGGAAAGGGGGGGGGATGACCGCTCGGGAGCGGAGTGTGTGGTCTACCCCACACATCAGCGTGGGCTACACCATTCCTCAAGAGGCCTCGAAGATCCCTGTCAGGGGTTGCGGGGCCGATTGTGGAGGCGAGAGGATAGCCGAATCACAGCCGGGGTGTCCAAGGCTGGGGCAGCAAAATATCCACTAGTTTCTGGGTCTGTGGGCGCACCGGTTGGGGACCCCCTACCCGGGATTCCCCTTGGTCTTGAGCCGGGACGGGAATTCTGGGGACAGGAACGGCTGCAATGGGCAACAGCACCCCGGAGGATCTGGGTGTGGGGGGGGGAGGGGCACTGGGTAGAGAGGGCCTGAAGTGGGTGCCTAGGCCCTCTATGGGCAGACTGTGAGCCTCAGCCTGAGGGGCCTTTCCCGGCCGGACAGCCCCCATGTGAGAGATTCTCCAGGGGTGCAGGGGTGTCTTGGCCCATGGACGAGCAGGGGTAGGGCTGGACCCACTTGGTTCCTGCTCCCTGGGCGGCAAAACGGAGACAAACAAGCGACCCCGCTCTGGTGGGACTCTGTTTGTGCACGCAAAAAGGGCCGCAGGAAATCATCCTGCGGCCCTTTTTGCGTACCAACCTGGACGAGATGCCCGGTGTGGAGTCCCTTTTAGCTGATCACTTCACCGTTTCGTCGTAGGCACCGACGAAGGTGATGTCGGTCAAACCCGCATCGATGGCTGCGTCGAGCACGGGCACCACATCTCCATAGACCGTGCCGAAGCGCGGGTCGATGGTGGCGGGGACCTTCTTGCCGTCGGGCATCAACTTTTCACGCTCCCGGAAGATGCGCTTCAGGGTTTGGGCCAACTCCTTGAGGTCGTTGGTCTTTTTGTTCATTACCGAGTACTCCAGCACGCGTACTTCGCCGAGGGCCGGGTCACGGTTCCAGACAAAGCGGCTCTTACCGGTCTCATCCACATAGGGCAATCCATCCGGGGTTACCTTGCGGCCTTCTACCCGCACCCGAACGAGGACTTCAACCTTCTCGATGGGCTCGGCTTCGGTGGAGTTGACCCCAACGTCCTTGGGCAGGTAAGCGCTGAGCTTGCCCTCAAGGGTCTTGAACTTGAGGGTGACCATGAAAAAGATCAGCAGCAGGAAGGTGACGTCGATCATCGGCGTCATCTCCATTTCGACTTCTTCGTTGTTGAGGTCTTGGATCATCGACATTTGGTTCGTCCTTTGTTGCGTGTAGTGGGGGGGCGGACCCTTTCGGGCCCAGGCTTAGGGTTTGCCGGTCCTAGTCTTCGTCGTCATCTTCGGGCACGGAAACAGCAAGTTGGACCTTCCAGATTTGGATGCCCTCTTGCCCGCAGAGTTCCAGCACTTTTTGAATGTGCTTGAAGAGGGTGCTTTCGTCAGCCCGCACCAGCAGGGGGTCGTCCGGGAGCATGACACTGCTTCCCTCGGCAAGGGGCTCCTGGGGCATCATCTCGGCCGCGGTGGACAAATAGCGCTTCACCTCTGCATAGGGCTCGGGCTTGCCGTCATCCAATTCGGGGTTGTAGAGGGGCTCACGACGCACAATGATCACGCCCGTGTGGGGGATGTTGAGAATCGGTCGGTTCTCATCCGGGTCGGGCTTGTCCTCGGTGGCCTTGGCAGCTATGGGGAGCTCCAACTCCTCCAAGTCCTTCTGGGACATATCCGTGATGATCATGAAGAAAATGATCAGTAGGAAGACGACGTCGATCATCGGCGTCATGTCCATTTCCATTTCGGTTTCGGGATCTGAGCTAGAGATGTTCATAGGGGTTACCTTGCGGTGCCGGTCGGGTGCTGCTTGCTACTCATGGGGCTGGTAATCGGTTCGAGTCCTTAGACCCGAACCGGGCGCTGGCCCTGGCGTCGCGCCAGGCCAGCGGCCCGGAATCAGTTGGACTCGGGGCGGAAGCGCTCGAAGAGATCTTCGATGATCGCGCCGGTTTCGATGATGGTCCGGACCATGCGGTTCCGCAAGAAGGCGAAGGAAGCGGTCACGGGGATCGCAACCACCAGACCAAACATGGTGGTCAGGAGGGCCTTGGAAATACCACCGGCCAATTCAGCGGGGGAGGCCTGTCCGCCGGAGGAGGCGATCGAGTTGAACGCCTCAACCATTCCGGACACTGTCCCGAGCAGACCCATCATGGGCGCCACGTTGGAGATCAAGGAGAGCCAGCTAATTTTCTGGTGCAACCGGATCGACTCTTCGTCGCCCATTTCCTCAATGGACTTTTCGATCACATCGTATCCGTGACCGATCTTGCCGATTCCTGCACCGCAGACTGCGGTGAAGAAGCTGGGCTCGTTCTCGCAGATTTCCATGGCGTCTTGGAACTGTTCGTCGTCGAACAGGCCGCGGATCTCCTCGATCACCTCGGGGGGTGCCAGCTTGTCGCGCTTGAGAGTGATGAAGTTCTCGATGATCACGGCGAGGGCGATGACTGAGACAACGATGATGGCCCAGCCGATGATGCCGGACTTGGCAATCAGGTCGCCGATGCTGTCGTCTTGGGCCAGGGCGGGGGTTGCGCAGAGCACAAGGAGGGGCGCCATACGGATCGCGGTGCGACCGAGGAAGGATTGAATGTTCATGACCGAGGGGCTGTGTCTAGGGGTTGTGAGTGTTTGAGGAAGCGGAGTCTATACCGCCCGGGGGATAGGAAGCCTACAGGTTTCCTTGTAGATCTGATGCCTTGCGGGCACTGGGGGTGTCACCGTAGGACTCGGTGATCACTGTGAGCCACCGGCGCGCGGCACCGGCTGCATCGCCGTCACCAAGAGCCAGGGTGGATTGAGCCAGCCCCAGGACCGCTCGCGCGGCCCGGTCGGGGTTGGTGTGTTCAAGAGCGGCGACCTCGGCGAAACAAAGCTGGGCGTCACGCAGCTTGCTGAGGGCCATCAGGGCCTCTCCGCGGCCCAAGATGGCTGCGTAGCGGGCCCCAGCGGGAGCATCGCCCCGGGTGGTGGTGAGTTCGAAGAAGGAGAGGGCTGCCGAGGCATCCCCGCCCGCGAGGAGGCAAAAGCCCTCACCCATGGCGGCTTCTCCAGCGTGATTCCTCAGTTGGCTCAGGACTTTGGGGTCGCCGGCGCTCATGCCAGCAGCCATACCTTCGAGGGCGCCCTTGGCCGCGCCGAAAAGTTCCCGTGCTTTGAGGGTCTCGGACGTGTCCAAGAAACACCACGCGGCCTGGAGACCTGCTTCGAGGCAGGCCTGACGGTCGTATCCGGGGGTGGCGGGGTCGGAGGAGCCCTCGCTATAGAGATTCTCAAAGGCCGTGGCTGCCGCAGCGGTGTCGCCAGAAAGGCGCAGGGCCCGGGCCTGGATCGTCCGGGCGTGGGGCACCAAGCTGCTGGTGGCGAAATCTGTCAGAAGGCGCTCGGCCTCCTTGGCTGCCTCGGGGAATTGGCCCGCATCACTAGCGCCTAAGCGCATGAGGGCTTCGCAGGACTTCAAACGGGCATCGGCCCGTAGAACCTCACGGGTGCTGGCGTCCGTGGCAGCTACCCGGAAACTGGTGACTGCTTGGGTCCAGTCGCCGCGACGGCGGTAGGTCATGCCGTCCCGGTAAGAGGGGGGCACGGAACCCCAATCGATACGAACGACCGAAGTCGCATCGTAGTTGGCAGTCTTGCCGCCGCGGTCGAGCCGGACCTCGGTCAGGCTGTTCACTAGCACCATCCCGGTGAGGGAAATCACCCGGCCAGTGCGTTCGTTGCGTCGGTAAATCGTGTCGGCCTTGCCGGACTGTGGGGCACTGGGGCACACGGCAGGGAATACTGCGGGGAGTGCAGTCGCCGGCGAAGACACGGCCGGGATAGACATGGCCACGAGGGCTAGGGTCAGGAGGGGTGTGTACATGGTGGGGGGATGAGGGGCTTGGGGGCGGGGCGATCTGGGTGCTGTTCTAGCGGGCACTCAGCCAGCGGAACCAAGTGGAGAGCTTTTTGCCCCCGAGGTTGTCCCTGACCGCTTCGTCATCATCGGCGTTGCAGAATGTATCGATTGAATCCCAATCTCCTTCGATGCCGATGGAGACGCTTTCGATGTGGCGTTGGAAGGCCTCTTGCTTGCGGGCATCCATTTGCCCCCAAGCGTAGTAGGCATAGCAGAATCGGAACTTGACCTCGTACCACTCGCAATCGGTCCACTTGGTGAAGCGCTTGGTGGAGTTCGAGAGGGTGCCGAGCTTCTTGGTCATGAATTCGAACTCTTCGGCGGTGCCCGATGCACCCGGGATTTCCACGAGGCGGCCTTGAGCACCGTCCGCTTCAACCCAGCCGCTAATGGCCTTGGACCAATCCATCAACATTTGGAAGGTGGGGGCCTGATCTTCGGACATGACCAGTGGGGTCAGTACGGCCTTGGCGTCGGCAACCTTCTTCTGCTGGATGAGGGCATGTCCCAAACTAGGCAAACGAAACTGGGTGACTTCCGCCTTGTACTTGTCGTCTTCGCCGAAGACGCTCACGATGTGAAGCAGAACTCGCTCCGCTTCGGCCCATTCGCCCAGGTCGCGCCAGTGAGCGGCTTCGCGCTTGAGGGCGTTCATATCCGGGGTGCCCATCGGGTTCGTGCGCGAGAGTAGCTCGGCCATTTCCCGAAGGAGCACCTCTGATTGTGTGGGGTCGGA
>JAPKBR010000083.1 GCA_028823345.1 Planctomycetota bacterium
TGAAACGTTTCTACCGCGAAGAAGACCGTGTGCGGCTGCAGCCGGCCAACGAGACTATGGACCCCATCTACGTGGACGACGTCACCGTCCGTGGGGTAGTGATCGGCGTACTCCGGAAGTACTAAGAAGGCACTAGGGCGGTACCTGGTCAGGGGTCGTCAAGGGGAGCTTGGGACCCGGGCACGACAGGCTTCTCCTTCGGGGTCCGCAATTCCCCCGCACGTCATCCCGAGGACGTCTCTGTCATGTACGACAGCACGCACAGCGCACCCTTGGACGAATGCACGTTGGATTCTGGAATGGGTCACCAAGCCTGAGACGATCAAGCACCCTCCCCGGCGATAATTTGGAGCGGCGCTATCCGTCGGGTAGCGCCCAGGCCCACAGAGTGACGAGCACTGCTTCCTTGGCCGCCAGATCGGGATCTGGGTTTCCGCTCGGAACCCGAACCGAACCCAACCGGGAGCCCTGGTACCCAAGCCTCTCGCCGAGTGGCCTGTGAAAGTTCTCGGCAATCGGCTTCCGGGCGGCGCGACCCTTGAGATCGACGGGACTGCACGTCAGGACCCAATCGAAGCGAGCAAACGTCTCTTCCAGATACGCATCGCGCTCGGTGAGATCTGTGAACTGCGGTGGAGCAAGAGGATCCGCAGCGCCAAAGTTGGGCACTATGTCCATCTTGCGGTGCGCGTCGCGTAGGAAACGCATCCGGGATCCGCCACGCTCCAGGAGGCCGAGGTGCAGGCAGGCTGGGGAGAGTTCGGAGGACATACCGATCCAGGCCACACCCTGCTCCGGCCCGACTTTGGCTCCGATCAGGTCCAGCATTTCCTCCAAGGAGGAACGCGGCAGCCCCGCGGTCGGCACCTCGCCAAAGAGGGCCTGCCGGCGATCCAAATAGTCGACAAGACGCTCCGCGTTTGGATTGGAGTCTTTCAACAGCCCCAATGCCCGAGCGGCGGTGTGCCTCGAAGACAAGGTAAGCCCCGCAACGAGCACGGCCCCCAGAATCAGGGGCTGTTTCCAAGGGCGCGACCCGCTCACCACAGGCCCCAATCCAATCCAACCAACTGACGCCAAAACGAGGAAAGGCAACAGGGTCGGAATCAGGAGCCGGTCCAGGTGAAAGGGGTGCAGGGAGATCGGAACGCCAAGGCACAAGAACACAAGCCAAAGCGTGCGCACGGACGGACGTGAGAGTTGGCGAAGACTGGCGAGCACGCCCGCTCCGGCGAACAGCACGACAATGGGATGAACGCTCGCGCCGGTCAAAAAGTCCAAGGCGCGCCAGGTCCAGGGAAGCCCCCCCCCGTTCAGGTTGCCGCCGAGAAACCCCACCAAAGCGTCCCGGTGCTGCCCAGCCAAACCCAGCGCGCCGGGCCAGGGGAGAACGAACCACCACAGGGACAAAAGGAAAAGCGGAAGCCAAAAAAGCCACGGCCTGTTCTTTGTGCCGGTGGTCGTAGGTGTTGACGCGCTCCGCTCCGAAACGATTCGGCCCACGACAATATCGAGGCCTAAGGCCCCCAGTAGAAGAAGGCCGTAGTTGAACTTGGTGAAGACACACAGGGCCATCCAAATTCCGGCCCGAATCGCCGACCACGGCGTACCCGGAGTTCGACGCAGGTGTATCCAGGAGGCCAGTGTGTGCGTGGCCATGACCAAGAAGGGCACCTCAAGAAACAATGAAGCGGCATAGCGCCACGGCAGAGGAGCAAGCGCAAATAGGGCCAGCGGCACAAGTAGGTGCTCCGCGCGTCGGGGCGGTGTTTCGCCCTCCTGATCCGCCCAGACTTCCTGACCAAGGCGCAACACCCCCCACAGGCCCACGATGAACCACAAGAGTAGGGCAATCCAACGGGCCTCGTCCTGCCCAATCCCCACGAGGCCCTGCCCCACGGCCAACACTAGAGGAAAGACGAACGGATAACGGTCGCACCCTGCCAACGCATCGGCAGCATGACCAAGCTCCCCCATCTGCACCCCCAACAGCATGCGTGCGGCGGGCAATGCGGCGTGCATGGCCTCATCCCATCCCAAACCGGCCACGTCCCGCCCAGCAGCCACCATGAGATGTGCGGGCAAGGCGATGAGGAGCACGAGAGCTGCCAAAGCCAGAAGAGGCCTGGATCGGACAGTCTGAAGCACCGGGGGGGAGACCATGAGCATCAACGTCGATTCGGGCTCACGTCCCGGTCCACTTTGGCCTCATCCACGGGGGCAGCTCCTGATTCCTTGGGGTGGTCCGCCACGGGCGCGCGCCCTTCGTCACTCCCGGGATCTTCATCGTCGCCTAGGTACCCGATATCACGCATGAGATTTAGAGTCTCTTCTGAAGTGGGGA
The DNA here is from genome assembly GCA_028823345.1 of Planctomycetota bacterium. Classification (GTDB taxonomy): domain Bacteria; phylum Planctomycetota; class UBA1135; order UBA1135. The sequence goes on from JAPKBR010000083.1 coordinate 2,345, forward strand.
CGAGCGCTGGCCGCGACGATCGGCCGCTCTCCAACCAAGCCTCAATGCGAGCATTCATCCGGCGTACGCGTTCAGGGAACTGCGCCGCCAGGTCCGTTAGAGCACCTGGATCCTCTGACAAGTCAAAGAGGAGGTGGTAACTTTTCCTGACCGGCTCCTTTTGGACGCAACGGATGAGTTGCCAGGTACCTTCGATCAAGCTGCACATGCTCCCCAGGTCCACAGCATCCCGGTCCGGGAAATTTCCGCGACGCCCCTTCTGACTGAGAAGGAAAACCCCTTGATCTTCCAAGGCCCCCCGGTCCTCCAAGGAAAGTAAGTTCGGGCCCACCATGCGTTCGGGCAACTCGACCCCTGCCGTGCGCAGAAGAGTGGGCGCCACGTGTCTATTTTCAATAGGCACACTAACCCTAAGACCCGCCGGTACCCCCGGCCCCCACAAGATCAGTGGGACGTGCACGGATTCCTCGTAGAGCTGATTGAAGTGACCAACCAATCCGTGCTCCATGAATTCTTCGCCATGGTCTGCCGTGATACAGATTAGTGTTTTGTCCGCCAGCCCCTCCTCCTCCAGTTTGGCTACCAGCTCAGCAAGGAATCGGTCCACCTCAGCGGTCTCAGTGTCATACAGGTCCAGATTGTGAGCGTTGGTGCGCTCCATCCGCGCAGAATCCACGTCCCCTCCTGCGTACCAGCGATCCAGCACAGTTCGCGCCTTCTCGTCGTAGATATCGCCCGGTGAACCAATCCCAAGTCGTTTCAGATGGGGCTCGAGTGGGCGGTAGGGCACATGGGGATCGGTGGGTTGCAGGTAGAGGAAAAAGCGCTCCTCCCCCACGCCGGACAAGAACTCCTTGACCGCGGGTTCAACCTCGGAGATGGCCTTCCAGCTCACCGTTTGGAAAACCTCGAAGCCCCGATGGAAGTTGCGTGCCGCGTCTATAAGTGGATTGCAGCTGAATCCGGCCGTCGTAAACCCCGCACGGGCCAGGACCGTGGCCAGAGTATCGAGGCGCTCAGACAGGGAGTTCGAACCGGAGTCTCCAAGTCCATGTTCGGGAATCGATAGGCCGGTCAGAACCGAAGCCGTCCCCGGTATGGTCCAAGGGGCGCTGGAATACGCGCGTTCAAAAAGTGCCCCCTCTTGCGCCAGCTGATCCATAAAGGGTGACGTGTCGCGCTCGTTCCCTAAACACCCAAGGGCATCGGCCCGCAGCGTATCCACGACCACCAACACGATATTCGGCAAGTCCTGTGTGGAGACTTGGCGTTCGACCTCAAAAGGCAGGGCTAAACGAAGGATCCCCAAACCGACAGGCGGCCCGCGCAGACCATCGCCCTCATAGTCCACCTGAAAGCGCAACTCCCCGGAATGCGGAAGAGCTAGCGTCCGGTGCTGCCATTTGCGTTCCTTGTCCGGAACTGAACCGGAGCAATCCAAGGCCACTTCATCCAGAGTCACTCCGTCCAGACTAACGGTCCACCGAACCTGCCCCTCGTCACGATAGCCATTGCGGCGTACAGCCAGCGCAAACTCAAGTTGCGCACCATCAGGAAGCGCAGGTAAGCGGTAGGAAATGTCGCATGGCGGGCGCATAACCAGGCACGGCTCTGGGCCTCCACCCGCCATTCGGTCGGGACCGGCACGCATGTGCCGCTGTTCAATGGGGAAGTCCTCTGGAGAATCGTAAACCGTCCGGTGAGAGTCCAACGCCAGCAGACTGTAGAGGCCTTGGCTTCCGACTACCGTGGCACGGTCGTGTCCCGTGTTGTTCTGATTTCCCCCAGCAGAACCGCCTTCGCCGGCGCACCCGCAGATCAGCAGCAGAAAGGCCGCGGAAGCCACCAAACGTCCCGTCCGAGAAGACCCCCTGAGGGACCTACCGTGGACATCAACTCGAGTCAGGAGTAGCGGCGGGTGATTGGTATATACGCGCATAGCTCGTGGATCATCCTACGCTGCCCGATGCCCCGCAATCCAGTTGAAGCCCGTAGGGCAACGCGTGAGCCCGGCGGCAGCAGCTCTTGATATAAAAGAAGGCACCCACCAGAGCGAAGCTCCAATGGGCGCCTTGATAAGACCCGGCAATAACCTACTTTCGCGCATAAGCACTATCATCGGCGACAACTGCTTGACGACCGTGTTCGGGATGGGAACGGGTATGGCCAGTTGCCTATGGTCACCGGGAATACGGTGCCGGTCCCCGGGCTAGGAATAAATCCATGCCCAGGGGACCGGTATAAAAAGGTGAATAGAGTCTGTTGGTGGCCGCTCAAAGAGCGACCTTCTTCCACACTCCCATGACAAGCATGGGAGCATAGGAGAAGGTGGTTAAGCCAATCGTCCGATTAGTACCGGTAAGCTAAACACATTGCTGTGCTTACACCGCCGGCCTATCAACCTGGTAGTCTTCCAGGGGACTGATAGGGATGACTCGTCTTGGAGAAGGCTTCGCGCTTATATGCATTCAGCGCTTATCCGTTCCGAACTTAGCTACC
>JAPKBR010000050.1 GCA_028823345.1 Planctomycetota bacterium
TTCCCACATCTGCGCCTCGACGCGGCGGAACGGGGTGGGGCTGTCGATCTCGCCGATCAGCGTGAACCGCTTCACCCCGCCAAGCAGAATGTCGTAGCGGCCATCGTCATGCGCCTCGATCTGCTCGATGCGGCCCAGGCAGCCGACTTCGTACAGCGGCGCAGGGTCGCCGGGGCCGCGCGGCTGGATCATGCCGATCCGCCGGTCGCGCGCCATCGCATCGCTGATCATCGCGCGGTAGCGATCCTCGAAGATATGCAGCGGCAGATGCATGCCCGGAAACAGCAGCGCGCCGGGCAGCGGGAAGATCGCGAACCGCAGCGTCTCGCCGGAAAGCGGCGGGCGGAGCGCCATCAACCGAACAGGATTTCGGACAGGCGGCGGCGCTGCTGCGCCACCCACGGATCTTCCAGTCCGATCGTCTCGAACAGGGCGAGCAGGCGGGTGCGCGCGGCGCCGTCGTTCCAGCCGCGGTCGGCCTTGACGATGTGCAGGAGATGATCGGCGGCGGCATCGCGGTTGCCGTCCGCCATCTCGGCGTTGGCGAGCTCCAGCCGCGCGTTATGATCCTCCGGCGCGGCATCGACCTTGTCCCGCATGGCCTGCAGTTCGGCCGGGTCGCGCTTGTCCGCGGCGATAGTGAGCGCCGAACGCGCACGTTCGATCGCAGGGTCTGCCTGAATCTCGTCCGGCAGCTGGGCCAGAAGGCCTTCGGCCTCGTCCGAACGGCCTGCGGCGATCAGCGAACGGATCATGCCGCCTTGGTCATTAAGAGCGAAGAGGAGAGCTTCCGTACAACCCTCGACCGGGGTCTTGTGCAGTTCGAAAAACTAGCTGGCAAGCTCGAGTCGGGTGCAACCTTGCCGGGCCGGGAGAGTTACGAGCTTTACGCCACCTATGGTTTTCCTCAGGATCTGGTGGAGTTATTGGGGCGTGAGCGCGGACTTGAGCTGGACCTCGATGGCTGGGAAGCTGCGCGCAACGATCACTCAGCCGCCAGCCGAGGAGAGGGCTCATTTAAGCAATTGCTCTCCGCCGAAGAGCTGACTGGGTTGAAAGAAACACGCTCCCTGGTCTATGGCCATGGGAAAGGTAGTCCCGAAGAGGTTTTGGGCGAGGCCGGCATAGGCAAGGTCATGGCTTTGCTCGGGGACCAAGGGCGGGGCGAGCGTTTGGTGCTCGATGAGTCGCCTTTCTATGGTGAAAGCGGCGGCCAAGTGGGGGACCGGGGCAAAATCAGCAACCCGGATGGCACTTTTGGTTTCCATGTGCGCGACACCCAAAAGGTGGGCGGCGTGGTGGTACACCTGGGCGTCAGCGAAGGCTTGATCGAGACCGGAGTTGCGGTCTCCTGTGCCGTGGACCACGACCACCGTAGAGACGTTCGCGCAAATCACACGGCCACCCACCTTTTGCACCGGGCCCTGCGCGAAGTTCTCGGCGACCATGTAACCCAACAAGGCTCGTTTGTAGGTCCAGACCGGTTGCGCTTTGACTTCAGTCAACCCAAGGGCCTCAAGCCTGCGCAAATTGAACGTATCGAAGGGCTCATCAACGAGGCGATCCAGGCCAACCACCCGGTGACCTCTACCGAGGAATCCTATGACGCGGCCACCCAGCGCGGGGTGACAGCGCTTTTTGGTGAGAAATACGGAGACACGGTCCGGGTAGTGGACATGGGGGGCTGGAGCATGGAACTCTGCGGTGGCACCCATGCGAACCGCAGTGGAGACCTGGGCAGCTTTGCGATTCTGTCGGAAAAGGCAATTCAAGCTGGAGTGCGACGGATTGAAGCCGTCGTCGGGCGTCCCGCTGGGAAACACTTCCGCGAGCAGCGAGCTCTGTTGGCCCAAGCCCAGGACCTACTCAAAACTTCGGCCCAAGAAGTTCCCGAGCGTATCTCTGCCCTGCAGGGGGATTTGAAAGAGGCCAAGAAAAAGGCCCGTCAAGCGGCCATGGGAGACTTGGGAGCATTGGCCGACAAGGTCAAGAGCGAACTCAGCGAGACCGACGGCGTCCTTTGGGGCGTGGTGGCGGTGGGAGATATGGACGCCAACGGCTTGCGCGAACTTTCTGCCCGGGCCAAGTCATTCTCCCCAAATCACTGCATCACCCTGCTTAGCCAGTCCGATGGAAAGGTGCCATTCCTGGTGCTTTCCGGTGGCGAGGCCATCAACAAGGGATTGAAAGCCGGGGACCTTGCAAAGACCCTGGCGGGATTCTTGGGTGGCGGCGGCGGCGGCCGCCCGGATGCGGCCCAGGGCCAGGGTCTCAACCCCGACGGTCTGAACGATGCCATGGAAGCGGTTAAGAAACAGGTTTGCACCGCGTTGGCGTGATCTCAGGAAAGGCCATTTGATTCGACCATGACACCGAACGACCCGAAGTTTCTGGCGATCGCTATCGAGGAAGCCAAGACCGGGCTCGCCGAAGGAGGGATCCCCATCGGGGCAGCCCTCGTTTGCGACGGTCGTGTTCTCGGTGCGGGCCATAACCAGAGGATCCAACTGGGCTCGCCTATCCGGCACGGTGAAACCGACGCACTGGAGGCTGCGGGGCGCCAATCCGCAGCTGTGTACCGCCGATCGACCATGTACACGACCCTTTCGCCCTGCGACATGTGTACCGGTGCGATCCTGCTGTATGGCATCCCGCGGGTGGTGATTGGGGAGAACCGCACCTTTTTGGGGGCAGAAGCTCTCTTGCGCAGCCGAGGCGTGGAAGTGGTCCTAATGGACGACCCTGACTGCCTGAGTATGATGAAAGAGTTCATCGCCGAGAATCCAGAGCTTTGGAACGAGGATATCGGAGAGTGAGCCGGGTAGTCCACCCCAGCCACCCCCGGGGCGGCTGTCTAGGTGCTCTACCCCCTGGGGCAGGCATATTTCGGCGAATGTTTGACCTCTCCCCCCGCTGAGGGTACCCTCTGTCGCTTCACTGGTGGACTTTGAACCCCGCCAACCCCCTTGACCGACGATTCCCCGGGGCCTTCAGCCCCCTCCTAGACCATGCCCCATCCCAAGCGCCGAACCTCCAAAGCCCGCAAAGGTATCCGCCGTTCGCACCTTGCGATCAAGCCCGAGGCCCTGCAGCGCGACCCGCGCTCCGGTGCCTTGACTCGGCCCCACCGTGTCAACGAAAAGGAATCCACCCACTACGGATTCGATAAGGGTGGCCAAGGTGGCCGCGAAGTCTTCGAGCGCGAAGACTTCTGATTTCCTCTGGGTCTGTAAGGATGACGACCACTGGCCGTATTGCCTTGGATGTCATGGGGGGCGATCACGCCCCTCGCCTCATCCTCGAAGGCGCTTTGCGTGCAACCGATCCCGCACAGGACGACGGTTTGCCTGCGGAGCGCATTTTGCTCGTTGGTCCCGAAGAAGAGATACGCCGAATCCTCGCGGAGCATTCCGCCGAAGATCGCTTTTCGATCCTCAACAGTGTTGAGGTGATTGGCATGGATGAAAAGCCTGGGATTGCCCTTCGCGCTAAGCCCAAGGCAACGATCCCCATGTGCATTCAAGCGGTGAAATCTGGGGAAGCCGCCGCAGCGGTATCCATGGGCAACACCGGCGCTATGGTGGGAGCTGCCACCCTGATCTTGCGCACCCTTCCCGGCGTTCGCCGCCCGGGAATCGCTGTCACCACCAGCATGACTGGCAAGGCCATGACCCTTTTGGACATGGGGGCCAACGCTGCACCCCGTGGATCGGACTTGGTTGAGTATGCGATCATGGGAGCTGCTCTCCAGGAAGGGGTCCTTGGGGTCCAAAGGCCCCGGGTGGGTCTGCTCAACATCGGCGAAGAGGACCAGAAGGGCACAGATTTAACCAAGGAAGCTCGGGGCTTGCTGCTTGAGAGCAACCTCAACTTTGTGGGTAACATCGAACCTGACGGGCTCTTCAGTGACAACGCTGACGTTGTCGTCACCGACGGTTTCACCGGCAATGTAGTGATCAAACTGATCGAGGGTTTTGGCGCGTTCCTATTAGGAAAGGTCATTAACGGTGCCCAGGATGCGGGCAGTCCCGTTCCCAAGGAAGTGCTGGGCAAGGTCATGGCCAGCGTTGACTACTCCGAATACGGGGGGGCGCTCCTACTTGGAGTCCAAGGAGTGGTGGTCATCGGCCATGGCCGCTCCGATGCCAACGCGGTCTACAACGCCCTCAAGGCCGCCGCTCAGGCGGTGGATTCGGACGTGAACGGCAAGACCGTGGCAGCCCTGGCCGGACGGGCCTAGGCCCGGCCTTCCCCCTGAACGGAACCCAACTAGCCTGTGGGGAGAGTCTCCTTGTCCCATTAAGCTGGCTCTCGCAGGGGGTACCCCCTCGATCCGACCGTTCGGCGGCGCTAGACTCGGACTGGAATCCAGACTCTCAACCCCAGCCATGACCAAAATCCAAACTGCCGGAATCGCCGGAACAGGGATCTGCTTGCCGGACCAGCTGATCACCAATGATGATCTGGCTCAGATCATCGACACCAACGATGAGTGGATCACCAAACGCACGGGGATTCGCGAACGGCGCTGGGTCGAGGATGGGGTGAATTGTTCGGATCTGGCCACCGGAGCCGGACGCCAGGCCCTGGCCAACGCGGGTTTGAAAGCCGAGGATTTGGACCTCATCGTGGTGGGAACCATCTCGGGCGACTTAGTGTTTCCCTCTGTGGCCTGCCAGGTTCAACACAACCTGGGTGCCACCTGTTCGGCCTTTGATGTGAGTGCAGCCTGCACTGGATTTTTGACCGCGATGCAGGTGGCGAGCACGCACATCGCAGCTGGCCTCGCCAAGAATGTGCTAGTCATCGGCACCGAAGCTTTATCGCGCATGCTCGACAAAACAGATCGGGGTTCCGCCATCATTTTCGGGGACGGGGCGGGAGCCGCGGTTCTGCAGCCCTTTGATATTTGCAAGCGGGGCGAGATTCTGCGCAGTACCCTTGGGGCAGACGGATCGGGCCACGGTCTGATCGCCATGCCTATGGGCGGCACGAGCCACTTCCACAACATGGACTCCTATGTGAGCGATGAGCACTTCATCAAGCTCAAGGGCCGCGAGGTCTATCGTTTTGCAGTGCACAAAATGGCCGAGTTGATTCGCTGGGCCATGGAGGGCATCGACGAAGAAGACCTCTGCTGCGTGATTCCTCACCAGGTCAACCAACGCATCATCGAAGGGGCCCTCGACCGTTTGGATTGGAACCAAGACAAGGTGATGATCAACATTCAGCGCTACGGCAATACATCTGCCGCCAGCGTGCCCATCGCATTTCACGAGGCTCTTGAAGAGGGCCGCCTCCAAGAAGGCAAGTATGTAGTACTTGTCGCTTTTGGCGCGGGCTTGACCTGGGGCGCGAACCTATTGCGTTGGTAGAAACCCTCACAATTTCATGACTGCAGCAATTATCTTTCCGGGCCAAGGGGCTCAATTTGTCGGTATGGGCCAAGATTGGGCCCAGGCATTTCCTGTCGCCCGAGAAACCTTTCAAGAGGCAAACGAAGCCCTAGGTTTCTCCCTCAGCGATGCAATCTGGAGCGAGGGCAGTGATGTCAATCGCACGGACATCGCTCAGCCGGGGATTCTGGCCACCAGCGTGGCGATCATTCGGGTCCTGGAATCCGAGGGGCAGCTGGACCGCTCGAGTGTGCCCCTCACCGCCGGCCTTTCCCTAGGGGAGTACAGCGCCCTCTGGTTGGCGGAAGCAATCTCCCTCCCTGATGCCCTGCGCCTCGTGCGATTGCGGGGGCAAGCCATGCAGGAGGCTGCGGAGGCAACTCCCAGTGGCATGCTCAGTTTGCTGGGTGCCACCGAAGAGTCTGCAAGTGCCCTGGCCCAACAAGCCTCCAGCGCTGGCATCTGCCAGGTGGCGAACCTCAACAGCCCCAGCCAGATCATCCTGTCTGGGGAGAACGCAGCCATGGATGCGGCGGAAGCAGCGGCCAAGGAACACGGTATTCGGCGCTGCATGCGCCTCAGCGTGGCGGGTGCCTTCCACTCGGAGGTCATGCGGCCGGCTGCGGACCGCCTGGAAGAGGTCCTGGCCCAAGTAAAAATCCACAATCCAAAAATCCCTGTGATCTCGAACGTGACCGCCGAGCCGGCCGGGGACCCCGATGGGATCCGGGGCCTCTTGGCTCGTCAAGTATGCGCCCCAGTGCTCTGGGAGCGGTCCATAAGGGCTGCTCTGGCCCAGGGGCAGACTGAATTCCTTGAGCCCGGACCGGGAAAAGTCCTCTCTGGACTGATGCGCAAAACTTCAAAAGATGCCCAGGTCCGGTCCATCGCAAGCCCCAGCGATCTTTCAGCATGACTCTGGTGGGCATTCATGCCTAGAATGCGCTCACAGCAATGACTTCTTCCGATTCACAGCGGCCCCTCGAAGGCCAAGCAGCTTTGGTCACCGGCGCAAGCCGCGGGATCGGCCGTGCCATTGCCCTAGCCCTGGCTGGGCAAGGGGCCCGGGTGGCCTGCGTTGCCACCAGCGTCCAGAGCGCTGAGTCCGCTGCCGCCGAGTGCGCGGCCCTGACCGATGGTGCCTTAGCCCTGGGTGTAGACGTGGCCGATGGCGCTGCGGTCAAAGTTCTGGTCAAAGACGCGGTGCAGCAACTGGGTGGCTTGAACATCCTGGTGAACAATGCGGGCATTACCCAGGACGGTTTACTCCTGCGTATGAGCGAAGAGGATTTCGATCAGGTAATCGGGGTCAACCTCAAGGGCACCTTTAACTTCATCCAAGCCGCCGCTCGGCCTCTGATGAAGAGCGCGGGCCGGATCATCAACATCTCTTCGGTGGTGGGGGTTACGGGCAATGCAGGCCAGGCAAACTATGCGGCCTCCAAGGCTGGCGTGATCGGCTTGACCCGCTCCGTGGCCAAGGAATTAGCCGGACGCAAGGTCACCTGCAATGCAATCGCCCCTGGATTTATTGAGACCGATATGACCGCCGCTCTCAACGAAGACCAGCGCTCCGACCTCCTCAAGGGCATTCCCCTTGCACGCATCGGCGACTCCTCGGAGATCGCCGCTCTGACAGCATTCCTCGCCGGCCCTGCCGGCGGGTATATAACCGGCCAGACTCTAGTGGTGGACGGAGGCCTCTCCCTCTAGGCTAGAACCTGACCAAATTCTCTTTGCCGTGCATTCGTTCGGCAATTCAACTCGACCAACCGGACCCTCGGAGATATCTCTAGTGAGCGACACCATTGCCTCAATCGAATCCCGCGTCATCAAAATCGTCTGTGACCAGATGGACAAGACGGCTGACCAGATCAAACCCGAAACGGACTTCGTCCAAGATCTAGGCGCCGACTCCCTCGACACCGTCGAGTTGGTCATGTGCCTTGAAGAAGAATTCGAAATTACCATCCCCGACGAAGACGCTGACAAGATGCGTACCGTTGGATCCGCCGTCGAGTACATCGGCGGAAAACTCTAAGCCTGCCAACGGAGGTGGGAGCAGCGCCCTTGGGGGCACTCCCTCTCTGTTCGATCAATCAATATGCGCCGCGTAGTTATCACCGGCCTGGGGACGATCAATTCCCTTGGGCTCTCGGTGAAGGACACCTTCCCTCGCATCCTTCGGGGTGAGAGTGGGGTTGCCCTAATCAAGTCCTTTGACACCAGCGAACATTCCACCAAGATCGGTGGTATGGTCGACTGGGAACCCACGGATCATGGCTTCGCCAAGTCTGACTTGCGCAAGCTTGACCCGTTCACCATGTGGGCTTTGCTCGGGGCCGACGAGGCCCTGCAGGACGCCGGGCTCGGGGACATCCGGGATCAGCCCGAGGAATACCGTGAGCGCTGTGGGACGATCGTGGCCACGGGCATCGGCGGCATCATGGGCATCATCGAGCAGCAAGGCGTGTTGCAAGCAAAGGGGCCCCGACGGGTTTCCCCTCACTTCATCCCTCGCATCATGGCCAACGCGGTTTCCGGTCAAGTGGCGATCCGCCATGGTTTGCTTGGGACCGCTTTCACAACCACCAGCGCCTGCGCTTCGGCAGGTCACGCCATCGGCATGGCTTGGCGCTCGATTCAGTGGGACGACGCGGACGTGGTGGTGACAGGCGGTTCTGAATCCGCCGTGACTCCTCTATCCATGGCGGGCTTTTCGTCTGCAAGGGCACTGTCCAAACGCAACGACGACCCCACAGCCGCTTCACGGCCCTTTGACAAGGATCGCGACGGCTTTGTGATGGGCGAGGGCTGCGGAATGCTTGTCTTGGAAGAGCTCGAGCACGCTCGGGCCCGTGGGGCGAAAATCTATGCCGAGGTTAAGGGTTATGGCTCCACCGACGACGCCTACCACATCACCGCTCCCCGGGAAGATGGGCGTGGCCCTGCCCGCGCCTACGCCGAAGCCTTGCGCCACGCGGGTCTCCAGCCTGAAGATGTGCAGTATGTGAACGCCCACGGCACCAGCACTGCGTTCAACGACTCCATTGAGACAACCTCGTTGAAGCGTGTCTTTGGGGACCACGCTTATAAGCTGGCAGTCTCCAGCACCAAATCCATGATTGGGCACCTCTTGGGTGCGGCCAGCGCGGTTGAATTGGTTTACACCGCCCTGGCGGTGCACACGGACCAAGTCCATCCCACGATCAACTACACCACCCCCGATCCCGATTGTGACCTGGACTATGTGCCCGGAGAAGCCCGGGCCTTGGTGGTCCGCAACGCCCTGTGTAACTCCCTGGGCTTCGGCGGGCACAACGTGTCGATCTGTATCGGAAAAGTGGACTAAGGTCCACTTACCCCTTTTCTAGCATCCCTTTGGGATGCATCTAGGGTTCTGCCGTTGGCGTCATCCTAAGGTGCGGAGATACTCTTCAGACGTTCAACTGCGCCCCTTTCGTTTTCGGACGCTAGCTCTTACAATGGGTCTAGCGGGGGCAATCCGCCCCCGGATTAACAATCGGAGCCACACATTGCATCAGACTTTCAAGGATTTGCTACACCAATACAAGGTCGAAACTTTTCACACAGAGCATGACCGCCAGAGCGTGGAAGAGGTGACCGCGGAATGCATGGCTATCACCGAGGAAATCCTCGAGGACAAGTTCCACTACCATTTCCACAAGCTGCCTAACGCGGATAGGGCAGAGATCATCAACATGATCAACAACTACGTTCGCGAAGCCATCCTGCCCCCGGTGGTTGAAAAACTCGTCCGCCGTCAAGTGCTCGCTGAAAAACGCATCGATGCTCTGCTCCACCTGACTGAGCAAATGTTCGAGATACTCTCGGCTGAGCGGCAAGCGGTTTAGGCCCAGACGTCCCCAAGCCTCGGTTCTCGAGCCGCCTGAGTGCGAGACTTGGGTTCTACGCCTAGTTCGGCTTTCGAATCCAGCGCGCGCAACGCTAAGCTGGGGCCATGACGTTAGAGATACCAAACGATCTGGCCATTGCCCTCGAGGCGGCTGGGCAAGTGCACCTGCTGGGAAGCTGGGACAGCCTGAGTGAAGAGAGCCGCAGAAACCTCCTGTCCGCCCTGCGGGCCCTAGACCTCCCCCAGATTCAAAAACTTGGGGAGCACCTCCGCAAGCCCATAGAACATGAGGCCCAGTCCTTCGAGGCGCCCATGACCTTTCCTCTGGAACGCACCGAGGAACAGCAGGCTTACGCCCAGAAAGCGATTGCCTTGGGCGAGAGGCTCCTCTCAGAGAGCAAGGTTGGTTTCGTGCTGGTGGCCGGTGGGCAGGGCAGTCGTTTGGGGTTCGATGGGCCCAAGGGCATGGTGGGGGTTGGACCGGTCAGTGGCCTGAGTCTCTTCGGTTGGCACGCCGCTCGGCTTACCGCTGCAAAGCAGCGCTTTGGTACGCGCATCACCTGGTTCGTGATGACATCTGCCACTAACAATGGTGCCACCCGTGCGTTCTTTGAAGAGCAAGACTTCTTTGGCCTCGGGAGTGAAAACGTCCACTTCTTCACCCAGGAAATGCTGCCCGCCCTCGATCAGGAGGGGCGCATCGTGCGCACCACCCCGGATGAATTGTTCTTGGCGCCCAACGGGCACGGGGGCACCCTGCAGGCCTTGCGATCCGAGGGCATGCTCGACCTGGCGGCATCCCTCGGAATCGAACAGTTCAGCTACTTCCAAGTGGACAACCCCCTGGTTCGCCCGGCCGACCCGCTCTTTGTGGGCTTGCACGCCATGGCCGAGGCTGACATGTCAAGCAAGGTTGTGACCAAGAACGAGCCCGGCGAAAAAGTCGGGGTTTTGGGACTGGCTGACGGAAAACTCGGATGCATCGAATACTCGGATCTGCCCGAATCCTTACGCGAGGAACGTGATTCCGGTGGGCAACTACGTTTCCGTGCGGGCAACATTGCGGTGCATATGATTCGCCGTGAATTTGCCGAACAGCTCACCCTGGACGGTCAGCTGGACTTGCCCTGGCACCTGGCCCGAAAGAACCTCAAGGGAATCAATGCAGAGGGGCAGGTCGCGGAGATACCAGGGGTTAAATTCGAAACCTTTGTGTTTGATGCTCTCGGTGCGGCGGCTAACAGCGTCACTCTCGAAGTGCGTCGGGAAGAGGAGTTCGCTCCGGTCAAGAACGCAGAGGGCAGCGATTCTCCGGCCAGTTGCCGCTTGGCCCTGACCGAGTCCTTCGGACGCATGTTGGAGGCCGCTGGCCTAGATCTCCCCGAGCGAAACCCCGATGGCACTCTGCCCCTTGAGGTGGATCCGAGGGTGGCGGAAAACGTGGAACAGTTTTGCGAGACTCAACGGCAGATGACCCCGGACGAGGATGGTTGGCTCTATCGCTGATCCCAGACATTCCCCCAGCGGGATTGGCCTTGCCGACTGCTATGTGGTGCTCCTCATGGGGGGCACCTCCGGTGAACGTGAGATCTCTCTGAAGAGCGGGGTCGCCCTGAGAGAGGGATTGGTTGCGCTCAAGGAACAGGGCACGGTCCGGGGATACATGTGCATTGAGTGGCTAGCCGATGGCCGTTGGGACGACGGAGCCACAATTGCCCCCCCCGCTGCTTTTTTGGGCAACCTGCCCCCCAACCCACTCTTTCTCCTGGGACTTCATGGGGGTGGGGGAGAAGACGGCAGCCTGCAAGGACTCTTGAGCAGCCTCGACATTCCCTTCACAGGCTCAGGCGTGGCGGCATCAGCCCTCTGCATGGACAAGCACCTCAGTCGGCTCCTTTTCCAGGATGCAGGCTATGGTGTTGCCCCGGGAGCCCTGATCGGCACGGATGGAGTTCGGGCGCATCAGGCCCAAGCTTGCCAAGCCGACGGGGAGGGCCCCTGGTTCGTGAAACCCCGTCGCGGTGGATCGTCCCTCGCGACCCACTGCATCACCGACTGGAAGGATCTGGCCGCGGCCCTCGATGGGGTTTGGGCCAGCGGTGACGAGCCCTTGGTCGAGTCCGCCATTCAAGGGGTGGAAGTCACCGTGGGACTTTTGGACTTGGGCGGCGATCTCCCCGAGGCACTTCCCCTAGTAGAGGTCTGTCCCCACGAGGGACATTTCTTTGACTTCAAGGAAAAATACACCAGCGATGGTGCCAAGGAATTTTGCCCGCCCAAAAACCTTGGGCCTGAACGCTGCGAGGAAGTGGCCAGCATTGCCCAGCACGCCTTTAGGGTGGCGGGCTGCGCTGGATACGCGCGCATGGACTTCATCGTCCCCCAAAGCGGTCCGCCCGTTTGCCTAGAGATCAACACCCTGCCGGGATTCACCCAACGCTCGCTCTTGCCCATGGCTGCCGGCGCAGTCGGAATTGGCTTTTCGGAGCTCGTGCACAAGATACTTGATCACGCCCTTCTAGCCTCCAGACCCCTTATTTAATGGGCAACCCCACAAGAGTCGCCGTGGTGGGATCCAATGGGCGTATGGGCCAGTTGGCCTGCGATTGGATTGTCAAAGCAGTGGATTTGGAATTGGTGGCGCGCATAACCCGGGACGATGACCTTGGTACCAGTCTCGCCAGCAGTCAAAGCGAAGTGGCCTTAGACCTGACCGTTGCGGGCTTAGGAGCAACCCACGCACGAACCATTTTAGAATGCGGTGTGCGAGCTGTGATCGGCACCAGCGGTTTGCACCAGGCGGAACTGCAAGAACTGCAAGGTCTGGCAAAACAAACCCAGCGAGGCTGTTTGGTGGTACCCAACTTTTGCCTTGGGATCACAATCCAGCAAATTTGTGCACGACTTGCCATGCGATTTTGTCCTGCATCGGGGATCGACCCTGTGCAGGTCAGCATCCTGGAGGAGCATCATCCACAGAAAGTCGACTCCCCATCAGGAACCTCTCTATGGACTGCGGCCCTGCTGGAAGCCGATGGAGCCGGCCCGGTCTCCATCGGGTCTGAACGGCGTGAGGGCGTGCTTGCCAATCAAACAGTGACCTTCGCCTGGGGCCACGAATCCCTGGGCCTAGCCCATCGGGTCACGAACCGGGAGGCCTTTGGCCCGGGCATTCTCTTGGCCCTCCAGCATGTGCAGATCCTTGAGGGATTGGAGGTGGGCCTCGAATCCGCTTTCGGAGCCCTTCTGACGGAAGACTGACTCTAGAAACGGGTCACCCCCCGTCTCCCAGCCCATTTTTCCACAACCGAGGGACCTGTCCCTTGCAGGAAGCCCGTGCGCTCTCTACCCTGCTGCCTCGCGCCGGGCTGGCGGAATGGTAGACGCGACGGATTCAAAATCCGTTGGAGGCAACTCCATGAGGGTTCGAGTCCCTTGCCCGGTACCACACCCCCTTTTTGGGTGGCGTGTGCGACCCAGACTCCCATGGACGCCTTGGCCAAAGCGCTTTTACCGACTCTCCTTCACGAGTTGGCAAATACCACGCAGTTGCTGACCGGTTTGCACGCGCTCACGACCCTGCCGGAGGGTGAGGAATTGCTGGCGACCCACGAGGGGGAACTCTCTCGAGCTGGGGATCAGGCCCAGCGCCTTGGTTGGTTGATTGGGGTTCTCGGTGCTGCCGGAGGCCATGACATTTTGCTTGCCCGCCGGGAACAAGCGGGGCTCGACTGGATCGTGGGGCTCGCCACCAAGGCCGCCCGCCGCGAAGACCGTTCCATGCCTTCGGGCCCGTCAACGCTGCCCCGCTTGATGGGCTGCACCCCGGACGGTTGGTCAGTGCCTTGGGCCCTGGGGAGTCTGCTTTGGCAGGTAGGCGAGGAATCCACCGGACGGGCCTGGAGCCTCGATATGGAAACAGATGGCTGGCGACTGTGTGTGCCGGGCAGTGATCCCAGTCAAGTGGTCCTTCAGGTACCCGGTGCCAGGGTGGTGGAGAGTGTCTCGAATAGTGGGCTGGACTTGATGTTGCCCAAGGAGTACCTCGCTTAGACATGATTTCTTTAGATCGCCTTCCCTTGGTTGGCCGCTTTTTCAAGCGCGCCCCTGCCGCTCCAAATTCCGCCGCATCTGCGGTGGAGGAAATCCTCGCAGAGCTCCGCCCAGCCTTCCGGGCGGATGGGGGAGACCTAACTCTGATACGCATCACGCCTGATGGCCGCGTGATCCTGCGGGCCCATGGGTCTTGCAGCGGATGCAGCGCCAGTGTTCTGACCCTTCAAGGGGCCGTGTCTCCGCGACTCAAGGAACGATTGCCCTGGGTTACGGGCGTCGAACTCGAGGAGTGATTGACAGCCCATGAGAAAGGCCGCCCCTTCCAGTGGAAAGGACGGCCTGTAAAATTGGGGCACCGCTTGTCACCGCACCCCGTCGTGGAACGAACTTAGTTGTTCACCACGATTTCGCTGGTACCCACGGGCGACCCCGTCGCGTCCCTGATCACCGCCTGAAAGGCAACCACCGAGAACATATAATCGGGCTGTTGGTACGCCAGTTGAACCTCACCTACGGAATCCGCGGCGAAAGCCATCGTGCGCCTCAGGATGAGTACAGGTTCGGTCATTAAGAACACGGGTACACCCCAGCCCAAATCCATCTCGAATTCGGGCGACTGCAGGAATGCGGTGCGTGTCAACATGATTGAAGCGCTGCCCCCTATCGGCACATCGCGAACCGTCACCACCGCTGGGCCTGCATTGGCACTTGTGGGTCCATTGAAAGTGATTCCGCAGCGCTTGCTCTCAAGGGTCAGGCGTGCGCTGACCCCAAAGTTATAGTCCGTGCTGCACACGCGCAGTTGCGCCCCCTGGGGTTGATAGGGGGCCAGGATCGAGGTGTCGGCAGAAGCCACCAGCTCAAGTCCATTGATCGATGCGGTGGCAGCCAAGACTTCGTCGCGCAAATTACCCGCCAAGTCATAGCGCCGCAAAATGTTCTCCGCGGCCCCGGTGGGATCGCTCTCTACCACGAACATGACACCGGATCCGGTCGTGTCAATGACGATGCCGCTGGTGCCGTCCAATTGCTCGATCAGAACCGTCGCGTCCAACTCAGTCAGGGCCCCCGAATTTTGCAGATCTGCCACATCGAAGCGGATCAAATTTTGGGTGTCCGGAGGTACCGGCCAGCCATCGAATTGGGTCCCGTAGTACAGGTTCCCCACACTGTCCGTGGTGAGTGGGCCCGAGGGCCCCGCCACATGAGCACGCTGGGTTAATTGGCCACTGGCAAGGTCGATCTCCAGCAAGTCATTGCCCGCACCCCAACCGCCCAAAGCGGCGGAAAGCCAACCTCGCGAGCCATCGGGATCGAAACAAAAGGCATAGTTGAATGCCGCCTGGGCCAGAAGAGTCATCCCCGAGCCATCCAAGTTCACCGAGTAAATCTCACCGTTGGAACTCTCTCCGAAGACTGCAAAAGTCTGGCTAGGGTGAACCGCGATGAAGCTCACAAAGAGCTGGGTGGGGAAAGAACCGAGGTTCAGCTGGTGCAAACCAGCCGCGTCCCAAAGGTCCACACTTTGACCATCAAAGGTCACATAGCTGCCGTCGGTCAGCGAGCTGACTGCTCCGCCGAGGGCAACGGGAGCTGAGTCCACCAATTGGTACCCGGGTCGGGCAACCGTCTGCGCAATGGCAGAGGGGACTAGTAGAAGGAATGCCGACAGGGCCGGCGCCAATAAACAAATGCCACCAAGGGCACGGAATGAGAAGGTATTTTTCATGGGTGTTCCAATCAGTACTCCGCTGAATGGACCAAGGGCTGGGTGCCAGCTGTCCCAAGAGACAAATCTCGGGAGAAAACAACTTTCAGACCAGACCCCTTGGGGTCCCGGTGCACCTGCGAGAATCCTGGCTCAGCCCAATGAATGGGCTATACAGTGGCGGGACCGCGTTCGAATCGCACGAACTTCCCCCGCGTGGGGCACCTGACGTATTGTGAAGAGCCCAGTTTCTCATGGGGCGCGAGTGAGGTCAACCCCGGAAAAGGTCAGCCCTGCTGGCTTTCTTCTTCCACGGTCATCGGATCGACCCCAAGACCGGGGAGATCCTGGTCCGTCTTCTCCAGGGCTTCCTGGGCAAGAAGGGTGAATTTTTCCAGCAGGGTGTGCGAGTGTGTGCCTTCGAGGGTGCCGGAAGCCCAGCCGGGAGCCACCACGGACATCACGAATAGGAGCACCGCGTGGAGTAAGAGACCGGTCAAGCAGCCGGCGATGGCGCCACCTGCCCTATCCCAGAGGCCCAGTTGCATGGCCGCCAGAGCCTCCTTGCCGAGCCTCGCGAGCATGGCCACCACCAGCATCACGGAGATAAAAATCATGAACCAAGCCAGGGTGCCAGAAAGGGTTGTGCCTAGGCCAAGCCCCCAATTCTCCAGAACGCTCCCGAGAGGGCCGAATAATTGGCGGGCGACCACCACAGCGGCCACCAAGCCAAAGAGACGTAGAACCTGGCCCCAAAGGCCGCGCCAAATCCCCAGCACCAAAAAGAGCCCTGCCAAACCCAGGCCCAATTGATCGATCCAGGCCAAGGCCCAGACGCTGGAGGCTCGGACCGCCTCGGTCAACTCATCGGCTTGCATGGGGAACATCATGGCATTCTCTGGAGACCATTCCAAGGGTCCCTCAGGGCTGGTTTGGCTCCCAGGTGCCCTATGGGCTAAACTACCGGGCTATGGCACCCATCACGCCCACCGATTTAGAGCTTGGCTTCACCCAACTGCTGACCCTGGCCCGCTTGAATCCCGCCCTTGAAAAAGAGCTGGCCGCCAGCGTGGGAGAGTTCTTCACCCAACAGGACACTCCCCAGGAACTCCAGGTGGATGGCCTGCTCAATGCGCGCCGACACCAGGAGTGGTTCCTGTTCGAACGTCACAGCCCCCACTTGGAAGGCGTCCCCTGCGAGCGTCTGCTAGGGGAGTGGCGGGAGCTGGTTGCAGATAAGTTGGAGGATTGTGATCGGGGAGAACGGGCTCTACTGGATTCCAACGCAGGGATTTTCACTGTGCTCAAGTTCGCGGAAGATGGAGCCGCCTGCTTGGAAGACCTGGGCTGCCTGCAAGAACATTCCCTGCGTCCCAACCCCGATGCTCCTCCTCTCGAAACGGGAGACTTGATTATCGGACGCTTGCACCCTGATGGGGATGGCGCAGTACTTGCCTCGCCAGCCGCAGGTGTCTTCCGCAATCCTGAACTCCACGGAGCCATCACAGCGGACTTAGCTCAACGTCGCAGCAGTGGGGGACCTACCCTTTTGCGTTTTGATCAAATGGCTCTTGAGAAAGCCTTTTTTCAGCTGACCGAAGAGTCCACTCAGCCCGACGCGACGCCACCCGATTTCGACCCCCTCGATGATGCGGAGGATTTCTTGAATGATGCTGGGTTAGCGGGCTCCGTCATTCAGGACACCCTTGCGCGCCTGCGATCTACGCCCCTGCAACCCAATGCCTTGGCGGTAGGGGTCAAAGACGAATTAGCTGAGATTCTCGATGACCTGGCCTTTGACACGGATGTGGACCTCACCAAAGCAAGAGCAGTTCTGGCTGCCGCTTGGCACGCCCTACGGAAGGAAACCGAGGCGTTGCTGACCAGTCCCAAGGACGTAAACTTAGCCCTGGCGGACTTTGACCGGGGGAAATCCGCAGGCCGAGATGTGCAAGGCCTCTTGGACGACCTTGAACGGGATCTGGGGCTGGAGGATGACAGCGGAGAAACCATGGATCCCCCCGCTATCGCGCACCCCGACGGTGTTGCTCGGCCCATGGTGATGGAGTTCCGTTGGGAAGCTCAAGCGTCAAAAGATATCCACCTATCCCAGGAACAACTCGACTCTCTCGATCTGCTGATTGAGTTTGGATCCGGCTTTGATCAACCGGAAGAACTAGGTGCCCAGGCAATACGCCAGTTCTTGTTCTTTTGGTGCCCCGAGCAACGTGTTCAGCCCAAGCTAATTGCCGCTCTCGGTCCCGCCCTCGCGGCCTTCTGCGATTGGGCCAAGCAAGAACAGTCCCTGGAAGTGGCTGATTGGCAAGGGAGTGGGGAGGATTGGTTGGGCGACTTACAGCGCATTCTCGAGCTAAACCAGAGCCTGCCCAAAGCCCCTGAATCCGATGGGGATCTGTTCGAGGTAATCGAAGCGGAAGATCCAAAGGGCCTACCGGGACTCCTGGTTTCCGCTCTAGGAGGCGTTCCGTTTCGAACCCAATCGGACATCGAAGCGCTGCGTTCGATCCAGGCGGGCGATCTTTTGCGGGCCAAGCTGCTCGACGAAGACCGCCTTGAAGTGCGGACGATCTACCCGGGAAGTATTCGGGAAAACCCCGACGCTTAGCGGTTTGAGGGGATCGCCGCGTCAGCGCGTACTGCGCACGGGAATCTCAATTTCGCTCATGAGCTGGCCCAAATCCGGCTCAGCTTCGGGTGCCACCAGGTAGATCTCGCGAACCGGACCACCTGGAACCCAGTGCTGCCGCTCCACATAGGCCAAGATCCCAGGCCAGGCCTGGGGAACGTCGGGGTAGGCCCCTGATGCAAAGGCGTAGGCCACAGTCGTGCTGGGCAAGAGGCCAAATGCCAGAGGCGCCAGAACCGGGACCTTACTATGGATAGGAATGCAGGCCCTCGATTGAAGCCCCTCGGTGGGAGTCACCCCGGGGTCGTCATAAAACAGGCAGAAGGGGGGTCCATCCGGTACCAAGCCCTGGGCGCTCAGCTCGGCTTGTAGAACTGGGATCAATGAACCCGTATCCACGTAAGCCCCACGGTGTTCGAGATACACATAGGGCACCTGCATGCGGACCTTCCAATTAGCCTCGACCTGTTCAAAGGGCGGATGGGAAACCTGCAGATCGATGTATCCGGCGCTCCAGCGAGCCGTTGTGGGTCCCAGATCGATCGGGGCTTGAGATCGTACAGTGCAGGCGGATAGTGCGAGCAGCAGGGTGATGGGGATCAGCTTCATGGTCTTTGTGGGCTTATTGATCCCATCGGCTGGGTTTCGATGAACCTCGTGAGGTTTCCTAAGGGGCAACGACCAGGCCGGGCAGTGGGGAGGGGACCCAGTGGAGGCCCTGGTTGGTTTGGGTAGTGAATACCGGGCCTCCGTTCCAGCCGCCTGCCGTGTCGGATAATGTATGTTATGTATAGATCAGACGACCTCAGGGGCTTGTATGGGGGGTTTCTTCCTTACCCACCACAACCCATGCTTCACCATCAAGGATCCACCCCAGCAGGTTTTCAGTCGCCTCCAGCGAGCCTCCGGTTGTTCTCAGGTCTCCCATTCGCTGCAATGCCAAGGCACATAGGAACCTCATGAGCCCCGCACAACTCCCCGACGAACGATTGCCCAAAGGCCTCTATTTTGAGGACTTCACCCTTGGACTGACCTTCAAGACTTATGGCCGCACCCTTACCGACGCGGATCTGGTGCAATTCGCAGGCATCTCAGGTGACTTCAACCCGGTCCACATGGATCAAGAAACCGCCCAATCCACACCTTTCCGAGGGCGCGTAGCCCACGGCATGTTGGTCCAATCGATCGCCACCGGGCTCGCGGTTCAAATGGGCATTTTTCACGGGACCCTGGTGGCGATCGCTGGCATGGATATCGCCTGGAAATCCCCGGCCAGGGTTGGCGATACCTTGCGCGTGACCATGGAAGTTGTCGAAGTCGACCCCAGCCCAAAAGCCAAACGGGGCAAGATCCAATTTGGGGTGCTCGTTCAAAAGGAAGATGACACGGTGCTGGCGGAGTCGACCTGGAGCACCGTGGTCTCCAGGCGTCCTAACTGATTCGAGCCATCTCTATTTTTGAGTTGGCTGGACTGGGCCCCAATTCAACCTGGATTACAGCCAAAGTCCGCCAAAGGGCCTGTTTGCAGAGGCGCTTCAGCCCGCATCGATTTCAACGCCAGAACCCTCGGGTGCATCGGCCCCAAGGAAACGCAAGCCATCGGATGCGGTCCACTCGAAATCCGTACGCGCCCCAGTTCCCACACGCAACTGGGCAGTATCCTGCCAAGGCCGTCCAAGGCCCATGCACAGAGCAATGCGCACGACCCACATGTGCGCGACGATGGCGATCGTCGAGCCCGCATGTTCTTCCGCTAACTCCAGCAACTTAGGCCCGACGCGGTCGGCCATGGCTTGAACAGTCTCTCCGCCGGGAGGCGCCAACAAACCAGAACTGGTGGTCCAAGCTTGAAATCCACCCGGTTGAAGTTCGTTGACCTGTTCTGGGGTCAATCCAGCCCAGGAACCCCGGTCGATTTCCACCAGGCGCTCTTCGTCGCGACGGTCTAAACCACGTTCTTCCCTGAGGTGCGCCGCACTGGTTTCTGCCCGCTGCAGCCCAGAGGAAATGACCGCCCCAAGTTCGACGCCCTGGAGGCTTCGGGCGGCCCAAAGGGCTTGACGATGGCCCTCCTCAGACAGGGGTACATCCAGGCACCCATAAATCATCCCTGGCCAGGGGTCGGCCACCTGGCCGTGACGGAAGATGTGCAATCGAGTGGTCTTCTTGCCCATGGGGCGAGCATACAGCCCCAGGGGGCAAGACCCACCCACCAGAGCGCCAGTTGACTCCCCCATCGCTAGAATCAGGCGAAAATCACCCCCATAACGCAAGAAGAGGGCTTCCCCGCTAGAACTTTGGCGCCGCCATCGCTACGGTTCTGGGCCCTCCTGTTCCCAGGTCATCCCCATGCATGCGCTAAGACGCTTTCTAGATACTTCCGTCGGTCGTAAGACCGTCCTCGCCATCACGGGCATGTCCCTGTTTGGCTTTGTCGTGGTCCATTTGCTGGGTAACTTCACCCTGTTCTCCGGTACCGAAGCGCTCAACGAGTACGCCGATAAGCTCGAGGCCCTTGGCCCGGTTTTAATTGTGGCGGAGGTGGGACTTTTGGTGCTCTTTGTGGTCCACATGGGACTGGCCCTCAGCTTGAATCGCCAGAGCCGTGAAGCCCGACCCGAGGGATACCGCCTGCGTGCAAACATGGGCAATTCCACAACGGCCTCCCGTTCCATGCTGATTACGGGTTTGGTGCTGGGCGTCTTCCTGGTGATCCACATCGCTGATTTTCGCATCAAGAAAATCATGGGCAACCCGGATGTGGCAGACCTTGGTCAAGCGGTGGTCGATCGTATCACCAGTCCCATCGGCTTAGTGATCTACCTCGGTGGCATCATTGCCCTTGGGTTGCACCTGCGTCACGCTCTGCAGAGCGCCTTCCAAACCTTTGGCTTAAGTCACCCACGCTGGACTCAAAATGTGCGCTGCGCCAGCGTCGCCATCGCCACGTTGATCACCCTCGGGTTCCTGTCCATTCCCCTCTATCTATTGTTCATTGGCCAAGGAGCGGCATCATGAGTTCCAATCACGCAAGCCCCATGCTTGACTCCAAAACCCCGTCTGGAAACCTAAAAGACGCCTGGACGAACCACAAGTTCAACCTGCCCCTGATCAACCCTGCTAACCGGCGCAAGTTCAAAATCCTCGTGGTAGGCACTGGCTTGGCCGGGTCCTCCGCAGCCGCCACACTGGCGGAGATGGGCTATGAAGTGCAGACATTTTGCATTCAAGACTCTCCCCGGCGGGCTCACTCGATTGCGGCACAGGGCGGCATCAACGCGGCGAAAAACTACAAAGGCGACGGGGACAGCGTTCATCGTCTGTTTTACGACACGGTCAAGGGGGGCGACTACCGCGCCCGGGAGCACAACGTGCACCGTTTGGCCGAGGTTAGCGTCGACATCATCGATCAATGTGTTGCGCAGGGCGTTCCCTTCGCGCGGGAATACGGCGGACTGCTGGACACGCGATCCTTTGGCGGAGCCCAGGTCTCGCGTACCTTTTACGCCCGAGGCCAAACCGGCCAGCAGCTGCTGCTAGGTGCCTACAGTGCACTCATGCGCCAGGTTTCGGCGGGCAAGGTAAAGGTCAAGACACGTTGCGAAATGGTCGACGTGGTCAACGTGGACGGCGTCGCCCGGGGCATCATCACCCGGGACTTACTCACTGGTGCTTTTGAACGCCACTCCGGAGATGCCGTGTTGCTTTGCACCGGCGGCTACGGCAACGCCTTCTATCTGTCGACGAACGCCAAGACCTGCAACGTGACCGCCGCATGGCGCGCGCATAAGCGGGGCGCGTTCTTCGCTAACCCCTGCTATACGCAGATTCACCCCACCTGCATCCCGGTCAGTGGCGACTACCAGTCCAAACTGACTCTGATGAGCGAGTCCCTCCGCAACGATGGCCGCGTTTGGGTCCCCAAGACCAAGGGAGACAAACGCCTCCCGTCCACGATCCCCGAGAGCGAGCGTGATTACTACCTAGAGCAGCGCTATCCGAGTTTCGGCAACTTGGTCCCCCGGGATGTTGCCAGCCGAAACGCCAAGTCCGTCTGCGATGATGGTCGCGGCGTCGGCCCCACCGGCCTGAGCGTCTACCTAGACTTCGCCGATGCCATCGCCCGTGATGGGCGTTCGACTATCGAAGCGCGCTATGGAAACCTCTTCCAAATGTACCAGCGAATCACTGGTGAAGATCCCTACAGCGAACCTATGCGCATCTTCCCCGCGGTGCACTACACCATGGGTGGTCTTTGGGTGGACTACAACCTAGAGAGCACCCTGCCCGGGTTGTTCGTACTGGGCGAAGCCAACTTCAGTGACCATGGGTCCAACCGACTGGGTGCCAGTGCTTTGATGCAAGGCCTCGCGGATGGCTACTACGTGGCCCCTGCCACGGTCACCGCCCACTTGGCTGGACGCAAACTCGAGCGCATCCCCACAAGCCACGATGCCTTTGGCGAAGCAGAAGCCTCATCAAGGGCGCGCTTTGACAAGCTGTTGAACGTCAACGGTTCGCGGTCGGTTGACCAGTTGCACCGGGCCCTAGGCCAGTTGAATTGGGACAACTGCGGCATGGCACGCACCAAGGAAGGGCTGGAGAAAGCCCTCAAGCAGGTGGTTCAACTCCGCGAGGAATTCTGGGGCGACGTCAAAGTCCTTGGGGATGGCCGATCCTTGAACCAGGCCCTCGAGCACGCTGGGCGGGTCGCGGACTTCATGGAATTCAGCGAGCTCATGATGCGCGACGCCCTTGTGCGTGAAGAATCCTGTGGCGGGCACTTCCGCGAGGAACACCAGACCGACGACGGCGAAGCCAAACGAGACGACGACAAGTTCTGCCATGTGACCGCTTGGGAACACAAGGGCAAGGACCAACCACACCAGCAACACAACGAAGCGCTCTCCTTTGAGAACGTCAAGCTAACCACACGGAGCTACAAGTAATGGGCGGGCACAGCGACGAAATCCTTCAATTGACCCTCAACATCTGGCGCCAGTCCGATGCGGATGATCCCGGGGAATTCGAGACCCATTCCATTGACGCCAGTCCGGCCATGTCCTTCCTGGAGATGCTCGATGTGGTCAATGAGAACCTACAGGCAGATGGCCGCGAGCCCGTTGCTTTCGACCACGATTGCCGCGAGGGCATCTGCGGCATGTGCAGCTTGGTGATCAACGGCAAGCCTCACGGGCCAGAGTCCGAAACGACCACCTGCCAGCTGCACATGCGCAGCTTCAGCGATGGGGACGTGATCTGGATCGAACCTTTCCGTGCCAAGGCATTCCCCGTGCTGCGGGACCTAATCATTGACCGTTCCCCCTTGGACCGCATCATCCAGGCCGGTGGATTTGTCTCGATCAACACCGGCGCCCCTCAGGATGCCAACGCGATCCCGATTGCCAAGGAAA
>JAPKBR010000014.1 GCA_028823345.1 Planctomycetota bacterium
GGTCTACGCCACGGACCTCGATGGAGATGGCGATGCGGATGTGCTCTCGGCTTCCGTGCATGACGACAAGATTGCCTGGTATGAGAACCTGGGCGGCGGGGCCTTCGGATCGCAACAAGTGATCACAACTGTTGCGAATTATTCCAATTCGGTCTACGCCACGGACCTCGACGGGGACGGCGATGCGGATGTGCTTTCGGCTTCCCGGCTTGACGACAAGATCGCCTGGTATGAAAATCTCGGGGGCGGAGACTTCGGATACGACCTAAACAACCTCAATGCCAATCAACAGGTAATCACGACTGCTACGGATACTGCCACCTCGGTCTACGCCACGGACCTCGATGGAGATGGCGATGCGGATGTGCTCTCGGCTTCCAAGAATGACGACAAGATCGCCTGGTATGAGAATCAGATTTCCCAGGGCGGCCCGAACCTGTTCTGCAACCCCGCCAACACCCACTCGGGCGGTGGCTTCGCCACTTTGGCGGCTTCCAGCCACTCGATTGGGTCTGGCGGCGCGTTCCACCTGGCGGCTAATAATGGCCCGGCACTCCAGTGGGGCTTCTTTTTGGTGTCGGCCGGCTCCGTGGATCCGGGGGTCTCGGTCAGCGATGGTCGTCTCTGCCTGACTGCTCCGATTGGACGCTACAGTCCCGCGGCTGGTGGCAGCTACCAGTTGAATTCAATTGGTGCTTTTGATGTGAGCGGCGTTTTCCAGAGTTTGAGCGGAAACTCGTCTGTTGGCTCGGGCTTCGATGTGCCTTCCACTCTCCCGAATCCCCCAGGCGGCACGATGAGCACTGGTGCCACATGGAACTTTCAGCTGTGGTACCGCGACGGCGTCGCGTCCAACTTCTCGGATGGCGTTTCGGTCACCTTCTGATGACACACGCCCGGCGACAGCCTTCCAGGTAACTCCGCCCTACGGCGAAGTGCCCTCAACCGACGCGAGCTCTCCGCGAGGAGCGGGCAAACAGCCCCGCCCCCAGCGCCACCATCAAGCCCGCGGTGATGAACGCGGCGCGCACTCCTAGCAGTGCGCCCACTCCGCCGCCGATGACGCCTCCCACTGCCACCGCTGCGGTGCGCGCGCTAAACACCACACCAAAGGCACCTCCCCGGCGACCCGCTTCGACCTCTCCCGCTGCCAAGCCAAAGGCAAGGGGTCCGATGCCCGCCACCGCCGCGCCTAAGAGCAAACGCCCCCCCAGCAAAACCCCGTAGGTGCTGGCGCTGGCTTGAATCGCAAGGGCCAAGATCGAGAGCACCGCGGACTCACCCATGGCTCTTGAATAGCCCACCCGATCCCCCCGCATACCCCAGAGGGGCAAGCACAAGAGGTTGGCAAAGGCCATCCCTCCAAATGCCATTGCCGTTGCCATCGTCACCCGTGAACCGCCCTCCACCTGGGCAAAGGGCAAGCGTTCCAGCAATTCCAAAACGCCGCTGCCAGGATCGTTGGCCAAGAGTTGCGCCACAAAGCGTTCCAAGAGTGGATTGGCGCAGCCTAGCCCAAACTGAACGGCGAAGACCAAGAACGCCGTGGCGCGCAGGGCCGGGTGCACCAACACCGAATGCACATCCGAGCGCAGTTTGCTCAGGGCATGACTCACAGCGCCAACCCTAGCCTTGTCATGGCCGCCGTCCTTGGCACCGTGCACGGCCAAGTCCTCATGGGCCACAAACCAAACCAAGAGGGCCGAGCAAAGGGCCGCGGCCCCCACCACCCCGAACACCGCTTGGTGCCCACCCCAGACCACGCTCAACCAACCCCCGAGCAGGGGCCCGATCATGCTGCCCAAAGCCAACGAGGTGGACAGTTGCGCCGTAACGCTGGCCTGGCGATCGACAGGAGCTTGGACGCTAACCAAGGTAATCCCAGGAGGAATAAAACCACTGAATAGCCCTTGGCCTAAGCGCAAGAACAACAGAGTCCAAGGCCCCTGAGCAAAGGCCATCCCTCCCACAAAGATCGCGATGGCCAGCATGGCTCGGCAGATCATCAACTTGCGCCCAAGGCGATCCCCGAGCGCCCCCCAGATGGGTGACATGAGGGTCGCCCCAAGAGGCGCCGCCCCAAACAAGACTCCCGCCCAAATCCGCACGGATGTTTCGTCGTGCACACCCAGTTCCTCCAGCAAGCTGGGGAAGAAGGGTATGAAGCTCATCATCCCGATCGAAGTGATCAGGTTGGCGAGCCAAATGACGCGAAAAGTGCGCTTCCAGGAGGCCATCGGTGAAGCCGCCGGTTAGTTCTTGTAGCTCTGCAGAGGAGCCGGGATGCGACCACCCCGGTTGTGCAAGAGATCGCAGGAAAAGGCTCCCGGGTCCTGCACGATGGCAGTGCCCAAAAGTCCGCCCCACTCCACCATTTCGCCGGGGCCCTTGCCCGGCACGGGAATGATGCGCACGGCGGTGGTTTTTGTGTTGACCATGCCGATCGCCAGTTCGTCGGCGATGATGCCGGTCAAGGTGGCCGCTGAAGTGTTTCCTGGAACCGCGACCATGTCGAGACCCACCGAACAGACCGCGGTCATGGCCTCCAGCTTGGCCAAACTCAATGCGCCCGCAGCCACTGCGTCGATCATGCCCTGGTCCTCGGATACTGGAATGAACGCGCCGGACAAACCGCCCATACAAGAACTAGCCATGGCGCCGCCTTTCTTGACCGCGTCGGTCAACATTGCCAAAGCTGCGGTAGTACCAGGGGCACCGGCCTTCTCCACCCCAATCAGTTCCAAGATGTCCGCAATCGAATCCCCCACTGCTGGGGTCGGCGCAAGGGATACATCGACGATGCCGAAGGTCGTGTTCATACGCCGCGCGGCTTCGCGGCCCACTAACTCGCCCACCCGAGTGATCTTAAAAGCAGTGCGCTTGATGGTCTCATAGACCGCGAGCAAATCCGTGTCCGGGCCCAAGCGCTCCAGGGCCGAGCGCACGGCTCCGGGGCCACTGACCCCCACATTGATCACAGTTTCGGGCTCGCCAATTCCCATGTGCGCCCCGGCCACGAAGGGGTTGTCTTCCACCGGGTTCATGAAGCAAACCAGCTTGGCACAACCCAGGCCCCCCGTACTCGCGGTGCGCTGGGCCGTGTCCAGCACCAGTTCGCTAAATTGGGCCACCGCATCCATGTTGATGCCAGCTTTGGTGGTGCCCAGAGCCACCGATGCACAAACCCTATTGGTGACCTCGAGGGCTTCGGGGATCGATCGAAAGAGAGCCTCATCCGAGCGGCTGAAGCCCTTGTACACATAGGCGGAAAAACCACCGATGAAATCCACGCCCACCTCTTCCGCCGCCGCGTCCATAGCGCGGGCCAGGGGCACCAAGTCATGGGCTCCGCTGGCAGCCGCCACCATAGAAATCGGCGTCACAGCGATGCGCTTGTTGACGATCGGCACGCCGTAATCCGCGGCGATGGAATCCGCCACGCGCACCAGGTCTTTCCCATGGTGCACAATCTTGGCGTAGACCTTTTCGCAGGTGCTTTCCAGGTCTGGATCCGCGCAATCGAGCAGATTGATGCCCAAAGTCGTGGTGCGCACATCGAGCGTTTCCAGCTCGACCATGCGTAAGGTTTCAAGAATTTCTTCGTCGGAAAAAGTCACTGTTTAGGGCCCTATACGCGGTGCATGTATCGGAAAACGCGCTCGTGCATCACGCGCGCCACAAAGTCTTGGTCGCCGCCCAAACAATCGAGGGTTTCCTTGAGAGCCTTGAACTGACCCGCGTGCTCAAGGCCCACGGTCAATACCAGGTGAAAATAATCTTCCACGGAACGCTGACTCACGTCGCGCACATTGCCACCGTTTTCGGCGATGACCGCGGTGATCTCGGCCAGCACGCCAGTACGGTTGCGGCCGACCACAACCACCATCACGCCGGTACCTCCACCCTCGTCCCCTTCGGGCTCGGGCATCAGGGGCAAGCTGTGTTGCGCCCGCACTGCGTCGGGACCGCGGTCGGGGGAGGGCTGCTCGTAAGCAGCTCCGTTGACGCCCTTGAGCACCACGCCTGACGCCTGGGCAGCTTCAAGAGCCTGGGGGGTTACAACGGTTTCAGGTTCGACGACGAGTTCGCCACTTCCTGCGCGGCGGATGTCTTCGGCGGTGATGAAGCGACGGGGCATGGTAGAGATTTGGGGGCTAGAAAAGTCTGATTGGATTAGGACTGGGCGAAGGGCTCGGGGCCTTCCTGGCCAATGGATGTAACGATCATGCGACCGCTCTTGACCACGACCACATAGGTGCCGTCCTTGGCGCGTATTTTGTTCAAGAGGGCCGTATCGTTCAAAAGGGCGGAGTCCCCTGCAGTTTGGACAGGCTTGTCCTCACCGGGCTCTTCATACACCACGCCAATGTGCCTTCGAAAGGCCGCGTCTAAAGCTGCCGGGGTGGCGATGCGCTTGGCTGACAGCACAATCCGCGAGCCCGCTGGCATGGCCAACACATCGCGTTCTGTCACCAATTGCGGGCCCGGCATGTAAGTTCCCTTCTAGGACCTAAAGGTGGCGCGCCAGATCAGGGTGGGGCCTGGGGATCACCACTTGACGCAGCAACATGCCCGAAGTCTCAGCGCATTTCGATCCCGAAAGAACCGCAGAGCGCACGTCACTGACTTCGCCGGTGACGCTGAGGTAGCTACGTCCGCCAAGTCCGTTGGCGATGCGCAACTCAAGCAGATCCACCGCCGACTGCTTGAGGGCCGCATCCGCCGCCAGAATGGCCGCAGCAATGCTGGCGGTTTCGATCACACCGAGGGCATCCAAGGTGCCTTCGATGTTGCCATCACGCCGGCGCAAACCGTTTTCCACCTGAGGATGGATCTGGGGAATCAGCAAGCGATCGATGAGATCGGTCCCCGCCAATTCGGCTCCCCGTCGTAGGGCAGCCTGTAGATCATCCACCGAGCCGCTGAAGAGCATGACGTACTTTCCAGGTTGCACGGAAGAAGCAAAGAGCAGTTCGATCTCGGCCTCCCATAAAATGGCGTCGGCAATTTCGATCCCGCGCGCCACGGAGCCTAGTTCCAGGAGCCCGATCGCGGGGCCCATGGGCACATCGCTGCGCATGGGGGGGTTATGGTCACTTCGAGTCATGATTTGCTCCTGCTTGCAGTTGCTTGGGTCCCGGTTGGAACCGTGTCGTCGTCTTGATGAGGACCTAAAGTACGGCCCTCCAGCTCGCAGCGATCGACAAGGCCGACCACCGCTGATTGAAAGCCAATGTCATGGCCGCGTCCGATGGCGTGGCGTGCGGCTCGGCCATACGCCACCAGCACTCGCTCGCCCACACCCGCACCAAGGGGGTCAGCCGCCACCACGGTTTCGGCGCAGCCTTTGCCCTCTGCATCAAGGGGCCGGACGATGAGGAACCGCAAGCCTTCGAGGCTGGGGTCTTTGACCGTGGACCAAAGGTTGCCGACTACCGTTCCGATAATCACGAGGACACCTCCGCAGCGTTTCGCCCAGCAAAGGTTCCAGCCCGCCAAGAGGCCGGTGCATCCGGTGCGTCTAGGTCATCCACGATGCCCACCACCGCTGCTTCCAGGGCAAAATCCCCGTCGCCTCCCATGGCAACCCGAGCAGCCTTACCAAAGGCCACCAAAACCGCTTCGCCTTGATTCGCGCCCAAGGGGTCCGCGCAAACCACAGGCCCGACCTTGCCGTTGCCCGGCTCGTCGTGATCGTCGAGGGGTTGCACCACCAGCAAGCGCTTGCCATCCAGGTCGCGCATCTTGCGCGTGGCCCAAACTTGACCGACGACTCGTCCAATGAACATCAGCCCTTCCCCCTTAGTTGCTCCAAGGCCAAGCGAACCGCCGCGGCCGCCGCTTCGATCTCCGCGTCTCCGCCGGCCAATCTCAATCGGCCCACAGCGCCGTCGGCGCCTAAACCCACCAAGCGCACGGGGGCGGCCTTCTCCGCCTCATTGGCGAGGAGAGTCACGAACACCGCGGGGGTTACTTCCAGGGTGTAAAGAGTGTCTCCGCCCAGCACCAGCATTCCGGCCCTGGTGCGATTGATCATCATGGCGTGATGATCGGTGATTTGCCGAATGATCTCGTCATTCAGAATCTGGGGCCGCATCTGATCCTTGGACTCCTTGCCAAGCGACTGCAGCATGATCTCCCCCGCGCGGATCACCTGACCCTGATCCGGGCCGTGGACTTCCAGGGTGCCAAAGTGCCGTTCGGTGATCAGAGCGCCGGGGGTCACATCGCAAGACTTAAGGGCTTGGTCTAGGATGCGGTTGATCACAATGCCCGGCTGCACCTCTAGCCAAAAGGCGCTCTCCCCGGCCACGGGGAAATAGCCGTCCGAGTTCGCCGCGCAGGTGGCGGCAAACTGAGGCTGCAGCTGGTCCAAGTGGACCGCAGCGCGCAGCTCAACGGATTGGGTGTGCAATGCCATGAATGACGGATCAGGTGCAGCGGTAAGCCAAGGGCCCGGGACCTTTCAGGGTCACGTGCTCCGACTCACCAGAAACCTAGTCTCCACTGGGCAAGTAGCCTTCGAGATCGTCCGCAGGACGGGGGATCACATGGGTGCTGACAACCTCGCCCACTCGGCGAGCGCCCACGACACCGGCTTCGACGGCGGCCTTCACGGCCCCCACTTCGCCACGCACCATGACGGTGACCAAGCCACCGCCAGACATTTCCTTGCTCAACAGGGTAACCCTGGCGGCTTTACACATTGCATCGGCCGCTTCAACAGCGCCCACGAGGCCTTTGGTTTCGATCAGCCCGAGGGCAATTCCGTTATCGTTTGACATGGTAGTTTCTTTTTTTAAGTTGCAGAGTGCAATCTATGCGTTACAGGCGCCCGATTGGACGTCCAAGTGGGGACAACCCTGACAGGGGCCCATGGGGCAACCGCTGCCAGCGTGAGTGAGGATGGTGCGAATTTCGCTCGCGTCCAAGGCGCCGCCCGTGGGGGCCGAACGCTCTGCCCGTGGAGCGCTGATTACGGGCATGGGTGCCGAGCGCGTGGGGGCTTTGGACCCCGGGTTGCGCACAAAGGTCAGACTTGAGGGTTGAACAGGGGATCCAGCAACCACCATAGGGCTCTGGTTCCCTTTCCCGCGCTGACGCTCGCAGCTACTGCAGTCACAGTCGGGTCCGCAATTGCGGGCCTTGGTGGGAGCCAAGGGTTGACCGGCGGGCTTTGACCTAGGCCCTTCGATGGGCGTCGTTCCACCCCATGACATTTGAGGGGCACTCGGAGGCGGACCACCGGCGGAACCTAAAACGCTAACGGTGCTCGAAGCCCCATTCCCACGCAGTCCAGGATCGCCCCGCAGGCCACTGCCCCTGGGCGCGGAATCTCCCACCAATTCCGCCGCTCGCTGGTGGGCGCGCTTTTCAGCTTCGGGCCAATCAGCCTTAGGGAAACCGATGCGCTTGATGTTGATCAGATGACGGGCGCTGATGTTGTCGCTGGTGATGTTTCCTGCTTGGGGTCCACAGCCCAAAGAGAAGGACGGCATCAAACCCGTGCTGAAGCCCACCGCCCCCATGGAACTGGGTCCGTTCATCACGATGCGACTGGCGGGTTTGTCCAGGGCAAAGGCCTCAAGCACGCTGCGCTCCTGGGCATGTACCGACATGGTGTGGCCCAAGCCGCCGAAGTGCAGCAACTCCTTAGCCACCCGGCAGCCCTCTTCCCATCCGTCCACCAAGTGCACGGACAGGATCGGCCCGAGGATTTCGATGGAGAGGGGATGTTCGCGCCCGACGCCATCCTGATGGGCGAGTAAGACCGTGGTACTACGGGGCACATGAAAGCCCGCATTTTCAGCAATGCGCCAGGGATCTAGGCCCACCACATCGGGGTTCATACCCCCGCGCCGGTTGCAATAGACCTCAAGCTGGGCGCGCTCGGTGGGATTGGCCAGGTGCGCGCCGCGCTCGATCATTGCTGCGAGCAGACGGTTCGCAATGGGCTTGTCCAAAACCAGCGCTTGCTCTGAGCAACACAAGGTCGCGTTGTCAAAACTCTGGCTAGTGACCACATCGTGGGCCGCTTGATCAATTCGCGCGCTCCGATCCACATAGGCGGGCACGTTGCCGGGGCCGACCCCATAGGCGGGTTTGCCGCTGGAGTAGGCGGCGCGCACGAGTCCCGCACCTCCAGTGGCCAGAATCACCGACACGTCCTTGTGCTTCATCAAAGCGCCGGTGGATTCGATCGTCGGGCGTTGGAGGACACAAACCAGATCCTCGGGGCCGCCAGCCCTTGCAATGGCGCGGCGCAGGACCTCGACGGTTTCCGCGATGCAGCGTGCAGCCCGTGGATGGGGACTGATCACCACCGCGTTGCGACCCTTGACCGAGATGATCGCCTTGAAGAGCGTGGTGGAGGTAGGGTTCGTGGTGGGGATCACTCCCGCTACAACGCCCACTGGAGTCGCGACCTCCCATAGTCCTGCCCGGTCGTCTTGCTTTAAAAAGCCGACCGTGCGTTCGTCCTTGATCGAATCCCAGACCCCCTCAGAACCAAAGAGGTTCTTGAGCACTTTGTAATGCACGCGCCCAATGCCGGTTTCTTCCACCGCGAGGCGTGCTAAATCATGGGCTGCCCGCGCGCCCGCCTTGGCCATAGCCAAGACGACACGATCGGTGGTTGCCTGGTCCCATCCAGCCGCGATCTTTTGGGCCGCCTTTGCTCGGGCGACTTGATCACGGACTTCCTGGAGGGCGGCTAAATCGGGATCGACTCCCCGCATCAATCAGCGCCTCAAGGCCTACTTCTTGCCCGCAGTCACAGGCTGCATGGCGG
This sequence comes from Planctomycetota bacterium, assembly GCA_028823345.1. Classification (GTDB taxonomy): domain Bacteria; phylum Planctomycetota; class UBA1135; order UBA1135. Next base: position 8,792 of record JAPKBR010000014.1, read on the forward strand.
GAAGGATGCGCTCCAATTGAGTGTGGGGGCGCGGAATGACGTGTACGCTGACCAACTCGCCAACCCGTCGGGCGGCGGCGGCACCGGCGTCGGTGGCAGCCTTGACTGCCCCCACTTCACCGCGCACAAAGAAGGTAACAAGGCCAGCTGTGGCCTTTTCCTTGCTAAACAACTCGACCTTGGCGGCCTTGACCATGGCGTCGGCGGCCTCAATGGCGCCTACGAGACCTTTGGTCTCGACCATTCCTAGAGCTAGGGATTTCATAGGAGTTCTATTCTGGAATCTCTTCCAACGAAGAGGGAGTGTGGCTGGCGACCAAAGGCCGGTCAGTCATGAGCGCCGAGTCTAGTGCCACCAGCCGTGATCTGAGCACGGAAAGGAAGATCTCTTTCTGGTGGCCATTTAAGGTGAAGATGGAGGGTCCCTATCCCCACTTAAACGCCCAGGATGCGCACGGATACCCAATTGATGGGCAAATGAACCCTATTCGAGCCCAAGTTCAGGCCGCGCCCGGAAGACCACGGGGTCCAAGCGCAGCTGACTCTCCGGCAGGTGGACCCTGGATTTGAGCAGCACCTCGAACAGGAGCGGGTTCGATGCAAACACGCCCTGCAGGACCTCTCGATCCCCCTTATCCAAAAACCCTGCGCGTTCCAGGGGCCAGAGCATGATCAGGGGGCCCACTGCGGGCAGGGGCCAATCGCTGCCGTTGACCAGCATCCCGTGCAGGTCCGGCCGGGAGAGGATCGCGGGCAGGGCCACGGCAAAGTGGTTCACATTGCAGATGGTCGAAATGTCCCCCAGCAATCGCCCCTCGCCCCCGCGCTCATCCAAGAGCCGCAGGAACAGGTCGACCGCGGGCACCATAGGCAGGGAAGGATCATCCAAATCCCGGGCCAAGCCCCCCGCCGCACAATGGCCCACGATGACTTTTGCTCCCCCATCCAAGGCCGCCCTCACCAAGAGCGGATTGTTCAAGTGGTTCTGGTCGATCTCCCCCACCGCGCCCTCGGTGCCCGTATGGATCAGGAGCCAAACCCCCAGCCGCGCCGTTTCCGCATAGAAAGGTAAGAGCCGCTTGTCTCCCAGCTCGATGCCCTGTGCGCTGGGCAGCCACTTGACCACGCGCACTCCCCGGGCCGCGACCCTTCGCAACTCGTCAAGTGAATCGGAGCGCAGGGGATGAATGCTGGCTGCGGCGACGAGCTGCTTTGGATGGCGCTCCTGGGCAAACAACGCCCAATCATTCGGTACAAAGAAATCGCTGCCCTCCGGATTCGCCCGACCCTGCTGGTCGTAACGCTGATCAAAGGGCAACACATGGTGGCGCGCGGCGAAAGGCATGGCACTGGACAACTGGGCCAAGTGATCGATCCAGGCCACATCCGGCGCGTCCTTATCGGGCAAGCCCGCCGCGGAGAAAATCCGACCACGGAAAAAGTCCAGCGGGCGCAGGGGATTTTCCATCCGCGGGTTCATCCAACAATTGGACTCCCTGCCGCGGCCCGCCAAGTGGGCATGCACATCAATCAGCGGTTGGCCCAAAAGGTCATCTTCAAAGGCGCGCACCCAGCCCCTGGCCTTGCCCTCTAAAGCAGTGTCTCCACGCAATCCGAGAAGCGGCGAAGGAGCTGCGAAATGCTCCAAGCACGCGGGCAACCCAAGGCCCAGCAGGGCCACGAGTCCGATCAAGGCGAGCAGGCGTTTGGGTCGGGAGAGTCGCACGGCGCCACTATACTGCGAAGTACGAGGTGCCCCTCGTGGTAACCTTCCTCAGGATCACCGAAAGACACCACAGGCCCCAGCCAAGTGCCAGTAGATCCCCCCGTTGACCTCCCGCAAAAAATCCCATGGACGCAATCAATCTTCAGGACAAATTCAGCCTCTTTACGGATCAATGGACTCCTAAGAAAATCCAAGAACTGAACGGGCAGCAGATCCTGCTGGCGAAAATTCAGGGAGAGTTCGTCTTCCACAAGCATGACGATGAAGACGAGCTGTTCATGGTGATCAAGGGTCAGTTGGCCTTGGAACTGAGAGACCGAACCGTCATCGTGAATCCAGGTGAGTTCTATATGGTTCCACGCGGTGTGGAACACAAACCCAGCTCAAAGGAAGAAACTCACCTGATGATGTTCGAGCCATTGAGTACCAAGCACACCGGTGATGTGGTGGCAGACATCACAGTGAACACCTACGAAGAGATTTGATCTGGTCCATGAACCTATCCAAGCCGGGCAAGGGGGCATGTTCGGATCGGGGGTTGCTCGGAGCTAAGCTATCACAGCCATGAAGAACAAACGACTCACCACCCTCGATGCGACGCTCCTGGTCATGGGCGGGATTATCGGGGTCGGCATCTTCTTCAAGCCGGGAGAAGTGGCGCAGATCCTGCCCACCCAGGGCGCTTATTTTGCGGCCTGGGGGATCGGGACCCTGGCGGCCTTGGCTGGGGCCATGACCTTTGCAGAGTTAGCGGCGATGATTCCTCGGGAAGGGGGTTGGTTTGAATTTTTGCGTGAGGGCATCGGGCGCTTGCCAGCATTCCTCTTCGCCTGGGTCGTCTTGCTGGTGATTTCCACCGGTGCCTCGGCGGGGGTGGCGGAGTTTTGCGCCTTGCAATTGGCCGGGGCCATGGCTTGGGACGCTGGGCCCATGGAGTTGCGAGTCGTGGCCGGCGCGGTCATCGGGGGAGTCACCCTGATGGGCTGCTTTGGCATCAAACGAGCAGCCCTGCTCCAGAACCTATGCATGCTGGCCAAGCTGCTTTCGATTCTCGTGCTCGTACTGGTGGGACTTGCCCTGACCGCTCCGGCGGCAATCGACAGCGCAGCTGCAAGCGAAATTTCCGCCCAAGCGGGGAGCTCCCTGTTCAGCGGCCTCATCCGCGCATCCCTGCCAGTCCTCTACACCTTTGGCGGTTGGCAGCTCGTGACCTACATTGCCCCCAGCGTCCAAAACCCCGAGCGCACCCTTCCGCGAGCCATTGTCGGCGGGATCGTAGGGGTCGGCGTGATCTATGGCCTCGTGAACCTGGCCTATGTGCGGGTCTTGGGCATGGAGCGCCTGGGCAGCGAGCCCGATGTGGCGGCGGCCCTAGCGGAGGCCACCCTGGGTCCGGCCGGTGCGCGTTTCCTCTCCGCTGCCATGGCCGTCAGCGCATTAGGATTTCTAGTGGCGACTTTGATCGCGACACCAAGCATCTATGTGGCCATGGCCCGCCAGAAACTGTTCTTCGCCACCACCGGCCGCTTACATCCCCGAACGGGGGCCCCGGTTCGCGCCCTGGTCCTGCAAGCGCTGATTTGCTTTGTCTACTTGTCATGGCGCGGAGACATCAAGGGCGAATTGGGAGACGCGGTGGTGTTTGCCGAGTGGATTTTCCACGGACTGGCAGCAGTGGCTCTGTTGCGTTTGGCCCGACGAGGTTGGGCGCGGCCCTTCAAGAGCCCGCTCTATCCCCTCTTTCCCGTGTTGTACCTGTTGATCGCCACCGGGGTCGTGCTGGGGAACTTGGCCACCACCGAAGCGCACATCACTCTTCTGGGATTAGGAGTCTTGGGACTGGGTGCTGTGGTGTACGGGATCTGGGCCCGGGAGAGTCGGCAAGACCCCGGTCGAGATGCTGGCTAGGGGTCCGGCGAGGCTCTGTTATCTGAGGCAACCCCAGAACAACCTCGCCAATTTGCGCTTGGTCGAGGCGTGCGAAGTTGGCCGAGAAGGACAGAGCACGCAGCCCTCTCCTCCCTGACGATTGTTGTTTGGCGGCGAATTGAGCGGATCCCATCGCTCTCTGGGGCCGGGCGAGGATGTCAGTAGGCAACACCCCCTCTCTGTCGCCTATCCACTGAGAATGACTATTAGTTAGAGTAGGCCCCATGCGCTTAACTCTAATCCCCCTCATGCTGGGCACGCTCGTTGTGGCTGGATGCCAGATCACCTCCCCCACTGTTCACCCGGACGCCATTGCCGAAAACGATTCGACCATGCTCGGCCTGATAAGCGAGCTTCTCGGCGACTGGGATCTGACCGACGAGGAAGGGACACGGCATCACGCGGCCACGTTTGCCATGACCGCCGGAGGATCAGCCGTGCGAGAGACCATGTTCCCGGGGGAGGCCCACGAAATGACCAATCTCTACCACATGGATGGCGGAGATCTTGTCATCACTCACTACTGCACTGTGGGCAACCAGCCCCGCATGGTCGCCTCAAAGGCGGTGGAGACCGACGACGGCACAGTCTTTCACTTCGAGTTGGAGAGCGTCTCGAACCTGCGCGAGAGTCACGACCATTACATGGGTGACATGACCCTCACGATCCACAAGTCCGGCGGCCTCCGCCAGGACTGGCGCTCGTACGACCGCGATGGGGTCCTCACCGACCCCATGGTCTTTATGCTCAGTCGGACGAACTGAGTCACACTGAAGGTACGGCGGACGGCGTTGGGTGCTTCCTTCATCGGCTGTTGTGGCGCGACGCACTTTCTCTTCAGGCTCCGAGTCTCTGCCACCAACGCTTGGCCAGGCAGCCACCCTGATCCAAAGGTGGCTTGCCCGTGTGGTTCATAGACACGGCCGTGCCATTCTGGAGCTCGAGGGCGGCCGCACAGGAGCCATCAACCAGATCCAGCGTTTCGGTTCCGCCCTCAACAGCAATCTGCATTTCCATGCCCTCGTGTTGGACGGCGTCTACACCGCCCCCGACTCCTTCACGCCCCCGCGTTTTCGTCGGACGGGTCACATCACCAACGCAGACCTGGCCAAGTTGCTGTTCACCGTACGCTCCCGAGTCCTACGCCTGTGTCGCCGCCGGGGCCTGATGAAAGAAGACACGCAGATCGACGTATCCGCGCCGGGCCAAGATCAGGCTCTGCTGCCCTTGCTGGTAGACGAGCGCCTGGCGGACCCGGCAGTTCGGAGTCAAAGACCTCGGCGGCGCCGCAGGCAGACACACAGGGAACCGTTCCAGCTCAGGCCGAGCTCGTGGAGTTGCGCCAGTAGGTCGGCCAGGATCGCACGCTCCGGATCGTCGACGGCAAGATCGGCGAGTCGCATCTGCGAGCGGCCCTCGAAGAAGGAGATCGATCGTTCGGTCAAGCGCAGGGACCTCTGCGCTTGGACCTCCCAGTGGGCCCCGAAGCCGGCCGGCATCTCCGCCAGCAGTGCTCCAAGGTCGAGCACCTCCGCGTGAACCATACCGCCTTCGCGATCCAGCCGCTTCTCCCAGCAATCGAGCGCGAGGGCGCCTCGCTGAGAGGAGAGGGACAGATCAAAACTCGGCTCCGCCAGCAACACGCCCGAGCGCGCGACCCGTAGCGCTTCCTTGAATGCACGGCTGGGCTGTTCAAGGTGATGAGGCACGTGCCGCATCGTGACCCAGTCCATGGATTTGTCCTCAAAGGGCAGCTCGTAGGCGCCACCCTCCCGTACATCGAAGCCTTCCTCACCCAGTGTCTCGAGCCGCGGACCAGGCTGGTCGATGCCGAACGCGGCCATGCCCTCGCTCGCGCAGAACTTCAGCAGCTGTCCCGCACCGCAACCCACATCGAGAACCGACTGCGGCTCCTGGGCTTTGAGCAGGTCAAGGAACTCCCCCAGCAACCACTCATGATTGGCCCGCGCGTCGAGGTCCGCTGCACTGACGTCCACGCTCGTGCTTCTCGTTCCCATGGGTTCCATGGGTGAAGTCTAGCAGGGCCAGGTCGTGATACGGAGTCATAATACTGGGCACCCAAGAATCCGACAAAGCTCTAGTGCTCCCGGATCCACTCACAAGAATACTGTGAGCGCGACTAACCCTAGGGAAGGCCTCTATTCAGGCTGGAGTCCCCCACTGGTTCCCATCTACCTATGGCGACTCACATCACTTGGCTCGAACAGGATACCAATCCCAAATCAATGTACTTAGCTCCTCGATCAACTCTGGATGCTTCGATGAGATGTCTACTTCTTCGCGAGGATCCGCTTTGAGATCAAACAACTGCGGGCCGCGGTCACTGGGTGGATACTTCATCCGTCCCGTTCGACCATCGTAGGTCAGGAGGAGCTTCATCTGATCCTGGATCACCCACCGATACAGCAGAGAAGATCTGGGATCCTGAATGTCGGCCATGTCGTGAGCAAAGGACTCACCAAAGATCACATTGCGCTCGACTGGCGTACCTTGCTGCAGATTTGGAAGCAAATTCAAGCCAGGCAAGTTCGCCGGAACAGCAACCCCAGCCGCCGCGAGAATCGTCGGTACGATATCGATGCTACTGCAGAGCTCGGAGCGCTCTCCCGGCTTCATCTTGCCTGGCCAACGGAACATGATTGGCGTACGCGTGCCCCCTTCATACGGGCTCCGTTTGGATCGGGCCGCGTAGCCACCGTTGGGATGTTGAATCCAGCCATTGTCCGTGACATAGATCACAAGGGTGTTTTCATCGACCCCTTTGTTTTTCAACTGATCCAGCAACTCTCCGCATGTTTCGTCTAACCATTCGCACATCGCGTAGTAGGACGCAAGCGCTTTGGGGCGGCCATCCTGTTGGTACTTTTGAAGCAAACGCGGCGGTGGATTGTGCGGAGTGTGCGGCAGAAACGGCGCATACCAAAGGAAGAAGGGCTTCTGGCTTGCGATAGCCAGATCCATAAACTCGCTGATTGGATTCAAACCCTTACGCCCGATGGTCAATCCATCGTCCCCATGCCTGCCGCCCTTCTCGGGATAACCTCGAGTCATGCCGTGGGTAAATCCTCCACGTTGATAACTTCCTTCCCACCATTTGCCGCTTTGAAAGGTCAGATAACCTTGTCTTGCCAGAGCCCTCGGCAAGGTGAGATTTCGGTCCACATTGGATATGAGCAGTTCGCGTATATCCTTGCCAGACCTTGCTGCATAAGTTTGGTTCTCCTTGGTATTCGCCGGGTCATTTCCAGTGATCAGGCTTTGATGAGCATAGAGCCCCGTTGCCAAGGTTGTCAGCGAAGGACGACACAGAGGAGTGGGCACATAACCTCGACGAAAAACCACGCTTTGCTTGGCGAGTTTGTCGAGATTGGGGGTCTGGATTGAGGGGTGACCCATGAAGCCATAATCAGTCCATGCCTGATCATCAGAAATAATCAGAACGACATTGGGACTCGGTTGTGAGAGTTGCGACGGAAGTACCAGACTCAGCAACAATAGAAGGGCAGTCATGGTTGCAGGCTATCACGGGCGGCCAGAGTGGAAGTACAATTCCATGGTGTTCTGGATGCCACCTCCAATATCCTTGGCGTAAAGGTCACTGAGCCGCAATACACGCTTTGGTGGCATTTGAAGGGGCTCAGTAAGACCTAAACGTGTCCCGGTCCAAGCTGCGCCCGTGGTGCGCGGCTAACCCTAGGGCCAACCCCAAAGCCAACAGTGAAGACAGCAGACTGCTCCCCCCCGCGCTGATCAGCGGCAGAGGCAAGCCCGTCATGGGTACCAGCCCCGTGTTGACCGCCACGTGAATCACTAGATGCGAAGCGAACAACAAGGCCACGCCGCCCACCACCAGTCGACAAAAACGATCCCGTTGCTTTGCCGCAGAAATCATGAGAAGGAACGGCAGTAGGGAATAGAGCAGCAAGACTGCAATGCTGCCCAAAAAACCCAGTTCCTCCCCCATGACGGCAAACACGCTGTCGGAATCTCGCTCGGGTAGGGTGCGCGCGCCATTGGCCACGCCTTGCCCAAGGCCCGTCCCACTCCAGCCACCGTTGCCCATGGCCGTGCGCGCTTGGTAGGCGTGGAAGGCTGGGCCATAGCGCCCTTCGATCAAGTCCGGCGCGCCGTAGGACGAGGTCCAAGTGGTGATGCGTTCGAGCTGGTACTCTTGGATCAAGCCGCTCTTCCCCCCCAAGAAGCCGAGACCGGCAGCAAGCAGGCAGAGCCCCAGCAGGGAACGCCAGGGTGCGCCCGCAAGATGGAACATGCCCAGGGCAATGGGCAAAAGAGTGAGGGCCGTGCCCAAATCCGGTTGGGAGGCGACGAGGCCCAGGGGCACCAGCAACACCACCAGGGGCAAGACCCACTGGCCTGGGGTTTCAAGACGCCGCCGGGCAAGGAGCGAAGCCAGCATCAAAACCAAACCGACCTTCGCCAACTCGGACGGTTGCAAATCAAAGTGCGGCAATGGAATCCAACGGCGGGCGTTGTTGCGCTCGACGCCGACGAAACGCAGGGCGATCAAGAGCAACACGCTAAGGCCAAAGATGCGCGAGGCATTCCGCCGCAGCCAAGAGGGGCGCAGCATGAGTGCCAGAACCAACAGGGGAGCGGTGAAGAGCAGTTTCTGCCTGTGGCCCGCGAGATCTGCGCCGCCCACCGCACCCAGGGGCTCGGCCGCATCCATGGCGCCCTGAAAAACAAGACCTAGGGCCACGATGCCGCCAGCAACGAGCAAAATGTGCCAGTCCAAGTAACGCCAACGGACTCCGCTGGGATCCAGCACACGCCGGGGAGAAAGATGATCTTGTAGCCAGGTCCACATGGTTTTTCTCTCAGCGCCCAATCAGGGCGCGGACCTCCGGACGCTTCAAGAACTGGCTGGCCAATTGCACGGCCCCGTGACTGGAAGTGGCCGAGGTGTCGTGAACGAGCAGCACGAACACGTACTCGGGCTGCTCGACGGGAAACCAACCGGCGACCCAGGTGTGCTTGCGCATGCCCTCCTTCCAGCCGCCCGAGCCATCAGGCACGGGCCCCTTGCCAATGTCGGCGCTGCCGGTTTTGCAGGCCACCTGAAAGCCCAGGGACTCGGAGGAAAGCCCCTTGCCACTCGCCGATCCGCGCGACACCACTTGCTCCATTAAGTCGCGCACGATCGCGAGGTTCTTGGCCTTGAATCCAAGGGGCATGGGCGGGCGCAACATGGAAATACCCCGGGCTTGACTGACAAACGCCATGGTGGGTAAGTTCCCCGTGGCAATTCCCGCATAGGCCCGAGCCATTTGCAAGGGCGTCGCCTGGATGCAAACCAAACCATTGCCCGCGTACTGGCGGAAAGCAGGGCTTTGGAGGTCCCGGGGATCCAAGAATCGGCGGGGCCGGCGATCCTCCACCAGTCCCACCCGGGGCAGGGGAGACGTTTCCCCAAGCCCCTCAAAGGTGCGCACTCCGGTGGGCGTGCCCAATCCAAATCGATCCGCCAAGTCTCGGTGATCTTGGGGACTCAAGTGCTGACCCAACCAGGAGAAGAACGCATTGCAGGAATGGGGCAGGGCGTCTGTGAGGCAAAGGTCGGGAATACGGCCGGAACCCGGCGCCTGATTGTGCAGGGTGTAAGAGTGGCCGTAGGTCGAACTGCAACGGACCTTGCCATAGCCCGAAGCTTGGGTGCGACTTTCGCGTAGGCAAGTGACAAGGGACTCCGAAGGCTCCAGTAAATGCCTGGTCCCGGCCTCGTCCAACCAACCGTATTCCATGGCCCACAGGGCAATAAGGGGCTTGATAGTGGAACCCGGAGGTTGAAAGGTTGGCATACGCATAGTGCGCTGCACACGATGCAACAGACGTTGATCATCCGAGCGACGCCCCTGTCCCACAAACCCGATCTCTACCTGGGGACGGCTGGGAACCGAGGCGGCGGCCAGCACCTGGCCATCCACCCGTGCCAGAACCAGAGCCCCCACCGGGTCCTGCCACCAGTCAGGATCTGCCTTGGGATCGGAGAGCTGCAAGGGTCGCTCCAGCACGTCCTGGGCCACGCGCTGCAAATCCACGTCCAGGGTCAGTATCAGGTCTTCCCCATCGATTGGATTCTGAGACCAGTGCCCTGTGGGCCCCGCGTCGCGCTCGGTCAAGCCAATGGACTCTGAGTAGCCGTGGGATCCACGCAGTTCCAAGTCAAAGTACCCTTCAATGCCACTGCCGCCAATTTTTTGGGCGGCGTGCAAGTTGGCTCCAAACAGGTTCACCAATTCAGTGAGATCTTCCTGATTACGCTTGAGCGCGGCCTGCAATTCCCTCGCCCGGGCCAAGTCATCGCGCTCTCGCAACACACGCACCATGGACGGAGAACGCAAAGATCCAATCAAGCGTTGAAACAGAGGCGCCGGCTCCAGATCCAAATCCTGGCCCAGGGCGCGCACCAGCCCCGAATCAAACTCTCGCCAGTGACGCTCATGACGCACGCTCACCACAAAACCCGCGTGCTGCTGACTGAAGCGGGTGACCGCCTCCACAAGGGAGTAGGGCGGGCGCTTGAGCAAGCGCCGGGGACGCAGGGACTGGTCCTTCAGCAGGTGATCCCGGGGTTCCAAGGCTTCCGCCACACGCTTGGGTGCGAGGGCTAAGGTCGAGCCAGAAGAAGCCCCTTGAACTTCTGAACTAGCCAGGATGTTGCCCACCCGATGCTGAATCCTCTGGTCCAAACGGTTGAGCAAGAATTCAATGGGCTCCAGTTCTCCAGGGGACCACTCTTCCCTCCGTCGCCCACCAAGGGCGATCAAAGCCCCTGTGCGCCCCGGTGATTGGGGACCATCGGCCAAACCCAACACCCGCGACAGAAGCTCGTGCTGCTCGCTCCAAATCACCTGCCGAGTTCCAGGCTTGGTGCCCGCTGTAAAGTCCTCGGCCACCTGAAAATCCCGGGCAACCGGAAGCTGAAATGGGAAAGGCGCCCATTCCAGCAATGGCCGGTCCTCGGAATATCCGAGGGCAGCCACGAGGCCGTCAAGGGGCACGACCGAGTTCACCGTGCGCCAATCCACGGCCGTGTCGATCCCTCCGGACACAAACGGACGCAGCAACTCATCCAACACACGATCTGCCACTCCGCGCCCCGGGTTATTCTCCCGGGCCACCTGCAAGCGGGAGTAAACCAACCCGGCCAACAAGCGGAACCCAGCGGCCTCCTCTCCATTCTCCTGATCCACCCTGGCCCCGCGTTCTGCAGTCCACTCCCGAAGGCGCAACTGATCCCAAACCAAGGCTCGACCCAGCCATTCCAAATCCAGTTGGTCCAAATACCCTGTGGCCAATCGTGCGGCGGAGAAACCCGTGGCGTTGGCAAAGAGGTCATCCGCCACCGCGTTCTCCACTTCGCGCCGGATCGACTCCAAGCGCTCAAGGAGCTCTCGATAGCACTCGCTGCGTTCCATGGGTTTCGACGCCAAGACCACCGACAAGTCGATCAAGCGTTCACGCGCGGCGGCGATCTCAACCACCCACTCCTCCAAGAATTCCATGCGTGCCTCGGAGGGTGCCAAGGCACTGAGGGCTGGCCGCACCCGCGCAGTGCGGGTCAAGAACTCGACCCCGTCCCAGGTTTCACGATCCTTCTTGCGCAACAAATAGCTCTCGCGACGAGTTTGCCCAAGCAAACTCTGCAAGTAGAAGCCCGCGTCCCCGGCCCGAGTGCGGCGCCAATTCATGCGGGCCAGTTCTTCACGCTCCTCTTCGTCCTGGCCAAGGGCCGGAATCGTCCCGCTCGTAAGGGGCAACCCCCCACCCCTTGCAAAGCCTGCCATGTCCGCGGGAGTCAAGGCCACCAACTCCAGGGCCCAGGGCATGAAATTCGCATCCGCTTCCGCCAGGGAAACGGGGCGTCCCAAGAGTTGCGAGCGTGCTTGGGCAATGGCCCCCAGGGGATGCTCCCGGCGGAAATCGCGCCAAACAAATTCCAGCACGTAGTCCTGGCGGTCCTCGACGATCACGCGATCCTGTCGGTCCAAGATCCGGCCCCGGCGGGCGGGCAAAATACGACTGCTGCGCACGAGTCCCAAAGCCTCCCGAGCCCAAATCCCGTGCTCGGTGACCTGTACCTCATAGAGCCGCACCACCAAGATGACCAGAGCCAAAACCAGCACGCCCATAGGCGCACCAAATCGACGCAGCTGAATCATGCTTGTCTCCGGAGAGGTGCGAGACCGGGCAAGGCCGCAAAGAGAGGGCCCAAAATGAGGGCGCATACCCCGGTTGCAGCTGCACCGGAAAGGATCCCCAAAAGGGAAGTCATGCCAGCAGGGGAACCTGCCCCGGCCCCGCGCACCGCGGCCGCGAGAAACAACCAAACACCCATCAAAAGAGCCGCTCCAAAAGCCGCCCCGGCTCGGGCGAGCATTTGGTCCGCGTCAAACAGATGGGCCACCGAGCGCACCAACAAGAACAACATCCAACCACCGGCAGCCAAGGCCGCGGGGGGGTCGAGGGAAAAGGCAAGACGCGTGCACACCAAACAGTAGACCAGCCCCAGGGATGCGGCGCGTCCAGAGCGCAGGATCAGGGAGGCGATCAACACCAGTGCCAGGTCCGGAGTCCAGCCACCCAGCAGGGGTTCGAGGTACACGGCTAGGGCGGTGAGCCAAGCGCACCATGCAAAACACAGGAGCCAAGCGGCCTTGGGGCCAAACCTCATTCGTTGGTCCCCCAATTCACAAAGACGCTCAGGTGCCGAGGGACCTGTTCGCCGCCCGGAGTGCTGATGACCAAGGTGTGTGGGCCGGCCCCAACGGGCAAGAGGGTCGTGCCCAAGAGCAGTCCGCCAGGCACCCCCGCTTCCCCCCCCAGGGTCCAAAGCTGAACAGGCTTGGATTCCGTTCCGGGGAACGGTCGCTCCGCACTCCAGGAAAATTCGAGCAGCCCGTCAGGGCTCACACCCTCGGACACGATTCGCCCCACGACAAAAGGCACTTCTTCGGGCGCGTCCGGTACCCAGGCCAACACGTTGACCGCGCATCCGGGGTCCCTTAGACGCCGAACCATTCCGCTCAAGGGCGCTGCGCGCACCACGCGGCCCACCAGACGTACTCCGTCGGCCACGGCGCTTCCCGCCCGCAAGCCTCCGAGGGACCCAACCAAGAGGGGAAAGCCCGCGCGCGCACCTTCGGTCATGCACATGCCACGGCGCACAAGGCTCCACTCCCCCGGAGCTGGGGCATTGCGCTCCAGAGCCGGCTCGGTGCTGTGGGAAAGGACCAACACCCGGCCGATGCCCGCTTCGTGATCCACAAGGGGCGTCAATCCCGCCACGCGCTGGCCGCCGCGCACGGGATCGGGTTCAAGAGCCACCCGCCCCAAGCGCCAACCGTTGGCCACCGCAAGCAGTGGATCGGAATCATCGAGCAGCACCAAGCCCCTGGTGCGGGTTTCATCCTGGGGATTGTGCACATCGAGATACCAGCCATCCCCTATGGACGAAGGTTGAATACCGCCCACCACAAGACGGGCAGAACCCTCCGAGCGAGCTTTTCCACTGACCCGTTCCATACGCCCGGTCAAGAGCCGTACCTCGCCCAGGTGAGCAGCGCGTCCCACAGCTTGGGCCGAGGGAATGCGGGTCAAGCTGCCCAGGAAAACGTCCCCCACCACCACCGCCGATCCGCGCTTCAAGCCCTTGGGGTCGGTGAGCAAGACCTGCAACTCATCCGGGCGACCATTGGGTCGGGACAAGACCTCGGCTTCTACCGCGCGCACTCCCGGGGGCAGATTGCAATCCTGGGGCTGGGCCGCACGCCGCATGCGGTCCGCGAGGCTCAGGGACCACTGCCTCTCTTGACTCCGAAGGGCTTTTTGATCCGTGCCCGTCGCGCTAGAAAGCGCGCCGGGACTCGCCAAGTCGAGGGCCGCCCGGGCGGGCGCCAATAGCAGGAGCAAAACCCGGTCCAAGACCGGGATCGTTCGCAACGCCCCCCCCAACAAGCCCAAGAGTATCAGGGCTTCCAACAGCTGAGTCCGTCGTGATCGGGACACGCTCATCATGCCCGAAGAGATCAGTCGAACTCTTCAGCGGCCAAGACCTTGCTGAACACGTCGAGCTTGTCGAGGAAGATGCCAGTGCCACGGGCAACTGCCGAAAGCGGCTCGTCTCCCACGCGCACTTGCAATCCCAGGTGATCGCCAAGGGCTTCCGGCAAGCCGTAGAGCAGCCCGCCTCCGCCGACCATGGTGACCCCCGCGTCGTACAAGTCAGCAGAGATTTCCGGCGGTGCCTCTTCCAAGACGCCTCGAATCGCTTCGCAAATCAGACGCACGGGATGGGCAAGTGCCTCACGAATCTCCAAGGAAGTAACGGCTGCCTTGCGGGGCAAACCGGAGACCGCGTCGCGCCCTCCGACTTCCATGGAAAGTTCCTGTTTCATGGGCCAAGCGGACCCGATGTTGAGCTTAAGTTTCTCCGCGGACTGTTCGCCAATCAACAGATTGTGGTGCCGGCGCACATGGGAGACAATTGCCTCGTCCATGTCATCACCCGCAACGCGCAGGGAAGTGGAAACCACGGCTCCGGCCAGGGAAAGCACCGCGATCTCGGTGGTACCACCACCGATGTCCACCACAAGCGAGCCGCGGGCTTCAGTGACCGGCATCTCACAACCAATCCCCGCCGCCATGGGCTCGTCGATCAGATACACGCGGCGTGCGCCTGCGCGCTCGGCAGAGTGAATCACCGCGCGTCGCTCCACGGGAGTGATACCCACTGGGACCGCGATCACCACCTGGGGCTTGACCCAATGGCGACCCTCATGAACTTTAGTGATGAAGTAGCGCAACATTTTTTCAGTCACGTCAAAGTCAGCGATCACCCCGTGCTTGAGTGGTCGCACGGCTTCGATGCCGCCGGGAGTCTTGCCCAGCATGGCCTTGGCAGTGTTACCCACCGCCATGCCATCGAGCAGGATCTCTTTGGTGCCGGATTTGACCGCCACCACGCTCGGTTCGTTGAGAATGATTCCGCGGCCCTTGACGCAGACCAGTGTGTTAGCGGTGCCAAGGTCTATGCCCATATCAACCGACATGTGCCCGAAGGCCCATTCCATCGGCTTAAAGAAGTTCATCATGTTGCCGGGTTCCCCCCGTTCGTAAACAGTGTTGTCTGGGCGGCCTCGGTGCGGTGACGCCTGCCCATTGCCGAGCATAGAAACGGGAAGTGCTCGAACCAAGCATCAGCCATGGGCAATTCGAGGGATAAATTTCCCAGTCCCGGGGCGATGGAGTGGAAAAATGCTCCTCGGAGCGGAAAATGGGAGCTCAGCCCCTGAGCCTAGGAGCCCTGAATCCAGCGGGGCAGGGAGCGAGATCTGGCCCGCAGGGGGTCGCCAAATAGAAATCGGGGCGGCCCGACAAGCGGTCCGCCCCGATCTGTGGGGAATGAATCAGGAGCTCTTAGGCTCAGTTGTTGCTGCTAGTAGCGGCGCTGTCCTTAAAGAACATGCCCTCGCCATAAGACCCACGGGCCTTGTCGAGCATCACAAATGCTGCCAGCAGAACCAGAGTAGTCACGATGATGACTGCCTCGGGCATGCTCATACCGGACTCTTCTTCAACGATTTCCACGGCCGCAGCCTTGGACTTGCGCGAGGTCGAGCGCGTGCTGCGCTCGCCTGCGGCGGATTTACGGGGACGTGCCATAGTAATTCCTCCTGAAGCTTAGATGCGGGTTGAGGCGGCGTCGCCCTGGGAAATCGTGCGGCCGCCGACAGTCTTAACGATCTCGGCAACACACATGGCGCCCTGCACTTCGACCACGCGAACGCGGCCCTTGTACTCGGCACCGGCGTAGACTTCGAAGGTGAAGCCGCGCTTGACACCGTCAGCGGTGCCTTTGTTGATTGAAACGAGGCCCGGAGCAACACCATTGTTGACACCGAGGACTGCGCCGTCGATCAGGGGCATGTTGGCGATTTCCGCAACGGAAACGCCGGTGTGCTCGATGAGGGCCTGCAGGTCAACGTCCAACTGACTGTTGGTCTTGGTAAGGGAGGTCGTCTTACGCTCAAGGCCCGCAATCGCGTCCTGAGCGCTGGAAAGAGACGATTCCGCGTCACGCTGAGCTTGCTCGGCTGCGCCTTGAGCTTGCTCCGCATCACGGCGACTGCTCATCTCGTTGCGCAGGTTGGACTCGGATTGCTCCCAACGACCCTGAAGGTTGTCGTTGCTTTCGGCATAGGACTGCAAGGAAGCAGTCATGGTGGCCAATTCCGTGTTCATCTGGTTGCCGCGATCTTGCTCGCGGGTCAACTCAGCCTGGAGACGGTCCCGGTCGGCGTTAGCACCGGCGAGCTCGGCCTTGGCGGAGCTACGGGCGGTCTTCTCCGTGGTGTAATTGTTACGCAGGTCTTCGATCTCGCCATCCTTGGCTTCAATCGCTGCGTTCATCTCGCTCTGCAGGTCGGCTTTCTCCTGCTTGTAGTTGTTCGCCGTCTCGAGGTGGTTGGTGGCCCAGCCAAGCGCCAAAGCGGCGAGGGCAAGGTTGACGACGATAAAGATCTTTCCGATCGAGCTCATGTCCGTAAGGGGGGTGGGGATGAGGGGTGGGGCAGTCGGGGCAAATGCCCTTGGACTGGGAGAAGAAATGAGTCCGAAGTGGACTCACAGGTGGGGACAGTCCCCGTTGATTGTTCGTGGTGGGCAGAGGGTCAGTTCCAAGGGCAACCGGAGGGTTGCCGACAGCAGCTGGTCTCTTTTGATTCTCTTACCCACCGTCATCCGAGGCCGCAGGGGCTCACCGGACTTCCATGGGAAGGGCGCGCGAGTATAGGCAGGCTCCCCCGGCTGGTCAAGCAACCCAAGGCTCCCGCCCTACAGACGTTCCGGGACGACCTATCCCCTGGGCCCCAGCCGGTTACTGGGCAGGACTCGAGGATCGGCCAGCCCAGAGAAGCAAGAGCAAGCAAAGGAGGCCCAGAAGGGGGGTCTGAAAGTGCTCGCTATGGGCCCAGATGGTGGGTCCCTGATCCGGGTCCTGAGGCACCGGAACCGTGGCTAGAAGGGTCCCACGGGCCATTTTCGCCTCTCCCAGGGGTGCCAAGATATCCACTGTGGCGCCCCTTGGATCCAGCACCACGGTCACCCCAGAATTCGTCGCCCGCACGATGGAGCGGCCGCTGGAAATCGCAGCCAGCCGAGAGAGGGCCACCATATGGTCCATTTCCACACTTTTTTCGTACCAGGCCTCGTTCGAAAGCACCACATGCATGTCCAGGGGCCCCCGGCGGGTGGGGCTGGCAAAGGGCGAATCGAAGATATTGTCGTAACAAATGATCACGCTGGCCCGGTTTTGGCGTCCCCCGGCAGAATCGGCCCCCCCATCACCGGCCCCTTCGCCGCTCCTAGGCGCGCTGGGAAAACTCACCACCCCCTGCTGCTCCGCAGGCACAAAGTCCGGCACATACCCCCCCACCTTGCGCAGAGCGTCGAGCAAGAAGGGCATAGCCACAAAAAGCGAGGGATCCTCCGCCGCAGGCACTAACTGAGTCTTGGCCCCGCTCGGAACCCGGCTTGCGTTCGGTAGCCAAAGGGCCGAACCGTTCAGACGCCTCAATTCCCCATCGCGCACGATCACCTCTTCGATTCCGGTCAGAAAAGATGCCCCGTGGGGCAAAATCGGCCGGCCTAGGGTGGCCTCTTCCATGAACTCAGCCCCCCGACTCTGGAGCGCGGGCAGGAACGAGGGGGAAACCCGCTGGGGCAAGCCAAAGAGAATGCCCTCCACTAGGCATCGGGTGATCTCGTTGAATTGGGTCAGGTCAGAGGTCTGCCAGGTCCCGCCAATCCAATCGGGACGCCTGATGCCAGCCTCCACGGACTCAAGCACCGCCGCCGAAGCGACCTTGCTGGGTAACATAGTCTCGCCCCATACCACCAGATCGATGGGCGGCCCACCGCTGGCCTGGTTCGCGCTCACCGCCGCATGGGTCATATTCACCGGGTCCACGTACAACTCAGCCAAACGGTCGCGACCGAAAGCCTTGAGCCGCTGCTCTAGCCCCGGGGTCACCAGCAAGACCCGTGGCCCATCAATGGTGGTCGGTGCGGGCACGATTTGCCCCAGGAGACAGCCCAGGATAAAAGGCCCGAGACCCCAGGCATGGGTGGCCCGGGAGACCCGGCCTCGCTGGATCACGAGCGCTGCTAAATAGCCTCCCAAGGCCGCTAGGACCCAACTGAGGCCAAAAGTTCCCCAGACCCGACCGCTGCCGTTGAGGTAGGTCATGTCATGGGTCAATAGCCCCAGCCGCCACCAGCCAAAGGAGATCGGAGCGGGCAGGGTCCAGCGCAGGATTTCTCCCAGCAGCCACGCGGCGGGAACTGCCAGGGCGAGATTCAGTCGGCCCCGGGTCCGGCGCAGAAGGATGCCACCCAGCACGATCCAAAGGGCGGGCACAATCCCCATGGGGATCAACAGCCAAGACAGGAGGTAGCGCATCCAGGCGAACCAGACGATCAGCCCTAGGCTGGCGAAGAGCCACTCAATCCGCCGGGCCCAGGGACCGGGCCGGGACACGGCCAGGGCCCAGGGGCAAAGGGACGCGGCGCCAACCCAACCCTGTATCCAGGCCGGCAGGACTCCGGGCTGGGCTAGGCACAAAAGAGTCCAGCCCAAAAGCAGCAAGAGCGCACGGTTCCGAGGCATGAGGACGAGCTCTGACGCATTCCTTGCACAGAAAACGCCCGTAGAAGCCCCTACATCACCCGCTTGCCCGGATGAAGGGGCACAATCATCTGCCCCAGTCGCGCTTGTGCTTGCCTCTGGGCTGCCTTTGCCTGTCATGGGCACAGTGTACCGAGCCCGATGCCAGCCCGACCTCCGAAACTCGTCGGGGGTAGGCCAGCCCGGGCTTCGGCCCGATCCCCCCCATTCATGAATCATCTGCGATCCAGCAACCCCCGGCCCCTGGTGAAATCCCTCGCCACGGCTTCTCTCCTGACCTGTTTTCTTTCGGCCAGCCTCCTCCTGAGCGCCTGCAGTCAAAATTCCGGTGACCAAGCCGCAAACGTGGAAGCTTCCGCGCCGAAGAAACGCGAATTGCCCAGGGTTCGAACCCAACCTGTGGAGCAGCGCGAGATGCGCCGGGTGTTGGTCACCGCCACTGCGATCGAGTCCGCCCTTGAGGTGGACGTGACACCCAAGATCGGTGGCTTAGTCACCGAGGTGCTCGTGGAAGAAGGCATGGCAGTCAGCGCGGGCCAAGTGCTGGTGGTCCTGGACGACCGGGAAGCCAACGCCGCCCTGGAAGAAGCTCGCATCGCCTTGCGCGAAGCCAAAGAGACCCTGCCTGGTTTGAGTTTGACCGTCAGCGAGCGAGCAGAAGCAGTGCAACGGGCGCTCTTGACCCACAGCCAAGCGGAAGGGGAAGTCAAGCGCCACGAACAAACCGGTTTGATCAGCGAAAACGAGCTGAGCAAGCTGCGCCTTTCCCGGGACCAAGCCCAACGGGATTTGGTCAGCGCGAAGCTCTCGCAACAAAGTGCGGAACTCAGCCGCGACTCGGGGGGCACAACCGTGGACAAAGCAAACTTAAGTGTGAACCGCAGAGAGCTCGAGCTTTCCTACACGCGGGTCAGCGCGCCCTTCGATGGTGTCATCGCCATGCGCACCGTGCGCGAGGGTCGCAACGTGGGAGCAGCGGAAAGTCTGATGACCTTGACCGATCCCAACAACTTGCGGGCGGTGATCTATCGTCCCCAGCGTGAACTCGCGCTCTTTCAAGGTCGCGCGGACCAACTCCACATCGAAGCCCGGCCCGATGCTCTGCCCAACGAATCTTATGCTGGGCACTTGACCATCGTCTCCCCCACCATCGACGCCACTTCAGGCTCCATCCGCCTGTCGATCAATTTAGAGCAACCCGCCGTCGGCGATGCGACTCCCCGACTACTACCGGGAATGTTGGTGCGCCTGCACATCGTGGTGGATCGTCACCCCGATGCCCTGGTGGTGCGTAAGCGCGCCATGCGCCGGGAAGGGGATCGCCGCTACCTGTTCGTGGTGCGCGAGGGGATCGCCCAGCGAGTAGAAGTGGAAGAGGGCTTTCAAGAGGACCTCTTCGTGGAAGTGCTGCCCATTGGAGACGGCGCACTGGCAGCCGGCGAAGGAGTGATCACCGTGGGCAACCGCGAGATCGAAGCGGGCACCGCTGTGCGTGTTGAAGAGAATCAATCCCAAGAGGATGACTCTTCAGATTCCGCAACAGCCGAGACCGCGTCTGACGAGGGAAACTGAGTGCAAGGCGAACAAAAACCCGCACGTTTGGCGTTCATCGCCACACGCCCTGTTGCGATCACCATGGTCATCGTGGCCTTGACGGTTTTCGGGTTGGTTTCCCTCGCGAAACTGCCCATGGACCTTCTGCCGGAGATCAGCTACCCGACGCTCACCGTGCGCACCGCATTCCCCGGTGCCGCACCCGAAGATGTGGAAGACCGCATCTCGAACCGGGTGAGCGAAGCAGTCTCCACCATCCCGGGACTGGTGCGTTCCAGTTCTATGAGTCGTGCCGGTTCCAGCGATGTGCTCTTGGAATTGGATTGGGGTTCCAACATGACCATGGCGGTGCAGGACATTCGCGATCGCTTGGACAACGTGCAGTTGCCGCAGGACGCGGAACGGCCCTTGATCCTGCGCTATGACCCGAACCTGGATCCCATCCTGCGTATCTCGATTCGGCCGGCGGGGGACGTGGCTCCTGGGCAAGAATTGGAAGCCCTGACCACCCTGCGTTGGCTGGCGGAAAAACGCATCAAGCGTGAACTGGAAGGGCTTTCGGGCGTAGCCGCTATCGGCGTGCGGGGCGGCTTGCGCGAAGAGATCGTGGTTGCCGTCGACCCCGAGGCGCTCACGGCCCAGGGTCTTGATCCGGCCGCCATCGGCCAACGCCTGGCGGCGGAAAACCTGAATGCATCTTCGGGGGAAGTCCTGGAAGGATCGACTCGCTTCCTGGTGCGCACCCTGAACGAATTCAAAGACGTGGAGGAGATCCGCAACCTGGCCCTTGTGCGGCGAGGGGCGGCCACCGTGCGCATCGGCGACATTGCCCGGGTGGACCGCACCCACGCCGAACGGGAAGTGATCATGCGCATCGACGGCTCGGAAGCGGTCGAGCTCGCGATCTATCGGGAAGCGGGCGCCAACATCGTCGATGTGGCACAACGCCTCCGCGAAGCGATCCTGGGAACCCCTGAACAGATTCAATTGGCGGCCAAGTTTTCCGCACCGGGCGCACCCAAGCCCCGTTGGGACGAGCGCCAAAAGCTCACGCAAATCGCCTGGCACATGCGCGAGGACGCGCGCTTCAGCGTTCTCAGCGATCAGTCCACATTCATCGCCGCCGCGGTGCAAGACGTGCGGGACTCGGCCCTACTGGGGGCCCTCTTGAGCGTGCTGGTCATCTGGGTCTTCTTGCGACGGGTGGTGCCAACCCTGGTGATCGCCCTCGCGATCCCGATCTCGGTGGCCACAACCTTTGCGCCCATGTTCCTTATGGACGTGTCCTTGAACATCATGTCCCTGGGAGGCTTAGCCCTGGGAGTCGGCATGTTGGTGGACAACGCCATCGTGGTTTTGGAATCCATTTCGCGCTGTCGCGAAGAGGGTGATAGCCAGGTACAGGCAGCAATCCGCGGAGTCGGCGAAGTGGCTGGTGCAATCACTGCCTCAACCTTGACCACCGTAGCAGTCTTCGCCCCCATCGTCTTTGTGGAAGGCATCGCGGGCCAGATCTTTGGAGACCAGGCGGTGACCGTGGTCAGCGCCCTTTTGGTTTCGCTCTTGGTGGCGGTGCTGTTCATCCCCATGCTCAGCGCCTTGCCCCTGTTGGATGAGTCCAACCAATCCGGTGAGTCCCTCAGTTGGCTGAAGACTGCGGGCAAGTTCCTACGCCAGCGCCCTCTTGCAGCTCCCATGCATGGACTCAAGGTCAGCTGGTCCGTCACGAGAGAATTCCTCTTTGCGGAGTGGCAATGGGGTTGGGCTCAGATCATTCCGAGCTTGCTTGGTTTCCTGGGTGGGCTACTACGCTTGACGGCATTCGTCAGCCTGCGGGCTCTCGCCTTGGCACTGGCCATCGCCTATGGCCTTTTCCTGGTGATCTCCTACATCCCCCGCAAGATCTTCGACTTCCTGTGGGGCGCTCTCGACCGAGCTTACCCACCGCTCTTGAAGCTTTCGCTGGGTTCACCAATGATCGTCATGTTGGGCGCCCTCGGTTTGGGATGGTTTGCCTTCGAACGGGCCAAGGGCTTGGGGCTAGAGTTGCTCCCGGAAATCCACCAGGGGGAATTCACCGCCCATGTGGCATTGGAAGTGGGCACGCCCCTAGTGGTCACCGACAGGGTCTTGCAGAATCTGGCCAGAGAAGTACGCAGCCTAGAAGAGGTGGACAGTTGCGCCCTAACCACCGGCGTCGAAGCGGACACCTTGACCCGCGAAATTGAAGGGGACCACACGGCGCGACTGATGGCCCGCTTGACCTCATCCTCTTCCGCAGCACAGGATGAAGAGTTAGTGGTGCAAAGGGTCCGCGCCATCCTGGAAGCCCACCCTGAAGTCAGGCGCGTTGAGATCACGCGGCCCACCCCCTTCGCCCTCGACTCCCCCATCGCTGTGGAAATCACCGGCTATGATTTGGACGAGTTAGCCGCAGTAGCGAGCGATGTGCGTCTGCGCCTCGAAGGGGTTCACGGTCTGACGGACGTGCGCACGTCGATCCAGCCGGGGCACCCCGAAGCCCGCCTTGTGTTCGACCGGGACCGCACCCTCGAGTTCGGCTTGGACCTAGGTAAGGTCAGTAATTTGGTGCGCGATCAAGTCCAAGGCAACGTCTCCACGCGGCTACTCGATGGGGATGACCGCATCGACATCCGCGTGCGCGGGGACGAGGACATGCTCAACAGCGTGCAAGCGGTGAAGGCCTTGGTGGTCAATCCCGGCGCGGATTCCCCAGTGCCCCTTTCCGCCGTGGCGACCGTTGAGATCGTCCGCGGTCCAGCGGAAATCCGGCGCATCGGCAACTCCCGCGCAGCCCTAGTCACTGCGGCCAGCACAGGTATGGACCTAGGTGGCTTGGGCGAGCGCATCGAAGCAGCCCTCGCGGACATGGTCACTCCTCCGGAAGTGACCGTCACCATTGGCGGCCAAAAACGCGAGATGGACGCTGGCACGCGCAACTTGCAGCAGGCGCTCCTCTTGGCGATTTTTCTGGTCTACGTGGTCATGGCCACCCAGTTTGAGTCCCTCATCCAACCCTTTGTGATCCTCTTCAGCGTGCCCCTGGCGGCGGTGGGCGTGGTGCTGGCTTTGGACATCTTGAGCATCCCGGTTTCGGTGGTGGTTCTCATTGGCGCGATCCTGCTGGCGGGAATTGTGGTCAACAACGCAATCGTGTTGGTGGACCGCATCAATCAAGGCCGCGCCAAGGGCATGAATTCCATCGCCGCGGCCACCGAAGCGGGAAGCGCACGCCTGCGCCCGATTCTGATGACCACCGCCACCACTGTCTTGGGTCTCTTACCCCTGACCGGCTGGTTGGAATCGATTCCGATTCTGGGCATGGTGGGTGCAGGTGAAGGATCTGAGCTAAGAGCCCCCATGGCTATCGCGGTGATCGCAGGCCTCAGCATGTCGACCCTGCTGACCTTGCTGGTGATCCCTGTGGTCTATTCGCTCTTGGTGCGCGACACAGTTAAAGGCAAAGAGACCATTGAGAACTGATGTGATGATGAAACCATCCCAAGCAACCGGCTTCTTCGGCATCTTGATCTCGCGCCCCACGGGCGTGCTGGTGATCTTGACCACCCTGATCGTCTTGGGGGTTATGAGCTACATGCGCCTGCCCCTGCAGATGCTGCCGGGGGGTATCGAGGGCTCCCGTTTCACGGTGATGGTTGCGAACCCCGGATCTTCTGCGGCGGAAAATGTAGAGAAGGTCGCGCGACCCATCGAAGAACAATTGAGCACCCTGCCCAACTTGGATGACGTGTGGACGGTGTGCCGGCCCGGCAGTGTGCGGATTTCAATCCGCTTCAATCGCGCCGGTGACCTGCAGTTGGCCAAGGCAGAGTTGCGCGACCGTATCGAGCGTGCACGACCCCAGTTGCCCACGGATGTGGGCAACATCTGGGTTTGGTCCAACGACGACGGAGACATGCCCATCATCTGGATGGCGGTCACCGCATCGGAGGATGCGGACCAAGAAGATGTGGACCGTTTGATTGAGGAGCGCATCAAGCGCCCCCTCGAGGCGGTGGACGGGGTCAGCCAGGTTCAACTTTGGGGCACCCTCGAAGACTCGATTCGAATCCTGCTGGATGAGCAAAAGGTCGTGGCCGCGCGCATGGACTTGGGCAACCTGATCCAGCGCCTGTCGACCGATAATTTCGCCAAGCCCCTCGGCGAAGTCGCGAGCGGCGAACGGGAATTGCTGCTGCGTTCCGACATGCGCTTTCAGAACTTGGAAGAGATCGCTGCCTACCCCATCGGCAACGGATTACGCCTGGGTGACGTGGCCGACGTGCGCCGCGTCAAGGCGGTAGGCGACCGCCTCACGCGTATTGATGGACGCTATGCATCCTACGGCATGATCCAAAAGGAAGGCGCGGCCAACGTGGTGGAGACCTCGGCGCGCATCCAAAAAGTCTTGGCTGAGATCCGAGCGGACACGGAGCTGGGGGGACAACTGGGAGTCACGGTTTTCTTTGACCAGGCAGACTTCATCCGCGCCAGCTTGGGTCAGCTCAAGACCACCGCTCTATGGGGAGGCGGCTTGGCGCTGCTGGTCTTGTTCGGATTTCTGCGTCGAGTGCGCACGACCTTGGTGGTTGCACTTTCGATCCCCATTTCGATCCTCTTAGCACTCACCTTTGAGTACTTCACCGGCGGCACCTTCAACGTGCTGACCATGACTGGCCTGACCCTGGCCCTAGGCATGTTGGTGGACAACTCGGTAGTCGTCATCGAGAACATTGCGCGCCTGCGCAAGAAAGGGCACAGCCCCATCAGCGCGTCGGTGGAAGGAGTTCGCGATGTGGGACTTGCAGTGGCTTTGGCCACCGTGACCAGTGTGGTGGTTTTCCTGCCCCTGATCTTCATGATCGGCGACCCGATGATGAGCGTCTTCTTGAGGGCCCTAGGCATCCCCCTCTGCTCGGCTCTCGTAGCTAGCTTAATCGTGGCCCTCGTGTTCATGCCTGTACTTGCTGCGCGGGTGCAGGGTCCACGGCCCCCACTCGTGACCGCCCTTGCTGAACGCATGGCTTGGCTGAGCGTCTGGCCCACCCGCGCCTTCGCCCATGCCATCGGCGCGGTGCGTCTGACTGCTTGGGGTTTCCTTTGGTTGCTCCACAAGGTCAACCGGGGACTCCTGCGCCTGGGCACACCCCTGCGCCCGGCCTTGCTCTTGGGCCTTGTGGCCCTCTTTGCCTGGAGCTTCCTTGGAGCCAACACAACCACAGACTGGCAAGCCCTGGGCAATACCTTTGGAGTGAAAGCGCCTCGCCTAAGTGCTTCTCTCGAGAGCCGCGCCTTCAACCTTTTACTTGGCTGCCTGGTCATAATCCTGGCCCTCCCACGCTGGCGCACCCGGCCCAAACACTCTCCCCCACGCCCAAACCCGGCGGCTCCCCCAGGCGTCAGCGTATTGAGCTGGATTCAAGAAACCAACCGGCGCCTGGTGGGATGGACTCTGGATCACCGGCCCCATGCATGTCTCTTGGGCCTGTGCGCCGTGATGACCGTGGCAATCCCCATGAGCAACATGTCGATCACCTCCATGGGAAGCGAGGAGGACATGACCGCCCTTGAATTCGACGTGGAGCTCGAAAGAAACTTCACCTTGGCGCAAGCTTCGGCTGAGATGGCGCGCTACGAGGACTTGCTCGATCCATTGCGCGACGAGTTGGGTTTCAAACACGTGATCGTGCGTTTCTGGGCGGGGGGCGGCGAAGTGGGCTTACGCTGGTCGGACCGCTTGGATCAAGATTTCATGACAGAGACCCGGGAGCGCCTGCGAAGGGAGCTGCCCAAGTTCCCCGGACACCGCATGCGCTTCGGAAAGGAAGAGCAACTGGGCAGGGCCAGCAAGCAGACCGTGCGCTTCCAGTTGATCGGCCCCAATGCGGACCTTTTGGCGAGCCTTGGCGAAGAAGCGATCAAGATTCTCTCCAACGTGGAAGGTCTGACGGACATTCGCTCGCCCTTGGAAGATGCTCCGGAAGAAGTGCGCCTTGAATTCGATCGGGAAGCGGCCTTTCAACTGGGAATCACTTCCGACCGCGCCACCAGCAGCGTCTCTTGGGCCCTGCGCGGAGCCATGCTGCCGCGCTTCCAGGAGAAGGGCCGCGAAGTGCCGATCATCATTGAATACGACGAGGAACAAATGGCGGGGCTCGATGCCTTGAAGGACCTCTCGATTTGGACGGATACGGGCCCGGTTGCCCTGTCCTCCTTTGCCACTACGCGCTTCCAACCTGGACCTCGCTCCATCTGGCGTTGGAACGGCATGACCAGTTTCACCCTGCAAGCGCGCATCGATGCACCGGACCGTTTGCAAGAGCGAGTTGAATCGGGCTATGCGGCTTTGGAGGCTGGGTTGGACTTGCCCAGGGGCTACGAGCTAGGCAAGGATAATTCGTCCTTTGCTAGCGCCCTCAAGCAAATCCGCGAGATGCAGTTGGCGTTGCTTTTCGCGGCGGCCCTGGTCTACATCGTGATGGCGATCCTGTTCGAGTCCCTGGCCCTGCCCCTTGCGGTGATGGCCACAGTGCCCTTTGCTTTCCTGGGAGCCATGTGGACCCTCTTCTTGACCGGTACCGCCATGGATGCAGTCGGCTGGATCGGGGTCATCATCCTGGTGGGCGTGGTCGTGAACAACGGCATCGTCTTGATCGACAAGATTCACCGCTGCATGACCATCGATGGCTTACCCCGGCGCGCTGCGATCATTGAGGGCACCGGCGCTCGGGTGCGGCCGATTCTGATGACCGCTTTGACCACCGTGTTTGGTCTCTTGCCCATGGCCCTCAGCCAAGCAACCAGCGAAGGCATCGACTACCGCGCACTGGCCACCTGCGTGGCAGGCGGCTTGGCGATCTCCACGATCTTTACCCTCTGGATGGTTCCCTTGGCCTATTCCCTCGCGGAAGACTCATGGGCAGCCGCCCGGAAAACCGCCACCCGCGCGCTCAGTTCCAAGACCTCGGAATCGAAAAAGGAAGCCCCCGCGCTCACTTGAGGGGCGAGGGGGAGGTATCCTTTGGGCACCTGACCGGCACTTCCCGGTTCCTTCCCACCACCAACCCCCTTCGATTCCGTGTCCCGCCCCGGCTCCCCCAGTCAGCAACCCATGGCCCCCTTGCCCGGCGCACGAATCGCAGTGGTGGTCAGCGAGTTCCATTCCGAGCTAACCGGCGGCATGTTGCAGTCCGCGAAAGCCCAGCTGGTGGCCCTTGAAGCAAGCGCACCGGATGAGCTCATCGCCTGGGTCCCCGGTTCCTTCGAATTACCCCTCGTGGCCCGACGCTTTGCCCAGCGCAAGGACGTGGACGCGGTGATCTGCCTCGGACTTGTACTCAAGGGCGAGACCGCCCACGACCACTGGGTTTCCTACGGGGCCACCTCGGGAATCCTGCAGGCGTCCCTCGATACCGACAAGCCAATCCTCTTTGGGGTGCTGACCTGCAACACCCTCGAGCAAGCACGTGCGAGGGCTCTGGCCCCCGAGCACGGAGGAGACCAAGACAAGGGTCGAGAATTGGCCCGCGGAGCCATCGCAACCCTGCATGCACTCGCCCGGGCAGATGCCGCCCCTGGGGAAAATCAATCATGAGTAAGATCAAACGACGCACCCGGGCCCGCCAAGTGGCCCTGCAGTTTCTCTATCAATTGGACCTACGCGGCCCCCAGCAAATCGAAGAACTCGATGCCTTCCTGCGGGAAACAGAAACCGACCGGGAAACCGTAGTGTTCGCCCGCCGAGTGGTGCGAGGGGTGCACGAACATCAAACGGAAATCGACCAGATCCTCGGCGAGGTGGCCAAAAACTGGCAAGTCCATCGCATGGCTGTGGTGGACCGCAATGTGTTGCGCATCGGCGCCTACGAGCTACTCCACGCCAGCGATGTACCCCCCAAGGTCAGCATCAACGAGGCGATTGAGTTGGGCAAACGCTTTTCCACGGCTAGCTCTGGATCCTTTGTGAACGGTATCTTGGATAAGGTCTCCCAGATGGCTGCGGAAGGCGGAGCACTCCCGACGACGGATGCGCCCGAGCCCACAACTGTTCCGCAAGAGGAAGACGCCGTCATTCAACCTGCTGAAACCCCCGAGCCCACACCCTTTACGCAAGAGGATCAGCCCAGCCCGGAAGTGGCGCCCATCGACCCCAACGATGCTCTGATTGAGGAAGACTGATGGGCCTTTTCGACCGCCTGAAGCAACGGTTGAACCGCACCCGGGAGGCCCTTTCCGATTCGATCTCGGGCATCTTCCGCGGGGGGCGCGCCATCGACAAGGAGCTCCTTCAGGACTTGGAGGATGCGCTCTACACGGCAGACCTCGGGCCCCTAGCAAGTCAGCTGGTGGCAGAAATCGAACGCCGCCACAAGCGCGGGGAACTCAAGGACGAGGAAGGCGTACGCGCTTGCCTGCGCGAGCAACTGCTCGGCCGCCTCGATCCAGGCGGCGAGCCTCAGCTTGCTCCCGAGGGGCCCACGGTTTTCTTGATCGTCGGGGTGAACGGTTCCGGCAAGACCACCTCCATCGCCAAAATCGCGCACCACTACACGCAGCAGGGCAAAAAAGTTTTGCTGGGCGCCGGGGACACCTTTCGTGCCGCCGCCGCCGACCAATTGGAAATCTGGGCCCAACGCAATGGGGCCGACATCGTGCGCCAGCAGAAGGACGGGGCCGATCCCGCAGCCGTGGCTTTTGATTCGGTGCAAGCGGGGGTCGCCCGTGGCTCGGACATTATTTTGATCGACACGGCAGGACGCTTGCACACCCAATCCAACCTGATGGAGGAACTCGTCAAGGTGCGGCGGGTGATCACCAAAGTCTTGCCCGATGCTCCGCACCACACCCTGCTGGTGCTCGATGGCACCAACGGCCAAAACGCGATCCAACAGGCGCGACTCTTCACCCAGGCGGTGGAAGTCAGCGGTACGGTGGTGGCCAAACTCGACGGCACCGCAAGGGGCGGTGCTGTGTTTGCCATTCAAGAGGACCTGGGCCTGCCAATTCATTTCGTAGGAACAGGTGAAGGTTTGGCTGACCTGGAAATCTTCGACCCGAGTCCCTTCGTCGACGCCATCGTTGGCAGCCCTGCGCCCTCCCAGTCCTAGTTCGACCAACCCCTCCCACACTGATTTCCATGGCCCGAGGATCCACCCCCACGCCAACCCCGGCCCCCACCCGCCAGGGAGACCGCTTGCGTGGTTGGCTGTTGTCCCTTCCGGCCCTCGTGCTTTGCTCCCCCTGGCCCGGAGTCATGCAGGATGTGCCCACCAGCGTGTCCGCCGCAGCCGGATGGACTCTGCTGCTGGCCCTGCCCGCTCTACTTGTGACCGCACTTCAAGTGCGCGGATCCTGGAAAGCCCTTGGGTTGGTGCCCGCAGCATTCGGTGCCTTCGCCCTCCTGTGCCAAGGTCGTTCCCTTTTTGGACTGGGAGATGTATTCGAAGCGGAGAGAACAAGCCTCAGCATGATGACCGCCGCTGCCCTAGTGTTGGCGGGAGCGCGCCTAGGACCGGAAGGCCGTAAGGGTTTGATCGAAGGGCTCTTGCCCGTGCCCCTGTTGATCGCGGCGGGATCCTTCCTGACAAACCACCCGGGCGCCATGCTGGGCAACGCCGGGGATGCGGCAGAGGCAGCCTTGCCCGCTGCTGTCCTGGGGATCTTCGCATTCACCAGCCGTCGTGGATTCCCTCGAGCTCTGGCCCTCGCCGGCCTCGTGGCCTACGGCATTTGGGCGGGAATCAGTGACTCACGCTTGGCGAGTGTTGGCTTTGGAGCGCTGGCCCTGCTATTGGTCCTGCCCAACGGGCGCAAGACCCGGCCCCACGAGATACGCATCGCGTTGGTGATCGCCGGTGTACTGGCGGGAAGCCTCGGCCTGCACACCTGGGGGCACCAGACTGCGGCGACTCCCGCGGTCGCCGTTTCCCAAGGGGAAGGCGGCCTGGCCTTTCGCCGTTTGCTTTACGGCAGCACGCCCACGTTCTTCGCGGCCTATCCCATGGGCGTCGGCCCCGGACAAGTGGCCCGTGATTACCCGCCCTTCCGGGACTCCCGTGAGATCAGCGTCAGCGAACACCAGCGCTTGGAGCCAACGCCCGTGGATGTGGAGCACCTGCACCAGGACAGTCTGCAACTGATCGCCGAGCAGGGCTGGCTGATTGGCGGAGCCCTCGTGCTTTTGCTCGGTTGGATCGCCGCCCAATCCTTCGCGGCCTTGCGCCGCACCAGCAGCACACGCGCAGCCTGCGGCCTGGGAGTCCTGGCTTTTCTGGGGGCGGGGCTGATCAACGCGCCCCTGATGGCGGGGGTCGCCGCGCCTGCGGTGGCCCTTCCCTTGCTCGGTGCCTTGATCGCACCCAACAAGTTTTCAGCGCGCTCCAAGAGCCTCGGTCCCGAAGGCGTGATTCTGGTTTTGGCCCTAGCACTGGCGCAACCCGCCTGGGAATTCGTCCAACACGGCCGCGCCCTGGGAGAGTTGGGCCAGGCCAAGCGCGCCCTCGAGCTCACCACGGATGAAACCTCCATGCGCTCGGGGATGCAGGTCGCCCGGGAAGCCATCGACCGCGCCTTGATGGCAA
Organism: Planctomycetota bacterium; assembly: GCA_028823345.1. Taxonomy (GTDB): domain Bacteria; phylum Planctomycetota; class UBA1135; order UBA1135. The sequence continues at coordinate 39,330 of JAPKBR010000014.1, forward strand.
GATCCTTTTCGGTGGATGCCCTGGCCCAAAGCGCGCGCCTCGGAGACCTGCCCCCCGAACAGAGCAATCGAGTGCTGCGCCGTATCTTGTCCCTGCGCCCCCACCGACGGGCGGCACTCATGGACCTGGGCAACAGTCAGGCTCGGGCGGGTAATCTGCAGGAGGCCCATGATCTGCAAAAACAACTGCGCGGTCTCGACCCGGAAAATCCGGTTCTCTGCCGCAATGCTCTCCTGCTGGCCCTCGACCGCAGGAAACCCGAAGAGGTGCGTGCTGCCCTTATCTCCACTCAAAAGTATCAAGCCGCCAGCGAGCAGGACCTGCGACGCTTGATGCAGCGCAACCAATTGCAGGGGCGATCGGCTTCCAGCGCTCCCCTCTGGGAAGCTCTTGGGGAGGGCAACGACTTGGACAATCCGGACGAGGCTTTCGCCGCCGCTGACCGAGCGAACAAACGTGACGCCCAGGTTCAAGCGGATGCTCTCCTGACCCTGGCCCACCGGGGCTATGCCCAACGAGCCTTAGACCGGGGGGATTTAGGCGGAGCCCTGCGCAGCCTGCGTCAGGCCCTGCGCGCCTCTGCCCGGGGGCTCGAGGCCCTCGCGGGGAGCACCGGGGCAACTTCGCGCGGTGCGGAAGCCCTGCGCCTAGAGTTGGCTGGGGTTCTAGCCGCGGATGGCCAGCTGGACGCGGCCCGGGGCGAGCTGCAGGGCTTGCGGCCCAGTGCCCAGGACATCTTGGGCCTGCACCCGACGGCCGGAGACGCTCTCCTGTCCCAGGGATTGCTGCCAAGCCTTCAAGGCGCACCACGCTGAGAGACCCACGGGGCCTCGCCCCTCTGTTCAAAGAGCGCAAAAGAGTGCAAAAGCGCCCTCTAACCCATGGGAAACTCCGTACTCGGGGGCCAAGAGGGGCAGAATGAACCTTGAACCAACACAGACACTTAGCATGACCGACACCATCCAGCACAAAATCCTGATCGTCGAGGATGAGGCAGCCCTTGCCCAGGGGGTACGCGACGCCCTCCAGTACGGGAACTACCAGGCACAGATCGCCACCGACGGGTTACAAGCCCTCGAACACATCCGGGCCCACAAGCCCGACCTGATCGTGCTCGACCTGATGCTGCCCGGCATAGGCGGTCTTGAAATCCTCGAGACCATGCGCAAGGAAGGCCTGCGCAGTCGGGTGCTTATTTTGACCGCACTCGCTGACGAGGACGACATCCTGCGCGGTTTCCAGAGCGGGGCCGATGACTATTTGACCAAGCCCTTCTCCCCGCGCGAGTTAGTCGCCCGGGTGGACTCCCAATTCCGCCGGGTGGAAATGGACGCCGGCCCACCGGAGATGTTGAAGCTTCCTGGCGACATCCAAGTCGACCTAGCTCGTCTTGAGGTGCACCGGGATGGAAAAATGGAAGCCCTGACACCCAGGGAAGCGGACATCCTCAAGTACCTCATCCGCCATCGCGATCGGGTGGTCACCCGTGGCGACCTTTTGCTGGATGTTTGGCACTACCAAAGCGCGAACGTGGAGACACGCACGGTGGACATTCACATCGTGGGACTGCGCCGCAAGGTTGAGCCCGATCCCGCCCACCCGAGCTTGATCCAGACCGTCCGCGGCAAGGGATACCGTTGGCACGACTCAGCCTGACCCCCCATACCCAGCGTACGGCCCTGGTCCTTTATGCCCTCCTAGTCGTCCTACCTGGGGCGGTCTTTGGGGGTTTACTCTGGCGGCAATTGCACCAGGACCAAGCGCGTCAATTGGAAGAGGTTCCGGTGGCGGTGCAAGACGGAGCAACCCGCTTCTCCCAAGCCATGGCCGCCCGTGTTCGAGCGATCCTGGCCGATGAAGAGAACCGCAACCCCCTGGACTATCTATTGCGGGACCAATCCTTTGACGCCAAAGGGATTATGGTCAGCAAACCTTCGGTGTTAAGCCGGGAAGAGCGACGGGAGGGGATCCTGGCCTGGTTTGCCCAGGACCCCGAAGCCACGGGGGAGCAGCAGCTAACGGTATTTCGGGGCCGAGAGCAATTTGGCCGGGCCGAGCGGGAGAACACCAAACGGCTTAAAACGGTGGCCCAGGACCTTCTGTCCCTGCGCAGGATGGACTGGGGCATGGATCATCTGGGTAGCGGAGGCTTGAGCTTCGTGGACTACTCCAGCAAGGAAGCGGTACCGGTAGGCAGTAGTCCCTCCCGAATCAGCAGTGGACGGGAGTTCTGGCTCGACTTTGGCGAGGTGGCGGTCAGTCTGCACCCGCGACAAACCGAGACCAGTCGCTCGCGCTGCGCGGACCAGGACATTCGCGCTGCCTCAATCAGCCTGCAGGTAACCCAGGTCTTGATCCGCACCACGCCCTTCGACTTACGCATGGTCAGGGACGAAGAGGACAACTTGCGGTTGACCGCCACGCGAGTGGTCGTCATGGATCCCATCGAAGTACCGCCGGGCACCGAGCACGAGTCATTTTGGCAATGCCTCGATCCCCTACGGCGGCGCCAAGCCTGGTTGCACGGGGTTGTTCTTGATGGGGACTGGTTGGAACGGATGTACACCACCCAAACCAAGGCCGAGGTCCTGCCTGAGGGTCAGGTTCTCTTGGCCAGTAACGCGGCGCACGAACTCGATCCGGACGAATGGATCATGGCCCTCGCCCGCCCCCTTGATGATCTGGGCATCACCTTCGATCGCCCTGTGGACCAGGATCGGTTCAGCTTTGCGGTTGCCACCAACGTGGGCGACCTGGGCCGCAGACTGCAGCAGCGGATGCTCTGGTTTGCCGCTCTCGGGATCGTGATGCTCATTTCCCTCGGGGTCGGGCTGAACCTGTTGCTCTCGTCCTTGCAGGCAAGCCGGGCGCATGTACGCCGGACCGAGAACTTCGTCGCTGCCGTAACCCACGAATTACGCACACCCATCGCGGCGATCCGTTTGCACGGGGAGATGCTACGGGACGGCTGGATCGAAGACCCGGACCGACAGCATGAGGCCCTCGAACACATTCTCTCAGCCTCGAATCGCCTGACAGGCTTGGTGCAGCGAGTGATCGATAAGCGCCGGCTGGAAGAGGCACCCCCTGAACCGGAGCCGGGGGATTTGGGCGCGACCACCAAGAGCACCCTGGCGGAGATCGATGCGCTGGAAGACAGTGATGTGTCCCTGGAATTGGAACCAAACCTGCCCCCAGCCCTGTTCACCGAGAACGGGGTTCGAGGGGTGCTGATCAACCTGATCGAGAACGCGCGCAAGTACGCCCCGGTGGGCGAGGGCCAAGAGAAAATCAGGGTCAGCCTAGCCAGCGAGGGATTGCGCTTAGTCCTAGAGGTTTCCGACCGTGGGCCCGGGATCCGACCGGAAGACCGCCAGCGGGTCCTAGAGCCATTTGTGCGCCTCGGTACCGAGGCCACGCGAGAGGCCACCGGCACGGGCCTAGGCCTGCACCTGGTGGCCCAGTATGCGCGGGCCATGAAGGCCCGTCTCGATCTTCGTGAACGACCCGGCGGAGGCTTGACCGTGAGGCTCACCTTCCGCAAGGCAACTCGATCAGTTTGATTCGCCGGTTCCTTTCTCCTCGCGCTCCTTCGCTTCCCGTGCTGCCCGTGCTTCCCGCGCGGGCCAAAGGACGCTGAAGGTTTCGCTGAACCACTCGCTCTTGGGATAGAGGTCAGCGATCAGGTTTTGGGCCAACTCAGCCTGACTACTCTGACGCAGGCTTAGCACAGCCTGAGCCTTCATCTTCTTCTTCGGGTCCGGGTCGGCGACCTTGTTGAGGCGCACGAGATAAGCCCGGTCCCCGGTAAAGTCCTTACGCGGATATCCCACCTGGCCCGGCTCGAGTTCATAGAGATCGGGCTGGCCCTGCAGGAAGCGGTCCGCGTTAGTCGCCAGGTTCGGGTCGTCCCCGGGCCACTCGGTGCGCGTAAGCATGGGACGCTCTACCAGAGTGAAGTTTGCCGTGCCCGCGCTCTTACGCAGATCTTCGGCACTCACCATCGGCTTCCACTCTTCGTTGGAAAGGAGCGCACCCGCATCGTCCATGCCGCGCTCAGCGCAGATTTCCAGGATGCCCTGTAGGGAGTCCACGGCGAGCTCGATCGCATTGGCGCGGGCCCATTGGGTCAGCACTTCCTCTTTAATCTCTTCCCAGGGCTTACGCTCCGGTTCCATTTTTTCAAGCAGCTTGGCAATCACCATACCTCCCTCTTCCACTTGCACCCGGGGCACAAAAGTGTCGATCTGAGCAAAGGACAGTTGGTTCGAAAGGTTGCGGCCACCCCAACCTTCCATCTCCGCAATCTTGGAGCGTTCAAGGGGTTGTTCCATCGAGGTGACGGTTAGTCCAAGGGCAGCAGCTTCGACCATCCAATCCACGTCGGAATCGGGGACCTGCATGCGCGTGCGCACATCTTCAAGGAAGGTGGTCATAGCGTCCCAGATCGCAGCTTCGGCGATCGCCTGGTCCTTGACCTCATCGTACTCGTAATAGAACTTGGTCGGCTCTTCAGGCTTTTGAGGGGTTTCGTCGGTTGCAGCATCGGCGGTCTCGTCGGTTGCAGCATCGGCGGTCTCGTCGGTTGCAGCATCGGCGGTCTCGTCGGTTGCAGCATCGGCGGGCTCATCGGTGGCGGCATCGGCGGTCTCGTCGGTGGCGGCATCGGCGGTCTCGTCGGTGGCGGCATCGGCAGTTTCGTCGGTGGCGGCATCGGTAGCGTCGTCCACGCCCTCATCGGTCTCGGGCTCCACGTAGCGATAGCGTGTGGAACGGGCGGTATTGAAGTAGAACAGGCCACGGGCATCCGCATCCGTTCCTTCGGCTGCCGGGTACTTCTCCAGCAACTGCGTCGCGTCGAACTCCTCACCGGGGTTGACCCAGACCACTTCGGCACGCACCTTGGGCTCGGTCTGATAGCGTTGTTGTCCGCCACTGGGCTGCTCGTCCAACCACGTGATCAGCTCATCCTCGGGAAGAGCATTGGCACGGGCCTGATCCACATAGTCTTCACGCTTCAGCTCGATGTACTGGAAACCGTACTCGGGGTTGTTCTCTTTCCAGGTGGCTTCGATAGCCAAGGGGTCGGTGTAAGTCACCCCGGACCTCATCAAGAGTTGGAGCATTTTGGCCGGGCGTAGACCGTGCTTGATGATCGCCTGCACCTTGCGGCCATCCATGCGGAAGCGATCGGCTACGCTTTTCAAGATCTCATTGGTGTAACCGGCGCCCCGCAGTGTGTTGATGTACTCCTGGTCGGAGACAACCATGCCGGAATCGGCAGCCAACTGATCCAACACTTGGTAAAGGAGCACGTCCTCGTCCTCGGCGGATCCGCGGGTGGCTTCTGGATCGGCCGGACTCCAAAGGCCTATCTCCATCAGAAGCTGAATGGACTGCTTGCGCTCCATGAAACCCTTCTCCTGCATGGAGTGCTCGTCCCCGGTCAAGGGATCGACCCAGGTCACATAGACCTCGCCGTCAGGAGATCCACCACCCCCGGTCATGGCGTTCTGGAACGTGTCACCGATCGTGAAAATAATCAGCACAAAGAGCATCAGAGCCAAGATGAAGTAGTACATCAGCTTGCTCTGCTCCTTGGGCACGACCACTAGGTCGTCGTGGTGATCAGCGGCAGGGGGAGTGGGGTTCTGGTTGGTTTGCTTGGCAGTCATCCGAAATCTCGTCAAGCCCAGCTCCCGAGCCCAAAGGGGCTCGGATGATGGCTGGGTAAAAGGGTCAGGCGCAGGAGTGTACGGGGGCCCGGCGAGGGGGCGCAACAAAGAGGATCAGTCACGAGCGAGTTCGGCATCTCGGGGCAGTTCCTCAAGGGAACCTAGCCCAAAGCGGTCAAGAAACTCCGATGTGGTGCCGTATTCGAGTGGGTTACCGGGTACATCGGCCCGTCCGGTGACCCGAATCAGGCCTCGATCCACCAAAGAACGCAGGATAGGGCCCGCCTGAACCCCCCTGACGGCCTCCACATCGGCTTTTGTCACCGGCTGGCGATAGGCCACGATGGAGAGGGTCTCGAGGGCCGCACCGCTGATGCGCTCGATGCCCGAGCCCTTGGTCAGGCGCGAAACCACCTGGGCGGAGTCGGGGGATGTCATCAGGGTCCAACCACCCCGCAGGGAGCGCACCTGAAGGGGCAGCCCCGCGTCCTCAAGGGTGGTCCCCAGCTTGGTCAGGGCGTCCTTGATGCGGGGAAGCCGGGGGCGCTGGAGGAGGCTCCTCAGGCGCATCTCGGGGATCGGGGCCGAGCTGGCGAACAGCAAAGCGGCGATCTGGCGCTGAATTTCCTCGTCGGTCAGGTCCTCACCGGGACCCGGGCCCCGTTTGGCCTCGGCGGCTTCCTCGGCGGCAGCGGCAGCGGCCTCCTCAGCTTCAGCATCGGACTCCTCCTCGCCAGCAGGAGAAACTCCTTCCTCGGTCCCTTTGGGCTCCTCAGAAGTTGCCCCGTCAGGGGCCAAGTCTTCCTCCCCCCCATCACCTTTTCCTGAATGCATCTGCATGGGATAAGAGGATCCCGATTGGAGGGGCAATGATCAAGTGCGGTTTGGAATCTGTGGGCACAGATTCGGCCTGTACCCCACAGAGGGGCTTGGGGCGCAGGTCACTCTTCGCCGCGAGAGGGCTCACCCACCAACTCCAAGAGAGGCGAGGTGTCCACTTCGTACAACTTCAACATGGCCTCTTTCCACTGCCAGTATTCGGGGTCGGAAATCGGGTCCTCCCCCAGGGTCCGTTCCACCAGGGGTCCCATCTGACTCCAGGGGCCTTTTTGGGGCTCACGCCGATGGATGACTTGGACGAACAACCAGCGACCACTTTGGGCCAGGGGGCCGCCCACTTCTCCGGGGTCGGTGTGGAAAGCCAAACGACTGAGGGCCGAGTTATTGCGCAGAATCGCCGGCACATGGCCCCCGTCGACGCTGGAAGGATCCTGGCTGTGAGCCTTTGCCAAGTCCCCAAAGGCCTCGCCCCGGGCCAAACCAGCTTGGACCAAGTCCACGCTCTCTCGGTCGGCGCAAAGGATCAAGGCCACCTCGCAGCGCTCTTCGCCCAGGGTGTAGCTGCGCACGCAACGCTCGGCCAATAGATCGGTCAGCGCGCTGTGATCCACCGCCCGCAGGTAACGCTTGGGATCGAGCCCCATACGCTGGGAGAGGAATTCCTCCACGTTCGTACTGCCAGCCCGACGGACTTCCTCTTCAAGCGATGTTCGCACGCGCCGCACCGCCGCATCCACCTGATCTTGACTGGGATAAACCCCAAGGCGCGCTGCTTCCGCCACCACGATGCGATCGAGGATCAACTCATCCATGGTGCGGCGCACGGCCATGCTGTCCCGTTGCATCCAGGCGAGAATCAGATCCGAAGCGCTCACCTCAGCACCTGCGACCCGGGCAACCAGGGAGGCCACAGGAGTAGAGCCCTGGGCGGGGGCAGGCGAGGCAGCCTGCTCTAGGCTCGGGGGGGCTTGGACCGTTTCCTCGCCTGGAGCCACTGTTCCAGGCTCCGGGCTGGGCGCCCGCACAGGCCGCGCACGATTACCAGGTCCGGCACATCCCTGGACACCGAACAACACCAGGGCCAGAGCCCAGGCTTTCATAGGTGAAGTCATCGGTAGTCAATCCGGCGCACGGAACCAACCCCGTGGCACACACTGCAAGGTTCGATCTGCACGCCCCCGCTTTCATCTCCACGGCCACCAATCCCGATGCTCTCCAGCACCCCGCGCCCGGCGCAGGTGGAACACTTACGCAGGTGCGGTCGGGGGTTCAGCTCGTAGTCCCCGCTGAATTCAATGTAAAAGGCCAAGAGCCACTGGGCCCGGGATGAACCGGATAGATCCGCCCAACCTGTCTGGAACGAGTCGGCCTCATCGGCGCTACTGCGGGCCCGGCGGGCGCGCTTTTGGTTCTCCAGGAAGCGCTTAATTTTCTGCTCCAGAGCCGCGCGCTCCGCGTCTTTCTCACCACCGCCCTTGGAGGGCTTGTTGCCCTGCTGGGTCGGAGTGCCCGCCAAGGCGCGGTCTTCCCCCAAGAGCCAAGTGCCATTGCCATAACTCGCGTGGCTATACCTGCGACGGGCGCGGGCAATCCAAAAGACATCGAGCTGCTCCAGGTCCAGGTCACTGGCCAATTTCTGAGCGTCCTTGAGCACCGCCGCACGAATGTCCTGGCCCAGTTTCTCCGAGGCATAACCAGTGGCCGCTTCAAAACTGGTTCCGCTAGCAGCCTTGCGGCTCAAACGCTGGGCCCAAATGTTCCAGCTGCGCCGGACCAAAGCGATCAGGGCGCGCTCGCGGGCTTGAAGGATGTTCATCTTGGTGCGAGCCAGTTCCTTCTGCAGGGGACTGCCGGGGAAGGTCACGGGGAATTTTTCAACCCGCTCAAGGGCCACATCAAACTGGCCACGGCGTTGAAGAATGTCCGTCTCGTGCAGATAGTCCACTTGCCCTTGAAGGGCAGCCTTGACCTTGGCGCGATCAAGGGCGCGGACCAACTGGCCATCGCCGTCTTCGATCCCCAGTTCCAGGGCTCCCTCGTAGTGCCGCACAGCGGATTGGAAATCCAGGATGCGTTCACAGAATAGGGCTAACTCGTTGTGTGCAACCGGATCCGTAAGATCGGTCTGGGCCGCCTCGCGGGAGTAAAGCTGGTCGCGGGAGTAAATGCTGAGTGCAGGCACCTGCATACCGCTGGACAGGTTCTTCACAGCTCGCTTGGGCACAATTTGAATGTTGCCCCCATGGCGCACGGTGAAGTCTGCGCCTTCGCGATTCTCAATCACGCCCAAGACCTCGGAGCCGTTGTGCAAGATCAAACGATCCACCTCGATCAGCAGCTCGGCACTCTCGGTGGAAACATAGCCCCAATCAATGCGCAACCGCTCGGCCTGGCGGGGCTCCAGCAGATTCCACGAGATGCGCACCAGCCCACCGTTTTCAATCCGGCGCAGCAGCAAACCCGAATCGTCGTGCTCCACCACTTGGGCCCAGTGCAAGGAACCGTTGCGCAATTGAATCGCCCGCACCTCAAGGGGTGGGCTCTCGGGCCCAGCCGTGGGCGAGTCGCTGGGATCCTGCTGGACCACTTCCCCCGGGGGAGTAACATCCTGCAGGGGCAGGGCCAGAAAAAGACTGATCAAGATTGCGTTCATGGTGAATTCTCCGATGGGCCCGCGGGATTGGTGCGGGTGAGGTCTTTGGCACCCAAGAATCTGCGCCGCATGCGCTCCCCGAAGGGAACCTCGCGCAGGATTAGGGTGGTGTACTGTTTGGCTTTGCGCATACCGCCCGAGGACCAACTCACAGTCACGTCGAGGCGGTACTGCAGGGGTTCCCCGGTAGAGGTGGTGGGGCCCTCTAGATTAGGCCTAGCCTTGGCCGAATAGATGATGTCTTTGCTGCCGGCCAAAGACCGGTCGACGATTTCAGCGGGCTCCCCAGCGCTGCCGTCCTCTTCCAGGGGAAAGAGGCCCGCCTCTAGGTCTTCCATCACCGCCTCAAGGGCCGCCGCAGAAACGGCCCGCAGGGCCGCAGTGCGGGTCAAGGCTGCGCCAAAGGTCAACATGCCCAAGAGGGCGCTCATACCTAGGGTCAAAATCCCCATGGCCAGGACCACCTCAAGCAAGGTGAAGCCCGCACGAGCCTGACCCGCTTGTTTCCCGTGAGACAGTTTCAATTGCCCACCCTCCAATCATCCTCGTGCAGGGGAATCGGAACCTCGATCACCACCCGTTTGCCGTAATGAACCATGGCACCCATGGGCAGTTCTCGCGGGCGGGTTTCCCGTGCACCACGGCGCACGGTCATATGGTCCGCGCTCACGCCCACGACTTCCATCCACTCGCCCGCCACCCAGACAAAACCCCCGGGTTCAGGAAGGCGCTCGCCGTTGTCCACCTCAAGGCGAGTGGTGTTGGCGGTCACCGGGTTTAAAAGAGTCGTGCGTCGTTTTTGGTCCTTGGCCCGTTCCATCTCCAGAACAATGCGGATGCGACGGGGCAAAATCGGTCGCGGCCCCGCGGCGGGCATGCCAGCCCCCGGTTCGTTGCGAGGGGTCAGATCTAAGTCCGGCCGCTCCCGGCGGAAGGCATCCCAACTGGTGCAAGCATCCGCAAGGGCGCTCCCCACATGCCAGCCCTCGCGCATGAGACTGGTCTGGGTGGCACACTCGATCCCAAGCCACAAGATGCCGCCGCCTACTTCCAAGAGGCTGCCCGCTGCGGGTGCCCCATTGGACCTGAAGAAATTCGTGCCCATCAGGCTGTCCCGGGTGTCGTCTCCCATGAGTCTCTCCCCCCGCAGCAAGATCCCAGTTGGATCATCGCTGCGATCAGCCGGCAAAACTGCCCAGGCCACTTCGATGAGGCCGGTCGCATCGGGCATAGGCGGGGCAGCGGCGGCGAGGGTTGAGCCCATGCCATAGGCCTCCCGTTGCACCTCGGTCAAATCCCGCAAACGCAAACGCTGCAAGGCTCCGGCGTCCACTTGGCGCACAAAGCGCAGGCGAGGCCAGGTCCGATCGGGCAAGCCATCCCCATCATGGTCAAAGGGCTGCCAATCGATTACTAAGTCCCCGGCGCCTCCTCCGTGCAAGGAACGCAGGTCATCCGCCAAGAGACCCAGCACCGTGTTGGATCGTTCTAGTCCTTCGCGCCGCACCTCGCCCTTAGCCCACATGTCGAGGGTCAAGTCCAACAGCCGCACGAGGCCCATCATGATGAAAGCCGCGAGCAAGCTGGCGGTCAAAAGCTCAATCAGGGTCATGCCCCTCTGGGTGCATCGAGCCCCCGTTTGATTGCGGCGGCAGATCATCGGTCCACGCTCCCCAGCACCCGGTTCGGGCCGTGGTAGGTGACACCGAGCCAGTTCAAGCGCGGCGTGGCGCGCCAGTCATGGGACATGCCGCGCAGGGGATCGAACCCGCCCGGTGGATACTCCACAAAGAAGCGCCACTCGATCCGGTCGGCGGAAACACCCAGGGGAATTTCAGAACCGCCCTTTAAGTCGTAGTACTCCCGTAGACCTTCGTTGGTATCGGGATCGGAGTCCCAAGGAAGCTTCGGGTCCGTGCGCACCAGCATTCCAATTCGGGCGCCCCCCACCGGTGCGGGCTCGCTCTCAAAGGCAAAGGATTCCCACCAAGCACCCGGGTGGCTTTGTTCCATGGAGAAATAACCCAGCTCGGGCGCATCCGCCCGGGCCGTCCAGCGGTCCCAGTAACGGAACGGAAAGAAGATCACCGGCGTGCCCGCGCTGTGTCCCTGGGCTGCTGTACCAAAGCGCCCGCGGAACATTCCGTCTCCCTTTTGATCCTGGAAGCCCGGATCCCGTGAAAGACGGGGCATGACCAGGGACTTGCCGCCCATGCGCGTGTAGTGGATCAGCTCGCCGTCGATCAGCACCAGGCCCGAACTCGGGAAACCCTCGGTGCTCTCAAGGGGCAATTCTCCGTCACCAGCAGAAATATTCGAGCTGAGCACACTGACCGGAATCCATTCCAAGTACTGCAAGGGCGTGCCTTCCCCATGGGGCTGGATGTCAGTGCCCAGCAATCCGCGGCCAAGGGAGGTGATCGTGATCTCACCCTGGTCAGGGTTTAGGGATTCATAGCACAGGATCTCATCGTCCACCCGCAAGAGGCCCGCATCCGTGGGCAAGCGATCGAGCACATCGGCGGGTTCTCCCCAGCGACCCTGGGCGAATCTCAAGCTGCGCGTGGCTACGGTCCACACACTGTCGGTGGGACCCACCGCTGTACTCAAGGTGAAGGCTCCCGCCTGGGTAGCATGGGCCGGAGCAGCGCCCCCATAGCCCACGGAGAAATTCCGTACGGGGAAGAGCAACTCGTCTACTGTTGCGTCAGGTACGGCGCCTCCAGATTGCAGACTTCCGCCGACCACAACTCCAGCAACCATCCGCGGCCGCTCGCCCGAAGGATGCTTGCCCAGACGCGCGCTGAGGCGCGGATCCGGGGAGAGCAAGGGCGCGATGGGTTCCACCAGGGCAGTGTTGAATGCCACCATCGTGCGCGACCTCAAATAGTTTTCCCTCGGCAAGTTCACCGTGTTGGCGCTGGGCGTGACCAGATTGCCCCCTGCGGGATCCGGATCCCAGCCATAGCCAATACGCTCCTGGGCAGGACGGTGGGCCCGGTGGATGCGCAGGGGCCAGCCCGGGTGAGTGGCGGTGCCGGGAGCCACGAAAACCGGGTCCTGGGCGCCCACGCGACCGCGGTCCACATCCCCCGGTTGCAAGGCCCAGATAGGATGGACCTCGGTACCTTGCACATGGGCGTGACTGGCGGTGGCCAAAGCCCCGCGGAACTCCCACCAACTGGCCACGGCACGGGTCAGCGGAAGTTCCGCGTCTTCCGCTGCGCCCAGGCGCGGTTCCCAGGTGCTTCCGAGAACCTTGACTGGGGACGTCACGGCGGGCTGAAGGGATGCGCCCGGAGCGGGTGCACTCGCGACCCCAGGGGCGGCCGATCCGCTGCCGGGGCCCGGCAAACGAGGCGCGCCGCCGCCTCCGCCGCCTCCCGGTCCTCCACCACCACCGCCACCGGGTGGATCCGGTCGCACGGGGTCAGAGGTCAAACCGGGATTGATGCACACGTTGTAGAGGATTTGCAAGCCGCCCGGATCGGAACGCACCAACTGCCCACGTTGGACTTGGATCTCGTCGTAGCGCACCCATTCGGTGAGCTCCGCCAGATCCGTGCGGGTGATTTGGGCGAACTCGCTTTGACCGGGTACTAGCGGCGGCAAGAAACTCACGTCATCCGCTCCAGTCACTGGAACGGAAATGGGAACCAGATAAACCCCCCACTGGGGCAGTTCATTGATGGGCAGATTGAGCTCGCCGTCCTCGATGGAATTGCGCCACTCCAGGACAAAGGCACGTGACCCACCAATCAGATCCGTCGCCACCCCAAGGGTTTGTAGCTCGCCCTGCACCTGGTCTCCCCGGGCAGCAATGTTCAAGGTATCACCGGTCCAACCTGAGTAGCGGATGATCTCAACGCCCCCAAGGGGTGCTTCGGTGGTGGACGAGACATTGGGAGGGATCGCATCCCCTTGATTGCCCCCGTTGCCCGCGGACCAACGGGATTGCAGCAGGGCCGCGTAACCTCCGGTCGCGCTGAACGCCTCCATCACTTCACCACCAGGCGCCGCATCGGGATCATCCGCAAGGCGCAAGCGCAAAGTACCCAGGCTGTCCGATTCGATGCCCTTGCCCCAATCGATCATCCAGGCTCCCGCAAAGATCGGCACCATTTCCGAGACCGACTCCGGAGGGATCACCCGTGCCACCCGGAAGGGTCCAAGACCCGAACCCAAAACCCCCTGACCCGCGGGCACAGCCGAGGTCACCGCAAGGCTGTATCCATAGTGAGTCACGGTGGTGCCGGAAGGATAAGACGCGTTGATGCGCCCAAGGGCCCGGGGCACGGTGATCACATCGGGATCGTTGGTCTCCAAGTCATGGGGCTCCCGGGCAAAACGTCCACCAAAGCCAGCCAAGGGCCCAGTTTCGTTGAAGGTGCAATTGAGACCGCCGCCGGAGAGCACGTACTCAACCAACTCGTTGCCGATTCGCGCCACGCCGGTTTGCGCGAAGCCCTCGGTGGACTCCAAGGGAATGAACCCGTCCCCCTGGGCAACCGGTCCCGAGGTGCGCGAAGCACCCAGACGGCGCACGCCGTTGGCTTGGCCGTTGACCAGTAGGCCAATTTGATCGGGACGCGTACCGCTAACATCAATGGCTAGATGGTGCCAGACTCCCGCGGGTAGACCGGGCCCGTCCCCGGGTGCGATGGCATATCGCAACTCGGACGCTTCGCGCAGGTCCGTTGCGGGGTGATCACCAAAGGCGTCAAGCACACGCAACACTAAGTCCTCGCCCTCGATCGCCAGGGTAATGCGATCGCTCTCGGCGCTGGTCCCCGCCACGTCGAGCACCATGGACTCTCCCACCCCGCGCCATTGGACCCACATGGAAAAACTAATGGCGCGCAAGAGGTTGAGTTCCGCGGCACTGGTCCACTCGAGCTTGGCATCGGTGGGATCCCGCAGTACAGGTCCTTGCGCCAGATCGCGGCCCTCAAGGGTCGTGGTTTCTTGGTCAAAGTGCAGAGCATGACCGCGCCAGTATTCAGAGTCTGGAGTCCGGGCGGGCCAAAGTTGTGCAAAGCCATCCCCCTCACGGTCTGCAAAAACGCGCTCTGGTTGCAGCGTCTCGCCCGCTTCGTCATAACTCTGGTCCGTGAAGCCTGGCACAAATGCGGCACCATCGGAAACCCCCATATGGGCTGCAAAGCGCGAAGGGGGCACGGTCGTCCCATCGAAGCGCGTCACAGCATTAGGGCCAGTGCACCACCAGGGAGCTTCCCGATCCAGGCGAACGGAAGACTCGAAATCCTCCTGCCGGGTGAGCAGCACAAACAGGGGCCGTTGGGGAACGATCAGCTCCCAGCGATCCCTAGCAAGGTGCGCCCGCTCGACTCCGCTGGGAGCCGCCACGGCGCTGCGCAGGTTCATGCCAAACACACCCCGTGAGGTGAAAGCGAATGGCATGGTGGCAAACCCCAAACGGTTGTCGTTGGCGTTGAGCCCATTGATGTAGAGCGCCGAGGCATCCATCTCATCGATCAGGGTGGCGCCATCTTTGAGACCATCGGGTTGCACGCGCGCATCTGCGGGCAAATCCCGCAAACCAGCAGCAGGCAACACCACGCGCTCCAAGAAATCCTGCCAGCCCTCAATGGGCCGGGACTCTTGCACCAAAGCCGCAAGGGCCGCCGCTTCGCCTCCGGTGATGCGCTGGTTGCGCCCATTGATCTGGAGCCCCTCGAAGAGCGTGACTAAAACATCGCGCGGGGCGCTGTTCAGATTGACGGGCCTACGTGCCAGAACGCGCACGGTAGCGCGCCATGCGTCAAAGTCATCGTCCAAGACGCGGTTGAGGGTTAGGCTGCCCCCACGGTTCGTGCGCATGATGACCCGGTACACATCCACTTGGCCGTCGCTGATCCAAACGGTGGAGCCCTCGGAGAACCAGCGCGCATCCTCCACGCGAATGGTCAAGGTCTCCCCGGCGGTGGCATTGCTCACCAGCCGGGTGTGATGTTGCCAACGACGACCCGCCGCAATATCCCCATGCACGGATCCTTGCGCTCGCATGACTGCTTGCAGGTTGGATCCAAGTTCCCCCACCATCACAAAGTCATTGAGCTCTGCCAATTGCTCAAATGCATCCAAGCCACGCATGGCACCGGAGCGGCCACTTGCGCCGACGGCACTGGAGCCCGAGGCTAAACGGCCCGTGGAACCTGGCAGACGCCAGAGGGGTAAGGCAAAGGCGCGCTGATCCAATGCGTGGGCCCCCATGCCATGGGCACTGGGGGGCAAGGGGCCTTCGGTGCTCCAATTGTCATCATCATCCTTGAAGGCGCCCAGTCCGCGCTCGACCCCGGTCAGACGAGGATCATCGTCGGTGGCCTTGCCGCTCCAACGGATCCACTCACCGCGCAGAATCATCACTCCCTGATCCGGCAGGGCATCGAGATTGACCATGGTAATCTCGCCCTTCTCCCCATCGATTGGGGCCGCCAAGCGCGTGCGCATGCCAATCATGTTGGCGAGCACATGGGGCGTGGCACTGTCCAAGTCCACGCGGCCCGACTCATCCCAAACATCCAAATCCCACATGACGCCCGTGGCATCATGGGGGTTGAGGAAGTCCTTGGGCAGGTTTCGAGGCACGCGAAACTCGTCCAGGCTGTCAGACCAGGGGGTTTCGTCCACGGAAATGTGTGAACCCGAAAGATGGGAGCGCGCGTGGTTGTGTGCCGAGTCCAGGGCAAGTCGCGCACTGGCGCGATCCGCGGCCCCGGCACCTGAAACCGCAGCGTTACGCGCGGTGGCCAGGAATGGCGCGGTCAAAACCAAGAGGGCCAGCAACACGACCAGCACCGCGATCAACACAAAGCCCCCTTGGGCGCTGCGTGCTTGGCGTGCCTTTGGATTCAGAACTCTCACTGCTCCACCGTCCCATAGAGGCCGACGTAAATTTGCTCGCTCAGGCCATCGTCAAAGTCCAACTTGATCTGAAGCGGAGCATTGTGGGCAACCGGGTCTAGGGCTCCCGAGGGGCTGAAGAGGATCTCCTTGGGTGACTTCTCATTGAAGCTCACGCCGCCGGGTAGGAATGCGTGAAAGCTATTGCCGGCAACCGCCAGGGTTAGATCATCCACCATTGCGGGCAAGCCGCCCGGGCCGCCGCCGATGATTAAGGCCGAAGGACCGCGCCAAAGCCGTCCTTCTTGGAAACTGCGGGCCACCTCGACCTCGCCCACATACAAGCGGAAGAAGCGACCGTCGTGGGACATGCGCACCCGGGACCAACGCCCCACCGCCAAAACCCCAGCCGGGGTTTCCAAGCGAATGCGTTCGCCTTTCACTTGGCGGTTGCCTTCCACGCTCGATTGACTGATGAACCAGCCAATGAGGCCCCCGTCAGAACGCATGTCGAGTCCGGCCGAACTACCTAAGTCTGCTAATCGGCTGCTGGTCATGGCCACTGGCCGCAGGGCAAACCCTAAGTCAAAACCCTCACCCCAGTCGCAGCCGGGGTCATCTTGCACCGCCACCTCCAAGCGCGCGGAAGGATGTCCCTGTGAGAAATCCAGGGCGCGCCCCATGTAGCCGGCATTAGTAAAGGGCAGCTCGCCGCCGACGATTTCCGCCAGGGGGCCAAACCCATTCACTTGGCCCATGTCTTCAAAACGCCAGGTGCCCACCACGCGAAAACCGGTGGCGTGCATGGCGCCGGTGGCAAGATCAAAGCGCACTCGCGCACCCGCGCGTCGGGCCAAAGCTTCATTGCGCGCTAGGCGCAGGGTGCTGGTCACGGTGGACAAGGCCGTGCGCCGACCGGGATCGAGTCCGGTGAACGCGCCAACCCCAGCACCCAACATGACTCCCAAGATCCCCATCACGATCAGAAGTTCCAACAGGGTCAACCCCAGCCGGTTACGGGAGCTAGTGGCACCCGTAGAATTCCGAACCGCAGTCATCAAGGGGCTTGGGCCTCCTGAATCTTGAAGTTACCCAGGTCATCGTCCGTCCCAAAGATCCCGTCCAAACCGGAGGAAAGCAATTGGAACGAGGTCTTGTTGTAAGGGTCTCCCGTCACCGGGTTCATCAGGGCCCGCACGCGCGTTTCTTCCTCGTAGCCCTCTTCATCGAGGGTCACATAGGTGCAGGGCTCGTCGTAGTCCCGGCGATGAAAGTAGGCGATTGGATTGCCCCAATCGTCCGCCAATTCAAATGAGGTGGCGGCGGTGAACATGGTGTGAGACTGACTGGTTTGATCTCCGTCCGAGTTGATCAGGCGATCCTCATCGGGTGCGCTAGCCCGCAAGCCATCCTTTGGCCAAAGAGAAATCACCAGCATCTCCCCCCCCATGTTGGTCGCACTGGGCTTGGGATCGAGAGTTCTTGGGAAACTCGAAAGGGGATAGTCCCCCGCATCCGTCTCGTGGTTGTCAATCAAAGCAGAAAGCTGCTTCAAGTAACTGCGGGTGGAGTTCACGCGCACGGTTTCTTCCGCACCCATGGCTCCCCGCAGGAGAAAGAAAGCCAGCATGCCAAGAATGACCATGACCGCCATGAGTTCGATCAGGGTGAATCCGGCCTGTGCTGAATGCAGCATCCCAAGGGAGCTACGGCGCTTAACGTGAGTTATCTGCATCATCGAATCATGGACCAAGTCCCTATCGTTTACGGCGCACAACGCGCACCTGATCAAATTGCAAGTCGCAAGTTCGACCCTGCTCGCCTTCCACGAACACGCCAAAGCGCAACACGCTACTGCTGGAGAACAGACGAGCCATGGGAACCGAAGAAAGCACCTCCTGGCCGTCCACTGAAACATCAAAGACCGCATCGGAGCCTTCGCCTCGGCGTGAAAGAGCAAGCCGCACGGACTGGCCCCCCAGCCACGGGCCGGTGAACAGATTGCGCACGTCCGGATCCGCCTCCCCTGGACGCGAGAAGTCCGCTTGGAGCGGGCCCTCGTTGCTGCCAAAGACCTTACCCACCCGGGCGGAAGCCTGCACCTGGGCCGCCTGGGTGCGGCTGACCCGCTCACGGGAAACAAAAGCACCCACCCTTGCGCGGGTACCCGGTTCCACTGTGATCGTCACTTCAAAGGCCAAGAAGGCATCCACTGGCTCTTCCCGAAAAATGCGTATGGCACCCACGGAATTGAAGAGACCCTCGATGCGCACATGGCCTTCCTCCAATGAAACCTCGGGGCCATAGCCCATATCGATGTTCCAGCCGTTGCCCAGCAGAATCCCCGAGGGGCGTTCAAAGGGATCGCTCCAGATTTCTTTGGATTCGTGATCGACAATCCGTGCGGCCTGGGCTTCGGCGTAAATCCGCAGGGGGTCAGTAGCGTCACCCAGACGCTCGGCCAACTCCCCATAACGGGTCAAGGCTTCCCGTGAATCCCCGCGCAGATAGCTGCACCAAGCCAAACCACCTGTGGCGATGGCTGTTCCTCGATCCAAGCTCAAGGCCTGCTTAAAGGAAGCCTCGGCGGCGTCCACTTCAAGGAGGTTCAAGAGGTTGTAACCGCGCAAGGCGTGCACAAGGGGGCGCTCTAGGTCCAAAGCCAAGGCCCGCTCGTAGTACAACTCCGCGTCCGCACCGCGGCCTTCTTTGCGCGCAATGTGCGCCATGCCAATCAGGGCCTCAGGGAAGTCCAACTCTTGGTCGAGAGCCACGCGCAAACTGACCTCTGCACCTTCTAGATCATCCATCGCGCTCAACAAACGCGAACGCTGAAATTGGGTCCAAGCATCCACCGGATCCGCCTGCCAGGCCTGCTCGATGTAAGCCAGGGCCTCCTCAGGGTGGCCGGTTTTTTCTGCCAAGAACGAAAGTGCTCGCAAAGCCTCGGCGGAGCGGAAGGGGTCCATGCCCATGGCCAATTCAAAGGAAAGGCGAGCCCCTGCGGGATCCCCATTACTGAGTGCCAAAAGCCCCTGAACCATCAAGAGATCGAAATTAGCCGGCGCGCCTATGGAGGTCAGTAAATCCGCGGAAGCTTGGGCCTCTGCCATCAAGGATTCGTCCCCGCTGGTCAAGGCGCAAGCCAAGAAGCCCGCAACGGCGGCGGGGCTCTCTTCATCTGCGGCAATCGCCCGCCGGAAGGCAGAGGAGGCCTCCTGCAAACTACCCGCGGCCAAATGGGCATGTCCCAGATCCGTGCGGGTGGCCACGCGCACTGCGCGGGCTGAGGTGTCCCGGGGCTCGCGACGTTCTGCCTCGGTCAGCTGCTGCACGGCCTCGACTCCGCGACCACGCGCCAACAAAAAGCGTCCGTAGTGCCAGCGTGAAAGGTGATGGGCGCCGTTCAAGGCCACCGCTTTGCGATAGTGATCCTCGGCCTGATCGAAAAGTCGAAATTGGGCCTCGAGGTCCGCAAGACGGGTCCAAACCACCGATGAAACGTGCTGGCCCTGATCGATCAATTCCTGATAGATCCCAAAGGCCCGCTCGTGCTGGAATCCAGCTTCCAAAACCATCGCCAACTTGAGGCGCGCAATAGGATCGGGTTGCCCATCGTCACCGTACAAGCTTTGGGCCATGAGGCAGAGTTCTTCGGCAATCTCAAGCAAACGGAGACTTTTGTGTCGCTCGCGCACGCAAATGTCCACCATGGCCATGGCCGGGTCCAAATCAGAAGCCCGCATGGTCTCGCCCACAGAAGCCCGGAAGAGGGAGACCTGATTGAGAGGTGTGTCCGCCAGAGCCCAAGCCACCACCCGCTCGGGGGGCAGGGGCACCGGGGGGTAGTCCGCCTTGTGAACGCGCTCACCGGTCAACGGGTTGACCTCCACAAAGAGCAAGGTCTCGCCGGAGCGCTCGCGCAGGGTGTAACGCTGGGGATTCGTGATCGCCCCATACTTCACACCGCCACCCCCGGTCGGATCGACCCAATCGTAGAGGCGCTTCCAGGAGGCAATCCTCTCGGACCGTTCCTGTGGCGTCAAAAGTTCTTCGTCCACAACGACAGCGGTCAGGGCTTCCTCTGCGGGAGCCTCAAACACCGGAGCGGCGAACAGGTTGGGGGCGGGCGTGTGAGCCACATCCACCCGCAAGAACTTGGAGTAAGCGGCCACGGAAAAACTTCCCGTGGGCGGGGGCAAGAGTTGAGCGGGAGTCGCTCTAGGGGGAGGCACAAGGCTCAGCGGGGGCAAGGGAGCCGTGTCGGAGGGAGGAGAAAACAAATCCCGGGGCAACATGTCCGCACGCCCTTCCAGGGGCAAAGCAATGGATGGATCCGCAACGGCATAGCTGGTCCAAACCGGGGCCTCGGACCTCCGCGCACCTCGCTGCCGGGCGCTCCCAGTGCTGAGGTCCGTATAGGTCCACCAGCCCAAGAGAGCTAGTACCAGCAGGAAGACCACTTGTTCTTGTTTGATTTGCATGTGGCTAGTCCTCGTCTCCCGTCACGGTCTCATGCAAGCGCACCGCCAGCAAGACCAAGTCCAAAGTAACCTCGTCCACGCGCCCAGGCGAAGCCCGGGCGTCATAGCGATCCACCAAGAGTGGCCCCAGTTTGGAGCTTTGAGTGCGCAGCATGAAATCTGCGATAGCTGGTGGATCCGCCACTAGGCGCAGGGTCAAGCTTGTACGTTCGATGCGTCCTGGGCCAGACCTGGAATTCAAACCAGGATCCAAAGCCACCTCAACCCGCGCGACCCGATCAACCCCCGCGTCGATTGCTCTATGCAAGGCGCGGTCCAAAAGGTCCAGGGCCTCAAGGTGACGCGCGATTACTTGCTCGTCGTTGGTTTTGAGGGGCTCTAAGCCCAACCCTTCTGGGAGCACACAACGGGCACGGCCCGCCACCAGGTTCAATTCCCGCTGCACGCGGTCCACGCGCCCAAAATACTGGTTGCTTGGAGAACCATTCCCCGCTTCCAAGAGGAAAGCGGGGCGCGCGGTGAAGACCGCGTTCTCGGCCAGCTTTGCCGACGACCCCACAAGGTCGTCGTTCTCTGCTTGGGCACGGGTCAAGTCTGCTTGGGTGAAGAAAGACTGGGCCAACTTCGCCCTTTCACGACTCACCCGAGCACGGCCAGAGCGCACGTCGGCACCATAGCTTGAATCTAATACAAGAAAGAGAATCAGGAACCCAAGGGCACCCCCCGCAACGGAGAGCACAAAGTTCTTGTTCTCCTGCCAATAACTTTCGAAATCCATAACCTAGTTATCCTCCCCTGATTCCGCGTTGAGCTCGAGGGTCGGAGGATCCCCGAAGGTCGAAATGTCGATCGAATAGCGATCGCGATCAAAACTCTGGTTGCTTTGCACACCGGGCAAACTCTCGCTAATTCCCTCGACCATGCTTTGGTACTGACCGATGGGCGCTTGGGCTCCCTGGCGCAAGGAGCCTTTCAAGAGCACCAGCGGACGGGGCACCTTGTCGTGGATAGCCAATTCTTCATCGACTCCCCAGCGCCCCTCCATCCGTGTGATCCAAAAGTCCGGCGGCATTTGCGACCCGAGGAACTCCAGGGTGCGCGCCATTTGTTCGCCGGTGCCGACGATTCGCTGCAGGGTCAAGGCGTCCAGGGAGAGGTCCGCATTCGAGGCCAAGAGGTCCCGGGTCTCCGAGTCCGTTCGCTGCTTGCTCGAGACCTGACTGCGCAATACGCGCTCGGCGGCCTTCAAGTCGGAAGCTTCACTGGTAGCCTGCTGAACGAAGAAGCCCAAGTAGGCCACGGCCAAAACTCCAGCCCCGATCAACCAGAGCTTGCGACCCATGAATTCGCGCTTGCGTGCAACATCCGGGGGCACGATCTCAAGGCCATAGGCATCTGAATCCGTAGCCATGGTTGCCAAGCCAAGGGCGACCACAGCTTCCGCGCCATATTCGGCGAGGGCGTTCGCTTCCTCGGGGCTCAACCCCGAAGCATCCACTAGAGGCCATGGGTCAAAGGCCTGCACTGGGACCGAAAGGCCTGCGGCAAGGGCCTCGCTCAAACCATCCATGGAACTGGCGCCGCCACAGATCAGCACGCGATCCAATTTCAGGGTGCTGAGCTTGACTTGAGTCTTGCAGAACAAAACCGAAGACTGCAGGAGGGAAACCAGCTGCCCCGCCGCTGCGGAACAGGCGGTGGACACCTTCTCGTGATTGGGGGTGGCGTGCTGTGCGCTGGGACGCAGGTCGGCGAACTCGCGTACCAAGCGCGTGGCCTGCTCACCTTTGATGCCCAACTGCTGGCTGACCGCATCCTCGAAAAGTCGCGCCCCACCACTTTGGTTCCGGGCAAACACCAGGTCGGGGCCACGCATGATGACCACATCGACGCTTTCGCGCCCAATGTTCGCCAGCAGCACCGTGTCATCCTGCACGACTCCGTGGCGCAGGAATGCGTTGTAGAGGCCAATCGCCGCAGGCGTGTAACACTCCAATGTGAAACCGCCCGCCTCAATACCAGCTTGGTGCTGGTCTAGGAGCGAAGTGCGCGCCATGGCCAAGAGCACAATGTCTTCACCATCCGCCTCGGGCGGGGTCGGCAAGAGATTGAAATCGCTCGCCACCTCGGTACCCGACGTGTCCCCCACCTCAGCAACTTCAAAGCGCATCAAGCGCCTTAACTGCCAGTCGGGAACGCTGGGCACGCGAGTGTAGCGCACGTTGAGTTCCTTACCCGAAAGGGCCACGCGCATGGGGCCCGGCTTAAAGGGCAAGTCCATTGCCTCCCATCCGGATTCCAGGCTACCGCCGGGATTTTGCTCCACGCTAAAACCTGTCAGCCTAAAAGACCCTTTTTCAAGTCGTCCCTGGACAGCAACCGCTGTCCCGCTGCCCACATCAATTCCTGTTGCGTTCTTCGCCATGGTTTATCGGCCTCCCCCGCGCTTGACTTGCAACATGCGACTGATCGCCTGAGCAAGTAGTTGACTATCGCGTGCTAAGAGCGCTTCGCGAATCGCCTCCAATCTTTGTATTTCGTACTGCTCGAGTTCCCCTATCAGGATATCGAGCTCCTCGCCGATGGATGCCACCAGCTGCTTGGCCTGGGACGCCGAATCGGTCCCTTGATAGCGTGCCGCCAAACGGTCCGCCGCATCCAAGGCCTCGCGGTATCCTTCGCTCAAGCGGAAGAAGCGCGCCCGCTCCACGTCCTTCTCCAGCAACCCCAACTCCATACGCGCCCCGTGCACCAAGCTGGCAATCGCGGCTTGGGCTTCAGTGGTCACTTGCACATCAAAGGGGTGTGCGTCGAGCAATTCCTGCCAGAGCTGAATTGCCTCGCCCAGACTTCCGGCGCGCCCCGCCTGCCGTGCGCGGGAAGCCAATTCGAGAGCTGCGGCGAGTTCCTCGCGGAAACCCACCTGCAAGACCACCGAGCCGTTAGCTGGTAGGTCCAAGGACAAGCGCCAGCCACCGCGCGAAGAGGGCACGCCCTCTACATTCAGAGCGGCGGAAAAGTCCAGGGCAACCATCTTGAGGCCTGTCCCGATCAGCACGGAGTTCACAAGGCTCTCTTCGAAAGCAGTTGGGTGCCGCCGGGATCCCGAGTCAGCCAAGATGCGCAAGCCTGTCGAGGCCAATTCTGGCGCGACCCTCAGCGAAACCCGCCCGCTCTGACCATCGGTAATGCTTACTCGGCAACCCTTGGGGTGGCTCTCCACGCTCAAAGCCCGGGGCTGGTCCGATTCGACCATGAGCCCCGAAAGAAGGACTTCTTGCACATTGACCAGGGTCACATGGCTCACAGGCTCGCCGCCCCCGATCAAAGCAAAAGTGTCCATGGGCAACAAGGGCTGGCCACGACCGTCAGCGACCAAGGAGACATTATCCACATCCGCAGTCCCTGACCCTGTGGCCCGAGCCTCCAAGAGCACGCGTGCCCTGTCATAGGTTGGTGGAACCTGCGCGGATAGTTTCGCATCGAACCAGTCAAGTGCAGCACACCAGTCACCCCAGATCGTCATGGGCGCCGGTGCGTTGCTGGTGGGATCCGTTTCATAGGATCGGGAATTCAAATGCAAACCCATGCGGACCTTGCCAGCGCCACTCACGCGCAGGTTTGAACGCAACACCAAGTCGCCCTCGGTGACCTTGAGCAATTGAGACTGGTGCACGCCAGAACCATCTTCCAGCTCTGCCCGCATACCCCAACGGCCCGAATGGCGAGCCCCGGTGGTACGCGAAAACACAGCAGGAGTTTCCCCCGGTGGCGCCCAGTCTTCCCCGGCCGCCTCGAAGGAGTAGCTCCCCTCCAAAAGATTGCCCGGCACATCCACGACAGCGGTGGTCTTGCGCCCACCTCCCGTACCCTGGTCCTCGGAGGGCAAGAAGTACCAAGTCGCAGCGGCACCGGCGCCCATCAAGAGAACCAACAGGGGCAACAATTTGGAACCTTTATTGGAACGATCCAGTCGATCGCTGGCGATCTGTCCCATGTCGGCGGCGGATCCCTCAAGAGCCCCCGACACGGCTGCTCCGGCGGGGCCGCTGCCATCTTCGAAGCGCACCTCCACACTGCCGAAGCGAATCAAGGCGGTAGACCCAAGGCGCTCGTCCATGGCCGGTACGCCGTCCACCTTGGTGCCATTTGTGCTCGAAAGGTCGCGCAGGCTGACGCCAAGGTCATCGATGGTCAACTCCGCATGACGCCCCGAAATCGAGGCGTCATTGATTTGCAGGCTGTTCCCCGGCCGTCGGCCGATGGTGAATGTGGGACCCGTGAGGGGGACGCTCTCTCCGGCTCGGTCGCCGGACATGAAGCGCAGGGTGGGCTCAGAAAGCATGGATAGGGGCCCCCTCCAGCGGGGGTCCGCGAGAGGGGCCAAGGGGGTTATTCGTTCCCGCCCGGGGTGCTTCCACTGGTAGGGGCCAGAGGGGCAAGGCGGAGGAGGCGTGATGCTGTCAACGGGACTGTTGAACTAGCTCACAGGGTGCCTAGAGTAACGATGCTAGCCCTCGAACCGCTATCTTCTGAACCCTCTACGGCGCAAGTTATGCCTCCCAAACAGAAATAGAGTGCTCGATCGCTCACTAAAGGGGCAGGCAGGTGCCTATTTGAGGTCTAAGTCGCCCCCCGAGGGCACCCCCAAGCTGGCCCCAGGCCCGCATCCTCTCTCGGTGGGCCAACGGGCACCCATCCGTTGACGCAGGCTGACCCAACCAGGCCCTCCTAGAACTAGGTGGTCGAGCAGCGGAATCCCCACCAGAGCCCCCACCTCACACAGACGCCGGGTCACCGCGTAGTCCTCTGGGCTCGGCTCGGGGTCCCCGCTGGGGTGATTGTGCCCCACGATGATTGCCGCCGCACCACGCCGAATCGCCTCACGAAAGACCTCTCTGGGGTGCACCAGGGAAGCATTAAGGGTGCCCCGGGACACCTCCAGCCGATCCCGAATGCGGTGACGGGGGTCCAGCAGCAGCACCTGAAAGGTCTCGACCTCGCAGCCCGCCACTGCGTCGATCAGCCAGCGGGCGGCTGTGGAGGGCCGTCCAGCGAGGGGCTCCTGGGCCCGACCTGCCCCCTCGCTCCCCCCTCCAGGGACCCCAGGGGCACTTTTCTCAGCCGAAATCCGTTGGCCCAGGCGCAAGACCCCCGCGAGCCTACGGGCTGAGGCAGGGCTCAATCCCCCCACATCAGCGAGGGCCGTGGCCTCCAGCCGGGCGAGGGAACACAGACTGCGCCCATCCAACAGCCGCAGGGCTGTGGCCCTGCGGCCTCGAGCTGGCAAAACACGGGCAAGAGCCTCCAGATCCGCCGCGCGGAGGCGATCGGGCTTGGAGGAGATAAGACTCGGACAGACCATCACAGACAAGAACGCAGAATCAAGCCCACGGTTTCAGGTGACTTCCCCCAACGCGCCCGCCCAGCCAGGGGTCCGAAGGGATTATTTGAGCCGGGATTCCGAGCCCCCCATGTGCCCCTTCAAGGAAACCTGAAATTTCCGTATGGAATAAGAGCAAGAGCGGTCCGTTCGATACCGAACTAGCTCGTGGTGAGGGCACACGACCCTGTGTCGAAACCTAAGAAAAACCTTTGGGGGCTCCCCTGCTCTGTAGAACAGAGGAGCAAAAAAGGAAGAAGAAGAGAACGGTTCTGGAAGGCCAAGGCACTGACCTTGGCACCACGCCGGGTGCAACCCGGTGAGACCAGCGAGCGCCTGCACCTAGTGCGGGCGCTCGTCTTCTCTTATTACGGGTTCTGCCGCGGGCATGGGGTCCAGAAGCAGAGTGTCCCGATGCATCCTCCACGGGAATCATTCCCTTCCCCCTCTAGGGGCACAGGTTCACCGTGGTACCCGAAAGGATTTGGGGCGCGGGAAGAGAGTTCAAGACCAGGGCAGCGTCGGGAGTTGTGGGGACAAGCACCAAAGTACTGGTCCAACCCGCCCCCACCAAGGGCATGACATCAGCTGGGTTCACCATCACGGTTTCTAAGGCAAGAGACGGGGTTGCGGAGTTGAAAACACAGCCCGCGCCACCTCGCGGTCCGGCCTGGGTCCAACTGGTCACGGCCGGTTCGTTATCCGGCATACCAAAGAACAAGCGTTCCGTCCCATAGTCACCCATAGCCACGAAGGGCGAGCCCGCAGGGATCGCGTCGGTCACCCAAAACCCCTCTTCACTCATGTCCGTCGTCAAGAGACCGTGCCCCGGGCCTTCCACCAAGACCGTGGAGTAAAGCCAGCGGTTACCCATTTGTATGGTCTGGGAGCGCACGTGTTGCTCCAACAAGAACTCGTTCCCCGGATCATTCACCCCACTGACCGGATCGAGGGACCAGAACGCGGTGTAGGGCTGGCCACCCACCCGATCAAGGACCGCATTGACCACCAGGGGATTGGAGGCAGATGCCACCTCTGGACGACCGAGTTGGACGCTGGTGACCGTCGAGCCGACGTTATCCGAGAGGATCACCGCCCAGTTGGCTCCCACGCCGGGTTCCACGTGGGCCACGAAACCAAGGGTCTCGACAGCGTCCGATACACGCCCAGCCACGAAGAAACCCGCCATACCAGGAGCAAGGGATCCGGCCTCAATCACCCGATCCAACTCCAAATCAATGAAGGGACTGGGAGCTTGGATGGCCAGGGACTGAACCATGGTGGGAACACCAATGCTGTCAAAGGTGAACTGCAAGAGGTCGATCTGATCCACGCCTCCGTGCAGAGAATCTCCGCAAATCCAAAGGGATCCGTCGGCCCCATGAATCAGTGGTTCCTCCGCCAGAATGAACTCACCTACGGCGGGGGTTACGAGTTCCGTGTTCTGGGTGTTGGCCCCGTGGTTCACCCGGATCAGACGCAGCTCTCCAGTGCTTGGGCGGGTCACGACAATCGGGATACTCGCGCCGCCGGGTAGCTGAACGCGGGTTAGGTAGGATTCCGGGTTGAGCCCTTGGGTCCCCAAGGGAACCACGGACTCACCAATCTCCACCGCTCCCAAGAGCGTGCCCGCTCCATCCACATCAGCAAGAACCAGGGTTCCCGACTTATCAAGCAACAGAGAGACTCCGCCAGCGGGGTTCACGGTCACATCAATAACCGTGTGGGTTCCCGGAATCCCGCGACCCCAACCCCCGTTGGAACTTTGGATCTCGCCCCAGAGTGTATCGCCAGAAATCAATGCGGCCCGGTTCGAGGCCAAGGCGAGTTTCGTCGCACCTGTCACGTGCGCATCGAGGTAGAACGCCTTTTGCGGAAAGCCCTCGCTGGTCAGATGTATCACCTCGAATTCATCCCGGCCCGGCAGATTGCGCACCCACCCCAGCACATAACCGTCAGCGCTCCAGGCGCCGACGTGATCCACAGGCGTGATGCCACCGGCGGGAACGCCAGCGATGTCGATGCTCATCGTGCGGGGCATCTTGTCGCTGACCGTGGGCGCGGTCTCATCCGCAGGAGTGCAAGCCCCCAGGGTCATGAGGGCCAAGAGGGCGAGGTTCGTAAGACGAAGGGGAGTGCTGGAGTAGATAGACATGGGGCTTCGATTGTTCTGCCACGCAGGATACTGTTCTCTTGAGGGGATCCGCTCGGGGTCTCTTGAGGGGACCCGCTCGGGGCAAAAAGCACAAGGGGGCCAGTGGTTTTCCGCCAACAAGCCCCGCACAAGCAGCGGAATTTCAGTGCTGGAGCCAATTCTGGCGCATGTCTTCCCAGGCCGCACCCAGGTCGAATCCGATTTGGCGGCGGAAGACCACTTCGGGGGATGATCCCGTGGCGCCGGCGCGCATCAGATCCAACACCAACTCTTCCCCGTAGTTGTCCGCGAGGTAGGCGGTGAATCCCAGGGAAATGGCATAGGCCCGGCGGATGGCCGTTTCGTCGCCCAGGGTCGAAAAATTCGTGCCCAAACTCGTGAGGCTAGGCCAAGGGGCCCCACGACAACTGAGCTTGGCTGCCTTCAGGCGCAAGGAACTCACCTGCCGCTCTTCTAAGAACTGGGCCAAGCCCTCGTTCAACCAAGCGGGCGTGCTGCCGCCCCCGAGCCGCGCAACAAAGGCATGGGTGAGTTCATGGCGCAGCACCGAATCCAAACGGGAGTCAATGCCCCCCGTGCGAATCGGAACGCGAATCGTGCCATCAAATGCACCCCCGGCCCAGTGGCCGAGACCCGTCAAACGGGTGAAGGCTTCCGGGCTATAGAGCACCACGCGCAGACGATTGCCCTCCAGGGGAAAAGCTCCCAAGCGCTCGCCAAATTCCTGATAGGCCTTATCCAAACGATCCAACAAATCGGTCTCAGAGGCGCGCAAGCCCTGCTGCTCTCCGTCGTAGGAAAGCTCGAAGCGCCTGTTGCCGCTGGAGAAAAACGAACCCTCGTGATCCGCCCGTGCGCGCCATCGCTCGATGCGCGCAGCCACCGCCTCGCGCTCGTCCCCCTCCAATGCATCCAACACATTCTCCACCAACTCCAGAGCGGCCACGCGCTCCTCAAGATCGGCGGAATCGATCATCAAGCCCGCTTGACGCAAGCGGGCCAAGGCCAGGTTGCGCGCCAACACGGGATCATCCGGGTTCGCTTCCACGCAGCGCTGCAACAGTTCCATGGCTCGCAAAATCTCGCCCCGATCCAAGGCGTCGAGGGCCTGCTGATTCCAGTCTAAGATTTCGGCACGCAAATCAGCTGCCGCGGAGCCTTCCGGTTCAGGAACCCCCGGAGTTGGGTTTGGGTTCGGGGTTAGATCTAAGGGTTTGGGGCTCGGTGTCAGCACGGGCACAGTCCTCGCGGGCTCGACCCCCTTCAACACCCGGCGACCAAAAAAGAGCAAGCCCAGACCCGTGGCCGCCACCAAGAGAATCGTTAAGAGAGTTCTCATGCTTCATCCTCCTGCTCGCCGAATGAAACCCTTGCCTCAAGCAACTCCACAAAGCGCGCGTAGCTGCTGGAGTACCCGTGACGCTTTTCAATCTGGCGAATCTCCGCCAAGAACTTTTCGTGGCCCGCCTCGAGAGCTTCCGCGTAGCCCGCATGACAAAAGTAGGTGCGACAGCCAAGAGGGCGGCCCTCACGGGCCGTGCACTTCCCTTTTACGTGGTAGGGGCAACGCCCGGGGGCGTCCGGTGTAGATGTCTTTGGATTTTTCTCGACGCAGTAATCGGCTTCGAGGGAACCGGCCATCAGCTCATGCCCCGCATCTTCAAAGTGGCAGCACACACCCCGCGACAAACAAACCACGCGACTGGATTCCACCCATTTGGCCACGCGGCCATAGAGCTCTTCCAGCTCTTCGAAGGCCGCGGCCTTTTGCTCCGCGCTTGGGATGATGCGAATCCCGGGGCAAACTGCGCGCGCACGTTCGAGGTCGGCAGGATCATTCAAGATCCCCTTCCAATAGGGGAAAGTTCGGCAGTGCTCGGGCCGCGCTTCATAGACCGTGCATTGGTTCGACCCTTCCAGCAGGGTGCAGGCCCCGCTGCCCGGCTGTTCGCGCAGGGAGAGAATCAGCTGGCCGTCCACGGGATCGGGCACGGTTCGCAGGTGGTGGGCACAAAAGGCTTCCTCGGTCATTCCTGCCGATTGGGCAAGGGCTTGGATCTCGTCTTCTTGCACCCGCACGATGCCCCGGGTCACCGTGCCATCGCCCCCGCCAACTGTGCAGCAGCGTCCGGAACGCAAACAGGTCCATTCGAAGGACGGGGAAGCCCCTGACTTGGCGATTTCTGACTCGGCGGTCATTAGGACGGCCTCTTGGGGGCCCGCCGCCGCTTGGACGGTTTGGCAGAGGCATGAAAGTCGGCGCTTCGCTTCCCTTCCAACTGACCGCTCATATCGGCGATCAACTCGACCCAGGTTTGATAGCGCACGTCTGCATCTTTGGCCATCATCTTTTCAATGAAGTACTGCAGGTGAGTGGAAAGACTCTTACCCTTCAATTCCGGGGATGAAAGCTGCTCCATCACGTGCTTGCGCAACACATCATCGTCTTCGCCGTCGCCAAAGGGCAAGCGCCCCACGGTCAGTTGAAACAGAGTTGCTCCCAGTGAATAAATGTCCGAGCGCAGGTCCGCGACGCCTCCGCCGAGGGCTTGTTCAGGGGCCAAGAAGGCCTTGGTTCCGGCGGCCGTATCGCTGGGTCCAACTTCCCCCACGGGGGCGCAAAACCCCAGATCGATCAGCTTGGCGCGACCGCGCGGTGTAAGCATGATGTTGCCCGGCTTCACGTCTCGGTGCACCAGCCCCATGGAATTCATGTACTCGAGAGCTTCGGCCACCTGCAAGATCACCTCAAGTGCTTGTTCTTCAGGCAAGGGTGCATCAGCCGCGTCGAGAATCTCCTGCAGGGTCTGGCCCTCCACATGGTCGAGCACCGCAAAAATCGTCTCCCCGGCGCGTTTGACTCCATGACCGCCACAGATGCTGTCGTGCTCCATCTGCTTGAGCATCTTGGCTTCGCGCACAAATGCTGCGAGGGATTTGTGCTCACGGGCCAGGGGTGCCGAGAGGATTTTGAGGGCCACGGTCTTGCCGCGCTCCAGATCCCGGGCCTTGAACACCTCCGCGGTGCCCCCCGCCCCGAGCTTGCCGAGAATCTTGTAGCCCTTGATTTGCGGCTCTTCCCCGCCCCGGGTGATCCGCAAGCGATGGACCTTTTCCGAATCCCAGCCGGCCACATCTTCGAGCAGGTCATCCAAGCTCCCACCGCCCCGCAGGCTGGGCACGATGGCTTGGGCGTGATCCATGCTGAGGTGGCCCCGTTGGACCAGGACCGCCAAAAATGCTTCGTCTGGATGTGCGCTCATGGGAAAGGGTGCCGGCCTAGGAATCAGGTCAGCACCCAGGGACTATAGCCCTATTGGGCCACAGGGCGGCATCTTTTGCGGTTACCCTCTGGCCCATGGACCTCCCCAAAACCCCCTTCACTGGCCTTGCCCTCGGGCTGGCCGCGGCCCTTGGTGGCCCCGCTTTCGCTGCCCCCGCTTTCTCTGGCCCCGCCCCCTCTTACGCCCCAGGCCCCAGCCAGGATTCTGGACGGGTGATCACCGACCGCACGGATGCCCGCCCCATCGAGGCCCCCGAGTCCGAGGATGGCTTCTTGTTCGCGGTCTTCGGAGACCGCACCGGTGGTCCCGCCGAGGGCATCAAGGTTCTGGCGGAAGCGGTGGACGAGGTCAACCTGATCGACCCCGATCTGGTGATGACCGTGGGTGATCTGATCAATGGCTACAACACGACCATCCCGTGGATGGCACAGATGGCGGAGTACCGCAGCACCATGGCGGCCCTGAATTCCCCCTGGTTTCCGGTGGCGGGCAATCACGATGTGTATTGGCGCGGCGAGGGACGCCCTCCGGAAGAACACGAAGTGCACTACGAAGAAAACTTCGGGCCCCTGTGGTATGCCTTCGAGCACAAGAAATGCTGGTTCATCGTCCTCTATTCCGACGAGCCCAACCCTGACACGGGTGAGCGCAACTTCAGCAAGGCCGATTGCCAACGCATGAGCCCCGAGCAGTTCTCTTGGCTCGGAAAAACCCTTGAGCGCACAAAGAGCGCCGAGCAGGTATTCGTCTTCGTACACCACCCCCGTTGGGTTGGGGGCAACTACGGGGATGACTGGAACCGCGTGCACGATTTACTGGCCAAGTCTGGCAACGTGAGCGCAGTCTTTGGCGGACACATCCATCACATGCGCTACGATGGCCCGCGGGATGGAATCGAATACTTCACCCTGGCCACCATCGGCGGCGGACAGTCTTCCCTGGTTCCCGAAGCAGGTTGGCTGCACCAGTACAACCTGGTGCATGTGCGCCCGGGCGGCATTGCGGTCACCAGCTATCCCGTAGGCCAAGCCACGGACCCACGCGACTTGACTACCGATGTGTTGCGGCAAACCGAAGCCCTCGCCAAGGGACTCCGACTCAACGTGAAGCAGCAGCCCTCCTGGGATCCGAGCCGCGGTGGCGCCGGGGAGTACGCCCTCACCTGGACCAACCCATGCCAAGAAGCAGTTGCCTTGAACGTGCAACTCAGTTGCCAAGACGCGCGCTGGGGATTGGTGCCTACGAGCTTTGAAAAGCGCGTCGAGGCGGGCGAGAGCATCACCCTCAAGGCCCGGGCAATCCGCGGCCCTGGACTCCTAGACGGTGGGTTTGCCATGCCCCAAGCCACCCTAGAGGCCACTTGGCTAGGCCCTAAGACCCACATCTCTGTCCCCCTGCGCCAGCAGTCCCTGCCGGTGGCCCTGGGCATGATCCCTGCGCCTCCCGTGCCCCAAGGGGAAGGGGTTTTGAACCTCGACGGTCGGGGCGCCTGCGCCCAGGTGCCCTCGGACAAACTCGCCCTTCCCGCGGGGGCAGACTTCACCCTTGAGTGCTGGTACAAGCCCGGGGAGTTGAAAGGGCGCCGGGGACTTCTGTCCAAGGCCGAGAGCAGCGAATTCGGTTTGTTTGCCAGCGATGGAACGCCGGAGTTCTTTGTGCACCTCAATGGTTCTTACAAGACGATCAAGGGGCCCAAAGGCGCTTTGGTCTCCGGCCGCTGGCACCACATTGCAGGGGTTTATGACGGCCAACAATTGCGCTTGTACCTCAATGGAGCCTTGGTGAACTCCACCCCCGCCAGCGGTCAGCGCAAGCTCAATGATCTTCCCATGATCATTGGCGGTGATGTGGACTCCGGGGGCAAGCCGACTTCCCTTGCCACGGGACAACTGGACGAAGTGCGCCTGACGTTCGCTGCGGCTTACTCGGGCCGGTTGATCGAAACCGAACGGCGCTTACCTTATGACCGGGACACCCTGTTGATGTTCCACATGGACGGAGACCTGGGCCCCTGGATTTACGACGCTTCCACCCGCCACGCCCACGCCCAGCGTTTGGGTGCTGCGCAGGTAGTCGTGCTCGAAAAGTAACCCCAGCTGGGGCAACTATTCCTCCGTGTCTCCCCCATAACCGAGGGCGTCCAAGAGAGCTGAAACGTCCGCTTGATCCGCCGCTCCGGCGCGCAGCTCTCGCTGGGCGTGGCCCGTGGGAATCGACAACCCAAGGACTCCCATGGCTTGATCGAGAGCAAGCTCGGCGGCGAGTTGCAACTTGAGATGTTCCCGCAGGGTGCGCAGGTGTTCGGCCCTTTGGAATTCGCTCGCGATGTAACCCTCAAGGCTGTCCATCAAAGCCACCAAAGAGGACACTGCCTGCTGGTCGGGCTCACCCGCAAGAGGCGCTGTTTCCGTGGGATCCTGGGACAGGTCATAGCGCTCCACGCGCACCCCATCCCCTTCGGCGCGGCCCACGATCAGCTTGCTCCCCTCCGCCGTGCGCCCCACCTCCGGCCGGTTTCCATTGGTTTGCAGCACCATAGAGCGGTTTGGAACCCCTGCTCCGTGGATCGCCTGATCAAGAGGCTGACCGTCGAGCCCCGGCACAAGAGGCAAATCCAGCCACTGCATGAGGCTTGGAAAGATGTCCATGGGCGAGACCAGGCCGGGTACTCGGGCTCCCTTGGGCAGGGCATCCCCGGCTGCGCGCACCACCAGGGGCACGTGCAGCATTTCGTCATACAGCTGGTCATTGTGACCCCAAAGGCCGTGCTGCCAAAAGGCCTCCCCGTGATCGCTCGTCACCACCATCCAGGTGGAATCCCATTGGCCCCGTTCGCGCAGCAAAGAGACCATGCCTCCTAGGGCCTCGTCCGCCCACAGCAAACTGGCGTCGTAAAGGGCCCGGGTGTATTCCCGGTCGGCCTCGGTCATGGGAATCTGGCCCTTGTTCGCGCGCACCAAAGGGCTCGTGGATCCCGCACGGAAACCCGTGGGCTCTTCTTCATCCGACCAACTGCTGGTGTAGTCGGGATCTGCAAACTGGGAAAGCAAACGCTCCGGCGGCGCATAGGGCGAGTGGGGTTGCAGCATGTGCAAGTAGATGAACGCATCGCGCCTGGGATCGCGCTGTTCCAAAATCTCGCCTAGGTGCCCGACCCACCAATCCGGCGCAACCATGTGCACGAAGGTGCCGTCCCCCCGGGGAAGGAAGGGCACGTCTCCCGAGCCCTTGCCCTCATAGGCTTCTACCCACTGATCAAAGCCACCGGTGATCCCGGTCAATTTACCCGCGTTGGCATTGGCGGTGCCACCAAAACACTGCCAACCTTGATCGTGCAAGGTCTCCGCAATGGTGACCCCAAGAGGCTTGAGGTGACTGCCAAAGGAACGCAGAACCCGGTGGCGTTGGGGAACCAACCCGGTCATCAAACTGGCGGTGCTAGCCACGGTGTAAGGAGTCGGGGCCAAGGCCCGCAGGAACGTCACGCCCTCCTCAGCCAACCGATCCAGGTTCGGAGTGGTCTCGCGTTCGTATCCCAAGTGATGCACATGCCCCGCATGCAGGGCATCGAAAACCACGATCACCACCGTGCGCGGTGGCGGCTCCGACCCGCAGCCAGAGGTACCGCACAGGACAATGCCGGCCAGCAGCGCACGCAGGAGATAATCGGTACCCATGGAGGTATCCTAGCGGAGAGACCTCTTAAAGCAGCATACGAGCTCGGCACGAATACGACTTCCTCCTGGGACATCTAGGCATGAGCCATTCCGAGCACTGTCTCGATCCTGCCGTGGACTCGGTTGCCCCATAACTCTCCTCGCAATTTCTCGTACCTATCCATACCTTCCCACGAATCCATCGACCCTGCTACTGGCTCGCTGCACACGCAATCCATGCGGAGTCCTGCGTGTGGCCTACCGAATCAACCGACAAGCCCTGCGCCCCGAGGCAGCAGCCTTTGACGGGTTGATGTAGGGCATCTCCAGAG
>JAPKBR010000051.1 GCA_028823345.1 Planctomycetota bacterium
AGGGCCAGCAGGAATCCCAGGAAGAGCACCACCCGTCGGCTGCTGTTGACCGCGAAGCGCTGCAGCATGCTGGAGGCTCCCAGGCGCGAGGTACTTAAGGTGCGGTCCACTAACCTGGAAACCATGCGCGCAGCGAAGCGCGTGAGTAGCAGCAGGCCCAGGAATAGGGCAATTGCGCCCAAGGCGCCCAGTCCATCTGTCTGGAACCAGGTGATGCATTGCTCCTTGATGTTGGTCAGGAAGGCCCCCGGGTCCTCGGTCATCCTCGAAAGGCTGTCCTGCAACTCCCCGGAGTCAGTCTCGTTTCCTTCGGCGCTAGCACCTTCCGTTTCGGTCGGCGGGTCCTGCCAATGGGTCAGGGGCATGGCACTTGCTGGGCCCCCGCTCAGGATCACAAGACCGAAGACGAGCATTGGCAGATGAGTGAGGATGGCGCTGAGTTGCTTCATGGCTGAATCGATGGGAATGGCAGGGGTGCTATGGTCCCGATTGCACGCACCGGATGCAAATCCATGGGCCGCTAATTGGGCTTAGGTGCCCTAGGGGTCGGTTCGGGCGACGGGGATCTTGGACACCCTTGGACCCAAAGGGCTGCGGCGTTTGGTGGTGGCTACTGAATCAGAGTCGCGCGGAAACGCTTCTTCTTGATTCGGCCAGCGTTGATGCGCTTGGTGGCGTGGCTTCCGTGCTCGTGGGCAACGGCCACGTAGGAGAGGCGCTGGGAGACCTCAATCTTGCCGATATCCGAGCCCTGCAAGCCGCCGGATTCGCCGGTGAGAGCGCCGAGGATGTCGCCTGGTCGGATTTTATCCTGGCGGCCGCCGCTGATCAGGATCGTAGCCATCTTGGGAGGACCTGCGATGCTTCGGAGCAGGTTGCTGACCGAGCCGGCATGGCTGGATGAGAGCATCTGGATGGACCTGCCGGTGAGCTCTTCGATGAGCTGAACGCGATCGAGTTGACGCGAGCCAATGAGGGATACAGCTAGGCCACTCTTGCCGGCGCGGCCCGTGCGGCCGATGCGGTGTACATAGACCTCGGGCTGCTGGGGCAGTTCGAAGTTGACCACCAGATCGAGGCCTTCCACGTCGATCCCGCGGCCGGCCACGTCAGTGGCCACCAGCACACGCAAGCTCTGGTTACGGAAGCGGGCCAGGACCTGATCGCGGTGGAATTGATCCAGATCGCCGTCAAGGCGACCGGCGTTGATGCCTGCCTTGGTGAGAGCGTCCGTGAGCTGCGCAACGGAGGCCTTGAAATTACAGAAGACCAGGACGGATTCGGGCTGGTACTCGTGCAAGAGCCAAGCGAGGGCTTGCAGCTTGTCGGCTGGCTCTACATCCATGCGCAGTTGGCGGATTTCCACCTCGGCGCTCTGGGGTTCCTCGATGGTCACGCGCTCGGGGTTGCGTTGGAGTGCAGCGCTCAAGACTTCGATGGCGTCCGGGAAGGTGGCGGAGAAGAGCACGGTTTGGCGCGACGTCGGCAGACAACGCAGGATGTGATGCACGTCCGGACCGAAGCCCATGTCGAGCATGCGATCGGCTTCATCGAGAACTGCGGTGCGAATGCCCGTGGCCACGAGGGTGCCCCGTTGCAGGTGATCGAGAAGGCGCCCCGGGGTGCCCACGACGATGTGCACGCCGCGCTCTAGGGCTTCGCGTTGGGGGCGCGAGGGCTGGCCGCCCACAAGTTCGAGCACGGCCAAGCCATGTAGGTTGCGGCCGAGTTTGCGAATCTCGCGCGCCACCTGGGCGCACAGCTCGCGGGTCGGGCAGAGCACAAGCGCCTGCAAGGCCCGGCGCTCAAGCTCGATTCCCTGCAGGATCGGCAAGGCGAAGGCGGCGGTCTTGCCGCTACCTGTCTTGGATTGCCCAATCAGATCCTTGCCCTTGAGCAAGGCCGGTATACAGGCCGCTTGGACGGGTGTGGGGAGCTTGTAGCCAAGCTCCGCGGTTACAGCAATCAGGTTGGGGGCCAATCCGAGCCCCGAAAATTCAGTCATCACGGGCGACACTCTACCCGCGCAACCGGCCCTACGTGACAAGCCGCCTCATCGGTATGCCTTGATCCTGCCATGAGTGGCACGAATGTGGTGGCATTGCGTTGATTCAGTCGTCGTGCGTGTGCCCCGTTTACCTGTAGGGCTTGCTTACCCCGCTCCGTGCCACTTTTCGGATTCTGCTCCGCAGTGGCGGCAGTGAGGTAACAGTTCGTGCCGAATCTCGTCGCATGAGGAGCAGGTTGTGTACAGATCTACACCGCAGGCCGCGCAGGCCATGGCCTTGCCGCTTTCTTCAGGCACGGGGTAGGCGCAATCGGGACAGCGCTGGGTTTGGTAGGCCTCGCGCCGACGCCGCAAGAGCACATCCTCCTTGGGATTTGCGGCTGAGCGTAGGGCGTGCACGAGGAAACTCAAGACGATGATAACCGCCGCAATGATGCCCACATACTTGAAGAACTCCGCCGGAAAGTGTTCGTGCATCACGATGCCCACCCGCAGAAACGAAGACACCAGCAAGGCGATCAATATCGCGCGATAAATGGACTTGCGCTTCTTGGCCACGAGCCACGACGCGATCAGGAACAAGGGCACCACGAATGCGAGCTTGCCCGCCGCCACCTGCCAACGATGGGCGGTATAGAGCTCCATATAGGCGTCATACCCTTCTCCCCGTTGGCGCTCTAGTTCACGACGCATGCCTTCCTTTTCAAGGGCCACAGTGTATTGACTCTCTTGCAGCTCACTGATTTTCCCGTTGGCCGTTTCGAACTCTTTTGTCGCTTCGATGTAGAGCGTCTGAGCTTCCTGGACCGTGCCGACTAACTCGGCTGGAGGCGGCTGATTCGAATCCAAATAGAGCCGGTGCTCCTGGGCAAACTGGTTCCAAGTGTCCTTGGCAACCGTCATGTTTTCCTTGCGATTGACCTTGATCTGCTCCTGCCGCGCGATTTCGCGTTCGATGTGAGCTGCGTTCTTATTGAGTTCCTTCTCACGCTCAACGAGGGCGCTGTCCTCATGCTCAGCGGCAATCAGTCCCCGGTTGGGTCCCTCTTGATCATTGATGTCCTTGACTACAAATCCTTGCAGCCACATGAACAAACCGAATAACAGGACAGACAAGAGCCGGATGGTCCAGCGCAGTCCACGGGGGGTGTTTGAGGTCATGACGTCTATTCAACCCAGTCCATGAGGGCGTACCAAGAGCGAATTTCAGTCCCCGGGTAAATCCACCCGCACGCGGGCCCCGGTGCGTTCCGCGAGCTCGAACTTCAGCCCCGGGACTTCGCCCTTGGGCACCGCCAGCTCTAAGCGGACGACCTCGCCGTAATCCGATGCTTGCTCCTGCAATCCTAAACCATGCAGCACTCCGCTCACAGCGCCAGAGCAGTCATAGGGGAATTCCAAGAGAACTCGCACTCGGATCACCACCGCGAGAATGGGTGCGCGATCCAGCGCCTTGCCCGCCGCGCCCCCATAGGCCCGCACCAAACCACCTACCCCAAGCTTGACTCCACCAAACCAACGCACCACCACACAGGTCAAGTTCGTGACCTCATGCCCTTCGAGCTGGTTCAGAATCGGGCGGCCCGCGCTACCCGAGGGTTCTCCGTCGTCCGAGGAGCGAAAGATCGCTCCGGTTTCTCCAAGTCGCCAAGCAAAGCAATGGTGACGCGCGTCCGAATATCTTTCGCGTACCTCCTGCACAAACGCCTTGGCCGACTCCTCGTCCTTGGTGGGGGCCAAAGCCGATAAGAAGCGCGAGTTCTTGATCTTGTCAATCTCGAACTCGAAGGGAGCGCTGAGGGTGCGGAAGGATTGGGTCACAGGAGAGAGTGTACAGGTCTGGTTGAAGAGGTCGAGGTGCCACCGGGAACCTCAGTCCTTCCCCGCGGGCCCGAGGACCTTTGGCTTGGCACAAAGAGTGACACCACCCCAAACGTACATTCCCAGATTCACCGGTCAGGCTGCCGCGCTCGCAGCACCGATGGCCGCTTCCTGTGTGGCCGTGGAATTCACTGTGAACCCCGCGTCTTCGTCCCAGTCGATCATGGCGGTCATGCCCCGGGCGAGTTCGCCTGAGATGACCGCTTCCGAAAGTGGGTTTTGGACGTCCCGTTGCAGGGCACGCTTGAGGGGGCGGGCGCCGTACTCCGTCTGCAAGCCTTGCGTTGCTAGTCGATCGCGCGCGGCGTCGGTGATCTCCAGGCCGATTTCTTGCTCTTCGAGGTGCTTCGCGAGGTGTTGGATCTGGATGTCCACAATCGCCCGGAGTTGCTCCGGCTGGAGGCTGTTAAAGATGAGGGTTTCGTCCAAGCGGTTGAGGAATTCTGGGCGGAAGAAGGCTTTGAGTTCCTCTTCGCTGCGCAGGTTACTGGTCATCAACACAAGGGTCTGGGTGAAGTCCACCGTCCGCCCCAGGCTGTCGGTCAGACGGCCGTCATCAAGCACTTGCAACAGGGTGTTGAACACATCGGGGTGGGCCTTTTCGACTTCATCCAAGAGAATCAGCGTGTGCGGCTTGCGGCGCACGGCTTCGGTGAGAGCACCACCCTCTTCGTGGCCCACATAGCCCGGAGGCGCGCCAATAAGGCGGCTGACCGAGTGCTTTTCCATGTACTCGCCCATGTCCAAGCGCACCATGGCGTGCTCGTCATCGAACAGGAATTCTGCCAGAGCGCGCGCGGTTTCGGTCTTGCCCACGCCCGTGGGACCCAACAACAGGAACGAGCCCAGAGGCCGCGTGGTCTCTTGCAGCCCAGCGCGCGCTCGGCGCACCGCTTGGGAAATCGACTTCAGTGCTTCCGGTTGACCGATCACCCGCTGGGTAAGACGATCTTCCATGTGCAGCAGTTTCTCACGCTCGGTTTCCAGAAGGCGCGTGGCCGGGATACCCGTCCAGCGGCTGATTACCTGGGCGATCATTTCCTCGTCCACGGCTTCGGGTAGCATGGCACCGTCTATTTGCAACTCTTCGAGGTCCGATGCGTTGGCTTCAAGATCAGCCTCCGCCTCGGGCAGTTCCCCGTAGCGGATCGCTCCCACTCTTTCCAAGTCGCCCGCCCGTTCGGTTTGCTCCGCTTCGGCGCGTAGGCTCTCGATCAGAGCTTTCCCGGCCCGGATCGATTGAATCAGGTCCTTTTCCGCTTGCCAGCGGGAGCGCAGGGCGGTTTGTTCTTCGGTGAAATCCGCCAGCTCGCGGTTGATGTCCTTGATACGGCGTTGGTTGGCTTCGTTTCCTTCCTTTTGCAGGGCCGTCCGTTCGATTTTCAGTTGGCGCAGACGCCGCTCGAGTTTTTCGAGTTCCGGTGGCATGGAATCGATGGCCGTGCGCAATTGGGCACCCGCCTCATCCACGCAATCAATGGCCTTGTCGGGCATAAAGCGGTCGGTGATGTGCCGATCCGCCAGGCGTGCTGCCGCCACGAGGGCCGCATCACCGATGCGCACCCCGTGGTGAATCTCGTAACGCTCTTTTAGGCCACGCAGAATGGCCAGGGTGTCCTCGATAGAGGGTTCATCGATCAGCACCGGCAGGAATCGTCGCTCAAGGGCCGCGTCCTTTTCGATGTACTTGCGATATTCATCCAAGGTGGTGGCACCGATGCAATGCAGATCGCCCCGGGCCAGGGCGGGTTTGAGCATGTTGGCGGCATCCACCGCACCTTCGGCTCCGCCAGCACCTACAAGTGTGTGCAGCTCGTCGATGAAGAGCACCACATCTCCGTTGGCTTCAGCGATTTCCTCCAGAATGGCTTTGAGGCGCTCTTCGAACTCACCGCGGTACTTTGCACCAGCGAGGAGAGAGCCCATGTCCAAGGACATGACCCGGCGGCCCTTGAGGCTTTCCGGAACATCTCCATCCACGATTCGCTGGGCCAAGCCCTCAATTATGGCGGTCTTACCCACGCCCGGATCACCGATCAGTACCGGGTTATTCTTACGCCGGCGCGAGAGCACCTGGACCACGCGACGGATCTCATCGTTGCGTCCAATGACCGGATCGAGCTTGCCATCCCGCGCGGCTTGGGTCAGATCCTGGGCGTACTTGGAAAGGGCCTCGAAGGTGTTTTCTGGTTCGGGGCTGGTCACACGGTGGCCCTTGCGCACTTCGGCCAGGGCTGCTTCGATGCGTTCCGGCGAAAGGCCTCGGGCAGAGAACAGACCCATCACTTCCGGTCCGCCCTTGCGTGCAAGGGCAAGCAAAAGGTGCTCGGTGGAGATGTACTCATCCTCCATGCTCTGGGCCGTGTTGGCCGCGTCGGTCATGACCTCAGTCATGGGCCGGCTCATGCTCAACTCGCCCCCGC
The DNA here is from genome assembly GCA_028823345.1 of Planctomycetota bacterium. GTDB lineage: Bacteria > Planctomycetota > UBA1135 > UBA1135. The sequence continues at coordinate 6,313 of JAPKBR010000051.1, forward strand.
TGGAGCGCGGCTGCTTGGCGAGTTCTTGGGCGACTCCTGCGGCGAGGGCTTGGGTCTCGGTTCCCAGCTTGGCGAGTACGCCTGCCATGACACCTTCCGGTTCCGCCAAGAGGGCGGCGGAGAGGTGCATCGGGGTGAGCTCCGGGTGACCCCCTTCCTGGGCGAGGGTTTGGGCTGCTGTGAAGGCGGCTTGACTCTTGGTGGTGGTGTTCGGTTGCATGCTTTGACTCCTTGTTTTGGCCGCAGATTGCGGGCCATGGAGTCAAGAGATGCAAGAGTCGTGCCGTGGACTAAATGCTGCTCTGGAGCAATAGAAGCAGTATTTCCCCGACCGATACCGCCGAATTGGCAGTACGGACCGCAGGTTTGACAGGCCGACCTGCCAGGTTGGGAAGGACCTAATCAGGCCATGGGTGCCACGGCCCGAGGGGAGTCCTGGGCGGCTGGAATCAGCCCCCGTAGCACGCCATCCAGCACGCGCCGATTGTCCTCCTCAAGGCCGACTAGGGGCAGACGTACTTCACTGGGGTAACCCTCGAGAATCGCGAGGGCGGCTTTGACTGGAACTGGGTTGGTTTCGATGAACAGGGCTTGGGCCAAGGGCGTCAAACGGGCCGCGAGGGAACGAGCGCGCGGCGCATCGGGGGCGCGACGGCCCGCCTGGATCAGGGCGCTGGTCTCACGCGGGAGCAAGTTGCCAAGCACCGATACGGCGCCCACGGCACCTCGTCGCATGAACTCGAGGATCAAACGGTCCTCTCCGGCGAGCACCTGCAAGCCGCTCTCCTGCACGAACGAATCCACCCGGTCTAAATCCGTGCAAGCCAGCTTGATCGAAGTGATGTTCCTGTGCCGGGCGGCAAGGTGTTGGGCCACTTGAAGGGGCAGTTCTCGGGCTGTGCGCGTGGGCACATCGTAGAGGGTCAGGGACAAACGCGGCACCGCTTGGGCGATGGCCGCGAAATGTGCTTCCAGTCCCCTGGGCTGGGGGCTGTTGTAATAAGGCACCACCGCCATGACCGCGTCCGCGCCATTATCCTGGGCGGCGCGAGCCAGGCGCAGGCTCATGCGCGTGTCGTTGGTGCCAACCGAGCAGATCACTTTGATCTGACCGCGGGCAGCTTCGGTTGCGGTTCGGAAGAGGGCAACGCGCTCGGCTTCCGAGAGAACTGAGCCTTCGCCGGTGGTTCCCGCCACCAAGATCCCATCGGTTCCTGCGAGCCTGTGGCGCACCACGTCCTTGGCAAAGAGGTCATAGGCGAGTGCGCCCCCCCGAAAAGGAGTGGGAAGGGCGACGATGCTGCCCGAGGGGATGAAGAGTTCATCCTTCATCTGACTTGTTGCTTGGCCTTGCGCTTTCTGCTCCATGGATTCAAATTTGCCGTTCCGAAAAGCTAGATCCAAGGGTCCTCCCCCTCGATTTCAAAGAAATCCATCAGGGCACCTAGGAGGCATGGGGGATTGGCCGGAAGAAAAGGGGTTCTTAGGCCGGATTCCGGGGCTCTCTGCGTTTTTGGAGCTAGTTCTTGGCGGCCCGAAGAGAGGTTGCTCTTCCGTCGATCTCACCCTGGCTGGGCAGCAGTTCCAGCATCTCTTCCACTGCCTGTGCAACCCCCACGAACATCGCCCTGGCCACGATGGCGAAGCCGATGTTGAGTTCCTCGATGCCGCCCATGAGGGCTACCGGGCTCACGTTGTCGTAGTCAAGCCCGTGGCCCGCGTTGACCCGCAGGCCGATGTCTTGGGCGTGGGCAGAGGCTCGCATCAAGCGCTCTAGTTCTTGCTCCCGGGCGGCTCCCGTACGGTTGGCATAGCAGCCGGTGTGGAGTTCCACAAAGGGTGCGCCCAATTCACGGGCCACATCCAGCTGGTCGGGCTCGGGATCCACGAAGAGGCTCACCAGTCCACCCTCTTCGGTCAGGGCTGGAATCACGTCGCGCAGGCGAGCTTGCTCTTTCTTGCAGTCGAGGCCACCCTCGGTGGTCACTTCCTGGCGCATTTCCGGGACGAGGCAAAAGGCATCGGCCCCGGACTTGAGGGCCAGGGCTACCATTTCCGTATCAAGGGAAAGCTCAAGGTTCAAGGTCGACTGCAATTCCCCTCGCAAGCGGATAACATCTGCGTCCTGGATATGGCGCCGATCCTTGCGCAAATGGCAAGTGATCCCGTGGGCGCCCGCCTTTTCGGCGGCGAGGGCCCATTCAATAGGGCACGGAAACTCCCCCCGCCTCGCCTGACGCAGGGTTGCCACATGGTCCACGTTGATGTGCAAGCGGGGGATATTCATCGCTTTGAGTCGCTTAACAGGATACTCCGATTGGGGCCACCGTGCGACCCCCGGTGCGGGTAGATTGCCCGGGTGAAAGTTCACAGCGGAGCATTCAAGGGGCGTATTCTGCGCGCCCCCGACGGACAGGACACCCGGCCTATGTTGGGGCGGGTGCGGGAATCCATGTACTCGACCCTCGGAGGCATCGAGGAGGACCAGCCGGTACTCGACCTTTTCAGCGGGAGCGGCAGCACGGGCATCGAGGCCTTGAGCCGTGGGGCGAGTATGGTGCGTTTTGTCGAGCGAGAAAGGCCGGCCCTGGGGGTCTTACGCTCGAATCTGGCCCTCGTGGGGGCCGAGGACCGCAGCGAGGTGATTGGCGGGGACGCGCTTGATGCGCGCCACTGGCGCGCGCCAGCCCCCCTTCCTCCGGGCGCTGAATCGAAGCCCTGGGCCGCGGTGATTTTGATGGATCCTCCCTATCCCATGTTGCGGGGCAGCGAGCGTGACAAGGTTCTTGCGGCCGCGCTGACCTTAGCGGAGGACGTCCTGCTGCCAGGGGGCGCGCTGGTCTTGCATGGGCACCCCAGGGATCTGGGCAGGGATGCCATGAGCACATCCGATTTCCAAGTGGACCACCGGGTCATGGGGCGCACTGCGCTGCTGTACCTCTGGAAGTGAGCGCGCTTGGAATCCAGAAAGGGGCTCAAGTTTCTCTTCCCCGCGAACCGATCAAAACCTTTGGTTTTGTCTCTTATGGATGTTCTCCTCCTATTGCTTGTGAGCACTTTTGCTCGCGCTCTGCCCCTTGACGGGCCCGGATGGGTTGCGGGTCCGCCGAAGGCTGCGCTTGCGGAGGTCGTGGAACGTCCCGAAAGATATCTGGGCCAGGAACTCCAATTGGTTTTGCAGGTGCGCGAGCTGCAGCCAAGGTGGGAAGGCTTTACAACTCGCTTTCAGCCATCCACCTATTTGGCCCTCAGGGTCTGGGGATCCGAGCAGCTCCTCTGGAACAAGAGCGAACACGCCCGGGACTTTTCACACCTATTCGTGTCGAAGGACAGCCCATGGAGCAAACGTTTTGGCGGGCTTCAACCACATGAGCAAATCCGGGTCAACTGCGTGGTGCGCGAGCACTTGTTGGGACTCCCTTGGCTGGAAGTCACCCGCATCGTGCGGTTGAAGCAGCACACCCCCAAGGGTTCAATTTTGCATGCTATTCGTGCCGCCGAATGCATCGAGCGCAACGCCTTCGCTCTGGCCCAAGGGGAGTTGGAGCGGGCCCTTGCGGCACCCCTGCCCACCCGTCCGCGAGAGGTCCTGGAAGAGACCCTTACCCGCTGCAGCCGCATCCGCAAACGCTTGGGCACGGGCTGGCGCCCCAGCGCAGACGAATTAGAGCGGGTTTGCCAGCGGTTGCTTGAAACCCTGCACACCTAGCGAGGGGGGGTGGATGTAGTATGGGCTGAGCTCCTCGACGGGGGGCTTCACCAAAATCCCGTACAACAGCAACATCTATGCGTAACCTCATTTTCATTGCCGCCCTTTGTTCCTTGGCTGCCTGTGCCAACAATCAGGCAAGCGAATCCGCTGGCAGCATGCCCACCGCTCTTGAGGCCAACAACGTCTTCATGGGTAACCCGACCTGCGCCATCAGCGGTCACCCCATCAAGACCGAGAGTTACGTCGAGCACGATGGCCAGCGCGCCTACTTCTGCTGCTCCAAGTGCGTTGCCACGGGCGAGAAGGACCCGGCGGCTGCAGTGGCCGCCGCCTATGCGACGCCGACAATGGTAGGTAACACCACCTGCCCGATTTCCGGTAGGCCCGTAGGCGCCGAGAACCTGGTTACTTGGCAAGGCAAGACGGTGGGAGTCTGTTGTCAAGGGTGCGAGAAGAACTACGCCTCCGATGCCTCTGGCTACACGCAAAAAGCCATGGCCAACAGCGGTAACTGAACGAGCCTTCCCCCCAAAAGGTTGGGACACTCTTAACGATGCTAGTTGAACTCCGCTTAGTGGATTTCGCCCTCTTCGAAGAGGCGGAAATCGTTCTTGGACCCGGACTGAATGCCATTACCGGCGAAACCGGTGCGGGCAAGAGTCTGATCGTCGGCGCGTTGCAGTTGCTGCTTGGGCAGCGTGCGCGCCCCGAGGTCGTCCGCACGGGGGCCAAACGCGCCCGGGTGGAGGGGCGTTTCGTTCTCGAAGTCGAAGGCTGGGGCCGCTGCGTGGCCCAATGGTTGCACGAGAATCTGTCCGAGGCCATCGAGGAAGGTCTTGAGGATGATGCGCACGAACTTGAACTGATTTTGACTCGCACCATCACGCGAGACGGGCGCAGTCGGGCTCACGTCAATCACCGGCCCGTGAGCGGAAAAGTGCTGCGTGAGCTCACCAGCCAATTGGTCGAGATTCATGGCCAGCATGAACACCAACGCCTGTTCGATCCTAGCGAGCAATTGCTGTTGCTGGACACCTTTGCGGGTCTTGAGGAGCAACTGTCCGGTTATCAGGAACGACGCGCGCGCTGGGCCAAGGTGCTCAGCGAGCTTGATGGCCTGGAAGCTGCCGAGATCCGGCGGGCGGAGAGGCTCGACATGGTGCGCTTTCAGCTCAGCGAACTGGAACAAGCGGGTCTAGATGATCTCAACCCCAAGGCTCTGGCAGGCGAGCGGGATCTCTTGAGGAACGCAGGGGAGTTGGCGCTTTCCTTGGACAGCATTGTGGGAGACCTGTTTGATGACGAAGGATCAGCTCTGGAGGTCGTGCAGCGTTCAGAAAAAATCCTAGAGGACTGGAACAAGAGGGTTCCGGGCCTTGGCGAATCCGTTTCTTCCGTGCGCGAAGCCAGCGCCTACTTGGAGGCTGCCCTGGGAGACTTGCGCGGCATCCGCGATGGTGCCGAAGCAAACCCCACTCGCCTCGACGAGATCGAAGAGCGCCTTGCCAGTCTCGAACGCCTCGCGCGCAAGCACTCGGTGTCGGTGGAGGAACTGCCCGCCAAGCTCGGGACTCTGCAAGCCGAGCGCGACTTACTGGAACAAGACGGACACGACGGTGCACAACTAGAGGAGCAGGCTGGCAAGATGGCCAAGGTCGTGGCCCAGGCCGCGACGCGTCTGACCAAAGAGCGAGCCAAGGCCCACAAGCGTCTGTCGAAATCGGTGGAGAAGAGCCTCGCCGACTTGGGCCTCGAACGGGCACGTTTTGAAGTGTGCCTTGTGCCCCACGCAAAGAGCGGGGACCCGATCGATTTGAAGCGCTTTGGTTCCAAGGGCGCCGAAGCCGTCGAATTCATGCTCGCCGCCAACCCCGGTGAAGGGACCGAACCCCTGCGTCGAGTGGCTTCGGGTGGCGAGGCCGCACGGATTCTCTTGGCCCTGCGCGGAGCTCTCGCCGTGCGCCAATCCACCCCCACGTTGGTCTTCGACGAAGTGGATGCGGGGGTCGGCGGTCGCCTAGGACCGCAGGTCGCGGCTCACCTGGGTGCCCTCGGGGAACACCACCAGGTGATTGCGGTGACCCACCTGCCCTCCATCGCCGCCGCTGCGACCCGTCACCTGCGGGTGGCCAAGGATGTGTCCGATGGGCGCACACGCACCAAGACTGGCTCCCTGTCTGGGGACGAGCGTGTGGCCGAGGTTGCCGATATGATCGCTGGGGGAGCCGAGCAGGAAACCGCCCGGGCAGAGGCCCGGCGCCTGCTTGGAATCGACTGAATCGACCGATTGATGCCACTTGGGGGGTATTCCTCCGTGCTTCCTAAGAACTCCCGGGTGTTTTCCCGTGCGAGACGCACCCATCCGGGTATTCTGCGCGGCTTGACCCGAGTGACTCGGGCCCCCAAAGCCTGTCCAGATCCCATGTCCATCCGTCAGCCTCTACGCCTTGAGCCGATCTTCCTAGAGAAAATCTGGGGTGGGCGTGCGCTGCAGCCGGTCTTGCCAGAGGATCTGCCTGCGGGCAAGAACATCGGTGAGGCTTGGTGTTTGACCGATCGTGAGGAGGCCACATCCCTAGTGGCCGAAGGACCGTTCATGGGCCGCACTTTGGGTGGACTCATGCTGTCCGAACAAGAAGCACTCCTGGGCAAGACCCAACCGGATCCGGACGGTTCGTTTCCGCTGCTGCTGAAGCTGTTGGACGCTCGTAAGAACTTATCGATTCAGGTTCATCCCGATCACGCCACCGCGCAGCGTATGGGTCCTTCCCATGCGGGCAAGGACGAGTGTTGGCTGGTGCTATCCGCCGAAAAGGGAGCAGAGGTTTTTCTTGGCCTTTCCGAGGGCACAACCGCGAGTCAATTCGCGGAGGCCGCTGGAACAAGTGATGTGGTCGAGTTAATGACCTCCTATCCCGTTCGTGCAGGAGATTTTGTGCGCGTGCCTGCGGGAACAGTGCACTCGATCGGAAAGGGCTTGGTGATTGTCGAAGTGCAGCAGAACTCCGACACGACTTTCCGCATCTACGATTGGGATCGTAAGGGCCTCAATGGGGAACTGCGCGAGCAGCACGTGGAGCCCGCCCTGAAATCGATCCTCTACGACCAAGCCGGACTAAAGCCCGGACCGCCCGAGTGGCGCGAGGAGGGGGCAAACATGCGAGCCCCCCTATTCGAAGACGAGTCATATGCGGGCGAGCTACTGCGCGTTCATGAAATGCTCACCCGGGACACGAACGATTATGCGGGGGCGCTCCATGTCATCAGTGGCCAGGGCCGCATTCGCGTGCGCGGAGAAGAGGAAAATCAGAGTTGGAGCATCAGCAGCGGTCAGACTTGGCTCTTGCCGGCGGATTTGGGAGCCCACGATCTTCTACCTGAAGACGGGGATTTCCAAGTCCTCGCGATGCGTTCCTTCAAAGGGAGACAAAGTTAAGTCATGGCAACTAGACGTTCTAAGGGCGCGCCCCGCGGTTCACGCGGCGGCAAGCGTCCGCGCTCGGTTTCGGCCGGCGGATATATTGCAGATGGATCAAGTGCCCGCCGTGAGGCGCGTACGGATCAGGTTCGGCTCAACAAATTTCTCGCGGATCATGGCGTGGCTTCGCGTAGGGCTTGCGATGAGTTGATTGCCAAGGGCAAGATTCTCGTTGATGACGAATTGGTTACCGAACTGGGGGTCAAGATCGACCCCACCAAGCAGAAAGTCACAGTGGATGGGGCGGTGCTTCCGGGCACCGAGGATCCTCGACGCTACTACGTGTTGAACAAGCCCAAGGGCGTGGTTTGCACCAACGACCGTCGCGAGGAACGACTCAAGGCCGTCGACCTAATCACGGATCCCACAGCTGGCCGAATCTATACGGTGGGGCGTTTGGACGAGGAAAGTCGCGGGCTGATCTTGTTGACTAGCGATGGGGATTTTTCCCACCGTGTTTCCCATCCTCGCTACGGGGTGCCCAAAACCTACCGCGTGGTGGTGGCCGGATCCCTTGATGACGAGAGTCTTGACAAGATTCGTTCGGGCGTGCACCTTTCCGAGGGCAAGACCTCCGGCGCACGTGTGGCCATTGTGAAACGTGCCAAGTTACGCTCGGTTGCCATGGTGACTTTGCGCGAGGGAATGAACCGTGAGCTCCGACGGGTTTTTGCCCGTGTTGGCCATAAGGTGTTGGAACTGACCCGTGAGGAGATTGGGCCGCTGGTATTGCGCGGCTTGAAAGAGGGGCGTTTTCGTCGCCTTTCCCGGCAAGAGGTAGAGGGCTTGCTGGACATGTCCGATGAACAGGCTGCGCTCTACCCCCTTGGTAGCACAGTGGATGAGGACGGCGAGGGTGCTCCCCGTCGTCGGGTGATACGACGCGCCTCGCGGCGACGAGGTGGATCAGGAGCCCGTCAAGTCCGGCGGACCACAACTGCGCGGCGTGGATCCGGTCCCCGCCGGAGCCGGAGGCGTTCCTAATGATTGGCCCCATGACCATCCAAGCCGAAAGCAGGAAGCCGGCTCCCGCTCGGGGCCTAGCCCTGCCTGGAACTGGCGCAAAGGTTCACGAGCATTACTTACGCAATGGCCTACGCGTGGTTTTGCTTGAACGCCCCGGTGATCCGGTGGTGACCAGTTTGCTTTGGTACGGGGCGGGATCTCGCCATGAGGCTCCCCACGAAGCGGGTGTGGCCCATTTCCTTGAGCACATGATGTTCAAGGGTACCAAGCGCTTTGGCAAGGGCTCGGTTGACGCCACCACAACCTCCTTGGGCGGGAGCAACAACGCATTCACTAGCTTTGACCACACGGCCTATTGGTTCGAGTTGGCATCGGACCGATTTGAGGCTGCGCTTGAGTTGGAAGCGGATCGCATGAGGGGCTTGCTTTTGGACCCTGCCGAGTTCATCAGCGAAAAGGCCGTGGTCTTGGAAGAACTATCCATGGGCCGTGACGATCCCTGGCGGCGCTTGAGCCAGGACGTGTCCCATGAACTCTTTGGCCGCCATCCCTACGGCGCCCCAATTATCGGTCATCCGGAGACTCTGCAGCCCATGAGCGTTGAGATCATGCGCGCCTGGTACGAGCGCACTTATCAACCATGCATGGGTACCTTGGTCTTGGCCGGAGACCTCCATCCCACATCCACCCTGAGTATGGTCCGCAAGCACTTTGGCTCCATTGAGAGCGGACCTGCCCCGGCGCCTGTGCTTTGCGCTCCCTTGCGCGAACCCGAAGGGGAAAGGCGCATTGAGAAGCGCTGGGACGACGCGGCTTCCCGTTTGGTGATGGCCTACTCCACCGTTCCCGTCGGAACAGACGAGGACTTTGACCTGGACTTGATTGATACACTTTTGACCGGTGGCCGAGTATCGCGACTGTACAAGCGACTGGTGTTGACTGATGGATTGGCGACCATGGTTGGCAGTTCGTCTGACACGCGCATGGAAGGCGGGGCTTTTTGGATCAACGCCGAAGCAGTCCCCGGAGTCGATCCCGCCGAATTGGAGCGAGTGATCGAAGAGGAAATCACGCGCCTCGTGGACGAACCCATCCCGGCCAAGGAGATGCGCCGGGTGCAACGGACCTTGCGTTCGGGGGATGCCTTTGAAGCGGAGACCGTTTCGGATTTAGCCGAGTGGTTTGGCGGTTTTGCTGTGGATGCGGATTGGCGCATGTTGCTCGATTGGGAGGAGCGCCGAGCGGCGGTCAATGCCAAGCGGGTACGAGCCACAGCGCGTCAATTGTTGACCCGTGAGCGACGGGTTGTTGGCTGGAGCCTGCCAGGGAAAGAGTCATGAGCACGAAACTTCCCGAACTTTACCTCCCCAAGCAGCGCTATGTGTTGTCCAACGGCTTGACCCTGATCGTCTCGCGACGGGAAGGAGCACCGATCACAGCCGCGCGTTTGATGATGCGCGGGGGAACCAGTCAGGATCCCGCCGGCCAGGAAGGCTTGTCTTGGATGGTGGGGCGCCTAGCGGATCAAGGAACCAACCAACACGATGAAGCCGAGTTGGTCACACGCCTTGAACCCTGCGGCGGAAGCATCGCCGGGAACCAGTCGGGCCTGTCCGGTTCCGTGGCAGGGGACCACTGGAAAGTTCTGCTCGAAACCTTGCTGGAGGTCGCTCGACACGCGGCCTACCCGAACGACCCCGTGCGTATGCACCAGCGACGTTTTCAGGCGCGGCTTGAAGTCGAACAGGAGGACCCCCGGTCCCAGGCAGCTCAGAGATTCCGGCACCTGATCTATGGAAAGCACTGGATGGGTCGACCCGCCCATGGAACCGCCGAGACCATTGGGGCTTTCACTCCAAAGGACCTCTTGGATCATCACCGCTCCCACTGGGCACCTGATCGTGCGATTCTTTCGGTTTGCGGAGATGTGGATCCCGGTCAGATCAAGAAGCTCGTGCAGCGCCTGACCCGTGGGTGGCAACAACTAGGTCCCTTAACCGCCTCCAAGTCGCGGTTCCCCAAAGATGGCAACCGGCTGGATGCTTTCAAGAAGAGCCGTGACCAAGTGCATGTGTTCTTAGGGCACCTTGGCGTGCGTCGTAGCGAACCGGATTGGGCGAGCCTAGTGGTCATGGATCACATTCTGGGTACTGGCCCAGGTTTTACCGCGCGCATCACTAAGCGCTTGCGGGATGAACAGGGTTTGGCTTATTCCGTATACGCGGACATTCACGGCACTGCCGGTCGTTTACCCGGGTGCTTTCAGGCTTACATCGGCACCAGCCCTCAGCATGTGCACACGGCGGTGGGTGGTTTCTTGGAAGAGATGCACCGGATCCAAGACGAGACCGTCAGCAAGGCGGAACTCAAATTAGCACGAGATTACCTGGTGGGATCATCCCCCTTGGGATTTGAGCGTGCCTCCCAACGGGCGGCCTACTTGGTTACCGCTGAAGTTTACGGACATGCGGATGATCACTTGGCCAAGCTCCCCGGTCAGTTCGCCGCCGTGACCGCCAAGATGGTGCGCGATGCAGCACGCAAGCACCTGCGTCCGGATCGGTGTTGCCTGTCCGCATCCGGGCCGGTAACCAAGCAAGATCTGCGGCGCGCCCTGGCTCAGTAAGTTACGCAAACCCGATGAGATCAAGCTCTTCCGGGATACGCCACGAATCGGTCAGCGTCCGCGCCTGAGGATTCCAGATTGGCAAAGGTCAACCGGCAGGGGGCCTACCTCAAGCAACGCACGGTGGAAGGCCAAGAGATCAAAGGTTACGCCTTGCCTTTGGCGTAACTCCGCGCGCGCTGCCAGTATCTGTTGAAGGGTAAGGGGCGCGGCAAGGGCCAGGCCCGGTCGATCGAAGCAGTCATCAACCCACAGTTCCACTTGCGCTCGGTCGGAGATGCTTCGCCGTTGGAGGAACTCGATTGCTTCCGCGCGGGACCAACCATGCACGTGCAGGCCCAGGTCTGTGAGGCCCCGGGCCGTGCATTCCAGCTCCAATCCAATGCCGGCAGCCCGCTGCCATGGATCACGCCTCGGATGAACCTCCTTTTGCAAACGTACCAAGTAAAGCCCCAACGCCTCGTTCCAACCGGGCCACTTGGCGTGGCGCAACCAACGGGGAAGGTCGCTCGTGGGGCCGTCACAATGGGCAGCGGCCGCGGATCCCAAAATCCAGTGAACGGCCAATGAACCGGTTACCGCAGCATGTAGGCGGGCCGGGTCAACCCATACCCGTGACAACTGTCCACGTCCGTGATGGGCCTGTTGGTGAATGACACCGTCAGTTAGGGGCAGGAGGGCCTTGGGCAAAAGGACTGTGCTGGGCAAATCCTCAAGATTGATGGGAAGCAGGGGCCCCAATATCTGAGCTGCTTTAATTGCCCGTTGTGTTAGAAGCTCAAGGCGCGCGGTTTCCCCGGTCGGATGTTTGACGGACTGGTCGTATTGCTCGCGGATTAGGGCCAAGAGCTCGAGACTGTCCCCTGTGAAATCGACGGCCTCGGTGATCTTCAGCAGCGCTGCTTCCAACTCGCGGCTCTGGATTTTGAGCCGTTCTTCGATTTCGGACACGGTGTAGTTCGCGCTGACGAGCTGCTTGACCCGTTTTTTGTGCAAGCTCAATCCGCCCGCTTGGCGCACAAGGCCCCGCCTGGGCTGGGTGCGATCGGGAGCTTCGAGGACCGCAAGCAGTTGCTTGGCCGCCGTCGGCAGGGAACTCCGCAGGAGGAGGTCGATGGCTTGAAGGGTCTGGAGCCGAGAACTGGGGGTCAGTTCCATGGCCATGCGCGCCCTTTTTGCCACGCGGTCTCCCATTAAATCTGCGAAGGCGGGGGATGCGATTCCTTCGAGGTAGGCCAAGGTGGCGGGAAGAGGGGCCATGGACCCAGAAAACTCGGAGCTGTATTCTGCCGCTTGTTCTATCCAAGTCACCAACGCTTGTAGACGCGCCCGGTATGCTTCAAGATCCGCACCCCGTTCAATGGGGTGGTCCAAGAACAGGTGCAACAAACCCGTGCGTAAGAATCCACGCATGGGCCCAAGCGGGTCGCGGTCCCGGGTCAGCGCGGGTTCAAGAGCCTCGTGGCGCAACTCTGCCCGGATCCTCACGAGGGTTTCTCGCTCTTCCTCGCTGGCAAGCTCAATGGCGCGGTCAATGCGCGCAACGCGAATACCTGCTAGCTTCTCAAAGGCTGGCCGCGTGAACCATTCCCCTTCCTGCCCCCATGTGGGCCGCGGGCTTCTGCCCTCAAGTGTGTCTGCAAGGCGCGGATTTTGATCGAGGCGCTCAGCGAAGAGCTCTTCAGCTAGCCCCTTCGGATCTTTGCTCGTGGTTCCTGGCAAGCGTGCCGCAACAGTGGCGCGTTGAGTGCTCCAAGAACAGCCCGTGCAGAGCAGCACGAAAACCAAGATTGGGACGATTGGGCGTTCTAAGTGCATCGTTGTGCTACCCGGGCGTCAGAACCTTCTCGGGTTGTGTATCCTATGAATACCGAAGCCCATTTATCCTGAGCTAATCGACGTGTCCCAAGATCCCAATTCAGACCACACCACCCACGGGCTGCGCGTACGCGCTGCGGCTCAGTTTCTAGAGGGGGAATCCGATCCAGGTCGGGCCCGCTATTTCTTTGTCTATCGCATCCAAATTGAGAACAGCGGGGAAAAGGCTGCCAAGCTGCTCTCGCGGCGCTGGATGATCCTCGACGCCAACAATCGCCGCGAAGAGGTGGTGGGTGAGGGGGTCGTGGGCAAACAGCCCGTGCTGGCCCCCGGCGAGAGCTTCCAATACACCAGTTATTGCCCACTGCGGACATCCTGGGGGACCATGGAAGGGTCCTACAACTTCACCTGCGCCGAAGGGACCTCCTTTGAGGTGCCCGTGGGCCGCTTCTTCCTGGTACCCGAGGCGGGAAACACGATCCTGCGAGGGGCCTGAGAGGCCCCTGAGGGGCTGTAGAGCTTAGAATGCCCGGTGAAGGGGATGTTTTGGAGGGCGAATCTCCAATTCCCCGGACCCTATCCCAAGATTCTGCGGACTTGTAGAGGTCCCCACGGATTCCCCGGGGCCCTTCCCGGTTCGCCCCCTAGCACCTTTAGCGGTTCATGACTTCCAAACAATCCAACGACTCTCACGCCATGGAACTCTCCGCCCAAGGTGACGATTGGCGCCCCACACCCCACGGCCGTTTCCTCGCGGATGTGCTTACAGCGAATTCCTTTGCCAAGGGCAAAGACGTGCTGGAGCTAGGCGGCGGTGTGGGCAATCACACGATCCTTCTGTTGCGGCATGAACCGCGTTCTTTGGTGGTCACGGAAATCAGCGAGGACCTATTGGCCTCAACCCGCAAGAACGTGGAACGCAATCGACCGGCAGGCTCGGTGATTGAGTACCGAGTCAGCGATTGGCTTTCTACCGAGGGTACTTTTGACCTGGTCGTCACCAACCCGCCCTTCTGTGTCAGTGGCAAGCAGAACCGACGCTACTTCATCGATAGCTTGATCCTCGACGCTCACCGGCGCTTGCGCCCGAATGGCGAGTTGCTCTTCATTCAGTCTTCCATGGCTGACGTGCAAAAGACTTTGCGGCGTCTGGATGAAAACGGGTTTGACGCTAAGGTGATTGAACGTCGGAGCGGTCCCTTCCGGGATTACTACTTTGAAGACAAATCGTTCATGGAAGAGATCAAGCAGGTCCCCGACGGCTACACCGTGCAAGATGGGACCCACATGGAAACTCTGAACGTGATCCACGGCACATTGCGGCCCTATTCCCCCCCTTCGATCGCACATATCCCCGCGACCAAGAAGTAGCGCGGTTTACTTCGGTTCCATCCAGCGAAAGGTCAGGTTCAAGCGACCGCCTAGGGCCTTGCGCATCTTGGGCAGCGCGTGTTGATGGGTCAGTTGGGTGCCTGCACCCATCACAAGTAGACTTCCGTGGTCTAGGTCAACGCTCATGCTGAGGGATGGATCGCTCTTGGGGCGCAAGCGAAATCTGCGCGTGGCCCCCAGGCTGATACTGGCGATTTTTGGGTATTCGCCCGCATCGTAATCATCGTCCGTGTGCCAGCCCATGCTGTCCTCGCCGGTGCGATAGTGGTTGAGCAGCACGCCGTTGAATGGCTGCTCCAGGTCGTTTTCCAGCTGCTGGGCCAAGCGTTGGATGTTGCCGGGCAGCGGTCGCGCGGGATGTTGCACGCCGGAATAGGAATAGGACTGATCCCCAAACCACGCGATGCGCCGGGGCATGGGGCACGTGCGACCAAAGATCCGAATCAGGTGCGTGTCGAGGTTTGCCGTTTCCAGCAAGTCGGCCATCAGCTCGTAGGCTTCGGGGGCCTTTAGATAATCCGTCAGCAGGTCGAACCCGGCGGGTAGACCCCCGCCGAGTTTGAAAAACGTAGTTTGCTTGCCGGAGCCTTGGCTCAAGCGAGGCCCGTGTGGCGCAGCAAGGCCTCGGTGGAAGGCGCTCGGCCGCGGAAGTCTTGGAAGACCTCCATCGGATGGCGACTGCCGCCTTGGGCCAACACCGTGTCCCGGAACTTCCGGCCAGTGGCCGCGAGGGCTTCGTTGTCCCCGAGACCTGCGTCTTCGAATGCTCCAAAGGCATCGGCGGAAAGCACTTCAGCCCACTTGTAGCTGTAGTAGCCAGCGGAGTATCCACCCGCAAAGATGTGGGAGAAAGCGCACTCGAAGCGATCGGATTCGAGCGGGGGCAAGACCGACATTTGGCCCACGATGCGGGCCTTCACATCCGCCACCTTCTCGCCCTTGCCGGGCTCATAGCGGTGGTGGAGTTCCATGTCGAGACCGCCGAGGTAGAGCTGACGCATGACGCCTGTGGCGGCGCGGAAGTTCTTGGCCGCAACCAGGCGGTCAAAGAGCTCGGAGGGCAGGGGCTCTTCGGTCTTCCAGTGGCGGGCAAAGTTCTTGACCGTGGCCTCGTGGTAGGTCCAGTTCTCCATGAACTGGCTGGGCAGTTCCACGGCGTCCCATTCCACCGCGTTGATGCCAGCGGCTTCGGGCAGATCGACAGTGGTCAGCATGTGTTGCAGGCCGTGACCGAATTCGTGAAACAGGGTCTCCACTTCGCGGTGGGTCATCAAAGAGGGGGTGTCCCCAGTCGGCGGGCTTTGGTTGCAGACCAGTACGGCGGTGGGCAGCCGTCGAGTTCCATCCTCTAGAGTTTCGCGGTCAATGATGTTGTTCATCCATGCTCCGCCGCGCTTGTTCTCGGGACGAGAATAGGGGTCGAGGTAGAAGCTGGCGATGCTCTTCCCAGAGCTGTCCTTAATGCGGAAGAAGCGCACATCTTCGTGCCAGACCTCTTCTTCACCGTCGGCCGCCTCGACGGTCACATCAAACAGACGCTTGGTGACCGCAAAGAGCCCATCGAGGACCTTGGGGAAAGGGAAATAGGGGCGCAGTTCCTCGTCGGAGAGATCGTACTGCTCTTCGCGCATGCGCTCCGACCAGAAGGGCATGTCCCAATGGGCCAATTCCAGGTTCTCGTTCCCGGTGTTCTTGCGCGCGTAGGCAATCAGCTCGGCGAGTTCCTCCTTGGCCTTGGGGAAGGCCGCGGTTCGCAAATCGTCGGCGAGCTTGTCCACCGCTTCGACCTTCTCAGCCATCTTGGTGCTGACCGAAATCTCCGCGTGGGAGTTGAAGCCGAGCAGTCCAGCTTTCTCCTTGCGCAGGGCCAGGATCTGTTCAATACGGTCTTGGTTGTCAAATTCGCCCTCGGAGGCGACCGTGATCATGGCCCGGAAGGCGATTTCGCGCTGGTCTCGGTTTTGGCCGTGCTGCAGGAATGGGATTAAGATCGGCGCATCAAGGGTGATGCGCCAGGGGCCGTCTTCGGCGGTTGCGCCCTCATGGTCCTTGGCTGCGGCAGCAGCAGCGGCGATTTGCAGCAGAGTCGTGGGCAGGCCTTTGGTGTCGGCCTTGTCGGTCACTATCAGCTCAAACGCCTTGCGGCTGTCGAGCACCGCGTTGGAGTATCCCGTGGACAGCTCGGCCAACTCCTTTTCCATGGCGTTGTAGCGTTCTTTTTCTGCGCCCTCAAGGGAGATGCCGGAGAGCTTCATGCCAATCAGTTCCTTGTCCAGGATCCGCTGTTGGGCGGCACTCAGTTGATTCCAGCCGTCACCGTTCTTGAGGGCTTCCAGTGCCTTGTAGACCGGTTTGCTTTGACCGAGTTTTGTGTAAAACTCGATCACCTTGGGCAGCATCTCCTCGTGCA
>JAPKBR010000015.1 GCA_028823345.1 Planctomycetota bacterium
GCGGTTACCTCCTGGGCCTTGGCGGCTCGTTGGACCCGAACACGACTGTGTTCTGCGATCCGGCCAACGTCAACAGCACTGGTGGATCGGTTTCCTTGGACACTTCCACGACCGCCCTACCTGCTGGTGGTACATGGTTGAACGCCACGGGTGGCCCCGACGGCGAGTTTGGTTTCTTGGTTATGTCCGGTTCCATGAGCGAGCCCGGCGTGGCGGTTGCTGACGGCGTCCTCTGCTTGACCGGCCAGATTGGCCGTTACAACAGTGGAGCTGGCGTGAACTTCCCAGGCCGAGACTCCAGCGGTGCCTTTGCTCCCAGCGCCACCGGCGGCAGCAGTGTGTTCTTCACGGCTAACGACAACGGCCCCGGCCCGGGTTTCCCGGGTTTCGCGGTCCCCGCTGAGCTTCCGTTCCCTCCCGGTGGCCTTGTGGCACCCGGCGACGTGTACCACTTCCAATTGTGGTACCGCGATGGAGCCAGTTCGAACTTCTCGGACGGCCTGAGCGTCAGCTTCTGATCGGATACATAGCTGCTTGATTCGGGCTCTAGGGCCCGGATTCAGCAGGATTGCAACAGGCGCGGGGGCGTCGGCCAAGAGCCGACGCCCCCGCGGCTTGTGTTGTGGGTTTGGGTGGGCGTGGACCCTGCTTGTCTGAAGGCACGGTGTCCCGGATGCCCCTGCGCTAGGTAGGATCCTTGCCCCAAAGCCGGGATCGGGCCCGGTTGGGAGATTTCAGCATGAAAATTCACGAATATCAAGCGAAGCAACTGCTCGCCAAGCATGGCCTCAGCGTGCCCTCTGGGCATGTCTGTACTACGGTGGAAGAGGCGGTTCAAGCCTACGAGTCCTTGCCCACAGACCTCTGTGTCGTCAAGGCACAGATCCACGCGGGCGGCCGCGGAAAGGGGGGCGGCGTCAAATTGGTTCGCAGCGCGGATGAAGCGCGCGAGGCGGCGACCAGCATCCTGGGCATGAACCTCAAGACACACCAGACCGGGCCGGAAGGCCAACTGGTGCGAACCCTATGGGTGGAAGCTGGTTCCGACATCGCCAAGGAGTACTACATCGGTATCGCCATTGACCGTGAGTTGTCCATGCCTGTGATGATGGCCTCCAGCGAAGGGGGCATGGAAATCGAGCAGGTGGCAGACGAGTCCCCTGATAAAATTCTCAAGGCACCGTTTTCCCCCAGCACCGGCTTGCAGCGTGAAGATGCTGAGCGGTTGGCTGCGGGCATTGGGCTCCCCAGTGAACTCGTGGGTCAGGCCGCGGACTATCTGGTGGGTTTGGCCGAGGTCTTTTGCCAACTGGATTGCTCCCTGGCCGAGATCAACCCCTTGGTGAACACCACGGACGGAAAGGTCCTTGCCCTGGACGCCAAGATCAATTTCGACCCCAACGCGCTTTTCCGGCACGCAGAGATCGAAGAGTTGCGGGACTTGCACGAGGAAGACCCGGCGGAAATCCAAGCCAGCAAATACGACCTGTCCTACATCACCCTGGACGGAAACATTGGTTGCATGGTCAACGGTGCAGGACTTGCCATGTCCACCATGGACGTGATTCAGCTTTACGGCAGCGAACCCGCCAACTTCTTGGATGTGGGGGGCGGAGCTACCGCCGAGAAGGTCACCGAGGCCTTCAAGATTATTCTCTCCGATGACAAGGTCAAAGGGGTCCTGGTCAACATCTTTGGGGGCATCATGCGCTGCGACGTGATTGCGAACGGGGTGGTCGAAGCAGTCAAGCAAGTCCAGCTGAGCGTGCCCCTCGTGGTGCGCCTTGAAGGCACCAATGTCCAAAAAGGGCGCGAGATTCTTGAGGGGTCCGGCCTCCCGATCATCACCGCCACCGATCTCGATGATGCAGCCGAAAAGGTCTGCGCAGCAGTCAAAAAAGCAGGAGCCAAGTCATGAGTATTTTCGTCAACCAAGACACCAAGGTCATTTGCCAGGGCTTTACCGGCAAGACCGGGACCTTTCACTCGGAACAAGCCATTGAGTACGGCACCCAGATGGTGGGGGGCGTGAACCCCAGGAAAGCGGGCCAAGAGCATCTGGGCTTGCCCGTGTTCGGCAGCGTGGCCGAAGCCCGTAAAACCACCGGTGCCAACGCCAGTGTGATCTATGTGCCGCCACCCTTTGCGGCTGGGGCGATCATCGAAGCGATCGAGGCTGAGATGCCCCTGGTCTGTGCGATCACCGAAGGCATTCCGGTGCTGGACATGGTGCGCGTGCGGGAAGCTCTTGTGGGCTCCAAGACCCGGCTGATCGGACCCAACTGTCCCGGCGTGATTACCCCTGGCGAGTGCAAGATCGGCATCATGCCCGGTTACATTCACCGACCCGGTCGCGTGGGCGTGATCAGTCGCTCGGGCACCTTGACCTACGAGGCCGTGTGGCAGTTGACCAGCCGTGGCATCGGCCAGTCCACTTGCATTGGCATTGGTGGCGACCCGGTCAACGGCACGGACTTCATTGATTGCCTGAGGGCATTCCAGGAGGACGCGGCCACGGACGCCATGATCATGATTGGCGAGATCGGTGGCTCGGCGGAAGAAGCCGCCGCGGACTTCATCAAGGCTCACGTGACCAAGCCGGTGGTGAGCTTCATTGCCGGACGCACGGCTCCTCCCGGCAAACGCATGGGACACGCGGGTGCAATCATCGCTGGCGGCAAGGGTACAGCCCAGGAAAAGGTCCGGGCCCTTGAGGCAGCGGGTGCGGTGGTCAGTGAAAGCCCTGCGAAATTGGGCGAGCTGATGGAGAAAAGCCTTGCTGACGCAGGCTTGCTTGAAGGCTGCAAAGCCTGAGCCTGAACCTCTTCGAGTCACTGCTTTTGCCCTTTTCGCCCTTCCGGTGGAAAGGGCAAAGTCATGGGTAGGGGACTCGCGGTCGGGCCTCTATTCCTTGTTCACAATCGGCAGGGTCAGTTCCCCATCCACCGCGGGCTGCCCAAGGGCCTCCGAGATTCCCACCCAAACCCACCGGTAGCTGGGATCTTCGTCGCTGCCCTCGTCCCCGTCGCCGCCCCCGTAACCAAGGGCCCCGAGGGCGCCTCCCACGTTCACGTCATCAGGTGCTCCATAGGGTTCGGTCACCCAGGGTTTGCCCTGGGCCAGGGCACTGAGGAGTCGGTGGGCGATCTTGGGTCTGGTGGCGAGCAGGTTGATCTCTTCCCCGCGGTCCGCAGCCAGGTTGAAGAGCTCGGAATCGGTGGGCTGGTGGGGGCGCCAGTAGAGCTTCCAGGGGTATTCCACCCAGACGAATTGGAAGGCCGCGTCGGGGCGGCGGCGCACCATGGCGGCATTGCCGTCATAGCCGTTGATTTGGTCCGCATAGGCCGGGCGGGGCGCGGATTCGGTGCCTTCCCAAAGGGGGGCGAGGTCGAGTCCGTCGATGCCCTCCGGGGTGGGCAGCCCGAGAATGGTGCTCAGGGTGGGCAAGAGGTCCACCGTGCGCACCAGTTGGGTCACTCGCTTGAGCTTCGGTACACCCGGTCCCGCGAGGATCAAGGGCACGTGAATCTGCTCTGTGTAAAGCATGCGGTGTGCGGGCCAGCCATGGCGCGCCATGCCGTCATCGAGGCCTTCTCCGTGGTCGCTGGTCAGGGCCACGAGGAGGCCAGCTTCTCCCGCCATGGGCCGCAATTTTTCCAGCAGTCGCCCGATTTGTTGATCGAGGTATTCGACCTCCCGGGCGTACAAACGGATCGGGTGATAGGCGCCGGTTACATCCTGGGGAATGCCCGCCATGAATTGTTCGGGCGGGGTGAGGGTTGGGTCATGGGGATCCCAAAGGTGGACCCAGAGCATGAATGGCCCGTCGCTTTCCTGGGCCCATGCGAGGGCGCGGTTCACGGTTTCATCGCTGCGGCGCTGCAGGTTTTTCACATCCCATGTGGTCTTGCCCGTCTCGTCAATGCGTGCTTCCCCTTCGAAGGAATCAAAGTGGCTGAAGCCCTGGTCTAAGCCGAAGCGCCGGGATACGGGAAAGGCCGAATGCACCGCAGCCGTGTCCCAGCCCGATTCGGCGCAGAGTTCTGCCAGGGTGACCGCGCTGGGCTGCAAGCGGTCTCCGCCGTTCCCCGCCAACACGCGCAACCCATGACCGGGGCCGTACTGTCCGGTGAAGATTGAAGCATGGGCCACTGGTGTCACAGCCGAGGACGAAAATGTGTTCTCAAACAAGACCCCCGATTGGGCTAGGCCGTCCAGGACAGGGGTGCGGCTGCGCTTGGAGCCATAGCAGGAAAGATAGTCCGCGCGGGTGGTGTCGAGGGTGATCACCAGCAGGCTGGGGCGCGGGGGATCTTGACTGCAACTGCCGAGCCCAAGGGAGCCGAGGCCGGCCATCAGCACGAGCAGGGGCCGGATCTTGGGGGAGCGTGGCAAAGAGGGGGTTTGGGTTGGGTGCAACATGTCTTGTGTTCAGGGACGAGGATAACCCTCTAGGATGAGAAATTGCCCCGGGCCGTACTGTTTTGGCTCGAGGCCAATCACAGTCACGTGGCTGGGGGCGGGACCTCGCTGGCGTAGGCTGGCGGAATCGATGATCGAAACCCGGGCATAGGTGGGGGACTCCGGTGCGAAGTAATTCGCCCGGGCGTAGCGATCGTGACCTGGGGAGCGGCGTCCGGGAATCTGGGGAAAGTCCGCCACGTCTCTTCGGGTGAGTCCAAATTGGTCGAAGACTGTGCGCCTCGAAGCCCAACCAAGGGCGCCAATGGCACCCGCCACCAAGCTTGCATCGGCGGCGGTGTTGCCCGCCACGGCTTCTCCCACGCGCTTCCATTGGCGGGCCCGGGAGGTCATGTCCTGCCATTGCTGTTGTTCGCTGCGAAAGAGGATCGAGCCGTCGGCAGTCGTGGCATTGAAACGGAAGAAGCAGGTCTCACGCACGGATTGGGAAATCAGGTGCAGGTTCCAGGCCGGAGCGAGGTTGCTGGCGGGGAGTAAAACCGCCAGGCCAAGGGCCAGGCGAGCGCGGCTCTTGCTGTCCTCGGCCAGGGCTTGCAGGCCCTTGGCAAACAGCAGAGCGCCAAAGGGCCAGAGGGGCAAGAGGAACCGGTGAAAACACATGAAGTCGCCGCCCACCAAGAGGGCATAACCCATGGCGCAGGCAACCACTAAAAACGCCACGAAGGTTGGGCGTTGTAGGGTTCGGCGTCCCATCAGAATGGGCAGCAACAGGGCTCCCAAAAGTCCAGGGTAGGTCAAGAGGGCGTGCCCCACATAGCGCGCACCCCTTTCGATGACAAAGGGACTCATGCCGATCTTGGCCCGTGCGGTGTTGGGCAACCAGTCCCCGTGATAGCCAAGGCGGAAAGCGGTCATCATCAAGAAAGCTAAGAGGGGCAGGCCCGCTGCTAGGCGTGCGGCTCGCGCGAGGCAGGGGTCCTTGCGCACGTTCCCTAACACCAGGGCGCTGCCCGCCAAAAGGAACACCCACAGGTGCCCGTCGGCTCGCAACAACACCAGGGCGACTCCAGCAAGTCCCGCACCCAAACCGTCATGGAAATCCACGCGACTGAGCAAGCGACGAAAGATCCACCAAAGGCAAAGCAGGGCGGGCATGCTGCCCATACCTCCCGTGGACCAAACCGCCAGGGGGACGGCGGCTGCAATGAAGAGCACTCCCCCCAGGCGAGCGGCCACGTGGCTGACCAATTCGTGGGTGATCAAGCGGGTCACGCTGATCACGAGGGCTGCGCCACAGAGGGCGCTGATCAAGGGGCCGAAGATTTCGATCGGGGCGCCGAGGGCTTGGATCAGGGCTGTGATCAGGACCCAGCCAAACTCGCTGTAGCCCTCCACCGGTGCGCTCTCCCCTGGATTCCAGGCTAGGCCAAAGCCCTCCGCCAGGTTGCGCCCGTAGCGAAACGAAATGTAGGCATCGTCACAGAGGAACCAAAAGTGGGCCACCAGGGGCAGAAAGATCCCCAGGGCCAAGAGCTGCCAGCCCCAGGGATGGGGAGAGCTTCGGGTGGTGGTTGGTTCTTGGGGGGGCTGCATGGGGTGGGGACTCTTCTCTACGGCAGGAATGGGCTTGGGGTTGACCTTCCCTCGTGAGAAACCTCGCTCTGTCTAGGGTTGGGTCAATTGAGGAGGCCTAGAGTCTTGAGTTGCTTCTCTGCCTGAGGTGCCCAGCCGCGGTTGGCGATGGGGCTGGCGGGGGATGGGTGCAGGATGGTGCCGATGGGGGGGCCGTCGCTTCCGAGGGCTCGTTTGGCGGCACCCTCCGCCACCCGGCCGATGCCAATCACGGCCCCGGGTTGGAGGGCTTCCACCATGCGCACTAAGCTCGCGTCGCAGACCGCCTGCAGGGCGGCCCGTTCGTCGGCGGGTAATTTGTCGGGGGTGCGGTTGCGGCCGGACTCTTCCAAAAAGGCCAGGGGACACCAGTTCCAAACAAAGAACCGTTTGGCAAAATCCTCGGGGCTGGCGAAGCGCTCTTGGGCCCAACCCCAAAGTCGGGCGCCGCTGACCTCGCGCCGTTCGCAGGCAAACCCTTGGATCGGGCGCTTGGGGTGTTGGTCTTGTGGGGGCACGACGGTTGCTTCCACGTCAAGCCAATCCCTGGCGCTGGATACTTCGCCGAAGGGCACTCCGGTTTGAGCCATACCCCAGGGGCCGGGGTTCATGCCCAGCAAGAGGGCCGGGGGCTTGGTGGACCACATACGCTGGAAGTAGCGCTTGAGTGGGGCACGGGCATAGATGAGCGGGTTGTAGACCGAGGTTACCGGGGGCGCAAAAGTAAGCGCATCTACCGCGGCGGCCAACTCATCGACCAGAGACATGGGATCCATGGCAGCATGATCCGGGCTGGGGGACCACGATTGCAACCACCCTTGGGGAATCATGAGGGCCCTGGGCCCTGGACCGGAAGGTCCAAGGTCGTCCCAGCGCCCCTCCGGGGCTCCGGTGTCCAAGGCGGAGGCTTCCCCTCGATGAACGTGGCCTGGGCAGCTTGCAGGCGGGAATCCGTGAGCGCATGAGTCACCTGGCAGAGAGGGTTCGAGGAGCCCGGCCGCGGAGCTACTGCTGGATTCCGAGCAGGACTTTTCCGGCGGTAGAGCACGCAGCATCAGCGTCCTGATCGAAGGCAGCTTGGATACTTCCGTGGTGAGCTCGCTTCTGGAGGACCAGCTTTCCCGATGGGGCTCGGGCTTGCGGGGTGCGGCCCGTTAGGAGGGCCAAGGCCGCTCGGGGACCTAGGCCAATTGCTCGACCCATTCAGTGCTTTGGGAATCATCGCTGATCCCATGGGCTCCTTGGTTTGGCCCTTGCGCTAGACCTACCCAGAAGTCTATTTTGGTAAGGTGAACAGCACCCCAGAAACATGGAATAGAGTCCTTACCCAGGACGGATCCCGCACTCTTTTGGATCCCGAAGGCCGTGCATGCCATGCCTCGGAAGGTGCCTGGGATCAGGCCCTTTTGCGCTATGCGGCCGGGGTGGAAATGGCCAAGCGGGGAGACACGAAGGTGCGCCTCTTGGATGTGGGCGTGGGTCTTGGCTTGAACATGGCGGCGGCCTTGGCAGCGGTGGAAGGCGAGGGACGCTCCCTGGAAGTAACGGGCCTAGAGCTACACCTGAACCCGTTGCAATTGGCCATTGCTGAACCAGAGCCCCTGGCGAATCCCTGGCACCAGAAAGTCACCGAGGCCCTCGAGCTTTCCCTGGCAGATCCCGAGCTGGCCGAGGCAGAGGGAGTCCCCCTCGGCGAGCGCAGCCGTCTTTGGTTAAAGGTCGGGGATGCCCGAGAGACTATTTATAGCTTGCCCCCCGAGCGCCGCTTTGACGCTGTGTTCTTGGATCCCTTTGCTCCCAAGGAGCAGTCGGACCTTTGGGAACCCAATTTCCTGTGCGCGATTGCCGAGCGCATGGATCCTGGCTCACGCCTGGCCACCTATTGCGCGGCCAGTGCCATGCGGGCGGATCTCCTGCGCGCGGGCCTTTTGGTCGGTCGTTTGGGGCGCGTGGGTCGGAAAGCCGAGGGCACCGTGGCGGGTCCGGCCCCGGCGAACTTACCCCCCCTGCCGCCCCGTGCCCTGAGGCGCCTGAAGCAGCGAGCCGCCGATCCTGCGCCGAAGAGTGCACCTGAGGATTCTAAATAAGCCTGGGAAGGGTCAGGGACAGGGATTTTGCATTCATCTTGTCTCAATGCCCGGTCGGGTTTCCTATCCTGTAAGACTCCTAAACGGGCTTTGAGCCCCAATCCACGAGCCCCAGTATGTTGACCCTTCCCTTAGCCGCGCTTGGCCTGCCCGAGTTGTGGCCCATTCTTGCTTTGGTCCTGCTGTTATTCGGCGGCCGTAAGTTGCCCCAGTTGGCCCGTTCCATGGGCAGCAGCATCACCCAGTTCAAAAAAGGCCTCAAAGAAGAGGTCGTCGACGAACCGAAGGAGATCGAAGAGTCCAAGGACGAGGCCGAGTGAGCGCGGCTCCTTGAGCGCCGCGTCCATCTGGTCGGGGCAATCCAGAACCAGTGTCCCGAAGATTGGGGCGCGACCAGGTTTTTGCAAGCACCCGATTTATGACTGTTCCAACCCCCGCGATCAGTGGTGTGCTGCTTTGCGGCGGCGCCAGTCAGCGCATGGGCTGTGACAAGGCCCTCTTGCGGTTGGAGGGGAGCACCCTTTTGGAGCGCGGCGTTGCGACCCTCGGCGCTATGGCCGGGGAAGTTCTGATCGCGTCTGGGGCTCAATCGAGGTACTCCGAGTTTGGCTTGCGGGAGGTGCTCGATGTGGAACCGGATCAGGGACCCAGCGCGGGAATCCTGGCGGGCTTGGCGGCCGCTGCGGAAGAGCGCGTGTTATTCGTGGCGGTGGACTTGCCTTTCCTCGATGACTGTCCCTTGTCCGAGTTGGTGCAATTGGCCCTGGCCGAAGACGCGGATGTGGCGGTTCTTGACGATGGCCGGGAGCGGCCGCCTTTGGTGCTCTGTGTTCATCGTCGGGTGCGCGAAGCGTTCGAGCAGAGTTATGCTGCAGGCACCCGACGCATCATTGATTTGATTGCTCCCCATTCCGTCGTCCGGCTCAAAGTGGAGCCCAAGCATGCGGTCAATTGGAACCGACCCCAGGACTTAGCATCGGGTGTGCACCTGGAATCAGGGGCTCACCGGGAGGAATCCGCATGAGTACGTCCAGTACCCTCCTGGAATTCGTCGCGCCCATTGAACCGGACCTGCTCGCCATGGGAGAAACCCTGGCGCAGGAGTTGGTCACGGACGATCCGTCCGTGGCTGAAATGGTCGAGCACTTGAGCCGCTTTCAAGGCAAGCAACTTCGGGCGAGCTTGCTCTTGCTGGTGGCACGGGCCAGCGGCAATGGGTCTCCTGAGATGCCCGTAGTGGCGGCTGTGGTCGAGCTGATTCACCTGGCGACCCTCGTCCATGACGATGTGCTCGACGGCGCGGAGATCCGTCGGCGCTTGCCCAGTCTCAACACCACCTGGGACAATCAAATCGCAGTGCTGCTGGGGGATTGGCTGTATTCGCGGGCTTTTGCCCGGTCCACTCGCTTGACCCATCCATTGGCGAGTCAGCTCTTGGCTACAACCACCCAGGCGATCTGCGTGGGCGAGATCCGCCAGGCCTTGGGTCGTCATCGTTTTGATGCCAGCCCCGCGGAATACGAGCGCATCGCCATGGCCAAGACCGGGGTGCTCTATGGGGCCGCTGCAGAACTTGGCGTGTGCTACGGGCGATTGGATCAAGAAGTCCTTGGCCGCGAAATGCGTTTGATGGGCCAGGAGTTGGGGCTTGCCTTCCAGATCGCAGATGACTTGCTCGACATCGAGGGCGAAGAAGCGGTGGTGGGTAAAAGCGTTGGCACAGACATCGCCGATGGCAAGGTCACCCTTCCGGTGCTTCACGCCTGGCGCTCTGCAGATCCTGAGGGTCGTGCAGCGATCGAAGCGGCCTATCTCGATACCGATTGCGCTGACAGGCGCAGTGCTCTGCGCGAGGCTTGTGATTTAGTCAAAGGCTGCGAGCAAGCCCGCGCGCGGGCGGACGAACTGATTGCTTCCGCCCAACGCCGCCTCTTGCATCTTCCGGCCAACGAAATGCGTCTATCCCTCGAGCGAGTGCTCGAATTTACCCTGGAACGTCGATCCTAAATTTGCCCATGTTGCGTCCTCTCCTTTATTCATCCTTGGCCATGGGCCTCTGTGCTCTGATGGGTTGTGCCCACGAAGCAAGCGCGGTCATTGAAACCCGCCGAGTGGCGACCAAGCCTTCCGGTACGGTGATGATCGGGGCATCCTCGGATCAGCGGTTTGGCGCGGCTAAGCGTGCGGATCAGCGGGCGGAGGAGTCATCCTCTCGCGGACCGGGCCTTGTGTATCAATTGCCCACGGGCTGGAAAGAGCTGCCGGCCCAGTCGCCGCGGCTCTTTAGCTTGGCAGTGGCCGGACGGGATGACTGCAATGCATCCCTGGTGATGTTGCCCGGATCGGGCGGAGGCCTTGTAGCCAACATCGAACGCTGGCAGGAACAGATGGCCGGCAGTGATGGTGCCCCGGCCGAGGTGGTCGAGCGTCGCGAAGTGCTGATGCTGCGCGGGCAAGCGAATTTAGTGGTGATCGACGGACACTACCGCGGCATGGGGGAAGCGGACCTTGAGGACGCGCGCATGGTGGGCGTGATTCTGCTCACAGCTAAGTTCACCATCTTTGCCAAGATGACTGGGCCTCGTGCTCTGGTGGAATCGGAGACTGGAGCTTTTGAGGCTTGGTGTGCGTCCTTGGACCTTGCCCAGGAACCCCAGTCTAACCCCGCGGCTTCGCTGCCGCCGGCGGGCGCGGGTGCGTTCATTTGGGATGCGCCCGATGGCTGGCGTGATTTAGGTGCCCGTAGCATGCGCTTGGCGAGCTTTGAGGTGGCTGAGGGGTGTGAGTGTTCGATCAGCACAGCTGGTGGTTCCCCCGAGGCGAACGCGGAGCGTTGGCTGGGACAGATGGGAGCCGATGCTCTTGGACCCGATGGGTTCCTTGCCCTTGAGCGAATGAGTACAGGTCTCGGTGAGGCCATCTTGGTGCAAGCGGATGGAACTTGGACCGGCATGAGCGGGACGACCATTGAGAGCGCGCGCTTGCTCGGTGCGATCGTGCCCATGCCGCGCACCAACATTTTTATCAAGCTATGGGGGCCCGTTGATGGGGTCGCCGGGGCGACCGAGGCCTTTAAGGGTCTCACCAAGAGCTTACGTATGAAGGACGGACGATGATTTCTCTGATTGAACTGCACACCCTTGATCTGACCCTGGCCTTCTGGGGCTGCATTGTTGCCCTCGTGATTGCGGGGGCCACAGGTCGTGAGCGCCGAGTGTTCCTGATGGGTTGGGCTGGCTCGTTCCACTTAGCTGTGACCTGCCTCTTCGGACTTTTCGTGATTTCCTATCTGGGTACCGAAGCCCAGATAGACATGTCGCTTCAGGATTCGATTAAGAAGTACTTTGAGTCCTGGATGTTGGTGGAACGTTTCACCCTCCCCTGGGACTTTGTGCTCTCGGTTCCCCTACCCGGCGGGCAATTGCTCATGAGCTTGCTGGCGATCAATTTGCTTATGGGTGGATTGCTGCGCGTCAGCAAGAACTTGATCGCCGCCCGCACCACTCGCCGCAAATTGCACTTGGGTTGCTTGATGGTGACCCATGTGGGCGTTGTGGTTTTGTTGGCCGCGGGTCTAGTCAAGTTGCACCTGTCAGAGACCGGCCATGTGACGCTCTTTGAAGGGCAGTCCACGTCGGAATTCGTCAGCTTCCACGAATGGGAGATCGTGATCTTCGATGCGGAAGCCACGAGTGACGTGCAGGAATGGATCATTCCTGCATCCGATTTTGAGGATTTGGAATCCGACTCGCGCAGATTCACAGGAGAGGACTTGCCTTTTGAGTTGATTCTCGAACACTTTGTGATCAATGGGCGGCTACGCCCTAAATCGGGCAGCGCTGGCCATGTGTCTTCTCCTGGAGGAGACGGCTGGGCCCTGGTGCCCGAGAAACCGGCGGGCCGAGAAGGGGTCAACGTCGCTGGTATCCTGGCGAAAATTAAGCCCAAGGGTTCGCAGGCTACGATCCCCGGGATTCTTTGGGCGGGGGAGCGCTTCCCCTTCACCTTTCCTGCCGGGAGCAAGACCTGGGCCATTAGTCTGAGGCACCGCATATTTGAGTTGCCCGGCGAGATCAGGCTCGTTGACTTCCACCGGGAGTTGCACCCAAATACGGGAATGCCCCGGGTGTTTCGGTCGGACGTGGAATGGACCGAGTTGGATGCCGGGGGTAACCCGAATATGAACAAGATTCGGATCTCCATGAACGAGCCCTTGCGCCGTGATGGGCATGCCCTGTTCCAAGCAAATTGGGGTCCCCAGGACGATCCCAATGCCACGCGCCTCTACAGTCAGCTGGAGGTCACGCGGAACCCTTCTGACCATTGGCCCACCTTGGCGGTGATCATCATTGGGATTTCCATGTCCCTCGCCATGAGCATTCGCCTCATGGGCTATATGAGACAGCAGGCCAGTCGGCGCCTGGGGGAGGGGAAATCATGAGGTCCTTGATGCTGATTCTTTCGATGATGTTGCTGGGTAGCTTGTGCTTACCCAAGTCCTTCGCATTCCAAGGGGAGAATGAAGCCCCGGCGGGCACCCGTTCTTTCGAGTGGACGCCGGAGATGATTGCCACCATGGAGGCCTTGCCCCTGCAACACGGGGGACGTATCAAACCTTTGCGGTCCTGGGCAGACTTCAAGCTGTTGGGCCTTTCGACCCGGCGCAAGCCTAAGTTTGAGCAAAACGGCGAGCAGGTCAAGATGGATGCGGTGGCTTGGGTCTTGGACTGCATGTTCTTTCCTGAACTCGCAGCAACCTATCCTGTGCTCTCGGTGGATGACTCCAGCATTCTGCAAGCAGTTGGCTTGGATGTTGGTGACCGTGGCCGTCGGGACCGTTTCAGCTTGGAAGATCTGCAGCTTGTGCGTACGGAACTCATAGGTAGTGCCCAGCGTATCCAGGGCCTGGATGGGAGTGAGCGCAGCCGGGAGGAAACCCAGACCCTCGACCTTGCGATCCGCATGAGGAGTCTTGAGGACATGATGCGCACCCTGGCTCCGATTCGAATGAGCGTTGCTGTACCCGAAGGGGGTCTCCTTGGGCAATGGGCCACGGACGGCCAAGCGAACCTGGTGACTCTGTTAACGAATCTGGATCAGGTGCGATCGGCCCTGGAAAAATCGGATCAAGCGGGCCAGCGCATGGCTGCAAGTCTTGCGGCCGCCATGGAAGAGGGGATGGCGGCCGGAGCATCCGGGGTGGCCTTCGTGCCCCCGGCTGGAACGCGCACAGACGACGAAGAGTGGCTGGATCTGGGTCAGGCTCTGATGGCGACTGTGACCGAAGAACATGAAACAAGCCGTTTGGCTTTGCTGGGCCTCAAGCGGGCCCAGGACGCGGCAAGCGCTGGGGATGTGGAGGAGTTGCAAGCAGCTCTGACCCAAGTGGTGCAAGCCACGAGCGATCGTGGTACGGCCCGGGGGGAGCTGAAGGAACTCACCTCGGAAGTCTCCTTTCAAAACGCCCAACTGTTCACACTCGCCCTGGTCTTGTTCATGTGCGCGTTCCTGTTCGGAGCCCTGGCGCTCTTGCCGGGCACTCGATGGCTCAATTGGTTAGCCTGGGGCACCTCTGGCATTGGCGCGCTGATCTTGGTGGTGGGCATCATTTGGCGCTGCCTGATTATTGGGCGGCCACCGATTACGAACCTCTATGAAACCGCGCCCTTCATTGGTGCCTGTGGAGTCATCCTGGCCATGTTCGTGGCTCGGATCCAACGTCAGAAGGCGATCTTGCCCCTGGGGGCTTTGTTCGCAGTGGCGATCCTCTTCCTCTCCCAATCCCTAGAGCTACGGGACGCGGTTTCGTCCGGGGATTCCATGCGGAACTTGATGGCCGTGTTGGACACGAACTTTTGGTTGGCGACCCATGTGACCATCGTCACCTTTGGCTATTGCGCCGCCCTGTTTGCATGGTCCTTGGCTGCTCTGTGGGTGCTGGCCTTACCGTTTGTACAGTCCCACCGGCGTAAGATGGGGGCAAGCACCGCAGTTTGGCATCGGTCTTTGACCCGTTCAATCTATGGCGTTGTGGCCTTTGGCCTGTTGTTCTCCTTGGTGGGCACAATTCTTGGCGGCATCTGGGCGAATTACTCCTGGGGTCGATTCTGGGGTTGGGACCCCAAAGAGAACGGTGCTTTGGTCATTGTGCTTTGGCAGCTCGTGATTCTTCACGCTCGTATGGGTGGCCTGATCAAGGACCTTGGGCTGGCGTTGGCCACGGTGGTCCTCGGCAGCGTGGTGGTCTTTTCCTGGTTTGGGGTCAACAACCTAGGGGTTGGTTTGCACTCCTATGGTTTCACATCCGGAGCTGCCCGGGCCATGTCCTTTTGGCACATGGCCAACATGCTGCTGATTGGCTGGGGCCTTCTCTGGTGGATGGTGCCTCTCATGAAGGGCTCTCAATCCAAAAAACTAACGGGGCCTGAGTAAGGCCCATAAATGAGCCCTCTTTTGCGACCCATGTCACAAACACAAATCCTAGATGGAAAAGCCACTGCCCTTGCGATTCGCTTGGAGGTGGCCGCTGCGACGGCGAAACTAAAAGCCCACGGCGTGCAGCCAGGCTTGGTGGTGATATTGGTGGGTGAAGACCCCGCCAGTCAGGTTTATGTGCGTAACAAGGATCGGGCTGCAACCGGTGCTGGCTTTGCGGTGAGCACGATCCGCCTGCCGGATTCCGTGGCCCAGGCAGACCTGGAAGCAGAGGTCCTGAAACTCAACCAAGATCCCCTGGTGCACGGCATCCTGGTGCAGCTGCCCCTGCCCAAGGGGCTTGATGCGGGAGCGGTGGTGGATTGCCTCGATCCGGCCAAGGATGTAGACGGGCTTTCGCCCCGGTCCGTGGCGGCCTGGACACTGGGTCGCCCCGGTCACAAGCCCTGTACTCCGGCTGGCTGCATTGAGTTGCTCGACCGCCATGGCATGGATATTAGCGGCCAGCATATGGTGATCGTTGGTCGTTCAATGTTGGTTGGAAAGCCCCTTAGTGCTTTGGCTCTTGCACGCAATGCTACGGTTACGGTTTGTCATTCGAGGACCCAGGACTTGGCGGAACACTGCCGCCGGGCGGACATTGTGGTCGCTGCTGTTGGGCGCGCCAAATTGATCCAAGGGGACTGGGTGCGGGAAGGCGCCATCGTTCTGGACGTGGGCATCAATCGCGGGGATGACGGCAAATTGGTGGGAGACGCAGACCAGGCCCAGATGATGGGGCGCGTGGCAGCCATCACTCCGGTGCCCGGGGGTATCGGTCCCATGACCATTGCTATGTTGATTAAGAACACATTTCACTCCGCGGCCCACTCGGTGGGAGTGGACCCTGAAGCCCTCCTGACTGAAGCAGCGGCTTGCACCCCGGGCGCGGGGACCTAGCACATGTCGATGGCTGGCCCAGGTGCGCCCGGTGGTGCCCAGATTGGATTCCCTCCCCTGACTCCGGGGGTGCGCCGGCTGTTGATCGTGATGGTTGGAGTTTTCGTGGTCCACATGATGGCCTCCTTTGTGCCGAGTTTGCGGTCGGGCATTCCCACTTGGCTTGGGTTGGATGCCCACCGTTGGGGTTCCATGGCTCCGTTCTTCCCGGTCTGGCAGGTGGGGACTTACATGTTCCTGCACTCAGACGGCGGTTTGAGTCACATCCTGTTCAACATGTTGGGGCTGTACTTTTTCGGCACCATGCTGGAAGGGTCAATTGGAAAGCGTCGGCTGTACACCCAGTTTTTTATGGCCGGAGCCGTGGGGGCCTTGGTGCACCTGATTGTGAGTTTGATTTCCGGGGGTGGCCGCCCGGTGGTGGGCGCATCCGGGGCAGTTCTCGGTTTGGTTGTCGCCTGTGCGGTGATGTATCCCCGACGGATGGTGCTCGTGCTTTTCATTCCTGTACAGCTTTGGATTCTGGCCACGATTGTGGTGGCCGGGGACTTGTTCGCAGTGCTGGTGCAGCTGCGCGACGGCGGTACCGATGGGGTGGCCCATTGGGTGCACCTGGGCGGAGCCGCCTGGGGGGCACTGGCGGCCAGGTTTGGTTGGCTGAGTCTTGACCCCCTGAACCGCCTCCAGGCGCGCTTTGCCGCTCGCAAGGTCGAAATGCACATGGTGGAGGAGGCGGAGCTCGACCGCTTGCTGCAGAAGATTCAGCGGGAGGGCATCGGGTCCCTGACCCGGGGGGAACGGTCCCTTTTGAAGCGCGCTTCTGCCCGGCGCAAGAGCTAGGGGCGCCCCTGGCCTCCGACCTGAGCCCTCCGGGGACCATCGTGACGGGACAGGGGTTCATAGCTCCCTGGGCAGGAGCTAGAATGACTGTTGTCCCCGAGTCGCTGGCATACCTGCGACCCAATCCAGGTACCTGGCCCCCTAACCATGATGAACCCGCGCCCTATCTGCTTCCTGTTGCTCTCGGTCTTCGTTCCCTTCCTGGGAGCTGGTTTGGTCCATGCCCCGTCCATGGGTGCCACTCAAGAGCAGGATACTTTCAAGAGTCAGTTCGAGCTGGCGCGCAAGGTGGGGGACAAGACCCGCATGCAGCAATTGGTGAAAAGGGACATGGATGGAGCAGTGGCCTTCATTCTCGAAGTGGCTGAAGGCATCGCGAACAGTCCTTCGGAGCTTGTTTTTGAGCGGATGGAAGCTCTGCGGGAAACCTGGAAGGCGGAGGTGCGCACGGATTTCTGCGAGAAGATGGAGACTTTCTTTTCGCGGATCCCGGTGCCTCTGAAACGCGACCGCCGCCGCTTGCGTTTGAGCTATGACAAGCTCGCCGGGGATTGGCAGACAAACTCCAAAGGGGATCGAGACCGCAAAGAATTCAATCGCATCGCGGCGGAATTCACGAGCCTTGCAGATGCCTTCAAGACCATAGGGGACGTGTACTACGAGTCCAACTCTTGGCAATACGTGGCTCTCTCCCATGATGATAGCTACGAGAAGAAAAACCCGAACTACAAGGAAGCGGCCAAGGCCTATGCCCGTTGCGTCGAGACCCGCGAAGAGATCGGTCTCAAGGATGTGATCTTCAAGGGCTTTGTGGTGCGCTTGAAGGCCCTGGAGAAGCTCGGGTATGGCAAGCCCCCTGAAGCGGGCTCTGCGGAGGCCGAGGCGGCTGCGGAATTCGCCCAACCGGTGGTGATCAGTTCGTCCTTTGAGTTGCTCGAGGACATCGAGGCCATCCAGCGCCCCAATTACCGGCTTGATGCGCACTTTGCAATGTGGCCCACCCTAGCCCTCAAAGGGGTCGACTCCACCGCGACCTTCGTTCGTATGGAAGGGGGGCCCACCGCCATTCGCACCAAGGCCAGCGAAGTCATGTTGGACACCAACGGGGATGGAGAGGGGGACGTGAGGGTTCCCTTGCGCGGCAAGACCCAGGCCATTCAATTGGAACTCGGGGATGGCGAAGCGAAGCGCGGCTGGGGTTTCCTAGCGATCGTGGGCCACGAGAAATTGCAGTACCAGGGTTTGGAAATGAACGCTGCCCTGCAAGACAAGTACGCGGGGATCTACTTGGCTCCCGCAGGTTCTGCGCGTTATGACCTGGCCGGAACGACTCTGCGGATCATTGATGAGAACCTCAACGGGGTCTATGGGGATGTGCCCCTGAATTGGGGCAGCATTGGGCTTTCGGCCGATCACTTTGAGCCCGAGGTGGACTCCATTGTGATCGGAGACGCAACGAAGGCCGTTCCCTATAGCGAGTACATCCAGATTGGGAAAGACTGGTACCAGCTTGAGTCCCTCAATGGTGGTGCTCAGTTGCAAGCCACGAGGGTTAAGTTCCCGACCGGTGAGTTGAAGCTCGACTGGGGTAAGGGCCCCAAGCCTGACTTCCTTGTGGTCAAGGGCCGTGATCGGTTTGTGAACTGCTACTTTGACCTGACCTCCGCCAATAAGGTGGAGGTCCCCGTGGGCCGCTACACCATCAGCTATGGGCGGTTGTCCAAGGGCAAGCGCCTGCAGAGCATGAAGGCCCTGATCATCGGGGACGAGAGCACCACG
Organism: Planctomycetota bacterium; assembly: GCA_028823345.1. Classification (GTDB taxonomy): domain Bacteria; phylum Planctomycetota; class UBA1135; order UBA1135. The sequence continues at coordinate 18,114 of JAPKBR010000015.1, forward strand.
GCCTTTGACGTACCCGCTGGAGAAACCGTCGAGGTGGCGGCTGGCGGGCCTTTTGACCTGGACTTCAAGCTGGATTCAGGGGACGACAAGTTCACCGTGCCGGGGGCCAGCGTGGTGCTGGTGGGTCAAGCGGGCGAACGTTACGAGCGCCTTTGGAACTGTGTGCTGGACCCTGCGGTATCTTGGCGCAAGACCGGCGCCAAGCGCGGAACCAAGGGTGAGGGCATGGGCGTTCACATGGATCGCGAGGCCATGGCCAAGTTCGGCTATGGGGCGGTCTGGTTCCCCAAGGACCTGGAAGTGAGCCTGCGCAAGGGAACGGAGGACTTTGAGGTCCAATTGGTGGTGAAGAAGAACAAGCTATTTGGCAAGATCACCTCTTCCTGGCGAGACTGATCCAGCCTGGACTATGTTTTTCCCCAGACCTCACTGATCGAACTTCTATACAGCCGTGTTAGACCTCAAGTACATCCGTCAAAATTCTGCCCTAGTGCGGGAAGGTGCGACCAAGAAACACATCGCCTGCGACATCGATCGCATCTTGGAACTCGATGCGGCAAGCCGCGAGATGGGGGTCGAGATCGACCAACTGCGCCAAGGGCAAAAGCAGGCCGGGGCCAAGATTGCCCAGGCGTCCCCTGAGGAGCGTGCCCAGTTGGTTGCCGATCAACAAGCTACCAAGACCGAACTGAAGGCCCAAGAGGAGCGGCAGCAGCAGGTGACGGTTGAGTTGCAGGAACTCCTGTTGCGAGTGCCTATGCCTCCGGCAGAGGACGTGCCTGACGGCAAGGACGACGCGCAGAACGCTGAACTCCGGAAATGGGGCAAGCCCCGCAGCTTTGATTTTGAGGCTCGTTCCCACCAGGACCTCGGAGAGATGCACGGCTGGATTGATGTGGAGCGTGGAGCACGCCTAGCGGGCAGCCGCAACTACCTGCTCAAGGGTGATATTGTTCTTTTGGAATCTGCGGTCCTGCGCTTTGCCCTGGACCAGATGGTGGAACGCGGCTTCACTCCGGTGACCGTGCCCACACTGGTGCGAACCGAAGCCATGCGCGGTACGGGCTATTTCCCCGGCGGAGAAGACCAAGCCTATCGCTGTGACGACCGGGACGATCTGTGGCTGGTGGGCACTGCCGAGGTGCCCTTAACCGCCATGCACGCGGGCGAAATATTGGACGTGGCCGACCTGCCGATCAAATTCGTGGCCCAGTCCAGCTGCTATCGGCGGGAAGCCGGCACCTACGGCAAGGACACCCGTGGACTCTATCGTGTGCACCAGTTCCAAAAGGTCGAGCAGGTCATCATTGATGTGGCCGACGAACAAAAGTCCCTCGAGCACCATGCGGCAATCCTGAACAACGCCGAGGCTTTGATGCAAGCCCTCGACTTGCCCTACCGGGTCGTCAATGTATGCGGCGGCGACCTGGGCCAGGGTCAGGTGCAAAAGTTCGACATCGAAACCTGGATGCCGTCCCGGGAAGGCTATGGTGAAACCCACTCCGCGTCACGTTTCCATGACTTCCAGTCCAGGCGCTTGGACCTGCGCTATCGGGGCGAGGACGGCAAGGTGGCTCACTGCCACACCTTGAACAATACGGTGGCTGCCTCCACGCGTATGTTGATTGCCCTGCTAGAAAACCACCAGAATGAAGATGGCTCGGTGAATGTGCCGGAACCTCTCAGGCCCTACATGGGCGGGCGCGACTTGATCGGGAAAGCGGGAAGCTAATCAGCCGTCCGATTTGTTGCCGCCGCCACTGCCACCACCGCGGCCGCCACCAGTTGACCCCTTAGTACCACGCACGTCTCCTTCTCCGGGCAGGGGGCCGTCGAGCCCAATACCTCTGCCGCCTCCACCTGCCGGCAAGCCGCCCACCACCGGGTCTGAGGCCCCTCCTGCGGCTTCTGAGGGCACCGGAATCGCCAAGCGCGGGGTGTCTTCCTGAGCGATGCGCATGTTGTCAGGGAAGCGCACGATCCGTGTGTAGGTGACTACCCGGTCTCCCGGGCTGGAGCGTACTAGCTGTTCGCGCAAGAGGCGCGGGGCCAATTCAAGGGTGACCGAAACCTTGACCCAGACCGGAAGGCCCGAGGTCTCTTCCTCACCCTCCTGGTTGCCCCAATCCTCAAAGGGCTCGGCGTCGAGGCCCTCTTCGCCGTAGGCTTCGATTTCCAAGCTCAACACCCGGTCATGTAGGAAGGTGTAGCGCCCACCCTCGAAGGGTTCGTTGTCGATGCCCAGGTCTTCTCGGCGGAAGAGCTCAAGGAACTCATCGTACTCGGGATTCGGTCGGGCCACATAGCCCACTTCGTTCATGTCCGCTCGTACAGGGCGTTGGTCAAAAACCTCCCACTCCTTTCCGTCGGTGGTGGTTACGAAATCAATGCGGTCCGCATCCAAGCCCAATTCGACCCGGTTACGAATGCTGAGCAGCTGATGGTGGGGGCGGTCGAGAATACTCAAGCCTAGCAAGTCGCGCTCGATGAGATCGACGATTGCCGGTCCCGCGAGCATGGTCTCTTGCGTGTTGTGGATGTGATCGCGGGTGGTGCGTACGGTGGTTAACATGCGCGTGATGCTGGTGAGCATCAGCGCCATAATTAGCAGTGCGACCAGGACTTCAATCATGGTGAAGCCCCGGCGGTCTTGGAGGTTGAAACTCACTTGCGATCTCCTTGGGGTGAGGCGGCACCGCCACCGCCACCGCCAGCGCCAGCGCCAGCGCCACCGGCATTGGGGTCTTGTGTGTCACCAGGCAAAGCGGCGTCCTCGATGTTCTCTTCGTCCTCAGTCAAGTAGACCTGACCCCAGGCATACCAGCGTTCGAACTCCACGAAGTTGTCCATCTGCTCCAGGCCCGGCAGGATTGGGAATGAGACCCGGATACGGATCTTTTCGAAGGGCTCTTCGCTCTCCTCGTCCGCCAGGTCCGGGTTATCTTCCAGCTCGCGGTCGCGGTTGAACTTCCAGTTATCGAACCGCTGAGGATTATAGTCGTAGGCATCATCGCCCATACGGGCGGGCTCTAATGGTTCGTCGCCCAAGGCCAACTCGTAGGAGTACATGGGGCGGTCCTTGCTGGCAAAGGTTCCGTAGCGCAGGGATTCCAGGTCCTCTGCCCAGAGGCCGGAGGCGATTTCACCGAGCATCTCCAAGCTCAATTCGCGCGCAATCTTCAGGCGCTGGGTATGGGCGGCGGTTTGGGTGGCACCGTGCAGTGCTTGAACGGAAGCCGCTAAGGTGATGCCCACGATAGCGATCGTGATGGCGGCTTCGACAAGGGTGAACCCCGCACGGGATAATGGGGGGGTCAGGGGGCGGGAGAGCTTCAATTGAAATCCAGGTCCGTGGGGTAGTCGCGTTCATAGATCCCTTCGTGGAAGCGGATCAAGCCCGTGAGGGGCAGAACTTCCAGTGTGAAGGATATCTCGTACAGCGGTTGGGAAATCTGAACGATGTGGTCTGATGCGGAGCCTAGGGGGTCAAATCGCACACGCACTAACTCTTCGGTGTAGATCGTGCCAGCCAGAGTCACGGAATCAAAAACCACCCCTTGGCGCAGGTGCTCCCAATTGGTGGCTCGGCGGAATTCCTCGGGGTCCACTCCCTCAATCCAGGGCTGGCCGTCCAGGGAGAGGGGTGTGATCATGCGGTAGCGATGCTCCACCATGTCGTACTCGACGAAGTACTCCGAGTTGCGGGAGACCGATTCCGAACGGGCCTGGCGCAGAACATCGGCTAAGTCGCGGACCGAGGTGTTGAGGCGTTCGCGGGGCACGAACGCATCAAAGGAGACCGACACCGTATAGGTGACCATGGCCATAATCACGAGCACGATACCCAGCTCCAAAATGGTGAAGCCGGATCGTGAACTGAGGCTATGGGGTTTGACTTTCAAGGGAGGGGGACAATGCCTAGATCTGTTGGTCGCGGATCATGGCGTAGGTGAGGTCTCGATCTTCGCCTTCGCCGCCCGGCTGCCCGTCTCGGCCGAGGGTGCGCAACTCGTACTCGTTGCTACCGCCGGAGGGGGCGAGGTACTCGTACTCGACACCCCAGGGGTCCTTAGGCACAGTCTTCTGGTTGAGAAACTGGCGCCCGTTGTCGTCGGGCCTGACCAAGTCCTCAATGGAGTCGGGGAAGCGACCGTTGCTGATCATGTACTGATCGAGGGCTTGGGCGATGGCGGGCAGGTCCGCCTTGGCCTTGCCAGTTTTGGCGTCGGAGAGGCGGTCTAGGACCTTGGGCACCACTACAGTCGATAGCAGGCCGATGATCAAGATAACCACCATCAGTTCGGCGATGGAGAAGCCGGCGTTGCCCTTAGAGGCGCTGCGGATGTTTTGGATTTTCATGGCTGGTGGGCGGGTGTTTCCCGCGGGTTAGATTTGGCCGATCTCTAGGATCGGCTGGACAATGGCGTAGACGATGAAGCCTACAACGCCGGCGAGAAGTACAATCATGATCGGCTCCAAGAGGGCTGTGAGCCGTTCCGTAACCACGTCGATTTCCTCGTCAAAGGCAATGGCGATGCGGTCGAGCATCTGTTCGAGGTCGCCGGACTGTTCGCCCACTGCAACCATATAGCCCACCACGGAAGGGAAGGCGCCGGACTGCTTGAGGGGGCCAGAGATGTCGGCTCCCTCTATTACTCGTTGTGAGATGTGGGCCGTGGCGTCGCTGATCACCCGGTTGCCCACGACTTTTTGGGTAATTGCCAGGGACTGGATGACGGGCACGCCCGACTGCAAGAGGGTCGAGAGGGTGCGCGTGAAGCGTCCCACGGCTGCCTTTCGTAGCAGCTCTCCTAGGACGGGTACGCGCAGTAGGCTGCGGTCGATCCAAAGCTGCCCCGAGTCGCTGGTGCGATAGATTCGTTCTATGCCGAAGGAAATCGCTCCGAGGCCACCGATGATTGCCCACCACCAGTTCTGGACCACGTTACTGACCATGATCAGCATTCTTGTGGCGGGTGGTAGGACCTTGCCCTGCTCAATTAGCATGGCGGTGATTTCGGGCACCACCTTGGCCATCAGGATGGTGACCACCATGATGCCGATCACGATCATCATGGCGGGATAGGTCAAGGCGCCGACGATTTTGCGGCGCATGGCTCGCTGAGCTTGCATGTAGTCGGCAAGCCTCGAGAGCACGATGTCCAAGTTGCCAGCAGCCTGGCCTGCGGAAACCATGTTGATGTACATTTCGGTGAACCAGCCCGGGTGCTGGGCCAGGGCGTCGGCCATGCTGGTGCCCTCTTGGATGCTCTCGCGGATTTGGCGCAGCATGGTTTCCATGCGCTTGTGCTCGGACTGCTCCACGAGGGCGGAGATCGACTCGGTGAGGGGGATGCCGGAGCCCAAGAGAGTTGCCATCTGCCGGGTCATGCCCAACACCAACTCGGTCTCTCGGGTGCCAGGGCCCTGGGCGGCGGAGCGCGCTTCCATGATGCGCGTGAATATGCCGACCCTCTCCTTGGATCCTCTCTTGCGGCTTTTGCCCCCGCGGGTTTCGGTCAGTTTCGTGACCAAGAGTTCCTTCTTGCGCAGTTTCTGCCTTGCGTCTCGCTCGGAGTCCGCATCCACGATGCCCTTGGAGGTGACTCCTCCATTGGCAAAGGCGATGTATTCGTAAATGGGCATGGGGGATTTCGAGGGGCGCAGCGGGTTTTAGTCCATGTCCAATTGGGTCACGCGTAGGACTTCATCGGGAGTGGTCAGGCGCTCCGTGATTTTGATTCGTCCATCTTCGCGTAGGGTAATCAAGCCGCGCTTGACTGCGGCGCGTTTGATGTCCGTTGCGTTGCCGCCCTCCATGATTTGGGTGCGCAGGTCCTCGGACACGGGCAAGAACTCATAGATAGCAGTCCGGCCCGCATAGCCCGATTGGAAGCACTCATCGCAGCCTTCGCCGTAGGTCATCTTGTGATCCACAGCATCAGGGGAAAGCCCGACCTCCTTGAGCTTAGCCACCCATTCAGCGCTGCAGGGTTCGGTCACCGCGCAGTGGGTGCAAACCGTACGCACCAAGCGCTGGGCGATGATCAAGACGATGGAGGAAGCAACCAGGTAGGGTTCGACCCCCTGGTCGATCATCCGTGTGATGGTGGAGGGGGCATCGTTGGTGTGAACCGTCGAGAACACAAGGTGACCGGTCAAGGCGGCGCGAATCGCGACCTCAGCGGTTTCCAGGTCACGGATCTCGCCGACCATCATCACGTCAGGATCCTGTCGCAAGAAGGAGCGTAGCCCCGTGGCGAAAGTCAGTCCCTTCTTGGTGTTGACTTGCACCTGGGAAACACCCGCCAGGGCATATTCCACCGGATCTTCGATGGTCAACACGTTTTTCTTGGTGGTGTCGATCTCGGACATGGACGCATAGAGCGTCGTTGTCTTGCCAGAACCTGTGGGCCCAGTGACCAGGATGATTCCGTGGTTGTAGCCGAGGTAATGCTCGAGCATATCGATGTTGTGCTGGGCGAGACCGATCTCGTGCAAGCGGTAGAGCTTGGCGGTCTTGTCTAGCAGACGCATCACGATGCGTTCGCCGTCGGTGGTGGGGATGGAGCTCACGCGCACGTCGACTTCCCCGTCACCGATCTTGATCGTGGCCCGCCCATCCTGGGGCAGACGTCGTTCGGCAATGTCCATCTTGGCCATGACCTTGACACGACTGATGATCGCGTCTTGCACCCGACGGGGGATCGAGTCCATGTCGTAGAGGATGCCGTCAATCCGGAAGCGCACCTGCATGCGATCCGCATAGGGTTGATAGTGCACGTCCGAAGCGCGCAGCTTGAGGGCCTGGAAGAGGATCGTGTTGACCAGCTTGATGACCGGAGCCTTGTTCGAAACGTCGAGGACGTCCTCGGCTTCGTCGATCTCGGCGGCCATGCTGCCGATGTCTGCGTCATCGGAGACCGCGTCGAGGGCTTCGTCCACCCCGTCAGCTTTGTGGCGGTAGGCCCGCGCGATCAAGGCGGTGATTTCCAGCCGGGGGGCAATCACTGCATCCACTTCGACGCCCAAGAGGGCAGCGAGGTCGTCCATGGGGTTGGGAGCGAGGGGCTGGCAAGTGGCCACCTTGATTGTCCCGTTCTCGGATTCCTCCAGCGCGACCAAGTTGTAGTTGCGGGCAAAGTGCACGGGCACGTTGTCCACAAAGCTGGTGGGCACCTTGGTGCCCTCCAGGCTCTTGCGGAACTCAAACCCGAGCAGCTTGGCATAGATCTGCAGCAGAGTTGCCTCGTCGAGGTACTCGCGCTGCAGGATACTACGGTCGAGGGAATCCCCGCTGCGTGCCGATAACTGTCGGCACTCTTCGAGGCGATCGCGGGTGAGTCCCGCGTCGATGAGCATGTCAGAAATGCTGGCCATGATGGGAGAGACGCTTAGGCGTCGGTGCTGTCCTTGGTCTTGGATGACTCAATGGCCTCCAGAACTTGGCCGGGGTTCATGCCGATTTCCTCTGCGTCCACTTCCTGGCCGGAAGTGGGGCGTTGGTAAAGGGGCAAATCAAAGCCATCCAGGTCCACGCCGCTGTCCTCGGCCTGCTGACCAAATCCAGGTTGGATCATTCGCATGCGATCAAGGCCAATGGTGTCGGCTGCTTCCATCTTCTTGTTGTAACTGATCTCAGCCAGGTCGGCGAAGTCCGCATCGTGCAAGATGTGGGGCGTCACGAAGAAGTAGAGAGCCGTGCGGTTCTCCGTGGTGGCGTCCCGACGGAACAGGCGGCCGATAATGGGTAGGTCGCCCAGGAAAGGGATTTGGTCTCGGTTGTCCGAGCGGTTGTCGATCACGATGCCGCCGATGACCATGGTGTCCCCATCGGGGATGTTGACCGTGGTGTCGATCTTGCGTTCCACCTGGGGCGGAGGGATCGGACCGGAGAACGACCCTTGGAAGGTCGAGATGGAAAGGAACAGGTCCAGGCGCAGGTAGCGGCTGGCACTGATGGAGGGGGAGATCTCCATGGTGATGCCCGCATCCTGGTAACCGGCGAAGTTCTCAGAGGTGGAGCCGACTGTGCCAGTTGCGGTGACAGTGGTGGTGGGCTGGCGTTCGAGGGCTTCGACCCGCGCACTGCCGTTGTTGTTCACCAGAACACTAGGAACCGAGAGCACATTGGAGTTGTCCTGCTCTTCGATCAAGGCCACCAGGAAGGGCAAGCTGAATTGATCTCCGTCCAGGATGCCGGCGGTGATGCCGAACCCATTGTTGGGCACGCGGCTGTCAGCGATGCCATCCCCGTCCAGGTCTTCGAAGGCTGAGAGCCCAAAGTTGGTCACGCCAAAGCCACCGGCTCCGGTACCCCCCGGAAGGTCTGCAAGGCCCAGTTCAACGCCTATGTCCAGGAAGTCCCGGCCAGTCAGCTCAATCAGGGCTGTTTCGATGAGCACTTGGGGTTGGCGCCGGTCGAGGCGCCGAATCAAGGAGATCAATTCCTCGTACCGGGTCCGGCTGGCGGCGATCAGGAGGGAGTTGGTCTCCGCATCTGGAACCACCACGAACTCGGTGCTTTGGCCGCCGCTGGCGCCGCCCCGTTGGCCTTGTACGTTTTGGCTCTGGCCCTGCTCCACCCGACCTGCGTCCTGCAGGAACTCGTTGAGGGTTTCGGCCAGCTCTTCGGCTTTGACATTCTCCAAGGGGTAGATGTGGTAGGCAGCAGCGCGTTCCACAATGTCCACGTCGAGCTTGGCTACCAGTTCTTTGATCTGGGGCATTTCCTCGGGCATGGCCATGACCATCAAACGGTTGGTGCGCGGGTCCACGAGGATTTTTGCTTCGCCACCTGCGCCGGCGACGCGGGTGGTTGCGCCCTGCTGAGCGCGGGGAGCACCGGCGGCGCGCTGGCTTGCTTCCAACAGCTCGTCCACCAGGGAGGCGATTTCATCCGCCGCTGCGTATTCCAGTTGGATCACCTCAAAGACAGGTTGCTCTTCCTCGACCTTGGCGGCTTCGTCCACGATGCGCAACATGCGCGCCATGGCTACCACAGTGGAGCCAAAGCCGATGATGACCACCGAGTTACTGTTACCCGCTGGCAACATGGAACCGTTGGCGTCTCCGGCGAAAAGTGTCCGCAGGGTGTTGGTCAAGTTGCGCACGTCCGTGTTGGGCAAGCTGATCACCGTGGTGATGCGCGTGGCCGGTTGGGCGGCGTAATCGGGCAGATCTTCTTCTTCTACCAAAATACCGTCAGCCCGGGGCGTGCCCGCGCGTCCACCCGCGCCAGCCAGTGCTTCGATTTGGATCACCGCCAAAGCACCTTCTCCCACCTTGGTGGTCACAAAGTCATTGATGAAAAGGATGATCTGGAAGAAGGAGTAGAAATCTTCTTTTGGTACGACCTTGGTGCCGAGCAGGGTGATCGGCTTGGCGCTGAGCAACTGCTTGGTCTGATCGTCGTAGGTGAAGTTGATGTTGGTCACCAACTGGCAGGCACGGACAAACTGTCCGAGGTTCATGCCATCCGTGGGACGCTCACCTTCTGGGAAGTTGATGATGAAGTTATCCCCGTCCGCTTGGATCGGAGGCACCGCGTCCTGGATCGCAGGAAGGGGGGCCGGGGCGGAGGGAAGGGGGCTGACCGCAGGGGTCAAGGCCAGGATGAGGGGTAGGAAGGCGTCGAGCATCAGGTCGATTGGCGCTTGGGCTTTGCAGGTGTGAGTCGTGGACTTGAAGTCTGTCCCGGGGCCATGGGGGCTCCGGGCGGCATTCTGAAGGCCCAGTGGGGGCGAGTCAACGCCCGGGCGGGATCCCTTCCGGGCTCTTGAGACGCTTCAGGCCTCAAAGTCTTCCCCTCATCCTGAGAACCGGGGTCAAGAGAGGGCTTCCCAGGAGGGCATCTCCGGGGGGAACCGACGGGCCAACCCTTACAAATGGGCCCTCGCTCGCCGAATTTCTGCCCATGACCCCGGATCTAGGGCTTGCAGGGGCCCTCCGTGCGGGGCATTCTCTTCGCCCAGAATATGGCGTGACCTCGGAATGCGCTTGTCTGGTTTCCTTTCCCGGTTGGCCCCAAGATCCAAATCCATGAGTTCCTCCAAGCGCGGTTTCGTCAGCTACCTCCAAGAATTCTCGATTCCCTTGATCCTGGGAGTCATTGGCGCCCTCTTCGCCGCCAACCTAGCACCGGATTGGTACCACTACTGGTTTGGCACGGGACATGGGGAGGGCCCCGCAGTCTGGGAGCTACCCGGTCACATGACGGTCTTCGGCCATCATCTGAATCTGCACTTCTTCATTAACGATGTGTTCATGGTTTTCTTCTTTGGCATCGCCGCGAAGGAGATCACCGAGGCCTGCCTGCCCGGCGGTTCTCTCAACCCTCCGAGGAAAGCAGTCAATCCCCTGATCGCCACCCTTGGTGGAGTGGTTGGCCCCGTGGGATTCTTCTTCCTGGCGATGATGGCGATTGGGTCAGAGGGCTTTGGCGCGGAACCCGGCGATTGGGGCGAGTACCTCAGGGGCTGGGGCATTCCCACTGCCACGGACATTGCCCTCGCATGGCTGGTGGCCCGCACGGTGTTCGGCAAGGGACACCCGGCGATCAACTTCCTGTTGCTGCTTGCGGTGGCAGATGACGCGATTGGCCTGGGAATCATCGCGATCTTCTACGGAGACCCGGAGGCCCCCGCGCGCCCCGAATTCCTGGGACTGGTGGTGGCCGGCATGGCCTTGGCCTTCGCTCTGCGCCGCTCTTCCGTGCGCGCATGGTGGCCCTACATTTTCCTGGCGGGGGGCTTGAGTTGGTGCGGCCTGATGATGGCTCACCTGCATGCGGCCCTAGCCCTCGTGCCCATCGTGCCGTTCTTGCCCGCACCCAGGCGAGACACGGGCATGTTCACCTCGGAGGACGAAGTGGATGTGATGGGCGAGAAAACCGCCGAGGACCTGGGGATGCATCACTCGACCCTGGAAAACTACGAGCACCAGACCAAATTCTTCGTGGACTTTGGCCTGTTCTTCTTTGCCATGGGCAACGCGGGGGTTGAATTCGGCTCCCTCGGCCTCATGACCTGGGTTATTTTCTCCAGCCTGTTGGTGGGCAAGACCGTGGGCGTTGTGGGCTTCGGCATGATTGCTAAGGTTCTTGGCTTCCCGCTTCCCACGGGCATGGCCATGAAGGATCTCTTCCTGGCGGGCATGATCGCCGGCCTGGGATTGACCGTGGCGCTCTTCGTGGCGGGTGCGGCCTATGGCAAGACTCAAATCGCGGGCATCGACCTTGAGGGTCAGGCCAAAATGGGCGCTCTGTTCTCAGGGGGCATCGCATTCCTGGCCATTGTGGCGGGCAAACTATTGAAGGCCAAGCGAACGGAAGAGGACTCCTGAGGGCCGAGGGTGCCCTTTTTGCCAGGGAGAGGCCCTCTCCAGGCAAACGGGGCTCCTGTCCGGTGGGGAGCTAGGTTCCCCTCCGGGGGGTGTTCTCACCTGGCGCGACTGGGTTAGGATATGGGCCCAAAGGGAGCACCAAAGGGCCCAGAGTTCCACGTGCCTCCCTCCCGCAATCGCGCCAACACACTTCTCATGCATCTCTCTGAAATTTTGACCCCAAAGGACCTGCTGCTGGGTTTTAACCCGGGAGACAAGTGGAACGGGATTCGAATCTTGCTCGAGGCGGTTGTGGCCCAGGGGCATCTGCCTAAAGAGGCCGAGGCCGAAGTTTTGCAAGCGGTGCTCGACCGTGAGCACTCCATGTCCACGGGTATGGAAGATGGCATAGCGATTCCCCATGCCGCAGTGGATGCGGTGAACCACGTGGTCGCCGCCGTGGGACTTGTGTCCCCGGATACGGATCTGGACTTCGATGCGGTGGACGGGCTGCCGACCAAAGTCGCCGTTCTATTGATTATCCCGCGGGAAGAGAAGATGCTGCACATCCGCACCATGGCCGAGGTTGCCAGAACCTTTGGAGACCAAGAGTTGCTGGCGCGACTGGTGGCCTGCAAGGACCAAGAGGAAGCCTTCACGCTTTTGACCTCCGCCGCGCACACTTCCTGATGGAATCCCACGTGGCCCGGAGGGGCTCTTCTTTGGCCCTGGGAACCTCGGCGTTCCTGGCCGGGGCCTCTGGCATGATGACCCAGCGTCTTGGGCTGTCGGCTTTGGACTTGTCCCTGGGCGCAGGGCTCGGAGCTGCCACGGGGCTCGCGCTTTACTTGGCCAGTTGGGCCCTTGGGGCCTGGCGCGCGGGGCGTCTGGCGGTGCCGGGAAACATGTTGCTCGTGGGTCTTGCAGCCGCAGGTAGTACGGGCCTTTTGGGTTGGAGCGTTGGGCGCGGAGCTTGGCTGAGCCTTGCGTGCTTGTTCCTCGCGGGCTTTTGTCAGGGCATGTTCCTGCCTCTTTTGGCGCGCCGGCGCGGGCCCCATGGAATCCCGCAGCTTTGGGCATTGAACTTGCTCGGCGCGGTTCTCGGCTTGGTGCTCTTGGGGGAGTGGGCGGCGGGGAGCTTTGGGGTTTGGGGACTCGGTTCCGCGGGTCTGTTGGCCGCACTATTGGCGGGAATTGCCTCCCATCGGATTGCACTGCCAGGGGTGGCGGAAGAAACCAGGCCATCCCAAGGGGATGGGGAACTCGAAACCGAACAGTCTCGCGGCGCTGCTCTTTCGAGTCGGGGGGCCGCTGGCATCGTGGTGCTGGCGACTCTCTTGACCGCCCTCTCGGAAAGCGTTCTGTTGCGCTTGGGAGCCTTGGACTTGGGTTCCATGCACGCCGCAACGGGACATGCTCTGGGTGGCGCGTTGGGGGCGCTGGCCCTGGGGGCTTGGCTCTTGCCCCGCTGGTTGCCCAGTGGGAAAAGTGGGCCCCTGGTTTGTTTGCTGCTCGCTGTGCTGGCCCACGGCCTTTGGTTTTGGCCAAGCTTTCATGTTGGGGTCGAGGAACTTTACCGCTGGAACTCCGATGGGCTTGGGGGACTCTTGGGGGGCGTCATGTTGGCCTCACCCCTGCTGCCCTTGGGGGCGCTGGTGCCAACGGTTCACCGGGCTCTTGAGGGGGAGAGCGGTCGACGCCTTGGAGATATGTTGTTGCCCGAAGCCCTTGGGGCGTTCTTGGTCTTGCCGTTGCTTTGGCTGGGGTCTGGATTCTTTGGTGCCCAAGGTTTTCTGGTGCTTTGCGCTGGCCTGTTGGTGATTCTGGCCTGGCGTTTGAATCACCGGGGCGTGGCCTCTTGGGCCGGGCTTGCGGCCATGGGCTTGGGCTTGCTGCCCGCACCCAGCCTGCAGACTCCGACCCTCAGACGCAGCGAGTTTCAGTTGCTGTCCCACACCAATGGACCGCACTTTACCGTGGCCGTGGTAGAGGATCAGTTGCGCGGGGAGCGGACCCTCTTGACCGACGGCTTTCGGGCCACCGCCACGGGGGCTGACTATCACTACATGCGGGCCCTTGGGCATCTGCCCGCGATCTTGCACCCCGCTCCTAGGCGGTCGGCGGTCTTAGCCTTTGGTACGGGGACAACAGCCGGTGCCCTCGCCATGCACCCCGAGGTAGAGGAGCTGCACATCCTGGAACTCTCCGCCGCGGTGATCGATCAGGCGTCGTTCTTCGCCCAGGTGAATCGCAACGTCTTGCAAGATCCGCGGGTACGCCTCAGGTTGGGGGATGGTCGCCGTTCGCTCTCGGAGATGGAGGACGAACTCGACCTCTTGACCATGGAGCCCCTGCTGCCCGATGCACCCGGCGCGGTGTATCTTTACACCGAAGAGTTTTATCGAATTGCTCGCGGGGCCTTAGCCCCAGGGGGGATTCTTTGTCAGTGGGTGCCACCCCACGCCCTGCAGCCCAAAACCTGCCGAGCGGTGATGGGGGCCTTTGCCAGCTCGTTTCCTTGGGCAGGGGTTTTCCAATACGGCAGCCAGTGGATTTTGATCGGTGCAGAGCAAGCGCCGCCGCTTACCGCCAGCAACTTTCCGACCGAAGGCGCCCTGCACGCAGCCCTCACGCGCCTGGGCTTGCACGATCCCGCTGGGGTTGCGGCCCACTATTGGGTTTTATGTCCCCAAGCCCTGGCGTCCGAACGCGCCCTAACGGATTGGGACCCATGGATCCTGCACCGTGGACAATTCACCGGTGCAGAAGTCTTGAGTTGGTTGCCCGAGAACATGGCCTGGCTGCGGTCCCAGCCCCAACAGTTACCCGGGGTTTGGTCCTTGGTTCTGTCGGCCAAGGATCTGCAGCGACGCGACGCGCTTTCCTCCGCCCGTTTTGGGCGCGAGTTGATGAGCGCACGTCGCGCCCGCATGGGAGGCGCGACCCTTTCGGAGCAGGTGCTAGATGAGGGCGCGGGTCAGAGCCTTGAATCAGTCCTAGCCCTGGCTCAAACCTACGGACCAGAGGATCCCGAGGTGCTGGGGTTGGTGAATGAGGTGAACTTCCAAGGGAGCTTTTCCCTGGGACTTGGATTGTTGGCCAGTGGGAAACCCGACCAGGCCCTTGAAGTGCTCTTGGGGGCGGCCGAGGCCAAGCCCCGACGTTCTGATGTGCACCTAGGGGTGGCCCTTGCGGCGGAAGGTATGGGATCCCACGGTTTGGCCCTCGCGGCGATCAACAAGGCCTTGGGACAATGTCCGGGCTTGTTGGAGAGTCGAGCCGGCCAGAAGATCACGGGCCTTGCGCCCGTGGAAACCGCCAGCTTGCTGCGGCGGGTTTTAGAACAGGCTAAACCCAATCCTGAAGGCGCTGCTTCAGGAACACGCTGATTGCGTCTCTTGTTTGGCGGTATTGCTTGAGGGATCCGCCGAAGGGGTCGGGAACATCTTGGCCCTCGGGGGAAAGCAACTCCACCGTGGGGCCTTGCCCCGCTGGTATTTCAGACAAGAGGACCTGCATGTGGGAGCGGGTCATGCAGTAGATCCGGTCCATGGCCATGACTCGCTCGATGGTTGCAGCTTGGGAGCGGTGGTCGATCAAGCTGAGCCCCTGTTCGGCAAGGGCCACGCAGGAATGTTCGCTGGGTTCCATGCCGTCCATTGCGCTCACGCCCATGGACATCACTTTAAAGCCGAAGGACTCGGGACTGGTGCGAAGGGTTTCCCTTAAGAGCGATTGTGTAAGGCCCTCTGCCATGGGGGATCGGCAGGTGTTCCCGGTGCAAACCATGGCGATCTTGAGGCCCGCGGTTTGTTGGAGGTTGGTGAGAGAAAGCAGTCCTTCGCGCATCAGTTCAAACTGGCCGGGGCCTACTCGTAAAACGCTGGAATCCTGGCCCTTGCCGATGGGTCCCCCGTCCAAAACTAAATCCGGTGGGGAGGTCAATCCCGCCTGGGCGTCCTCCGCATTCAAGGCGGCGGGCGAGCCCGAAGGGTTGGCGCTGGTGGCGACGATTGGAAAAGGTGCGCTCTTGAGCAAGGCTAAGGTTCCCCGATGGGCCGGCACGCGCACCCCCAACCATTCCCCCTGGAGGATTTGTGACAGGTCCCGTCCAGCGGTTGGATTGGGACATGGGCGCACGAGGGTCAGTGGGCCCGGCCAATAGCGTTGGGTCAGGCGTCCCATCAAGCTCGGCCATGGGCTGCCCTCTCGGGCATCGGCCGCGCTGGGGGCATGCCAGGTGAAGGGGTGATCGGCTCCGCGGCCCTTGATGGCCCTCAAGCGTTCGAGGGCGTCCGTATGATCTGCCCGGGCAGCGAGGCCATAGACCGTTTCAGTGGGAAAGACCACGATGCCCCCTTCCTCAAGGATCTTGAGGGCGGTTTGCAGGGTCTTGGCACCTGGGGAGGTGCTGTCGGGGAGGTCGAGGGTCTGAATCACGGGTGCGGAGGGGATGGGTGTGGGCTAGCCTATCGCCTTCACGGGGCCAAACGAAGCCCCTTGGCCCCTCCTAGGCTTACCCCGCGTGTCCAGCACTCCCAGCGAATCCTCCCCCCAGAGCACCTCGAAAGAGGAGCTACTGACCCGTTTGGCCCGGGGACTGGCCCATGAGATCAGGAATCCGCTTTCGACCATGGCGATCAACCTGACCTTGCTGGAGGAGGAATTCACCCGCGCGGGGGAGGATGACCCTCGTTCTCGCAGGGCCTCTAAGCGGGTGCGCACCCTGCAACGGGAGGTCAGCCGGCTGGAGGGGATCTTGGGCGACTTTTTGCACTACGCCCGGGGCGGGATGGTCAATCGCCAGCCCGGAGATTTGGTCGCCTTTGTGCATGAGGTTTTGGAGTTCATGGAGCCCGAGCATCGCACCCATGAGATTCGCGTGCTATCCGACTTGGAAAGTGGTTTGCCGTTAGTTCTTTTGGATGGGGGCGTACTGCGTCAAGTGCTGATCAATCTGCTGGTCAACGCCCGTCAAGCCATGCCCGGTGGGGGCGAGCTGATCCTGCAAGTGCGCCGGGTGGGCCCACGCGCCCAGTTGGTGATCACTGATACGGGAGTGGGCATGGATCCAGAGGAACTCGAGCATTGCTTTGATCTGTATTGGTCTACCAAGCGCGATGGGACGGGCCTGGGCCTGTCCACCGTGCGCCGCATCATCTTGCAACACGAGGGCACTATTGGCGTGGTCAGCGAAAAGGGTCGCGGGACGAGTTTCACCATCACCCTCCCTCTGGTGCAAGAGGTGACAGGCTCACGGGAAGTCGAGGAAAGCGATCGGAACCCCGAAGGGGAGCAGGAGTAAGACCATGAGTGAAGCGAGCAATCCATCTCTTTTGATCGTCGATGACGATGTGGGCCACGCAGAATCTCTGCAGGACGCACTCGAAATGGACAACTATGAGTGTCAAGTGGTGCACGGAGGTGCCGAGGCACTCGAGGTCTTGCGCGAGAAGGCTTTCGATGTGGTGTTGACAGATTTGGTCATGGCAGATGTCTCGGGCCTTGACCTCTTGCGCGAGTCCCGCAGTTTGCACCCGACTACCCCGGTGCTCATGATCACCGGTCACGCGACCATCGAAACCGCCGTGGACGCCATGCGCCAGGGGGCTGATGACTACATTGCTAAACCGGTGAATCTGCCGGAACTGCGCGCCAAATTGAGCCGGGCGGTGGATCGCGCCCGTTTGCTTGCGGACCACGAAGAGCTCAAACTTCAAAACGAAGACCTTCGCCGTCAGTTGGATGAGCGCTTTGGATTGGAGGGTATCTTGGGGCACTCTCCCCAAATGCAACGGGTGTTCCAGATCATCTCCCAGGTAGCCGCGACCCATGCGACCGTCTTGATTTTGGGGGAGAGCGGCACGGGCAAGGAACTCGTGGCCCGCGCGTTGCACCGTTCCAGCCCAAGGGTCAAGCAGAACTTTGTGGCGGTCAATTGCGCCGCCTTGAGCGAGGGACTCATCGAGTCCGAGTTGTTCGGGCACAAGCGTGGTGCATTCACCGGCGCCGTCACCGAGAAGCAAGGGCGCATCGCCTATGCGGACGGGGGTACTTTGTTCTTGGACGAGGTGGGGGACATGCCCCCCGCGACCCAGGCCAAATTGTTGCGCGTGTTGGAAAGCCGCGAAGTGGTTCAGGTGGGCGGGCACGAGGCCAAAAAAGTGGACATCCGTTTAGTGGCTGCCACCAACCGGGACCTGCGCAGCATGGTTGCCGAGGGCTCCTTCCGGGAGGACCTCCTCTTCCGTCTGCAAGTGGTGACCATCGCCCTGCCACCCCTGCGGGACCGGGTGGGGGATTTGCCCCTGTTGCTCGAGTACTTTGTGCGCACCCTAGCGGCGGAGCACGGTCGCCCGGTGACGGGCATTTCCCCCGAGGCGCGGGCGGTGCTGGCTCGCCACGATTGGCCGGGTAATGTGCGCGAGTTGCGCAATGCGGTGGAGAACATGGTGCTCCTGGCCCAGGGCGAGGCCCTGCAGGTGGGCGACTTGCCCGAGTCGGTAGTGGCCGCAGGAGGGCAGGTCCGGGGAACTCAGTTGGACTTGGCCGGGCGCTCCCTGGCCGAGATGGAAGAGGCCTTGATTAAGGCCAACCTCGAACTGATGGAAGACAACCGCGAACGAACCGCCAAGGTGCTGGGCATCGGCGAGCGTACCCTCTATCGCAAGATCAAAGAGTACGGCCTGCAGTAGCTCGCTGGGCTAGTGGCCTTCCGTTCGTGGACGAAAGAAGAGGAAGAGCATGACGAGCCCGATGAGCGTAAGGATTCCGCCGATCAAGGGGAGCAAGAAGGCGGACCCCGCGAGCCCAGGCTCCAAGACAGAGTACTCCCAATCCGACGGATCGTAATAGACGAGCACTGTCTCTCCCGCTGGGTAGCGCTTCACCACTTCATCATGGCCTTCACGCTGCGAGCTTCTACTGAAGAGGCCAGAGCCCAGTCTGCTCCCCTCAAATGACGCGCCCTCTACCACGTAGCTGTACTTTAACTCAGGCCAGTAGACTCTCGTCGTGCTTGTCCTCGTTCTACGTCGAGATCCGGTCCCCTGATGGTTTTGTTTCGTCTCCATACGGCTTTGGACTTCCGATGTGATCATCTCGCCACGCACGCTGGGCCAGTTCGCACTTTCCGCTCCCTTAGCGATGTTGAGGATTCCAAAAACGGTGGCTGCACCGCCAATGATCGTGAACATAGGGCCCGCCAGCATGATGAAGGTCCCCCTGCTCCGAGTCCTGGAGTGATGGATGACAGAGCCCGAGTGCCCTGCTTGCGAAAGGGCCTTCCTCTTCAGCATAAAGAAGATGAAAACGGCTAGAACGCCAAGCGCCATGATTGCGAAGGGCGCCACCAAAAAAAGACTGATTGCGAACGGCGCCACCGAATAAAGACTGATCGTCATGCTTTGAGTATGGCATGTGGGCGCTTTGGGTATGGAGTGTGGCTAGCAAGAAGCGCTCTTCAGAGCGGGCAGGCCCTACCAAAGCCCTTAAACCTGCCACCGTGGCAGGGTGCCCATGTGCGCCCCCGGGTACCTGCCAATCTGGCGCAGCGGACGCTCCTCGTTTGGTTGCTGAATGGCTCTAAGTCCCTCTATTGAAAGGGTTTAGGCCCTCTTTCTCGCCCTGGCACGGGGTTTGAATAAGGAGGGGCGACCCCCGGTCCGTGCCGGGGTCCAACAACATCATGAGCAACTCCAAGATCATCGGCATTGACCTGGGCACCACCAACTCGGTGGTCTCCGTCCTAGAAGGGGGCGAGCCTGTCGTCATCACTAACCTCGAAGGAAACCGTACCACGCCCAGCGTGGTGGCATTCACCCAGGACGGCCAGCGCCTCGTGGGCGCCGCCGCCAAGCGCCAAGCGGTGACCAACCCCACCCGCACCATCGCTTCCATCAAGCGCTTCATGGGCCGTCGGCACCACGAGGTCGCCCAGGAAGAAAAGTCCGTACCCTTCAAGTTAGTGGGTGGCCCCGAAGACCTGGTCAAGGTCGACATGGGCGACAAGCAGTACACACCCCCCGAGCTCAGCGCCCTGGTGCTTTCTTCCTTGAAGGAAGCCGCCGAGGCCTACTTGGGCGAGAAAGTCGAGCGCGCGGTGATCACCGTTCCCGCCTACTTCAACGACAGTCAGCGTCAGGCAACCAAAGACGCAGGCACCATCGCCGGTTTGGTGGTGGAGCGCATCATCAACGAGCCCACCGCGGCCACCTTGGCCTTTGGTCTCGACAAGAAGAAAGAGGGCAAGGTCGCGGTCTATGACCTGGGCGGCGGAACCTTTGACATCTCGGTGCTCGACATCGGTGATGGGGTCTTCGAAGTGTTGGCCACCAACGGTGACACCCACCTGGGCGGCGACGACTTTGACGACATCCTGGTGAACTTCGTAGCCGACGGCTTCAAGCAAGAGCACGGAGTCGATCTGCGCGAGGACCCCATGGCTTTGCAGCGCCTCAAGGAGGCCTGCGAGAAGACCAAGTGCGAGTTGTCCTCGGCCACGGCCAGCGACATCAACTTGCCCTTCATCACGGCGGACGCCAGTGGCCCGAAGCACCTCACCTTGAACATCACCCGGGCCAAATTTGAGTCCCTGGTGGAGAACCTGGTGGAACGCTCCATGCTGCCGGTCAAGCAAGCCCTGAAGGACGCGGGTCTGAGCCCGAACGACGTGGACGATGTGCTGCTGGTGGGTGGTTCCACCCGCATGCCCATGGTGCAAAAGGCGGTCACCGATTACTTCGGCAAGGAACCCAACCGAGGGGTGAACCCCGATGAGGTGGTGGCCCTTGGGGCCGCGATCCAAGGCGGAGTCCTGGCGGGCGAGGTCAAGGGCGTGCAGCTCTTGGACGTGACGCCCCTTTCCCTGGGCATCGAGACCCTGGGAGGCGTGATGACCGCTCTCGTCGAGCGCAACACCACGATTCCCACCAGCAAGTCCCAGGTCTTTTCCACGGCCCAAGACAACCAGCCCTCGGTGGACATCAAGGTCTTCCAAGGGGAGCGTGAATTCGCCAAGGACAACCGTCTGTTGGGGAACTTCGTTCTGTCTGATCTCCCCTCAGCCCAGCGCGGCACCCCGCAGATCGAGGTCTCCTTTGACCTGGACGCCAACGGCATCTTGCACGTCAAGGCCTTGGACAAGGGTACCGGCAAGGAGCAGTCCATCGAGATCGAAGCGAACTCCGGCCTGTCCGACGAGGAAGTGGAGCGCATGCACCAAGAGGCTGAAGCCAACAAGGAGGTCGATCAGGCCCGCCGCGAGTTGGTGGACCAGAAGAACCAAGCCGACCAGATTGTGCACGAAGCCAAGAAGCAAATGACCGAGCACGGTGACAAGCTTTCGGCCGAGGACAAAACTGAGGTTGAAGAGGCCATTGCGGATCTTGAGAAGCATGCCGCTGGCGAAGACAAAGCTGCCCTGGACGCATGCCTTGAAGCCTTCCATCAGAAGGCCATGAAGCTCGGCCAGGCTGTGCAGGAGGCCCAACAGGCTGAAGCTCAGGCTGCCGGTGCCGAAGGTGCCCCTAATGCGGAAGAGGGCAGTGGAGACGACGAGCCGGTGGACGCCGACTTCGAAGTCAAGAACTGACGCCTTTTCAATTGGTCAGGATCTTTCCCAGCGAAAGGTTCAGACCCTAATCAAGCGCCGGCCGCGTCCCGTAAACAGGGCAGCGGCCGGCGCGCGGTGAGGGCAGGGGTGCCCGTAGACCTGATCGGTTAGCAGATCCAGCGCAACTCTTCAAAGGGCATGCAACTTGGCTGCCGCGGAATTTCCCGTGAGCTGCGGAAGGGGCCCATGGACGTGGGCCATTCCTGCAGGTGGGTGGGGAAGGGCGGCGCGGGCAGTTGGCCCGTGTGGCTCAGGGTGAACGCCAGCATGAGGGCGGGTGCCACAAAGGCCGAGAAAATTAAGATGGCTACAGTCATGTGAATTACCTCCACCAGCACATCCGCTCGGGTCAGAGGGGTAGGGGGCGGAAAAGTCCGAAATCCCGGCGGGGAGCGTCCCTGGAGCCCTGGAGGCCCTTTGTTTATGCGCCGAGGGACTTCACAGGGCCTTTTTGAGGTCTCGGGAGGGCGCTCCCTTCGGGACCATGGCGTCGTAGGCGGGAAACCAGTTCTAGACTTCGGAAAGAGCCTAAAACGGGCTTTGCCCGACCGCTTGGGCCGGCTTGGTGGGGTCGAAGGCCATGGCCTCCACTGCACGGGTCGGGCGTGCCTCGGCGGTGATGGTGGCGTCCATCTCCCTGGCAAGGGTTCCGAGCTCGGCAACCAACTCGGCGTTCTGTCCCGCGACGTTCCACTGCTCGGAGACGTCGTGCTCAAGGTGGAAGAGTTCACCCTTTGCGAGCAGCAGCTTCCATGGTCCCCGGCGGATACCCGCTAGGTCACCCTTGGAGGTGTAGTACAGGAAGTGCTCGGTGGGGGAGGTCGCACCGGGGGCTCCGGTGAGCAGGTCGCTTACATCGTGCCCGTCGAGGATCTCCCCGGGCAGGGGCGCGCCCGCGAAGGCGGCCACGGTCGGGAGTATGTCCATGGTGGTGGCTACATCACGCACAACCTGGCCCGCGGGAATCGTCCCGGGCCAGGAGACCACACATGGCACACGCTGACCGCCCTCCCAGTTGCTGCCCTTCCCGCCGCGAAGGAGACCGGCCGAGCCGCCGTCGCGCTTGAACGGCAGCCAAGGGCCGTTGTCGGTGGTGAACAGGAACAGGGTGTCGTTGGTCAGGCCATGGCGCTCTAGCGCAGCAGCCAGCTGGCCCACGCTCCAGTCGATCTCCTCGATGACGTCACCGTATAGGCCCCGTGGGCTGTTGCCCTCGAACTCGGCCGAGGCATAGAGGGGGATGTGAGGCATCGAGTGGGGGACGTAGACGAAGAACGGCTCCTCTGCGTGGGCGTCGATGAAGTCCACGGCGGCCTCGGTCGCACGGCGGGTGAGGAGGCGCTGATCAGGCTCCCACTCAACCACCTCGGACTGCTCCATCCAGGGGAGGCGGTACTTGTACTTGGTGTCCGGCCCGCGGTGGATTTGGGCCATGTCGTTGGAGTAGGGCACCCCCGCGAACACGTCGAACCCCTGGTCGGTGGGCAGGAGCCCGGGGCGGTGGCCGAGGTGCCACTTGCCGAAGCAGCCGGTCGCGTAGCCCTCTCCGCGCAGGAGGTCGGCCAGGGTGACCTCGTCCGTGTGCAGCCCGTAGTCGTAGCCCGGGAAGATCACGTGCTTGTGCATCCCGACGCGCTTGGGGTAGCAGCCCGTGAGGAGCGCCGCGCGGGATGGAGAGCACACCGGACTCGCCACGTAGAACTGGGTCAGCTTCGTGCCCCCTGCCGCGAGGGCATCCACGTGCGGGGTGTGGATGGTGGGGTGCCCGTAGCAGGACAGGTCCCCGTAGCCCTGGTCGTCGGTGAACACCAAAACAATGTTCGGCGGTCGCGAGGCATCACGAGCCGTGGGCACGGCCTGGCAGCCGAGGATGGCGAGAAGCGTGAGGAGGATGGGGCGGTGCATGTGGCCCAGGGTAAGGCCCCCGCCCTGGGTCAGGGCTGGAATTCGATGATCAGTGGGAGAGCGTCCGTACCGGCGTCCAGGAACGAGCGTGCCCGGTGCTTTCCAGGTGGATGTGGGCGTGGGCGTGCCCCGACGAGCCTGGCCCTAGACCCTTAGGAACCAAGCACGTCGATAGAGCAGCAGGAGCAGCAGCCAAAGCGTGGTCAGCGCCAATACAAGGGAGGTGACTCCCGGCGCCACGCCCAGGGCCCGAGGGATGGATTCGAAATCGAACATTCCTTTGAGCAGGTAGGCGGTGATTGGATTCGCGCCGATTACAACTAAGGGGAAAATCCAGCTGGGATGCTTGGGGCCGTCCAGCCAATAGCTCGCAACCCCGAGCAACCAAGCGCTCATCCCGGCACACAACAGGGCAAAGGACGAAGTCCAAAGGTTCTTGTTGATCGGAAAGACCTGGTGCCAAAGGCAGGCGAGGCCCACCGCTAAAATGCCCCCCAGGATCAACTTCATTGCACGCAGGCGATGGGACCCGGCCTGGTCCAAGAGGACTCGACCGGCACACACACCAAGGAGCGCGGTGCCAATCGCGGGCAAGATTCCCAATATGCCTTCCGGGTCCCGGTCGCCACGGTGCAGCCGTCCCGGCAGCCATTGTTGATCGACCCAATCGGTCAGGCTGTGCCCGGGTGCTAGATCTCCCGCGCCAAAGGTGGGGACCGGCACCCAAGTCAACAAACCCCAGTAGCCCATGAGAACCGTCACAATCAGGCCCACTTGCATTCGACGGCTCAAGTAGATCACCGCCAGGGCGGCACCCAACCAAGCTAGCCCGATGCGACCGAGAACGCTGGCGTAGCGCAGGTCCCCACCGTTCCAGCGACCGATGTTGTTGTAGAGAATCCCCAGGCACACCAGGATTAGGGCGCGGCGTACAGCCGTGAGGGCCAGGGACTTTTTAGGTGCTCCATTCTGTAGGCGCCGTTCCACCGAAAGGGGCAAGCTTACGCCGGAGAGAAACAGGAAGAGGGGGAAGACTAAGTCATAGAGCCGGAACCCATGCCAGTCCGTGTGCTCCAATTGCTGCGCCCAACCCGTGAGAATCTCCCCTCCAAAAGTCTCATGCAGCTGGCGGATAATTGCGCCGCCGCCGATGATCACCAGCATGTCGAGGCCCCTGAGGGCATCGATAGACACCAACCGAGGAGCTCTTTTGGGCTCGCCTTCGCTCATGGTTAGTCCTTCTGCCCTTTGGTCCAGCGCGCGTTGGTGCCAGCGCTCTCTGTGTAGTCGGGGACTTGAAAGGTTGGCTTGCTCAGCAGGTCTAGCCAAGCCCGTGCTCGCTGGGTGGCGCCCGGAGGAGAAGCGGCCAGGACCCAGTAGTCTTCAACGTCGTAGGTACCGACCATCATTTGGAGGGTGCCCTGGGATCGGTGTTCGGCCATGGACCACAGGATTGGGATCGTGTAATCCAGGCGTCCCCGGTGTCCGAAGCGTGTGCGGCGGCTGAAGCTAAAGGGGCCGGCTGACACTCGGGTTAACTGTTTGTGCGCCAGGCCCTCAGGGGGTTTTGGCTCTTCTTCCTGGAGCCGGCCGGTGGGCACCAAGAGGACTGGCCTTAGATCTTTTGGCAGGTCGGCAATCGCCTGGGCCGCCAGCAAGGTCGCCGCTTGGTGGTGGGCGTGGGTCGTGCTGGAGGGGGCGAGGGTCAAGAGCAGGTCATAGCGTCCCCGGTAGAGCTGATCCCTCAAGAATTCACGGATGAGTTCCAGGTCCCAAGGGCCTTCTCCTTCGATGAGCACTTCCCCAAGGTCGGTGGTGTAGCGGTGGTCTTGCTCACCAAGCATCAGGAGGTCGTGGACCCCTAGCCAGCCAAGAGCACGGGAGAGTTCCGCTTCCCGAATGCGCGGCAGGTGTTCGCGTCCCACCTCTTCCCGGGTCAGATCCAAACCGTGCTCACGCTGGGCCAGGGTTGAGTACTTGAAGCCGCCTTCTCCATTCGTGATGCAGATCACATCCACGAGGCTGCCGTGCTCCACTGCGCTGGCAAAGAGCGCACCGGCAAAGGCTGATTCGTCATCCGGATGGGCGATCACAGCCAGGATGCGCGGTCCCGCGCCTTCCTGGCTGGCGCCGATGGAGATGCGTTTAGGGTAGGGCCGAAGTGGGGCGCAGGCGCAGCAGCAAAAGGCCGCAAGCAGGAGGGTGTATAGTTTCATGGGGTCCGGGGATATTCCTCTTCTTCTCGCGCTTGGCGGTCGTACCAGGCCAAGAGGTGTGTTCTGGCAGTAGCGAGGTGCTGCAGCATCCAGACCTTTGCACCATCGGAGTCACCCCGTTCCAGGTGTTGCACGAGGGTCAAGTGCTCGCGCCATGTGGTGGCGGCGGTGCGCAGGTTGAGGATGCCGTGGCCCGCACGCTGGGGTCCAAAGAGAAGGGCCATCAACTGCAGTTCTCCCGCGATGCGCATCAACCAAATGTTGTCCGCTGCCTGCAAGATCAAGCCATGGAAGGCTTCTTCCAGCTCAATCCAGTGGTGCCATTGGTCCGGGGTGGCCGTATGGTCGGGGGAGTCCCGAATTTCCCGTGCTAGGTCGTGGAATCGGTCACACAATCGGTGGGCTTGGCCCAACTCTTCTGAGGTCATGTGCTCGGCCGCTCGTGCTGCGGCGAAGGGCTCCAGGGTTTCGCGCAAGTCGAACAGTTGTTCGAGTTCTTTTCGGTCGATGCGGCGCACATAGGCCCCAGCGCCGCGGATGTACTCCACCAACCCCTCGGAAGCCAATTGGTTGATCGCTTCGCGCACCGGGGTGAAGCTGATGCCGATTTCCGCGGCCAGGGTCCGGTTCACTAGCCGGTGTCCAGGCAGCAGTTCCCCGCGCCCGAGTTTGGCTCGGATGGCACGGTAGGCCTTTTCGGTCAGGGTTTTGCGGAGAGGATGATCCAAGGTTCTATTCTGGCATGTCTGGGGGGGCATGCAAAACCCCGCTGCCCCCGGGATCCGGGGGCAGCGGGGCTGCGGGCAAGAGGTCCTTAGGACCGGGTTCATGCCCCGAGCTGGGTTCAGCGGTTGCCTGCTTCGAGGGCTTTTTCCGCCAGGGGAACAAGTTCCTTGAGGGCCTCGTCGAGGAGATCCCCGCGCAGGGGGTCCTTATACCGAATGACCCCTTCATGGTCGATCAGGTAAAGGGTCGGCCAACCACTGACGTTCCACTGGGTGGAAATCGGTCCACGGGTGCTGCCGTCGTTCCAGAAGGAGCGCCAGGTGATCGATTCTTCAATGATGCGTTCTTTTAGGACCTCGCGGTCCTTGTCAGAGTTGACTCCAATGATGGCAAAGGGACGTGAAGCATATTCACTCACGAGCGACCGCTCGTGTGGGTACATAGCCCGGCAGGGGCCTCACCAGTCGCCCCAAAAGTCCAGCAAGATCACCTTGCCTCGATAGTCGGACAGCTTGAAGACGACCCCGTCCACGTCCTCGTTCTCGATTTCGGGTACGGTCATGCTGATTTGCAAGTTCCGCATGACGTAGAGCTCGCCCGTGGCTTTCTTGCTCAATTCCAAACGGCCGTCATAGTGGGTGACATCGCTGTAGTCAGCGATGACTTTTTCAGATGCGATCGGCCAGTGGAAGAAGCTTGGCTGCTGGGCATGGGCGAGCTGTGGCCCTACGCCCTGACATTCGACCAGCGTTCCAAGCGGGTCCGAATCGCCGTGCCAAAGAAAGAGCGGGTGCAGAAGGGAAAGGAATCCCGCCTGCACCCGCCCGGCTGAGTCCTGGAATCACTCGGGGGCGTCGCTGCGGAAAGGAGAGGCCGGCAAGTCGGCCGCATTCACCAGATTCAAGTGCTCGAGGTTGTTGCACCAGCCGTAGCGCACCACGCTCGGAACTTTGATCTCCCGCGCGGAGAGCACCACCGTGTCGCCGTTGATGCGAGCCGAAGCCCACACGAATTTGCCGCTTTCGTCAGCGATCGCGAAACCTGCGGGGCCTTCGCCGTCCGTGGTTTTCAGGCCTTTGCCGTGGTGATAGTGCACCACCAACTCGTGCCCACGCTGCTCGAAGCGCGAGTAGATCGGTCCCGAGTACTCGACTTTCGTGTGCCCATAGATCGTGGCAAGGGCCCACAGGGCCATGCGGTGGCCCACGGCTTGTTTGTTGCGCGGGTGGATATCCTTGGCGGCACCGATATCCGAAGCGACTACCAAGCCGACGTTCGGCATGCTGCGCGCCGTGTGCGACTGCGCGTCACGCAAGAACGCCCAACCACCCTGAACCGGTTGCTCCGGGGCTACGGCCATGAAGCTCGCTAGCTGGACCACCCCAAATGGGAAGTCCCCCTGACCGAAGGCCTCGCGCCAACTGCTGATCATCAGGGGCAAGAGCTCGCGGTACTCCGCGGCCTGCCCGGCATTGGATTCGCCCTGGTACCAGATGGCACCTCGCAACCCGTAGGGAACGAAGGGATGAATCATGGCGTTGTACATCGCACCTGGTGTGCGAGAGTTGATGTCGGCCTGGCCAGGATTCTTCGCGGGCTTGGGCAGGCTAGCAGCCTGGGGAGGTCCGCCGACACGCCAGCTCCAAGAGCCGGCGAGGCTCGTCATGTTGCTGGCTTTATCTCCTTTCAAACCGATACGCATCCGTTCCTTGGGTCCGTTGAATCCTCCCGCGCCACCGGTGTCATAGACGAGCACAGAAATCACGCAGGAACCGGCCTTGACCAATGCGGCGGGAACGGCGTAGCTGCGCACGCTCTGGTGCTGTCCGAGCAGGGAACCAACCAAGGCGCCATTGAAGTAGGTGACGTCCGAGTCGTCGATCATGCCCAGTTCCAGCTGGAGATCCTTGCCGGCCCAGTTCGCGGGGATCTCGACGCGACGCCTGAACCAGACGAGTCCGTCCAGGTCGGCCAGTTTCTTGTCGGCGCCTTCCCAGAGGGCGGGTAGCTGCATTCGGGACCAAGCCGCGTCATCGAAATCGGGGGCGCTCCAACCACCGTTGGTGCCGGGATCCTTGGCCGTGACCTTCTTCCAATAGGAGGCACCTTGAACGGCGACCCGTTCCAGTTCCGCGCGGTGAATCGCCTCGAGCTCTTTCGTATCCGCATTGCGCAAGAGATCGAGCGCCTCCCGTTGGGATTCCATGTCTTCGCGATAGAGCGAGTGGGAAGCCAACGCGTCGGGGGAAGTCCAGGGCTCTGCGCGCGTGCCCCCCCAGTTGGTGGAGATCAAGCCGATCGGCACGTCCAGCTTGTGCAGCAGATCCCGCGCGAAGAAGTAACCCACGGCCGAGAAGTTGCCCACGCTACTCGGATCACAAACTGCCCAGCTGCCAGGCACGGTGAACTGAGGATCATGACTCAGGGTGTGACTCGCTTTGAACAACCGAATGCGGGGGAACTTGGCGGCGGCTATCTCCTTTTCGGCGTCATTGGAGCTCGCCACGCTCCACTCCATGTTCGATTGACCGGTGCAGAGCCAAACCTCCCCCACGAGCACGTCGTGCAGCACAATTTGATTTGTTGCGCTCACGACCAAGTCATGGCCTTGGGCGTTCGCGGGCCGCGCCGAGAGCGCCACGGACCAGCGCCCGTCTGCGCCCGCCTTGGCGTGCTGAGTTTCGTCCGCGAATTGAACCGTGACCTGCTCGCCTGCATCGGCGCGTCCCCAGACCTTGGTGGGTCGATCACGCTGGAGCACCATGTGATCGGAAAAGACGGAGGGGAGCTCAACGTCGGCAAGCGCCGTCGCGGAGCTTAGTGCAAGGATGAGCGGGAGGAGAGTGATTGCGTACTGGGGATTGCCTTTCATCGGCGCATTCTACACGCTGCATGGTCCGCAGTGCGCCTGAAGCGATTGTCAAGATTCCCCGATCGCCCTAGCTAAACGGAATATTAAGAATGAGTTACCCCTACGCACCAGAGCCAGGGACCGAATTAGCCGGGAGCGCACTGGGGATCGAACGAGTCCGGCCCCGAGGGCTATGGCTGCACGCCAGCCGTTGCCTGGCCGCGCAGCACCTCCAGCGCCAGGGCCGGCCGATCCGTGATGACACCGTCGACCCCCATGTTCGCGAGTTGCACCATCCGCTGCGCATCATTCACAGTCCACACGAAGAGCGAGAGTCCTGACTCGTGGGCCCGGCGCAGAAATGAAGGTGTGAGTTTATCGTGGGAAACACCCAGGGCACTGACACGCGCTTCCAGGGCCCGACGAAAGAAAGGGCCGGCATCCTCTCCCGCCTCGGGCGGGGTCACGAGCCAGGTCGTCGGCAAGGCTGGATCCAGGCGAGCGATCTTCTCCACCACCTGATAATGAAAGGAGAAGATCATCACGTCCTCGGAAGGAAACTGCGCTTGACGCAGGGCGCGAATGACCTGGCTCTCGATCTCGCGATCTTTGCCTTTGATCTCGATCACCGGCCGCAACTTGCCTTTCACGGCCAACAGGAATTCGACCAGGGTCGGGATCGTCTCCCCCGCATAAGCAGCATTCTTCCAAGAACCGGCGTCGAGCTCTTTTAGATGCGCCAGGCTGAAATTGATGATGGGTCCCCGCCCATTCGTCGTTCGCTCGAGATCGGAATCGTGAAAGAGCACCGGCACCCCATCCGCCGTGAGGTAGATGTCACACTCCGCCAGCAGCGCCCCCTGCTCGATGGCCAGGGCGTAGGCGGCCAGGGTGTTCTCCGGGGCCTCGGCGGAGGCGCCGCGGTGGGCGATGATCAAGGGCGCTGCCGCCGGAGACGCCGCGGTCAGGGGCAGCACCTGGGGGGCGGCACAGGAGGCGAGGGCGATCAAGAGCAGGCCGGTGTGGGATCTCAACATGGGGCAAGTGTAGGAATCCCCGCAGCCAGCGCCAGGGACTTCCCTGTGCAACCCGTGCCGACAGCAGCTGCATTCGCACGGGCGCCGAGTCACGAGGTTTTCTTGGCGGTGTTCGTAACGCTTCTCGTCGCGAGCTTGGACGGTGGAATTCGCCGCCGATCGCAAGACCGGACCTGTCGTGCGCAGCATCGCCCCACGATTGTCCTCGCGGTAATCGGATGGAGACCTCCCGCCTCAAAGACCCCGCACTAGCGCCGTTCTTCTCCTGCTGCAGGCAGTTCTACCTGCTCGGATGTGCGCAGGAACGAGATCAAATCGAGCACTTCCCTGTCAGCCAATGTATCCAAGAGCCCCGAGGGCATCATCGACAGCGAGTCGACCCGGCGAGACTCGATTTCCGACTTGGGGATCACGACATCCTCGGCCTCGCCCGCGATACGCAGGGTCACTTGACTCGGATCTTCGCTGACGAGAATACCGGCGTACATACGACCGTCATCGGTCAAGATCACCAGCACCTTGTAGTCATCTTGGATCTCCTCACTGGGATCCAGAACATTGCCCAGAATGTACGTGAGATCCATGCGGTTTGATCCCGTGAGATCGGGGCCCAGTTGATGGCCCTCGCCGTACATTGTGTGGCAGGCGGAGCAGGTGCGCTCAAAGACCACTCTGCCGGAATTGGGATTGGCAGCGGCGACCGCCGCGTCCGTGAGCAGCGCCCGATACTTCTCGATGCCTGCCTGAGTGTCGCTGCTCAATGATTCGACCGAACCCCAAACCTCGACAAAACCCACGCCCACCACATCCCGCAGCTGACGCACGAGGTAGGCCGGCACATCTCTTTTCTCGACTTCGCCCTCCTCGATCGCTTGGGTCAAGCGATAGCCGTACTTCGAGCGCGAGGCCAGGGTTTGCACCACGGCAAGGCGCTCATCCGCATTGAAGCCGGAGTAGCGTGCCAGCAGGGCCTCGGCCAGGCTCAGATCCTCGTACGCGGCAACGGCACGGATTGCGCCCATGCGCATCGCTCCATCGTCGAGCAGCCCGATCAGTTTCGCGGTCAGTTCAGGGTGCTGCACATCCTCCAGGGAGCGCAACGCACTCAAGCGGCTGCTTGTCTCTGCTTTCTGATCATCGAGTGTCACCAACAGCTGCCGGGCAGCATTACGATCTCCAAATTGC
Source organism: Planctomycetota bacterium (assembly GCA_028823345.1). Taxonomy (GTDB): domain Bacteria; phylum Planctomycetota; class UBA1135; order UBA1135. The sequence goes on from JAPKBR010000015.1 coordinate 48,969, forward strand.
TGGGCGAGCTCGATCGCCAGCCGCTTGGTCGCGGGATCGTTCATCAGTTCGGCGTGCACGCGTTTCCAATTGGCTGGAGCCTGGGGCTGCTCGCTAGCGCGCAGGCCATCGCGCATTCCTTTCAGCAACAATCCGCGCGCGGCTGAAGGCTCTGCCATGCAAGCCACCAAGGCAGTGAGTTCGCCAGCAGCGGTGAGCCTGCGGGCGACCTTGCTTGCGATTTCCGGAATTCGACTGCCGAGGGCCAGCTGCAACGCTCGGTTGGGATTGCCCGCAAGCATCGGCTCGATTCCGAACCAGATCATCTTGGGAATATTGTGGTCCTTTATATCCTCGGCGTGGGTCACGAGCCCACTCGCGATGGACCAGCGATCCTCGTGGTCCATGCGTTGCAGTGCTGCGGCGAGGTAGAGCCGGACCACGGGCGAGGGATCGCTCTTCGCCATCTCTGCAAAGAGAGGCAATACGGCCGCGGGCGCCCCATCCTCGCACACGAGCTGGATCGACCAAGCGCGCACGTAGGGATCATCGTCGTCCAAGCTGCTGATCAGGGCAGCCTCGTCCAATCCTCCAGTAATGTGCAGAGCCCACATGGAACGCAGACGCCAACGGGGATCGGCGTCTTTCGAGTGCAGCCGGCGCAGTTGCCCATGGGTTTCGCTAGCAAGACTGCCATTCGTTGCCCGCTGCTGGAGCAGCACGCGCGCACGCCGTGCGTGCCAAGCACTAGGGCTCGTCTGCAATTGCACGAGCGCCTCGTCCCCAAGCTTGGCCAGGTCCTGGTAGCGCCCGGGCCAGTCCGCGGCCTGGGACTCCTTGGGTGCGATGCGGTAGATACGGCCACTCTCCTTGTGCCAAATGTCTTTGCCACAGATGTCCGCATCATGCCAATCGAGCACGAAGACCCCGCCCCCGGGGCCGATCTCCATGCTGAATCCGATCCATTGGTCGTCGTTCGCCTTCAGGAACTCCGAGCCGTGATGGGCGACAAAACCAGACCCAACGGGCTCCAAGATATCGCTCAGAACTGCGTGTTCGTGAATGTTGGCCATGAACAGCTGCCCGTGGTACTCCTCAGGAAAAGCGTCCGACAGGTAGATGCTCGCTCCGCCGTGGGCGGATAGGTGTTTGTGATCGACGATCGTCCGGATGTCGCCGTAAACATAAGGGTTGTAGTGGCTACCACCCTGGCGATGATAGATACCCCCTGGGACGACGTGCCATAGATGGGGAATGACGCAGGCAGTGATGAAGAGCTGCCCATGTTCGTCGTAGTCGATGCCCCAGGGATTGCTGAAGCCGTGGGCAACCACTTCGAAGCGCTCTTTGGTCGGGTGATAGCGCCAGACACCCCCGTTGATCGGAGTGCCCGGACCCTCCAATTGGATGTCTTTCGGAAACGGGTCGTCTTTCTTGAACAACTTGCCTGCGCCTGCCGGCTTGCCGATCAGGGAATGCGTTGCGAAGCCCTCGCAGCCGTAGAGCCAACCGTCTGGCCCCCAGATAAAGCTATTGAGAGTCTCGTGCCGGTCACGGATCCCCCAGCCCGTGAGCCTCACTTCAATGGCGTCCATGTCACCACGGTCGTCGCCATCCTGATCGGGAATGAAAAGCAGATTGGGCGGTGCGCCGAGCCACAGTCCGCCCATGCCAACGGCGATGGCAGCAGGAAAGGGAATGCCCTCGAGGAACACCTTTCGTTTGTCGGCCACACCGTCGTGATCCGTGTCCTCCAGGATCAGGATGCGACTGTCCCCAAACTTCGAAAAGCCACGGCCGCGAGTTTCGTAGTCCCGGTTTTCCGCGATCCATAGGCGGCCACGGTCATCCCAGCAGAAGGCCATGGGTTGAGTCATCATGGGCTCCGATGCCCAGACATTGACATCAAATCCACTGGTCAGCGTCATCCTCTCAACAGCTTCCTGGGGCGAGTGAAAGGTGGGCTGAGGGCCGTCGCGCTGGGCGAGCCGCCACTTGCCCGAGCCGAACTCACGGCCGGTGTAGTCCTCCCAAGAAGAGTTGAGCATGGGAGTGTCGAGCTCCCCGGTGTAGACGACGATCCTGTGGCGAATGATCTCGGCTTGGCCTTTCTCGATCGTCCAGTCGCCCAGACGGGCGCGAACCGGGCCAACGCCCAAGTTGCCATCGACACGCCAGGGCTGGGGATAACCCTTGTTCTTGTGGTGATCCAGGATGGCGATGTGGCCAGCATCTTCCCGTCCTTCGATCTCCATGCCCACGTCCACCCACGGCGCGCGTTGCCCCTCCGCCTCGCGATTTGTCTGGCCGGCGCCATTGGTTGCGGCGCCCTTGATTTTGGGCTTCCACGGCATGCGCAGAAAGAGGCCACCGTAGTTGTACTCGCCAACCGTAACGTCGACATTCGCCAGGCCTTTCCAAACCAGGTCGAGGATGTAGCGACCCTTGTCCTCGCTCATTGTCCATTGCTGAGTCTCGGTCAATATGGCCTGACCCTCTTTCCCAAGCAAGTCGTACTCAATCTCCCAGGAGACCTCGGGGCCCTGTGACTGCACGACCTTCGCGGACTTCCGCTGCCAGTAGCCATCTCCAGGATGATGGAAGTAGTCCCGCCCATTGAGCCGCGTGATGCCCCAGTAGAGTCCAGTCTGATGCTTGTGGTGACCGGGGCTCAGCTCCGTCAAGACACCCTTGCCATCGGGCGCGTGGATGGGGTGCAAGAAAGGCCGAAAGTCGGGCTGTGCCTCCTGGGTCAAAACGCTCTCGCCAGATACCGCGCGCAGGATGTGGAGGGCACCCGTCTCTGCATTCTGCTCAATGCGGAAGCCCTCAGAGCCCTGCGCATTGCAGGGAAGCGCCAGAAGCAGAAACAACGGGCTGGTGCGCAATACGATCGAAAAAGAGAACATTCGTTTTGGGGCCTGGGTCATTGATTGGAATGCAGCTGCCAGAGGCTAGGCCATGGGGGCGAATCCCGCCAACGCAGCTCAGCGCGGACGCCTTTGAACTGGCAAGGAGATGGTTGAGAGCACCGCCGCGTGGTCGCTCGGCCAACCATCTTCATGCTCATCACCCCGCTGCCCCCGGGATCCGGGGGCAGCGGGGTTGCGGGCAAATGGTCTTTAGGACCGGGTTGATGCCCCGAGCAGGGTTCAGCGGCTGCCTGTTTTGAGGGCTTTTTCCGCTAGGGGAACAAGTTCCTTGAGGGCCTCGTCGAGGAGATCCCCGCGCAGGGGGTCCTTATACCGAATGACCCCTTCATGGTCGATCAGGTAAAGGGTCGGCCAACCACTGACGTTCCACTGGGTGGAAATCGGTCCACGGGTGCTGCCGTCGTTCCAGAAGGAGCGCCAGGTGATCGATTCTTCAATGATGCGTTCTTTTAGGACCTCGCGGTCCTTGTCAGAGTTGACTCCAATGATGGCAAAGGGACGTGAAGCATATTCACTCACGAGCGACCGCTCGTGTGGGTACATAGCCCGGCAGGGGCCTCACCAGTCGCCCCAAAAGTCCAGCAAGATCACCTTGCCTCGATAGTCGGACAGCTTGAAAGCGACTCCGTCCACGTCCTCGGCTTCGATCTCAGGTACGGTCATACCGATTTGCAGATTCCGCATGACGTAGAGCTCGCCCGTGGCTTTCTTGCCCAATTCCAAGCGGCCGTCATAGTGCGTGACATCGCTGTAGTCAGCGATGACCTTTTCCAGCAGCTTCACTCCGCGTTCGCGGGTCAGGGGGTCCTTACCGAGAATGATTCCAGCGGACAGGGTCGCGCAGCCCTGCACATCGTGGTGGGGGCTTTTTTCGGCGATGGTCAAGAGACCCGGGACCATTTCCGCGGATCCCCTGCTGAGGTTCATGGCAACATCCTTGAGCTGCTCGCTTTCGATGTGGTGCTCGGCCAAGAGCGAAAGGGCCTGGGCCGAGGGACTCATGCCTTCCGAGGTGTAGGCTCGCATGATCCAAGTGAGTGCCTTGAAGGCGCCATCCCCGGCGGGTTCTGTTTCGACGAGGCCGAAGAGGTTCTTCACTGCGTCGTCGGCCGTGGGCCGATTTTCGAGGGCGGCTTCACGCCCGGCGTCGTCTTCGGCCGCTCGGTAGGTTGCGACCCAGGTTTCAAAGAGGGTGTCGAAGTTGCTGATTTCCGCCTCCACCGCTTCGGTGATGTCGAGACGCATGTTCGCGGACGAGACCAGCAACGGTGGGGGAAGGTGCCCAGGGCTGAAGGTGCCCGTGAAGAAAAGGAGGGGCAGGGTAAGAATCATAGATGTCGTCTCCGTGGGTTTTCCGCCCCGAAGGGACGGTTGGGTGGTTCAGCCTAAGGGCGCGGAGCCCTCGGCGGGAAGTGGTTTGGCAAATGCCCAGGGGCTGCCGGGGTTGGAGTGGCCCGGGAGTGTCCCTGGCCTCGGGTTGCTTCCCTCTGCACGAGAGAAGTCAGCCCCGTGAAGCGTCGCTCGTCAGCGTCCACCTAAAAAGTCATCCGCCGCCCGGTAGGCGTCGATCACAGCACGCTCGCCGTCTTTGCCCCCGCGGCTGTTGCCATGTTCCATGCCGAGCACGCCCTTGAAGCCGCGGCCATGAATGTGCTTGAACACGTTGAGGTAATTGATCTCGCCGGTGCCCGGTTCCTTGCGCCCCGGGTTGTCCCCGGTCTGGAAGTAGCCGATCTCGTCCCAGCAACTCTCGATGTTGGGGATCAGGTTGCCCTCGGAGATGGCCTGGTGGTAGATGTCGAAGAGCACCTTGACCGAGGGCGAGTTCACCGCCTTGCACAGCATGTAGGCGTGGTCCGAGCGCTCGAGGAACATGCCCGGGTGATCGCGGAAGTTGAGCGGCTCGAGCACCATCACCATCCCATGGGGCTCGAGCACCTCGGCGCCCCTGCGCAGCATCTCGATCGCGTTCGCGTCCTGAAAGCCCTGACGCTGGTTGGTCGCCTGGTTGCCCAGGACCACGGTCATCCAGGTCGCGCCGCAGCGCTTAGCGGTCTCGACGGCGCCCTTCAGCTCGTCGACGAAGGACTGCACCATCTCCTTCTTGCCTGAGCTGAAGGACACGTTCCAGGCGGTATTCCAGTTGCAGACGAACACGCCCATCTGCAATCCGAGCCGCTGCATCGCGGCGCCGAGCAGCTTCTGCTGCTCGGGGGACTTGCGCCCCATGCCGTTGTCCTCCCAGGCCGTGAAGCCCTCGGCTCGCGCGAACTCGAGCTGCGCCACCGGGTCACCGCCGGCGTGGTGCTTGAACATGCCGAAGTGGGGGGCATAGGGCAGATTGAAGGGCTCGCCTCGGGAGCTGCGGGTCATGGAGGTTGCTGGGGATGTGAGGAGGGGGCTCGCCAAGCTGGCGGCCAAGAGTTGGCGTCTTTGCATGGGGCCTAGCCTAGCTCCAACCGCACGCTTTGAGTGCTCGGATTCGCTCATCGAAAGAATCGCCCGTCCTGCTCGGCAACTTCCACCCCGTGAGCGGGTACCCTGCTGCTCCTATGATCGAGGTTTCAGAACTCACCAGGCGCTACGGGCGCCATACTGCCGTGGACCAGGTTTCGTTCCACCTAGACGCGGGCGAGGTCGTGGGCCTGCTGGGCCCCAACGGCGCCGGCAAGACCACCATTATGCGGATCCTGGCTGGATTTTTGCCTGCCACTTCCGCCGCGCGCCTGGAAGTCTGTGGGCACGACGTGCTGAGAGACTCCTTGAAGGTGCGCGAGTCCATTGGCTATCTGCCGGAATCGGTCCCCCTTTATCGGGACATGCGCGTGCAGGAGATGCTCGACTTTCACGGTCGCTTGCATCGCATGGGCCGCAGTGATCGCCAGCGGCGCAGTGCCGAGGTACTGGACCGCGTAGGAGTGTCCGATCGCTCTCGTCAATTAGTGGGGACTCTTTCCAGAGGGCTCCGCCAGCGGGTGGGCCTAGCGGTTGCGCTCTTGCCCGAGCCTCCCGTGCTGATTTTGGATGAACCCACCAGCGGTCTCGACCCATTGCAACGCCGAGAGGTGCGGAGCCTCGTGCGCGAGTTGTCCGATGAACATACGGTTTTGGTTTCCTCCCATATTCTGGCCGAGATCGAGTCCATGTGCTCACGTGTTTTGGTCATGGCCGAGGGGCACCTGATTGCGGACGGTACCCGCGAACAACTCGAACAACAGCTCGGTGGCAGCGCGGGTGTGAGGCTTGAGGCCTATGTGGGACTAGACCCCGAAGCAGCCGTGGAATTGCTCAAGAGTTTGCCGGGAGTGACCGCTGTTGCCCTGGGCGAGCGTCTCGGGATTCATCATGGTTTCGTGATTGAAGGGGAAGGGGACTTGCGTGAAGACGTGGGGGCCCTGGCGGCACAGGAAGGATGGGCCCTGCGAGAACTGTCCTCGCAAAAACGCAGCCTAGAGGATGTGTTCGCCCAGTTGGTGTCTGGCAACGTGGCTGATATTTCTGCGTCCAAAGAAAATGCGCCCGCCGCAACGATGGAACCCACTGATAACGACGGGCTCTTGCAGTTGCAGCCTGATTCTGGATTCAATGCAAGCGCCAAAGCGCCCCCCGCGAAGAAAATGATCTACAGCCTGAACCCTTTTGACCAGGGCACCAGCCGCGAGCTCGGAGCTCCCATGGAAATCGAAGACCCCACGGGGAACGCGGAAAGTGACGAGCCCGGAGATCCCTCATGAGGGGCACCTTGGTGATCTACCGGCGCGAACTCGCTGGTCTTTTCTTGACGCCACTGGGGTGGCTATTGCTGGCGTTGGCGCTCTTTGCCAACGGACTTTTCCTCTACCTCGTGCTGCCCTACACCGGGGGCGATGTGGGATCGTCCCTGCGAGGGGCTTTGGGCGGAGGCACCTTGTTCTGGGCACTGATGGTGTTTCTACCCCCGTTGCTCGCCATGCGCATGATGGCCGAAGAGTCGCGATCGGGCACCCTTGAATATCTTTTGACTGCACCGGTCAGCGATAGTGCAGTGGTGGTCGGCAAGTTCCTTGCAGCCACCACGTTCCTCGCATTGATTTGGTCGGTGGTGCCGCTCTACGGTTTGCTTTTTCAACTCCAGGGAAGCCCACCGGATTGGGGCGCAGTTTTCGCCACCTGGCTGGGGGCCGTGCTCACATCGGGGCTCTTTGTATCCCTGGGATTGCTAGCGGCGACCTCCACCAACACACCCCTCTTGGCGGCGTTTCTGGCCTTTGCCGCCTGTCTCGGTTGGATTCTGGTGCCAAGCTTCGGCGGACAACTGTTGAATTCCCTCGATGCCTTCGTGGGCACGGGTGACTTGGGAGGCCTGCTGGTGCAGACCTTGCGTTCCAGCCTGCAAGCCATGGATGTGCTGAGGCACTTTCACTTTTCCTGGCGCATGGGTGTGATCGACACGGCCGAGGTGGTTTTCTTCTGCTCCTGGCCTTGCCTCTTTTTATTCGCCACCGTGCGGATGCTTGAGGGCCGGAGGTGGCGAGTATGAGTCGTTCCAAAAGTGTCGGTAAGATTTCCCGAGCTGGGATTTGGTTCCAGGTGGTTTTGGCGGGAGCCCTCGCCCTTTCCGCCGTATTGGCCATCAACTGGCTGGCCGCTCGACCGGGGGTTCGTCAGCGCTTTGACCTGACTGCTACTGGCAGCGCTTCGGTGGATGCGTCCACCCGGGGCGTGTTGGTGGCTTTGCCAGGTGAGGTACACATCGACGTGTTCTTCCGACCCGAGCCGGCGCCCTTTGAGCGCGTGGCCCAAGATGTGCAGACACGGACCTCGGAGTTGCTTGAGGTGATGAAACTAGAGGCGGGGGATCAGCTCAAGATCACGCGTCACAACATGTTGGACGCGGTGGGTATTGAAAGGCGCAAGCTTGAGTTACGCATTCGCGGACTCGAAAACTGCCTGATTGTTTCCCATCTGGCCCCAGCGGAAGCGGATCGGGACCCCAACCTTCCGGAGGGCGTACCCATACGCGAAGTGGTGCCTCTCTTTGGGCGCCATGCCCTTGCGGCCTTGGATCCGGGCAACCCGGATAAAAATGCATATCGCGCCCCGGCGATCATGAGTTTTGACGGGGAAAAGGCGATCCTTGCGGCGATGCTCAAGGTTACCCAGGGGCGTGCGCCCCTCATCTGCTTTAGCCGTGGCCATGGGGAGGGGGACGCCTTTGAGTTGAACGGGGATCCCGCAGGTTTTGGCCGCCTCGAGTCGATTTTGACCGCTGACGGTTTCCGGACCGAGCGTTGGTCGGGCACGGAGAATGGCGACTTGCCAGAAGACTGCAGTGTCCTCGCGATACTGGAGCCCCGAACCCCTTTTAGCGACCTCGAAACTCGCTCCATCGAGAAATTCATGGCAGGCGGAGGGCGTTTGGTGCTGGCTGCGCCCACGGACCCAGGCCTCCTCGTGGCTTCGGGACTGGACCTGTTCTACGAGTCCTTTGGTGTAGAAATCACCCCGGGTATCGTGTGCGAACCCAAGCGGGATGCGGCGACCACCGCGCCTGTGGTGGGTGGCCCTCAGGTGGCATATGTTCAGGCTTTACCCGATGACATGGGCGCTCACCCAATCACCGGACCCTACAAGGACGCTGCCCAGCCCTTGCGGGTGCCAGCAGCTCACGGATTGCGCGTGGCGCGTCAGCCCCGCTTGGGCCTTGCCCAGGCGGTGGTCCGTTCTCCACGTCGTGCCCCGGGATCCTGGGTGGATGAGCCACCGTTCAACTGGATCCCTGATGATCACGAGAACCAGAAAGCGCAGGATCTGGTGATTGCTTGGAGTCGCGGTTTTGCAGCGGAGGCTGGCGCCGAAGTGACTGAGGCCACACGGGCTGATGGTGTCGTACGCGAAAACCGGATTGTGTTCTTGGGGAGTGGTGCCATGTTGCAGGACAGCATTTTGGGCGACCCTCGCATGGGACCATTCAACGAGCCCTTTGCCCGCAACCTGTTCAACTGGGCGACGGACCGTGAGTATCGTGTGTCGATCTCTTCCAAGGACCCCGCCATACAGCGCGCTCCGGCGGAAACGGTAACCCGGGTGGTTCAGGTGGCCCTTTGGTACCTGCCCCTGAGTTGCGTCTTGATGGGCGTGCTGGTGAGCTTTTTGCGCCGCCGTGGCGGGCCTGAGCGGGCACCGTCGGGTCAGTTGGGCAGCGGACAGGACAGTCAGGGATCCGAGGCATGAGTCGCGGATCACTCCTTTTCTTGGCTCTCCTGGTGGGGACGCTTTCTTTCTTCATCTTGCAACAGAAAGAGGTCGAAGACGAGACTCGTTTCCACACAGAAGAGCGTCTGCTGGGGGACTTGGATCCCGGCCGGATCGTCAAGGTCTTTGTGGACCACACGGACCGTGAGGAGTACTTGGGTTTTGAGCTGGGCCCCCAGGGTTGGATGCTCTCCGATCCCTTGCCGTATCCGGTGGACAGGGCCCTCCTTGGGGCGCTGCTGAAAAGCCTCGTGCAAAACGCGCGCTTTGTGGCTACGGCCGAGGAAGCCGACTTGGACGGGAGCTTCGAGCCTCCCCGCGCGACCCTGCGTATTACCACCCGGGATGAGGCTGGCGAGGAGCGTGAACTCGAGCTGGTGCTGGGCGCCCTCGATGTGGACGGCATGAGCCAGTACGTGCGTACCCGGGGCGGGACCTATCGGATTCTGCGGACCCTAGACACGATGCTGCAGCGTAGCGTGAGGGATTTCCGTTCCAAGCAACTCTTGGGCCTCAATCCTGAGACCATCGTTCGGGTGGGACGCACGTGGAAGGGTCTAGATAAGATGAACCCGGATTTTTCCTTCATCGCAGAGCGCAAGGGAGGCGGTTGGCAGCTCATTTCTCCCGAGCGGGTTCGGATGGATCCCTTCGGGATGCTGCTTTGGCTCAAGGGCCTCAGTGGGGTAGATATCCAGGGCTTTGCCTATGATCCGCCCACGGACAAGGATGTGGCGGACTTCGAAGCTCCCCTAGAACGCTGGGATTTGGATCACCCGGAAATGATTTTTGAGTGGGAAAGCAGTGCAGGGGCGAAAGAAACCTTGCTGATGTCCGGAGGCTACGAGTCGGGCTACTGGTCAGTGACACGCCCTGCTGGGCAGAGGGTTGTGGGCGTGGGGGGCAAATCCGCCGACGCCTTGATTCAGCACTGGACGGACTTCACCGACCGCACCCTGATTCACGCCTTCCGCGCGGATGTGGATGCGATCCGTTTGTTGCAGGGTCCCAACACCGTGCGCTTGCATCGGATCAAGGGAGAGACCTTTGGCTTGGAGTTGATTAACTCCGAAGGCCAGACCGAAAATCTGGGCCTGGCGAATCCTGTGTTGGTGGACCGAGTCTTCGGCTCTCTGGAAAATGGAATCATCGATGGCTGGGAGCGTGAGCTTGTGGCCGCAGATGAGTTTCCACCGGCAGCCGAGCGCTGGGGTTATGCCCTTGAGCTGGGAGGGATCCATGGGGATGACGTGCAGGTCGCCTGGGTCGGACGTGAATTGTTTGTGGATGGTGCGGACTTGATGCGCACCTATTTCCGCCCCGGAGAAACCCTGGTGGGGCGTGTGGAAGCATCCCTGCTTGAAGTGCTTTCCATGCCCGCTGCGGATTTCCGCAGCTTGGATCTTTGGTCCCTCGATGAAGTGCGTCTGGTGCAGCTCGATGTGCGCTGGGGAGACTTGACCCGAACCTACGAGCGAAAGATCCAGGGGACGTGGAGGCGCAAGGGCCAAGAGCGCTCCGCCACGGAGTTGCTCGATGTGCTGGACATGCTGTTTTTCCTCTCCGCGGAAAGCTATCTGGATGGAACGGCGGGACCCTTGGATCAAAACGTGGAAGTGGTCCTCACGGGGCAGCGGGGCCAGACCCACAGCTTTGTGCTCGGGCTCGATTCTGCAGGTCAGCCGGTGCTGGAGACTGGGGAGGGCATCCGTGCGATCCCCGCCAAGGACAGCCTCCACAGGGCTCTCATAGCCCTTTTTAGGGACTAGGGCACCTATTGGACGGTGCGCGGCTCGAGGGCTTGCAATCCAGCCGTCATTGGCGATAGGCTGGGGGACCCTAACAGGAGCCGAACGGCCTTTGCCGTGGTTTTCGCAGGTGGGGAGCCATGAGGGCTCCTCCGGGCAAAGCAGGGAGCACCCACATGATTGCAGGAAATGGGCCCGAGGCGTCCTTGAAAGCCGCCCTCGGCAAAACCAAAAGAGGGACGAAGCCGGTGGAGCGCATCGTCGCCGAACTGAAGCGGGAAGCCCGTTGGCGCGAGCGCATCGTTCATTGGCACGAGACTCCCGAACGCCACGGCCGCCAAAAGAACTTTCCAGCCAGGATGGCGCCTGAGTTGATTGAGGTGCTCCGTCAGCGGGGGGTGGAATCCCTGCGCGCCCACCAGGCCACAGCCATCGAGGCGGCCCTCGAAGGACAAGATGTGTTGGTGGCCACGCCCACTGCCAGCGGCAAGACGGTTTGTTACACCGTGCCAGTCTTGCAGCGCTTGCTCGAAACCAATGGTCAAGCGCGGGCGCTCTTTCTATATCCCACCAAGGCTCTGGCCCAGGATCAAACCGTCGGCTTGACCGCCATGATCGAAGGGTTGGGCCGCCAACAGGGGGATCAGGCTTTTCACGCCTTCACTTACGACGGGGACACGCCCCCGAGCGTTCGGCGCACCTTGCGCGACCGGGGCCACATGGTCTTGACCAACCCCTGGATGTTGCACCAAGGGATCCTGCCGAATCACTCCAAGTGGGCGGAGTTGTTCAAGGGGCTTGAGTACATCATCGTAGACGAGGTGCATTCCCTTTCCGGGGTCTTTGGGTCCAGCGTGGCCAACGTGCTGCGGCGACTCGTGCGCATCGCTGCGCACTATGGGGCCCATCCGCGATTCCTGGCCAGTTCTGCCACCGTGCGCGAGCCCGCGGCCCATGCGGAGCGGCTCTTTGGGCGAAAGGTAACGGTTGTGGATGAGGACGCGTCTCCTGCGGGCAAGCGTTACTTTGCGGTCTACAACCCGCCGCTCCTGAATCCCGTGGCGGGGCTACGGGCCAGTGCTCTCGAAGAGGCACGTAAGGTGGCGAAGGTGGTTTGTGGTTCCGACCACCAGACAATTTTCTTTTGCGGCCGAAGAACTGCCGTGGAGGTTCTGACCCGTTACCTGAAGGAAGGGGCCAAGGACATGGGGCTCAAGCCCAGCGAAATCCGGGGCTATCGAGGTGGCTACTTACCCAATATGCGCCGGGAGATCGAAGCGGGGCTCAAGGACGGTTCGGTCAAGGTCGTGATCTCTACCAATGCACTTGAGTTGGGCATTGATATCGGCGCTTTGGACGTGGCGGTGCTCGTGGGTTATCCCGGCAGCCAAGCGTCGTTCTGGCAACGAGCGGGGCGCGTGGGACGCCGGGGTGGCCCGAGCCTCGTTCTGCAATTGGCTCGCTCTGAGCCGACCGATCAGTATCTAGCAGCCCATCCGGAGTACCTTTTCGCCGCCCCCCGGGAGCGTCTTGGCTTGGACCCGGACAATTTGGTTTTGCTCTCTGAACAGTTGAAGTGCGCGGCTTTTGAGCTGCCGTTCCAACGGGCCGAAGACGGCACCTTGGCGGGAGACCCGGCTTTTGGTCAGGTGCCCGACGCGGCTGAGGTGTTGTCCTATTTGGCGGAGGAGTCGGGGTTCCTGATGGAGCGCGAGCGCACCTTCTTTTGGATGGCGGACGCCTATCCGGCCCAGGATGTTTCCCTGGCGGGTGGGGACCTGGACAATGTGTTGATTCTCGAACAGGGTAGCGAGCGTGCCCTGGGTGAGACGGATCGGGAGTCGTCCCTGGTGACTTGTCATGAGGGAGCGATCTACCAGGTGCAGGGTGTGACGTGGCGCATCGAAGCGTTCGATCACAAGAACCGTCGGGCCTATGCAAAACAGGTGGAATCGGATTACTACACCGAGGCCCAGACCGACACGGATGTGCGCGTCCTTCGACTTGAAGAGTGCTCGCGCCGGGACCGGGCTGATTATCCGGTGGCCCAGCCCATGCCCCTACCGGAAGGCGCGGATGCCTTCGACCAAGTGGGTGAGGACACGAGCGTTTGGCGCGGAGAAGTGCATGTGACAACGGTAGCGACGCTGTACAAGAAGATCCGTTTCTACACCAAGGAGAACGTAGGGGCCGGTGAGATTCACCTGCCGCCTGAGGAATTGGACACGGAGGCTTTTATGCTGACCCTCTCCTCCGAAACCGCCGCCGAGCTAGGAGCCAGCAGCGCCGATGGGGGCACCGCCTGGCATGCCCTGGGGGAATTGATGCGCAGCACAGCACCCTTGTTCGTTCGTTGCCAGCCCAGTGATCTAGGCCTCAGCACCCAGGTGCGCTCGACCCACTTTGGGCGGCCGACCTTGGTGCTGTATGACCGGGTACAAGGGGGCGTGGGGTTGAGCGACTTACTCTTGGCTGCTCAGCGTGAGTTGCTCGCGGCTTGTTTGGATGTGGTGCGGCGTTGCGCCTGCGAACGGGGCTGCCCTGCTTGCGTGGGCCCCGTGGAAGAGGTGGGAGCAGAAGGCAAGGCGGGTGTCTTGCGTCTGCTGGAGCACTTGTCCCAGGGGCCGGCCCTTGAGCCTTGCGAGCCCGCGGAACTCAACGCTCCAGAGGATGAGGTCATCAGTGCCAAGGACCTGGGCCCCGAAGGGCACGTGACCCGCGGGGCTCTGCTGCCTGAGTGAGTGAAGAATGGCTGGGCGTCAAAAGAATTTGGCCGGGCGTTTGAAACGCTTGCGGCGTGAGGAGACTGGGGCGGAACCGGCTGGGGCACGAGTCATAGGGCCTGGGTCGATTGAGCCCGCCAGGGTCGAGCCCTCATCCACAAACACCCAGAGCAGCGCGCGGAAATCCGCCCTCGGACGCCTGCGGGAACGCTTGCAGGGTCGTGGCCAGGCATATGGGGAGTCGAGTTCCGGACCGGGCACTCAGCCCGCTTGCCCCACTCAACTCGGTCCACCGAAGGACCTGGTCTCATGGGAAACAACCCATGGAACCTGTCAAGGGCGCGAGGCACTCTTAAGCGGAACTGACATGCACGGGGATTGGCACCTGGAAGAGGCTCATCTAGCTGATCCCAAGGCCCTGGCAATCATGGCCCAGGATCCCCGCTTGCTGGCAGCTTCCTCGGGGGACGCGCTCTTTCTGGACACGGAAACAACGGGCCTGGCCGGTGGTACCGGGACATGGGTTTTTATGGTTGGGCTGGGACGCTTCCGGCCCGACGGGACCTTCGAGTTGTGGCAAGGGTTTTTGCCGGGTCCGGAGGCCGAGAAACCGTTCTTGCACGAGGTAGCCCGACGCATTGGCGCGGCTGGGACACTGGTGAGCTTTTTCGGCAAGTCCTATGACCAGCACCGCTTGCTCGACCGTTTCCGCTTGCACGGGTTGCCGTCACCCTTTGAGAACCGTCGGCACTTGGATCTCTACCATCCCCTCAAGCGCCTTTGTGGTGGGCAAGGACCGGGTCCCTATGGGGACCACAAGTTGCAAACCCTTGAGCGACGCTTGTGTGGGCACCAGCGCGTGGATGACCTACCTGGATCGGCGGCTCCCGAGGCCTGGTTCGATTTTTTGCGAGGAGATCCCCACCGTTTGGAGGGAGTCTTCCATCACAACTTTCTCGATGTTCTGTCCCTCGTAACCTTGTACGGCTATCTGGGACGGGCACTCACCGGCCGCCGGGGCGATGGGCAGCTCTTGCTCGGATCTGAGTTGCTTCGCAACCTTGCCCTGGTGAAGAGCGCGTGCAAGGCCCGGGATTTTTCTGGCGCGTTGCAGTTGCTGGGTACCACGGATTTCCCCGAAGGCCCCTTGGAGCAAGTTCTGCTCTTGGACCGCTTGCGGGGTGAGTGTTTATTACGCACGGGAGCCACCGCGGAAGGGGAAGAGCTTTTGGGGTTGGTGCATCTGCGGGCGCAGGGCGCAGTCGAACCCTGTGAGGGCGTGAAGCGCGCGGCTCTTGAGTCTGCCCAAATGCTGGCTCGCTCGGCAGCGAAGCGGCAGGATCTTGTGCGCGCCGCCGAAGCGCACCAATGGGCTGGAACTTGGCTGGCGTGCTGGCCCGGGCTTGCGAGTCACGCGCATGCCCAGGAGCGCATGGGAGTCCGACTCGATCGTTCTTTGCTTCAGCGGTCCGCCACGGACGCCTAGGCCGCGAAGAGGTCCTCTGCCTTGTTCAATTCGTCGCTCAACTGTTGTCGTAGCTCTAATAGGTCATGGGGGAGCATGTCCGCGCGCTTCCAGGCCAGGTCGCTGACCGGGAAAGTCGAGTGGATCAGGCCATCATCAGAGTTGTCCCCTGTTTTTGAGTGCGTGGTCAGGGCTTCTGCCAGGTGAACCGTTGCGGTCAAGGATGGGTCGAGGACTGCCTTCTCGGGCGCTTGGTGGAAACGGATCGTGTCGATCAGAACCTGCGGCAGCATCCAGCGGGCCACGAGCCGCGCCCCAAGTTCCGCGTGGGAAATTCCCAGAACCACTTTCTCTGCCGTGATTCGCGGACGGCCTAGGGGTACTTCCTGTTCCACCTGATGTTGCCCCTCCTCGTAATAGCGCTCGAGCATAAGTTCGCCCACGTTCATCAGGAGGCCCGCGGTGTAGGCCCGTTCTGGATCTGTGCAGCCGGTGCGCTTGGCCACCAGTCGCGCAGCGATGGCCGTAGTGACGGCGTCCCGCCACGAGGACGTGGAGTCGGTCGTGGTGCTCGGGTTGGTCTTGTTAAAGTCACTCGATGCACACGAGGCCAACACGAGACTCGTGATCGTGCGCCCGCCCAGTATGTCGCCCGCTTCTTCGAGGGAAGCGATTTCCCGTTGATATCCGTAGTAGGCGGAATTGCTGAGCATCAGGAGCTTGCAGGTTAGGCCGGGGTCGGTCTGAATTACAGGGATTAGGTGCTGGGGCGTCACACCGGGACGCGTCGCAATGTCGAGCACTGTTGTGGCAACGTGGGGGAAAGGCGCTAAGGAGCGCATGTCCGCCATGATGGATCTTAGAACATCAACCATATTCGTCTTGGTCAGAGAAGGGAAGTTAGCGCCCCCGCTTTCGGCGCAGGGGGTGCCTCTCCTCAATGATCTAAACGGCGCGACCCACTACTGGGAATAACTGTTTCACTGCGGGACGGTTCCTCTTCAAAGAGGTAAGCGTAGCCAGTCTTCCCCGTGCACAAGGTCTCCTCCACCGTGGGCGGCGGAGATCAAGACGAGACAGGTGATGAACACAAGGGGACGCCAGAACTTCCAGACCTTGCTGGTTGCCCACCAACTCCCCAAAGAAAGGACAGCGCATGCGACGCCTAGCCAACGGTGAAGCTCCATGTCCCCGGATAACTCAGATGCCAGAATCCAACCGCTGATGGAGGCCAGGCATGCGAAGGGGGCTGCGCTTGCGATGGAAGCGCGAAGCAATACCCCGGGGTCTCCTTTCTTAAAGGCCAAGAGGCCCGCTAGCACCAAGAGCGTCACCGGGAAGTGCAAGAGAGTGATGTGCAGACGGCCTCCGAAGGCAAGCCAGCTTTTTGCTCCCCGGTGGCGCTTGGGCTGGGTTTCAGCTGCTAAGGCCTTTTCGTTCTCTGCGCCGCTGAGGACTGCCGCTGCCCGGGCCATTTCTCCCCGTCTTCGTTCAAGGGTCACGGGGTTCGGCAGGCTCGCCCCGTCGTTGATCCAACGGGCGAGGAGGTCCAGCTCGTCTTGGCTCAGAGGTGCTTCCTCTTCGCCTTCGGGGGGCATGTCTCCATCGTCGCAGGTTAGAAATAGATCGGAATCAATGGCTCCTCCGGGCACGACCATCAGATCGATCATGAGGGTTGCGCTCAGGTCCGTGGCATCGGGCCAATCGTCGATGGCCTTCTTGTCTCCCGAGGCAGGCTCGTGGCAGCGTGCGCAACGTTCTTCCAGCAAAATGGCCACTGCTACCGGGTCAGGGTCGTTGACCTCCTCCCCTTGGGCGAGACCCATGTTGGGGACAAACAGGAGCAGGAAGAGGCAGTGAAGGAGTCGCATCGTTCGTTGGTGTTGTTTTTGGCGGGGTTTCATCTCTGACCGGAAGACTTGGGTCTTGCGGGTCATGGCGATCATTGGCTGCTCCACTCTGCCCGGTGGAATGCGGACCCCGCCTTTGTAGAGATAGTTGAACACACCTTGGGTGGCAAAGCTCTTGGCGATGGTCTTCCAGTCCTTGGGAGGTCGCGGCTCCTTCGGAATGCTGGTCCCATGGTTGAGGTTTGCGCAACAACTGAGCATGTTGCTGCCGGGTCTCAGGGGCCGCAAGATGTCGCGTCTTGAGTGCATTGGTCCATAATGGAGATCCGAGCGCTGGGGAGCAAGTGTGAGGGCCGTGTCGCCAAGAGGGGCAAATCTAGCGCCTGAAGCCGGACCGGGCCTGTTCCGTAAAGGGCCGCCGCACGATGCCTGTTTGGGGGCCGCCACCTGGCAGGGGGCCTCTGGGCTCGCCAGGTCCAGGGCGGGTGAAAGTCGGTAGCTTTTGATTGACCTGACTCATTTCTTCTTCGGCCAATTCCGCGTCCAACTTCCGGCGGTCAATGGGGCTCGGGGGGGGGTTGAAGATTCCGCCATCCCCGCGCATAGCTAGGGTGAATTCCTGCCAGAGTTCTTTGACGAATGGCAGCCAGATCGGCGCGAGGCATATCAGCAGGATGTACTTGAGAAGATCCATGTAGGTAGGTCCTCCCAAATCATCGGCCAAAGAAGGCCCGAGTTCCAAACAGATGTGCGGAAAAGTGGCTGCCCAGATCAGAGGGGGCTCAGGGGGTCCTTGGAGCCCCTTGTCTCAGTTGTTGATCGCCTTAATTTCTTCGGACGTGGGATTCTCCTTGGTGTCCTTGCAGCGGTGACATTCCAAATAGAAGCGGATCTCCCCGGCGGGGGTGGCGTGCAGTTGCAGCATGTCTTTGCCCGCATTCCAGGCGACTTTCGGGTCCTCGGTGCGGTGGATCCAGGTGTGGCCGAGGAGGCGGCAGAAGAAATTGGTGGGCATGGTGAAAAGGCTGGGCTTGGGGGCAGGGCATTCTGAGCAGTTGGACCATCCCTAGCAAGGGCCCCCTGGGACTATTCTAGGCTTGTGGAGGTGAGCAGCACCTTTCTGCCTCTTCTCCTCAGCCTGAGCCCCATGAGCACTCCCCTTTCCATCGGCCTGATCGGCCAGAAATTCATGGGCCGCGCCCATTCCAACGCCTGGAACCAGGCGCCCCACTTTTTTGACCTGCCCCGGGTGCCTCGCTTGGAATTGGTCAGCGCCCGCAATCTCCGCGAGCTCAAACCCTTCGCCGAGCGCTGGGGTTGGGCCCGTTTCAGTGCTGAATGGCGTGACATCGCAGAGGACGAGACCATCGAGTTGGTGGACATCGGCACGCCGAATGATCTGCACGCCGAGCAAGCGATTGCCATGCTCGAAGCGGGTAAGCACGTTGCTTGTGAAAAGCCCCTGGCCGGCACCCTTGAGGACGCCCGGGCCATGCGTGCTGCTGCCAAAAAGTGCAAGGGTCAAAAGACTTTTGTGTGGTTCAACTACCGCCGCTGCCCCGCGGTTGCCTTGGCTCAGCAATTGGTGGCTGATGGCAAGATTGGCGAGGTGCAACATGTTCGCGCCAGCTACCTACAGGACTGGGCCGGACCCGATGTGCCTCTGTTGTGGCGCTTTCAGAAAAAGCACGCAGGATCCGGAGCCCACGGGGATCTGAACGCGCACATCGTAGACATGGCGCGTTTCATCACCGGGGACGAGATCAAGGAAATTAATGGGGCGATTGCAAAGACATTTGTCAAGGAGCGCAAGCGGCTCGATGGCAAGGGCAAAGGTCGCTCCACGGTGGACGATGCGGTCCTGTTCCTGACCACCTTCAAGGGCGGCGCAATCGGGAGCTTCGAGGCATCGCGGGTGGCCCAGGGACATCAAAACCGCAACACGATTGAGCTCAACGGGACCAAGGGTTCGCTCAAGTTCGACTTTGAAGACATGAACCTCTTGTGGTATTACGATGGGGGCGACGACCCCAAGACCCGGGGTTGGCAGCGCATCATGTGCACGGCGGGTGAGCACCATCCCTATGCGGGGAACTGGTGGCCCGACGCTCATGTGCTTGGCTATGAACATGGCTTCGTCAACATGGCAGCGGACATCTGCAAAGTCTTGGGGGGCGAGCAACCAGTCGCTGCCCTACCGGATTTTGAGGATGCCTACCAGACCCAACGGGTCTTGGAAGCTGCTTTGCTCGCCGCCAAGGAGCGTTGCGCGATTCCCATGAGTCAAGTGAAGTAGGGCGGTTGGCGCTGGGACCCGGGCCAGAGGGTCTCAAATTCAGTGCTGGTTGGCCTGCGGGGAAGCTCAGAGTGGGATAGACTTGACCTCCGGCCCCTGGTGCGTTTTGGCTTCAGGAGTGCCCATTCCCCAATCCCATGCGCATTCTTCTTCTCCTCTCTCTTTTTACCGCCCCAGCCCTTGGGCAGTCCTTTTCCCTCTCTCTCGACCCGATCCAATCCACCAGTCATTTGGATGGGGTGACCCAGGTGGCGTTGGCGGGGGACTGGCGCGGAGTCTACGACCCGCTCGCTAACCCTGGGGGCACGAAGACTCTCTTGGGCCTTTTTGGAGGCACGCCTTCGGACAACGAGCGGGTTCCCCTCAGCATGGATTTTGAGGTCTCGCCGCTCCTCGATGGACAACCCACCGGGGGGCTGGACATCACTCTGCAAGGGACCGTCGTCACAGTGGACGGCTTGGCCATCGATCTTCTGGGGACCCAGACGGGAACCATAGACATGAACCTTGGGGTTCTCTTTGACACCTTCCGCACCTTCGATCCGGATTCGCTCTACCTCGGTGGTTTCCCGGTCAATATCCCCTTGGGTTCGGCGGACTTGACCCTAGCCACGCTGACACAGACTGCACCGGGCGTGGGTGTGTTGGGCTCCAACCCCGCCGGACAGCAAACCATTGATGTGCTGATTCCGGTGGACCTGATGTTGGAAACCGGGAGCGCTGGAGCCGTGACTCCCATTGGCCCGATTCCCTTGGTCGTGCCTTTGAGCGGTACGGTGATCCAAGTGGGAGGCGGCTTGCAATTGATCGCTGATTTTTCGTTGCCCTATTCCACAGTGACGAACGATCCCTTTGCCGGGGCAGTCTTTGCGGACAACCCGATCGATCTCCCGACCATCTTGCCGGCAGGCGGCATCGCCAACTTGCTGCTTGATTTTCTGATCAGCTCGATCACCGCCAATGGCCTCTTGCAACTCACCCTCGTGGCCGATGGGAGTGCAGCTTGTGGCGTTCAAAGCTATTGCCCCTCGGTGCCCAATTCCTCTGGTTTGGGGGCAGCGTTGAGTTCCTCTGGCACGGCTTCCATTGCAACTGCCGACTTGGGTTTTGTTGTGGGGGACTTACCCGCCAATCAATTTGGCATGTTCATCATGTCGTCCAACGAAGCGTCGATCCCCAACGTGGGAGGTCCCGGCACCCTTTGTGTGGGCAACCCCTTCGTCCGTTTCAGCGGGAACGTGCAACATTCGGGAGCGGCGGGCCAGGTGGCCTTTGCGCCCGACTGGTTGGCCCTTCCGGGGGGCACGATCGTCCAGCCCGGTGATGTGTGGCATTTCCAGTACTGGACTCGCGACGTAGCCCCTGCCGGTAGCTCGGCCAATTTCTCCAGTGGCCTCAGGGTCACCTTCTGCCCCTAGGAGGCTTGAGCGGGAGTCGGGAACGGCCATCGAACAGGGAGCAAGTCGCCCCTGGGCCCCTAGGAAGGGTTATATCCACGGGAAAGTGCCTCAATCTGGCACCGATGGCTCTCAGAGGCTAGGCTGGGCAGCTAGGGGGCCGTCTGTCCCTTTTTTTGGCGTCCTCCGAAATCCGTCTTCCTAATGTCACATGCGTAAACTCCTCCTGATCGCGGCTCTCATCGCACCTGCCAGCTCTCAAACCGTACACCTGACGATCACTCCCGGGGCTTCGTCGAGCACCCTCAGTGCGGATTTCGGGTTGGCCTTGCCCGGAACCCTGCAGGGAAACTACGAAGCCACCACGAACCCTCTCGGCACCAAGACCTTGCCCGGACTGGTTGGTGGAATCCCCACGGACAACGTGCCCATTGCCACGGACGTGGGCCTGAGCGCGAGCACGCTGCTCACGGGCTTTCCCCACGGGGAATTCAACCTGGACATCGCTGGCCCGGCGGTGACGATTACAGGGCTTGGTATCGATTTGATTGGCGAGACTGGCGGCAGCATGGACCTGACCCTCGGCCTGCTCTTCGATACCTTTCGCACCTATGATCCGATCTCGCTCTATTTTGGTGGGTTTCCAATTGAACTCCCCATCGGTTCCGTGGACTTGAGTGTGGCAAGCTTGGTGCAGTTGGCTCCCGGTGTAGGGGTACTCGAGGGGGACCCTTCTGGAGTGATGACTTTGAATATGGTGTTGCCCATGGGTTTGTCCCTAGAGGCAGACTTCTTGGGCACGCCCATAGTCCTGGGGCCGATTCCCCTCTTGCTCCCCTTGAACGGAACCCTCGAGCAGCAAGGGGACTTGACCGTTTTGGATGGGGGCCTTTCCCTGGCCTTTGATGAGTTCCTCGACGACCCCTTGCCTGGGGTCACCTTGGACGATTTGGAATTTCCCTTGCCCACGATCTTGCCCCCGGGATCGGTGGCGAATCTCTTGTTCAACCTGGCGTTTGGGTCGCTTTCCGCGGCGGGCTCCTTGGACCTAGTGGTGCATGCGGAAGGGGGAGCGGCCTGTGAGGTGGCTTCCTACTGTTCCGCAGAACCTAACTCCTCCGGCTTTGCCGCAGTCCTCGACACCACGGGAAGCTTGTCGATTTCGGCGGGGGACCTGGGCTTCGTGATCAGCGACCTTCCCATGGCCCAATTCGGCATGGTGCTGTTCTCGCCCTTGACCGACAGTATCCCTCAGTTCGGCGGCGGCGTTGGAACCCTCTGCTTGGGAGCAGGCCCCCTTGCCTTCCATCAGAATGTGCTCTACTCACGCGGTGTCGGTCAGGTGGCCTTCACTCCCAACTGGAGTGCTCTTCCTGGCGGAACCGTGGTTCAAAGTGGAGACACCATGAACTTCCAATACTGGTACCGGGACTATCCCGCCGGTGGCGGCACGAATCTCTCGACTCCCCTGTCTGTTACTTTTTGTCCTTAGCATCCCATGACGCGACCTCTCTGTCTCTTCACCGGCCAATGGGCCGATCTTCCCATCGAAGTCCTGGCCAAGAAGGCCAAGAGCTTCGGGTATGACGGTCTGGAACTCGCCTGTTGGGGCGATCACTTCGAAGTGGGGCGGGCTCTTGAAGAGGCCGACTACTGCGATAACCTTTGGACCCTCTTGCAGGACGCGGGTTTGGCCTCGTTCGCGATCAGCACCCACCTAGTGGGTCAGGCTGTCTGCGACCTGATCGATGAGCGCCACCAGGCGATTCTGCCTCCCGATATTTGGGGAGATGGGGATCCCGAAGGCGTGCGCCAGAGGGCGGCGACTCACATGCTGGACACGGGGCGAGCGGCCCGTCGCTTCTTTGATGCGGCTCCCGATTCGGTCAAGGAAGTGCTGGCCCGGACCGGGCGAACGGTGGTCAACGGTTTCACCGGCTCGTCCATCTGGCATGCCAACTACGGCTTTCCGCCGTTCACAGAGGGCATGATTGACCGGGGTTTTGAGGACTTCGCCCAGCGTTGGAATCCAATCTTCGATTCTTTCGCAGAGCAGGGAGTGAGCTTTGCCCTCGAAGTGCATCCCACAGAGATCGCCTTCGATGTGCTCTCCGCACGCCGTGCCCTGGCAGCAGTCCACGGGCATCCGGCCTTTGGTTTTAATTTTGACCCTTCTCACTTGGGCTACCAGGGTGTGGATTACATCGGGTTCCTGCGTGAATTCTCCGACCGTATCTTCAATGTGCACATGAAGGATGTGTGGTGGAGTGAAAGCCCCACCCCCGGTGGCGTTTTTGGGGGTCACGCGGCTTTTGGCACGGACGGCCGCAACTGGGAGTTCTGCTCTATGGGTCGCGGGCGCATCGATTTTGAAGGCATCATGCGTCAACTCAACCACGGGAACTACCAGGGTCCCCTGACCGTGGAATGGGAAGACATCGGCATGGACCGTGAGCATGGGGCCACCGAGTCCGCCGCCGCATGCCGAGCGCTAGATTTCAAACCATCTGAACGCGCCTTTGATGCGGCTTTTAGTGATTGATTCCGCCTTTCCCTGACTCCACTCTAAACGCCTCCCATTCTCCTCAGGTCCCTTCCCCACGAACATGTCCATGAACGCCACCAGCTCTCCTCCCCTCAACCAAGGGGTGCGCTTCAAGCTCTCCTTGATGATGTTTCTCCAGTATGCGATCTGGGGGGCATGGCTGCCGTTTCTCTGGAGCTTCCTGGACACGCATCGTGAAATGGCCGACGGTGACATTGGTTCCATGTTTGCCTATGGGGCGGTGGGTGCCATTGTGGGGCCCCTGATCTTTGGGCCATTGGCGGACCGAGTGTTGTCCACGGAGAAGCTCCTCGCGATGTGCCACTTGATTGGCGCTGTTTTGGTCTGGCGCATGGCTGAGTGCTCGGTTGATTCCTTCAAGTACTACGCGCTTTTTTACGGGCTGTTTTACATGCCCACACTTTCCCTGACAAATAGCCTAGCCTTCCACCATGTGCCCGACCGCGACCGTGACTTCGGCGCCGTGCGGCTATGGGGAACCCTCGGTTGGATTGTGGTGGGATTGGCCATGGGGCATTGGCTTGCCTATCGCCACAGTCCCCCAGGGATAGAAGGCGCAGAATTGATGACGGCTTTGGCCGCGGGCAAGGCCGATGCTTTCCGTCTTTCAGGGATCCTCGGCGTCGTGATGAGCGGTTTTTGCTTCCTGTTGCCTCACACACCTCCCAGTCATGATGCTGAGAGCAACCCAGCCCTGGCGGCGCTTTCCGCGGTCCGACGGCAGCCTTTGCTGACCCTCTTTCTGCTGGCGATTCCCGTGAGCTGTATCCATCAGTTTTATTTCGTACACACGGAGACTTTCCTTACTGCACGCAAGCTGGCGACTCCTGGTTGGATGAATACCGTCTTTGGGGCCGGTGGTGGCGGACTCATGACCGTAGGTCAAATGAGCGAACTCTTCGTAATCGGGCTGGTTCCTTTAATGATTGCCAAAGGGATGACGCGCAAAAGCCTCTTGAGTCTGGGCTTGATCGCCTATGGGGTGCGTATGGCCCTCTTCGCCTATGTTGAGTCGGTCCCTCTGCCCGAGTCTGTGACCTTGATCACCGGTGTCGCCCTGCACGGGGTTTGCTTTGGGTGCTTCATCTTCGTTTCCTTCATGGTGGTAGATGAGCACACCTCTTCCGATGTGCGAGCCAGCGCCCAAAACCTCTACAACCTAGTAGTCGTTGGCATCGGCGTGATCGTGGGCAGCTTGATTGCTGGCGAAATTGCTGCATGGGCCACAGTCGATGGGGTCAAAGATTACACCCGCCTCTTCAGCATCCCTATGTGGGCCTCCCTGGTCTGCTTGATTCTCCTTCAAGTGGCCTACCCGCGCCGCTCCCCTGTTATCGATCCTGCCTAAGTCCCATGCGAAATTT
>JAPKBR010000016.1 GCA_028823345.1 Planctomycetota bacterium
CTTCCAGGCCGAACAACTCTCCGCAGTCGACGCCGAGGCCATGGGCCTGGCGATCCGCCGTATGGTGCTGGAGGGGGCCCTGGCAAGCGGCGAACGGGCGGGGCGCGAAGCCGAGGTCCTGGACGTAGAACGGGAGGAGCTTGCAAGCCTGCTCGCAGGCACCGACTTCACGGGCATCGCCCTGGATGTGCTCGACGAACAGGTATTTGAGGGAGCTCTCAAAGCCCTGGAGGGCTTTGAAGACCAGCCGCTGGTGCAGGCGAAACTTTTGCAGACGGTGGCGACTACTTTGCTAGATCTGGGACTTCTGGAGCAGGCTTTGGAACCACAAGAGCAGGCGCTAGAGATCCGCCGGCACGAGCTGGGTGACGAGCATTTGCACACCCTGGACTCGATTAACAACCTGGGCGTACTCCTCAACGCCCAAGGGAAATCCGGCGAAGCCGAGCCGCTCTATCGCGAAGCGTTGGAGGTCAGTCGTCGCAAGCGGGGCAACGAGCATCCAGACACTTTGATTTTAATCAACAACCTTGGAATGGTCCTTAAGACCCAAGGCAAGATTGACGAAGCCGAGCCGCTTCTGCGCGAGGCATTGGAGGTTAGCAGCGGGAAGCTGGGTAACGAGCACCCAACCACTCTGCGATTGATGAACAGTCTGGGTGACGTCCTCGAGGAGCAAGGGGAACTCGACGAAGCTGAGGTACTCTTGCGCGGGGTGTTGGAGGTTAGGCGCCGCATATTGGGTAACGACGCTCGACTCACCCTGCGCTCGATCAACCTCCTGGGATCTCTCCTCTATACCAAGGGGAAACTTGACGAAGCTGAGTCGCTCTACAGCGAGGCGCTGGAGGTCAGCCGCAGGAAGCTGGGGAATGAACATCCAAACACGCTGGGCTTGATCAATAACCTGGGCAGCCTCCTCGAGATCCAAGGGGAACTCGGTGAAGCCGAGCCGCTTCTGCGCGAGGCGCTGGAGGTCAACCGTCGCAAGCTGGGCAAGGAGCATCCTGAAACTTTGGCCTCGCTCAACAATCTGGGTTCTCTCCTCCAGAGCAAGGGGATCCTTGACGAAGCTGAGTCACTCTACCGCGAGGCGCTCGAGATCAGCCGCAGGAAACTGGGCGACGAGCACCCAAGGACTCTGTTCTTCATAAACAACCTGAGCTCACTCCTCTATTCCCAAGGCAAACTCGACGATGCTGAGCTACTCTTGCGCAAGGCGTTAGAGGTCTTCCGCCGCAAATTGGGTAGCGATCACCCAAACACTCTGATCTTTATCAGTAACTTGGGCTCTCTCCTCCAGGCCCAAGGGAAACTCGATGAAGCTGAGTCACTCTACCGTGAGGTGCTGAAAGGGGTCCGCCAAGTGTTCGGCGAAGATCATCCCGACACCCTCATGGCAAAACAGTCCCTCGATGCGCTCCTGAAAGAGAAGCAGGAAAGCGAATCCCCAGCTCCCGATCCTCCCAGGGATGGTAAAGATAGTGACAAGCCATGAGCTCGCGCCCAAGACCATCAGGCACATAAGGGTGATCATCATCTGATCATCCGCGTTGTTCCCGAAACCACAAGGACCCCCATAGGCGACAGCGCCTATGGGGGTCCTTGTGGATTCAGGGGAGGCGCCTTGCGCCGCTGGACTATCTCGCGCCCAACACCCGCGCGTAGCGGAAGTAGACCTCGAGGCAGAGGACCAGGAGGGCCGTGGAGTAGACCCGGCCGCCGCTGTAGCCCCAGGGGCCCACGGGGTCCCAGGAACCCTTGTAGTCGCCGTCTTTGCGTTGGCTGTTGAGGACTGCCTTTTCCATGGCCTTCTTCCACTTCTTCCAGTGGGTGCCGCCCATTTGGAACATGGCGTAGCTGCCGTAGTACCAGTAGTACATGTCCGTGCCCTTGCCTTCGGGATCCCACTCGGGGAGACGCTTCAGCAGAAGGTTGGCGTGCTTCTCCATGATCGGGTTCTCCTTGGGATCTTGCCCCATGAAGAAACGGCAAAGAAGGCCCACTGCAGTCATGGCCTCGCCCTTGTCTGCGGGGAAGTCGTCGTTGACGCCGTCCACTCGCGAACTCAAGGAACCGATGGTGTCGTAGCCCATGCGGCCCGTTCCCGGGTCGGTGACTTCGTCGAACCAGGTCAAAGCACCGGCGTAGGTCTCCTTGGAGATCTTGGTGCCGCCCTCTTCCGCCGACTTGAGCGCAAAGATCATCCAACCCGTGACCGACGTATCGTTCTCGCCAATGGGCGGGACTTGATAGCGCCAGGCACCGTAGGGGTTACGGGCTCGGGTGATGTAGTTCGTTGCCTTGCGCACCGTGCCGCTGAGGATCGGCGTTTTGTTTGAGAGCACATAGGCCTCGGCCATGGCCAAGCTGGCGATGGAGTGGTCATAGAGGAAACTCTCGCCGATGTCCTGGCCCAAAAGACCGGTCTCGGGGTCCTGCTCATTACGCATCCACTTGATGCCCTTGGTGACCACGTCCTTGTAGAGTCCTTCGCGCAGGGTGTGCCCGTCACCAAGGAATGCCAAGAGGGCAAGGCCGGTGATTCCCGTGTCCTGGATGTGAGAGCCAGCACCTTCGTTGCAGTCCGTGCCGCCGCTGACATTGTTGATCCAGTACTCGTCCACGTCCCAGGAACCATCCGGAGCTTGATGGTTCTTAAGCCATTCAAGACCATCGGCTAGGGCCTGGGCAGTGCCGCCGCCACCAGCGCGCAAGTTGCGGCGACCGCCAAAGCGTCCGCCATACTTGCCGCCAGCGCCGCCGCCGACACCGATCACGTTGTTGAAGTTCTTCTGATCGAAGGGCGAGTTGGACATCATGTCCGGGTCGCCGTCGGTCATCTCGAAGTCCTGGTCCACGTCCACTTCGTTGTGGTCCGAGACCTCGTAGTCCTGGATGATCGGCTCTTCCGGGGTTTCGATCTCTTCGATCTCCTCGGGCTCCTCTTCGGGGGGATCTTCGACCACCTCTTCGGGGGCTTGGGCCGTGCTGGCTTCAATGACCACCTCGTCCGGGGGGAAGAACAGGTTCCAGGGAATGGCTGCGATCAGCATGATCACCACGATGTGGGCGGCTGCCGAAATGGCCAACCAGGGCGCTCGGTTCATCCACTCGTAGAGGACGTCGTTGAAGGAATCCTCATGCTCCCAAGGCTTGGGGAGGGTCGTTTCAATCTGAATGTCTTGGTAGCGCGCTTCGCTCATGGCTCGTTCTGGCTCTTGGGTGCTTTGTGGACCTTTCGGGGCTCCATAGAACCCCTGGGGGGACTCTTGAGGCCTCGTCCTGCACCCAACGGAGGGGGATGTGGACGGTTCATCATTCTATCCCCAGAAAGGGGTCAGTCACCGCCCTGGGGCCCAGAGCCGGGGAATTCTCCCCAAAGTTCTGATCAGCGGCCCTGAATTTCGCGCTGGGCGAGGAACAGGCGAAGGTCTGTGGGGTGCAGGTGGCTTTTTTGCAACAAATGCAGCCTGGCGCGGGTCATGCGGCGCTTGTCCAATTCGTCGAGCAAGTACTCCCGCAAGGCCGCCTGGACGGTGAGGTTGGCGAAAGGCTCGGGTGGCGTGGCGGGCAGGCGCTTGGTCAGGGCGTAGAGCACCACCGCCCACAGGCCGTCAGTGGCCTGGTAGGTCAGGGGGAGTGATACATCGCCGACCTTTGCATCGCGGGCAAACTCAAACAGGAGGTCGGTCTGGTGAAACTCTCGGGATATGCCCCGGATTCCCCCCAGGGTGCGCTGCACCGGGTCACTCTGGCCCCGGTTTGCATCCCACTCTGAGGCTTGGGCTTCAAAGGTGGCTTCGGCCTCGATGACTTGGATCCGCAATTGCTGGGCGAGGAGTTTGGTCTTCTCGAGTCCTGCCTTCTCATCGAGGCCCGCGGCGTACTGTTCTACGGGCAAGACGATCCGTTCCATGACGAGTATTTCGGGGGAGCCACCGAGGAAGGCGAGCTTGGCTGGATCACGGGATTCTGCGAAAGCCTCGTAGGTACTGAACAGGTAGCCGGGCCGAATGTACCGATCCACGCTTACCCTCCCCGTAGGCCCGGGCTGCTTGCCCAGGGAAGAGTCGCGCCAGGCATACCGATAGAGGTCGGAAGTGACTTCCGCACGGAAGTTGGTGGGGGTCATGCGCCAGCTTTGCAAGCGCTTGGTGAACTCTGTTGGACCGCCGAAGCGGTCGATCTGACGTTCGAAGTGATTATCCACGAGGGACTCTACTAGGGCCGGATCAAAACCACGCACATGTCCTGCCTCAATCTCGAGTTGGGTCATGGCGAGGTTCTGGAGGATTGCCATATGAACCGTGCCCGGATTTGCACCCTCCCGCAGCTCGCGACTCCAGGTCTCTGAGGGATCGCTCTCCGCCCTAAGAATGTCGCTCATGGTGATCACTCGCTCCCCGGAAATGCCCGCGCCCCAGTCCAGGTAGGCACTCACCGGTACGGACGACTGGAGGCTTGGCCTGGGAAGTTCTTGGGCCATCAGGGGCAGAGTGAGACCAACGGTGGCCACGCAAGAGACCCAGGGGTGGGGCTGATGGAGCAGTGAGGAAAGGGTTAGCATTGCGGTCTATTGTCGGATCCACAAGCGACCGGGGCAAGGGTCCATCGGCGCAACCTTCATGGCCCGGATACGTGCGGGAAAAGGAGAGGTTGTGAGGAGCCTCAGTGAACTGGGGAGGGCTTCACGGGCTCGACCCCGGCCAAGCCTTCGAGCCACTTGAGCGCATCCAGCGGCCCCTCGTTCCCCTTGGGCAAGACCACGTGCACGAGGCCCGCGCGAATGCGACGCACCTCGGCCTGCTTTGCGGCAAAAAGCCCTTCGAAAGCCACCGGGTCACCGTATTCCACCAGGTACACATCGTCGCGCAGGGCGATGCGGCGCACATCGTAGGCCTCCAACTCCGCGCGCAGGCCAGCTAGGCGTAGGAGCATCAGGGCTTCGGCCGGGGGCCGTCCAAAACGGTCGCGCAGCTCCTGCTCGGCGGCCTGGGCTTCGGCGGGCGAAGATATCTCGGTGAAGCTGCGCAATAAATCGAGGCGCAAGATGGGGTCGGGAATCCATTCGGGGGGCAAGAGGGCTGCAACGCCCAACTCCAACTCGACTCCTGATTCGGTGTCCTCGACTTGGGGGCGGGCGTCCGCATCTTCGCCTGCCTGCATACGTTCCACCGACATTTTCATGAGGCGGCAATACATATCGTAACCAACGGCGGCGATGTGTCCGGATTGTTGGGCGCCGAGGACATTGCCCGCACCACGCAGTTCCAAGTCCTTGATGCTGATTCCGAACCCGGCGCCCAAGTGGCTCATCTCTTCAAGGGCCTTTAGTCGTTGGCGAGCGATGTCCCGCAAGGGCTTGTGTCGCTCGACCAAGAGATAGCACCGCGCCTGTTGGTCTCCGCGTCCCACGCGGCCGCGCAACTGGTGCAGCTCGGAAAGACCGAACCGGTCCGCATCCTCGATCAAGATCGTGCCCGCAGCGGAAATGTCCACTCCGTTTTCGATGATCGTGGTGGCCACCAGCACATCAGCCTCGCCCCGGGTGAAAGAGTCCATTACCGCCCGAAGTTCCTTGGACCCCATTTGTCCATGGCCTACGGCGTAGCGAGCCCCTGGGATCAAAACCTGCAGGCGTCGCATGACCTCGTTGATGGAGGAGACCCGGTTGTGCAGGTAGAAAACCTGCCCCCCGCGACCGATTTCGCGCTGAATAGCGCTCACCACCAGATCTTCGTCATCGATGTAGCCGAGGATCGTCTTGATCGCTTGGCGGCCGGGAGGCGGCGTGGCCAAGGCCGAAATGTCGCGTAGGCCCGAGAGGGACATGTGCAAGGTGCGCGGAATCGGCGTGGCCGTGAGGGTCAACAGATCGATCTCGGCTCGGAGGCGCTTGAAATGCTCCTTGTGCTGCACTCCGAAGCGTTGCTCCTCGTCTACTACCACCAATCCTAAGCGATGGAAGCGAACGTCCTTGGACAGGATGCGGTGGGTGCCTACCACGATGTCCACTTCACCAGCGGCCAACCCTGCCAGGATGGCTTTGGTTTCTTTGGGCGTGGTGTAGCGGCTGAGTGATTCCACGCGCACGGGAAAATCCGCAAGGCGCGAGGTGAAAGTCGTGTCGTGCTGGTGGGCCAAAACGGTGGTGGGGACGAGAACCGCAACTTGTCCACCTCCTGCCACCACATGGAAAGCGGCGCGCACGGCGATCTCGGTCTTGCCAAAGCCCACGTCGCCGCAGAGCATGCGGTCCATGGGTTTTTTACTTGAGAGGTCCTTGGCGATTTCAATGTAGGCGGTTGCCTGGTCCTCGGTATCGGTGAAGGGGAACGACCCGACCATGTCCGCCACCATGCCCTCGTCTCCGTCCCAGGGCTCGCGCTTGTGTAGGGCCCTTTTGGCTTGCACTTCGAGCAACTCAGCGGCTAAATCAAAGAGGCCCTTCTGAACCCGTTCCTTGCGCTTCTTGAAGGCTCCCGTGCCGATCTTGTCCAAGCGGGCCGTGGCTCCACCGCCGATGTAGCGCTGCACGAGGTCGATGCGGGTGCCTGGAACATAGAGGCTGACCTCGTCGGCGAACATCAAGTGTAGGTGCTCTTCTTCTCCGGCGCCGCGCTTCATGCGTACCAAACCATGGAAGCGCGCAAGTCCATGTACCGCATGCACAACAAAGTCGCCCGGGCGCAACTCGAAGAACGACTGAATCGCCTTGACCTTGTGGCGCGCGCCCTTGGAAACCTTGCGTTTGGTGCCCAGTACCCCCTTGAGCTCGTGATGATTGACAATCAACAGATTCCAGGAGGGCATGCGGAAACCCCGGGAAACGCTGCCTAGGCCCAGTTCCGCCCCTTCTACGCCTCCCTGGCTTGTGAGTGCTTCCGCTAGTGAGTGGCGGTCCGCTTCCCCGTGGCAAGCGACGATGACCCGCGAGGATTCCACAACTTCGCGAAGGGCTTCGGCCGCCTTGGCAATGCCCACTTCGAGGGCTTGCACGGAACGGGTTTCAAAGCACATGTCATCCCCCGGCAGGGTTTGCAGGGAGAGCTCGCGCATCTGTTCCTGACCCTTGGTCATCGAGCGCAGGGCACGCTCATGGGCCGCCGAGCGCACGCGTAGAGCTTCGGCACGTTCCTGGTTGCGGAGCGGTTCGATGGTCACCATCAGACTATTCGCCCCAAAGAGTTCGCTGGCATGCATGACCGACGCATCACCCACTTCAGCGGAGTCCGCAGCCAAGCAAAGGTGCAAGTCCTCGTGGCTCATGGTCGAGCGCTGATCCGCAGGATCAAAGGTGCGCAGGGATTCGATCTCGTCCTCGAAGATCTCGATGCGCACGGGTTCTGCGGCGGCGAAGGGGAAAATGTCCAAGATGTCCCCGCGCAAGCTAACTTCACCTGGAGCCTCGGCCAGGGGCTGGCGTTCGTACTCATGCTTGATCAAGTGTTTGAGAAGGCCCTCCCCATCGATGGTGTCGCCGCAACGCAGGGTGATCAGTTCCTTTTCCAAATCCTTGAGGGCTGGCAGAGGTTGCAGCAAGGAAACGACGCTGCTCACAACCAGGCGCGGCTGCTCTTCTGGCGGGCCGGCCATGCGCTGGGCAAGGTCGATGCGAGCCATGGTGGCTCCCCCTTCTGCTCCCTCGCGGGAGGGGAAAGGCGCGGCTTCGACGCCAAAGAATTTGAGGTCTTGAAGAAAGCCCGAGGCTTCGCCGTCGGTGGCCAGGACCACCAAGCAGGGGGCGTCCCCAAGGGCTTTTTTCTCGGCCAAATGGGCTAGAACCAGAGCCTGGGACGAACCCCATAGGCCGCCCACGCTGATCTTTTGTTGGCCACCCCGCAGCAAGGTGATCAGGCCGTCTACTTGGCTGGAACTCTCGAGTTCAGAGGCCAGCAGCAAGTGAGCATTGTCGTTGGCGGTCACCGATGACCCTCGCTGGGGAAAATTCCTTGGCCGAAGAAGGGCTCGGTTGATTCAACCGGGGGCTGTTGGATTTCTTCCAGGGCCGCCAGGGCCGCGAGACCCTCGGCTTCCTTGAGAGTCGTACCCCAAGCCTCGGGGAATGAACGCTCTCCAATGTGGGCGCGAACCAAGAAGCGGGGGGCGTGGGCCTCACCGGTTTCCTCCACAACCTCATAGACCGGAGGATCGCCGCCATCCTGTTGGGCGAACTCTTGCAGGCTTTGTTTGGGGACTTGAACTCCTGCGTCGGAGAGGGCGCGGACGAGGGGCGCGGCCAAGGTGCGCCTGATGAATGCCTGTGCCGGACCGAATCCTCCGTCGAGATAGATTGCGCCGACCACTGACTCGTACAGTCCGGCCCTGACTGCAGCCGAGAGATTTTCGCGCTTCAGGCCGCGTCCGACTTTTGTGCGGGCGGGCAGACCCAGTTCGTCCGTGGCCACCGCGAGGCTGGGGCGCGAAACCACATGGCTCTTGCGCACGGTGAGCTCTCCTTCTGAAAGGTCATCCCGAGAGCGATAGAGGTCTTCTACGATCACCAGATCGAGCACCGCATCCCCGAGGAACTCTAAGCGCTCATTGTGCCGGCGGCCCACTGACGCGTGGGTCAGGGCTTGCAGCAGGAGGCTTTCGTCCTCGAAGGTGTATTGGATCGGATCGGGGGTTTCCATCGGGATTGACTCGGTTCGGGGCACGATCTTATGCGCCGATCAGAGATAAGGGTACGGGGACCATGCGAGACGGGAAAGGGCCGGGGACAATCAAGCGGGGATCCAGCACCCGGGACCCACTCTCATGCGCAAGAACGACCACCTCATCGAGCCATTCCTCGCGGGATTGCCCAAGCCGAAGTCCAAAGGGCGTGTTTGCCTTGTGTCATTCCTGCTGATCGCGGGCGCCGCAGCTCTGTGCGCCGTGATCTAGGCCTAGGCCCTCGTGCTGGGGCTCAGGGGTGTGAATCCCCCGGGCAAGGGCCCGATCAAGCGTTCGTACTCTCGCAGGGCAAAGCGGTCGGTCATGCCCGCCATGTAGTCGCAAACCGCGCGCTCGAGGCCCTCTTGCTGCATCCAAACCTGGTACCAGGGGGGTAACTCTCCGGGATTCTTGCGTAGGATTCCACTCAGGCCCTCGAGCACTTTGTGAGCGAAGGTCAAGAATCGTTCCAGGTGTTCGTGGCGGTAAAAGCGCTCGTAGAGAAAACTGTGCAACTCCGCGACTTCACGGGCGATCTCGTCCCCGTGCCGGATCAGCATGGATCCGTGTTTCTGTGCAGCGTCCGCATCGGAGGGCTGAGCTTCAATGAGGGCGCGTTGAGAAGCCTCGGTCAGGTCCGAGATGCAGATGCCTAGCACTTCATTTGTGACCCGCGATACGCGTAACTTGCTGTCGCCCCCTTCGGTCAAAAACCCCGGGTGCCGTTGACTCACTAGGCCCTCGGCACGGCGCCAAAGGGCGCTATCTTTGCGCAAGTCTTCCTCCTGGAACATCCCTGCCAGCAAGCCATCTTCCAAGTCATGTTTGTTGTAAGCGGAAGAATCTGCCAAGTCGACCACTTGGGCTTCGAGGCAGGCCCGCGGGTGGCGCGGTAGGAGGTCCTCGGGCCAGTCCCGGTCCGCCTCATGCTTGAGCAACCCTCCGCGAACTTCGCGGGTCAAGTTGAGCCCCATGTAGTCGGGGGAGCGACGTTCGAGAAGATCCGCGACCCTCAGAACTTGGGCGTTGTGTCGAAAACCCCCGTGGTCTGCCATCAAGCTGTTCAAGGCCATTTCTCCCCGGTGGCCAAAGGGCGGGTGACCCAGGTCATGGGCTAGGCCAATGGTCTCGCAAAGGGCCTCATTCAGGCGCAAGGCTCCGCCCAAACTCCGTGCCACCTGGCAGACTTCGAGGCTGTGGGAGAGGCGCGTCCGATTGTGATCGCCCTCTTCGTTGAGAAACACCTGGGTCTTGTACATCAACCGCCGAAAAGCGGTGGAGTGGGTGATGCGGTCCCGATCCCTTTCGTAGACCGTGCGCATGGTGTCGAGGGGCTCGGGCTCTTGCCGGCCCTCACTGTCCGCAGAGAACCGGGCCCAGGGCGCGAGGTCCCTCCGTTCGCGGTCTTCCTTGGCAAGGCGGTCGAAGAAGGCGGGTTGCATCAGGCGGGATTCGGGAGGTTGCGGTTGGATCTCATGGGTCGTTGACTCATCGGCCTTTATTCTAGGTTGCATGAGAGGGCTGTGGCCCCAACCTCGCCCTGTGCCCGCCCAACTTGGCAGAATGCCTCCAGCCATGATCCCAAAGCCCTCATCAGCCGCCTGGTTCGAGACCGCCTTCCGCCGGGAGTACCTTGAGGTCTATGCCCATCGGGATCAGGCCTCTGCGGCAGCCGAGGTAGCATTCCTGTTGGAGCAGGGCCTGGATGGGAGCGTGCTGGATCTTTGTTGCGGTCAGGGGAGGCACCTGATTGCCATGCGTGAGTCGGGGCTTGGGGCCTTTGGCCTGGATCTGTCCCATGAGTTGCTCGCCTGTGCGGGCAGTCTCGATGGGGGCGACGGGATTCAGGGCTTTCTTACTCGCGCGGACCAGCGCGTGTTGCCCATTCAAGACCAAACACTCGATGGGGTGACTCTCCTCTTTAGTTCCTTTGGTTATCACGATGACGAGGGGGACGCGAGGGTCTTGAAGGAACTCGCCCGGGTCCTGAAACCGAATGGGCTCTTGGTCTTGGACTTGATGAATCCCGCGCGAATTCGATCCAGCCTGGTGCCCCATTCCGTGCGCGAGGAGCAAGGCCTGCGTTTGGAGGAGACCCGTAGTCTCTCCGAAGACGGCCTGCGCGTGCGTAAGCAGGTGCGGCTCAGCCGGGCCGGAAACGAGCCCCTGGCCTGGCGCGAGGATGTGCGGCTCTATGATCCGGGCAACCTCGACTCCCTGCTTGAGGCCCACAAATTCGCCGAAATACACCGCTGGGGAGGCTTTGCTGGACAGGTCTTCGACGAGAAAGCCCCGCGTCAGCTCGTCTTGGCCCGTAGAACGGCGCAGGTCACCTCCCCCTCGCTATACTCGGGCATCTGAGTCGAGGCCCAGTGGCCTCCGAAAGATCAACACCCATGCACCAGTCTAATATCGTATTTAGCGAGCAAGCTCTCGAACTCAAGGCCATTGCCCGTGAGATCGCTGACAAACATGTTCGCCCTCTTTCCGCCCAACACGACAAGGACCAGGAGTACAACTATGTCGCCGCTGAAGCGGTGTCGAAAGCTGGGCTCTTTGGAACTTTTATTCCCAAGGAATACGGTGGCCTCGGCGCTGGTGTCTTGGCCCTCTCCCTCGTGGCAGAAGAGTTGGCCAAAGCCGATTCGGGTTTCGGCGTGGCTTTCGCAGTCAATGCCCTTGGTTCGTTCCCGATCATCCTCGGAGGTACCGAGGAGCAGAAAACTCGCTGGTTGCCCCAGATTGCCGCCGGTAAGAAGAAGGTCGCCTTCTGCCTCTCCGAGAAGTTCGCCGGATCTGACGCCCAGGGCCTCTCGGTCCGCGCCTTCGAAGATGGGGACGACTGGGTGATCTGTGGCGAGAAAAAGTGGACCACCAACGGTGGCGTCGCAGACTTCTACTCTGTTTTCGCCGTAACCGAACCGGACTCCAAATCACGGCGCATCAGCGCATTCGTGGTGGAGAAAGGTACTCCGGGCTTCGAAATCAAAAAGGTCGAGGACAAAATGGGCATCCGCTGTGTGCCTGTGGTGGAGACCCATTTCGATCATGTACGTGTGCCCAAGGCCAACCTGATCGGCGGCCGCCCGGGCATGGGTTTCCGGCACGCCATGTCGACCCTGGACTATGCACGCCCCGGCGTGGCTGCCCAGGCCATGGGGGCTTCCCAGGGAGCTCTCGATCTGGCAACGGTTTACGCCAATCGGCGCAAGCAGTTTGGCGTCACGATCGCAAACCACCAGATGGTCCAGCAGATGTTGGCGGACATGGCCATGAAGACCGAGGCCGCACGTCAGTTGGTCTATGCGGCAGCGGCGGGCATTGATGACACGGGCCCTTCCCCCTACAACAGCAAGATGGCTGCAATGGCCAAGTGCTTTGCCACCGACGTGGCCATGGAAGTGGCCACG
Source organism: Planctomycetota bacterium (assembly GCA_028823345.1). GTDB lineage: Bacteria > Planctomycetota > UBA1135 > UBA1135. Next base: position 12,072 of record JAPKBR010000016.1, read on the forward strand.
GACGCAGTTCAAGTCTTCGGGGGATATGGCTTCATGGAGGACTATCCCATCGCCAAGTTCTTCCGGGACGCCAAGATCTTGCAGATCTACGAGGGCACCAACCAGGTTCAGCGGCTGGTCATCGCCCGTCACCTGATCCGGGAGTCCAGCGACCTCCAGCATCTCGCGGAGTTCATCCCCAACGAGGTTCAGGAGAGCTACTCCGACGAGGCAGTGGGTTCACGGAACCTCTAGATCCTGACCAAACGGGGCCCCGAGGTCCTCTGGAAGCCCCGCCATGAACTCAGTTCTGGCGGGGTTTCTTTCATTTCTGGCGAGAAATATAACTACGGACTTCCCAGAATCGGCACTGGGAGTACCCTTAGGGCGGTAGGTATTTGCCCCTACGTAGATAAATACAAATACTCTACGTTCGGTTCCGCAGGAGATCTGGCTAAGTATGTGGCAAGGTGTGACCTCACCCCCCATCCAGCCCCCGATACGCAATGTTCATCACCCCAATCACCTCCCTAGCCGGCTCCCCCCCAAGGGCCCTCGCTTCCAGGGTGCTGTGCAAGGGCGATCACTCCCGTGTCGACTCGCTTTTTGGTGGGTTCGCAGTGCCTGAGAGACATTTGTGCGATTAAGCAGAGAGGAGACCAGATATGACAAACAACAAAACAATCAACTTGGAAGCCCTGGACGTCAAGCTCGACGATTGGGCATCCGAACCAGAGAAATTTGCTGGACGCGTTCGGCGGCTGGCCCGCAAATGGAACCGGGAGGGGCTTCCGCTTGAGATCAAGACTCCCAACTCTTGGAAGACCCAGCGCAAGGCCCTCAGCAGAGTCTCCACCATCGAAGAGCAGCTACGAGCGGAGATCGATTCGATCACCATCATGGAACGGGACGAGGAAGCCCGCCACGCCCGTAGGATCGAGTTTGCCCGGGTTCGGTTGGAGCTAAGTCTGGAAGAGCACGGCCTTGAGGCAGCGGATCTGGACGGACAGATTCGCTACTGCCCGGAGACCTTTAGGGATGTGGAGCCCACCGACTGCAAACTGCCCAATGACCTTTGCCACCGTTGGAAGGAGCTCCACGCCCTGCGCACAGAATTGGTGGAACGCAACCTGTATCTGGCCCTGATCAACGTGGAGCGCTATGCACACTTTGGCGTGCCCCGGCTGGACTTGATTCAGGACGGTTCCGCAGCCCTATTCCGGGCGGTGGACGGATTTGATTGGCGCCGCGGCCTTTTGTTCCGCACCTATGCTGTGCACTGGCTGAACCAGGCATTCCGCAGTCACCTTTATAACCACGGCCAAACCGTGCGCATTCCCGTGTACTTGCAGAAGGCTATTCGCCATGTGAAGGCCGCGACCGGCAAGCTTGGGGACACCAACGCTTCCCCCGCGAGCATTGCTGAACTGACCGGCATGCGCCTGGGTTTGGTCGAGAGCGCCTTGGAGGCAAGCCGTTCGACGCTCTCCATTGATGCATCATCAGGAGAGGGCGAGGGGAACGGCCTAGCCGACTCCCTGGAAGAGAGTGATCCCGAGGGCATTTACCGGTCCTCGATGGAAGATGTCACTCTGCGACAGGGCCTAGGGCAAGCCCTTGGGCAACTGTCGGACCGAGAGCGCATGGTTTTGGAGCGTCGATTCGGTTTGGGGACTTCGGAGGAGCACACCCTGTCCGAGTTGGCCGGCGAATTGGGCGTCAGCCTTGAGCGCGTGCGTCAGATTCAGATGCGAGCTCTGGGCAAACTGCGCACCCCTACCCTGCGCAAGACGGTCGAACCTTTCATTTGATCCGCCACGGAGCCCGATTCAGGGCTCGGAACGCTGATTCACAGGGTGCGCCCTAAGAATCGTGGTACGACCGAGAAATGGGGGGGTACTGTGGGAGCTATGAAGATTCCCCGGATGCCCCCTGACTCCATTCAACGTGTTGTGCACGTGGACCAGGGCGCGGGAGTACAGGACCCCGAGACCCAGAAGCCCGATACTCAAGATCCCAGCACCCGGGCCAGGCCCGCTCGAGCCCTCGCCCACGGTTCCTTGCGCACCACCTTTATGGATCTGATCGGGCGCCCTCCCTTCGCTCGTGAATATGAGCAGTGGCTCGGCCTCGGTCGAGACAAGCTGCTGGACGACCTTTTGGGTGGTGAGGAGTTTTGGGGTCACTGGTGGAGTGAGCAGCTCTACTACTTTCTGTTGGTCGACAACTTCCAGCCGGTTGCTCGGGCCACAAAGGAGATTCCGGGCAAGTTGGCGGAGGGTCGCATGGATTATCGCACGGCCTTGCACAGGATCGCTTTGACTTCCAGCTTCGACCAGAGGAATCCTGGAGCGGACACTTTTGTCACCGTGGTCATGGAGCAGTTTTGCGGCCTAGTGGTCCAGAAGAATCGGCGCGATCTAGAGAGCGGCAAGAGGGCTTATGATGGGGGCAAGGGCAACTTCCTCGGAACCCTGGTGAACAACCAATCGGAGGTGATCGAGGTCTGCGTCAATCACTCCAAGGCGTCCAAGCACTACCTGGAGCGTGAGTACCAGCGCCTTATGCACGGAGACCCGGACAGTAAAGTGCTCGCCAATCAGGCCCGCCGTTTGCACCGGGACACTTGGAAATACTTGGCCACCACGCGGGATTGGCTGTTGTCTGAGGAATACAGCCAACGTCTTGAACGGCTTGAGCCCAAATCCAACACCCTCTTCCTGAAGGGTCTCTTCGTAGATCTCCTAGATCGTTTGCCCACGGAGGATGAGTTGGAGCCCATGCGGACAGCCCTTGACGGGTTGGCCGATCCGCGCCCCTTGCGCTCGGTCGTCGTGCGCTTATTGCTGGATTCTGGGCGTGCGAAGATTCCTGAAAAGGCGGCAATTACAGATCCCACACGTTGGGTCGCTGAGAAGTTTCAGCGCTTTCTGGGGCGCGAAGCCTCCCCAGATGAACTGCGGGTCTTTGTGGGCACCTTTCACGCGGAGGACTGCCGTCCGGAGACGATCCTTTATGCTTTCCTTTCTCATCCCGAATACCAAAAATACTAGGGACCAGTACAATTGAACCACTTCGGGGCAACTCAACATGGAAACATTCAATCTACATCGACGTTCTCTAATTAGAGGCGCAGCCCTTGGCGCAGCTGGTGCACTTTCACCCGCACTCGCCGGGGCTCACTTGTTGCCCTTGCAGAAGGGCCGCAAAACCAAGCGGGTTGTCTTGGTTGCTTTTGCAGGAGGCGTGCGAACCCGCGAGACCTTTGGCACCCCGGAGAACATCCCGAACATGCGCCAGATGGCGGATGAGGGTGTGCTGTACACCAACGTGGCCACGGCCAACTTGGGGCACTTCGGCGCAACCATGTCGATTTTCACTGGCATCAGTGAGCCCCGCGGAATCCGAGAGAACGCTAGGGGCGAAGACCCGACTCTCTTTGAGTACTTGCGTAAGGGCCTTGACATGCCGAAGGAGGACATTTGGGTTACCACCACCGGTGGAGCCCAGCAGGTGAACTACTCCTACTCGGTACATCCCGAGTACGGCTCCAAGTACGGCGCGAACATTTTGGACGGCGAGGGCATTTTCAACGCAGAGTTCAAGCAGTTGCTGGATACCTGGGGCATGCCCAAGTCCATGGGAGACAAGGAGAAGGCCCTGCTGGATCAGCTTCGCAAGGGCGTGGGCGGAGGCGTCGACGCGGTGCGTGAGGCGGAACGCTTGGCGCGCGTGGAAGAGTACATACTGAAGGAACTCACCCAGGGCACGACTGACATCACCGGCGCTGCGGCTGGGGATCGTAAAGCTCTGCGCCTGGCGCGGAACCTCTTGTCTCTATTCCGGCCGAAGGTCGTGGGAGTCGTGTTGCAAAATGCGGACGTGGCCCATGGGTCCTACAACGCCTATGCGGAAGTTGTGCGTCAGAACGACGCGGCGATCGGTGAGTTGGTCTCAGCAATCCGCGAGGATGAGGAACTGGCTGCATCCACTGCTGTCATCGTGTTGCCCGAATTTGGCCGGGACCGGGATCTCAATTCCCGACGCGGGTTGGATCATGGGGATGGGTCTCCCGATTTGCGCCGAGTGACTTGCTTGGCCTGGGGCCCGGACTTCAAGCGGGGCGTCGAGATCGACAGCCAGCAGCGCACCACCGATGTTGTAGGCACGGTCTGTGAGTTGTTCGGTACTACAGCTCCGCTTACTCGGGGAGGCCGCTTGAGAGGCCTCTATTCTTGAGCCCCGTGGCCTTCGCTCAAACTCTCACACAGTCCCCCGTGCGGTTGCGCCGGGGCCTGTGGATTTTTGTGTCTATCGTCCTCGTCGTGCCGTTTCTGGTAGAGCGAGTTCCCGCGGAGTTCGCCCAGGGAGACCCACAAGGTCGCGATCAATTGCAGATCGAACCTCATCCTGTGCCCACCAAGCCAGCGAGTGGGGGTGAGGGGTCGGATGGTTGCTTGCACTGTCATGAAGGCGTAGAGGACATGCACCCTTGGTTGGCCCTTTCCTGTGTGGATTGTCACGGGGGTGATGCCAGCACGAAGAACAAGCTAGAGGCCCATGTGCTCAGCACCTCTGACCGTGATACGGACGAGCGCGTGGCTCCGCTCACCAAGGACTTGAGTTGGCGACGCTTCAGGAATCCCTCCGACCTGCGCGTGATTGGCGTCACTTGCGGTACATGCCATGGGGAATCTTGCAAGGACCTGCTCTTGTCTTTGCATGGCACCACTGCCGGGCACCTGTCCGACGGGTTCTATGAAATCGGCCAGATCCCAGAAAAGGGTTCCCTATTCGGAGTCTTCCCCGTGTCGGGGCATTTGACCGATGAAGGTGAGGTAGACCGCCTGATCCAGCCGCCCGCTTTTTCCACATCTGACGACCCTAAGCGCCTCGCCAGTCATTTCCCTGACCTGGTGCGGAAAGAGTGTATGCAATGTCACCTTTGGTCCGAAGGTCGCGGGCTGCGAGGTCGCACCGGATTCGATGGGGACTATCGCGGCGCAGGTTGCGCGGCTTGTCATGTGCCCTATGCGTCCACGGGGCTTTCGGATACAGCGGATCGGTCCATTTCAAAAACTGAGCCGGGTCACCCGCGCCGACACGTGATGACCGCCGCCCCCAGTACTCAGACCTGCGTGACCTGTCACTACGGAGACGCATCAATTGGCTTGCAATTCCGAGGCTTGTCCCAGTTACCTCCCAACAGCGCAGGCGGCCCGGACATCGAGGGCACCACGGATGTGCGCTTGAACCAGACGTTCTATGTGAAGGACAACTCCCTGACCCCGCCGGATGTACACCATGAGTTCGGCATGCATTGCGTGGACTGCCATGGGCGCGGGGATGTGATGGGGGACGGGGCCTTGCACGGAAGTATGGAGCACGCGGTGGCCATTTCCTGCGAATCGTGCCATGGCACCTTTGATGCCCGGGCAAGCATGACTACCGCCCGTGGTGAAGCCCTGACCAATGTCTGGCTTGATGGGGACAAGGTCCTACTGAAGAGCAAGGTCACGGGGAAAACCCACTCGATCAAGCAGGTCATGGATGTGATTGATCCAGAGCATCCCGATCACATTCCCGCAGCCATGGGAGCGATGAACGGCAATCACGGAAAACTCGAGTGCTATGCCTGCCACGCGGGATGGAATGTGAACTTTCTTGGTTTTCACTTTTACCGCAACGAAAGTTTAACGCAGATGGACCTGATTTCTGGGCGGCGCACTAAGGGGCGCGTAACAACCCAGGAGAAAGTGTTCGCCAGCTGGAAGTCGTTCTATGCGGGCTTGAACGAAAAGGGTCGGATCGCGCCCTACATGACCGGTTTCGCCACAATGGGGACCGTTGACGGGGAAGACGGCACCCGCATTCTGGACCAAGCAATGCCGGAGACCGCGGCCGGGCTGTCGGGAATGACCATGATCCACCACCAGGTGCACACCACCCGCCCGACGGCTCGTGGATGTGTGGAGTGCCACCGTTCCGGCGGGACCTGGGGTTTGGGCACCGCGAATTTCAAACTGGGCCGTCAAGTAGCCTTTGTAGCGGATCGACGTGGTATCGAGGCCGTTGCTCTCAATCGGCAGAACTTGGCGGGGTCGATCCCCCTTGGCAAGTTCGTGCTTCCCGATGTAGTTGACTTGGAGTTGGACTGCGATCCACTTCAGGGCTATGGCAAAATCCTCTATGCCAGTGAGGGGGGGCGCGGAATCCACGTGTTCGATGTGTCTGACCCACGGGCCTTCACTCGGCTGGCATTCATCGAAACCATTTCGCCCCGTGGAATGGCTAAAGGGGGGGACTACCTCTTCATTGCTGACGGTATCGGCGGCTTACGCGTGGTGGATATTAGCGATCCTGCTGCGCCTAAAGCAGTGGGGCAACTGCCCCTATTCGATGCGCAAGAGGTTGAGGTGCGTTGGCCCTATGCCTATGTGGCGGATGGCATTGGAGGCATGGCGATCGTTGATATTCGCGAACCCATTCGGCCGCGACTGGTAAGTGGTGTTAGCTGGAAAGTGGCCGCGGGGCAGACCATGTCGGCCATCGATCTGGACCTCTTGTTTCAGTACAGCCGGCCTCAGGTTCTGCGTGGAGACGTACCGGCACCCTACCGCAGCGATGCGCGCAACTTGTGCGCCGTCGTGGACGAGAGCGCGGGTTTGATTCTGATCGACGTAACAGAACCGAGTCATCCCGAGGTGGTTTACCCAAGCACCAGTCGTAGAACCCGGGCGGCTCAAAGGCAAGGTGGGCTCTTCCGCGGGCTCGCTCTGCGTAGCAAGGTCGACCCAGCGCCGCCCCAGGGCGGCAAGCCAGCGTCGGAAACGGATTATGTTTATCTGTTGGAGGAGCGCACCCAGGGCAATGGGGATCAGGTTTCTTTCATGCGTTCGATTGATGTGGGGAACCCTAAAAATCCCCGGGTGGTTGACTCTCTTCGTGTGGAGGGATCTTCCGAGTCTATGTTCCACCTGTCGATCTACAACCAGCCGTTCCTGCAGCCCTTGGCGCTGATTGCGGGGGATGAGGGAGTCAGCGTGGTGGACCTTTCCAATTCCGAAGGCCTCGAGTCAGGCGGTGTCCTGATGAGCATCCGCAACGCCTATGCGATTGCGGTGGAGGAATTCCCCCTCGATGCGATGATTGACCCTTCTGGCCGGCGACTGAAGGACGTGAGTCACGAGGGATCGCGATGGCTCCTGCCGCGTGAAGTTGAACGCATCCTTGATGTTCCGGGAGAGATCCTAGGCACGATCAAGGACGGGGAAGTGGCCGCGCCCATTCCGGGGCACAGCGCCAGACTGTTCTTCGCTCGTTATGACGTGAGTCGCGACGGGCTCCTGACTGGCGAAGAGCTGCAGCGTGCAGGCAGTGTCTTGGATCGTAACGGTGACGGCCGAGTGACCTTGGCCGAGGCGGCGGATGTGGGGCAGCTGTTCAAAAAGCCAAGAACGTCCGTACCCGAGTCCGACCAGGTGGTCTTTGGTGAAACGCGCACGGACCCAGATGGTGATCTTGCGCGATTGCTCGATGGGCAAGATGGCCGTATCCATGACCGTGACCGGGATGGACGCCTGGATCGCAAAGAAATGTCCCGGGCCCTGTTCGCAGCTTTGGATTTGAATGGGGATGGACGCTTGAACCGGGGCGAGCTCTCGCGGCACCCCGGAAAGGCACGACAAATTCGATACGGTGACGAAGGCGCCCTTGATGCTTTCAGTCGCCGTGACTTGAACAACGGCGGAACCATTGCCATCCGGGAGTTCAATATTCTTGATCCCGAGTGGGATGCGCTTGATTCGGATTCCGATGGGGGCGTGCAGTTGCCCGTGGCGCGCAAGGAGCGAAGCCGGAACAACGCCGGGCAGCAGCTGCCGTCCGAGTGGCCTGTGCGTCGGGCCATAGCCATCCCCTTGCCTCCGCTTCTGGAGGAGGGCGCCCTTGAGGCTTTCGACAAGAACGGCGACACGGATCTCACGCGGCGGGAGCTGCGAGACCGTGAAGATCTGTTGGACATGGCCGACAGAGATTATTCAGGCCTGCTGGAAAGGGAGGAGTGGATGCGACTCGAGGCCGCGGCCCGGGGTGGCGCGGTGGATTCCCTGGCTGACAGCTTCTTGGCTCGCTGGGACCTGGACGGAAGTGGCGAGGTCGAAGAGGCGGAACTGCCGTCCTTTGCTCGTCCCATCCTTCGACAGCGCGGCAAGCGCCGTTAGGGCCCCGCAGGTGGTAGATGAGCCCCATTTTGGGCGTATTTGTGCTCTCAGGGTCACAGAATTGCGAGCCAGATCAGGGCCCGGGATCGTGCCTGTGATAACCTCCGCGGCTGTCCCATGGACCTCAAACCCCCTCTCACCAACCCGACCGCCTTGGGCAGTCGCAAACCCAGCTGGCTTAAGGTGCCACTGCCGGGAGGCGAGGGCTATACGCGCTTGCGCAAACTGACCCGCGAGCTCAAGCTGAACACCGTTTGCGAAGAGGCCCGTTGCCCCAACATCGGCGAGTGCTGGAAGGGTGACCGAGCCACCATGACCCTCATGGTTTTGGGGGATGAGTGCACCCGGCGCTGTCGCTTTTGCGCGGTCAAGACTGTCGATCGCGCGGCTGCCCCCGACCCTGATGAGCCTGAGCACGTGGGCACGGCGGTGGCGGCCCTGAATCTGGACTATGTGGTCATCACCAGTGTGGATCGGGACGATTTGGATGACGGAGGTTCGGGACACTATGCCGAGTGTGTTGAATCGATCCGCCAACATTCCCCACGCACAATTATCGAGACCTTGATCCCCGATTACACAGGCGCCCAACTCGCCACCTTGATGGAGTCGAAACCTGACGTGCTGGCCCACAATGTGGAGGTTGTATCGCGTCTGCAGCGGCGCATTCGGGATCCACGCTGTTCCTTCGAGCGCTCCCTGAAAACCCTGCGCGAGGCCAAGGATCAATCCTCGGTGGTTTTCACCAAGTCCTCTTTGATGCTGGGCCTTGGCGAAACCCAGGCCGAGGTCGAGGAGGCCATGGCCCTTCTGCGGTCTACTGATGTGGATTTCTTGACCCTCGGCCAGTATCTGCGCCCCTCTCCGAAGCACGCCCCCGTTCGAGAGTATGTCGCCCCCGAACAATTTGACGCCTATGACCGGCTTGGACGGGAAATGGGTTTCCGTCAAGTAGCCTCGGGCCCCTTGGTTCGGTCCAGTTACAAGGCCGGCGAGTTGCAAGCAGCTCACCTTGTGCGTGAGCGGCGCAAAGAGGAAATCTCCAAATGACCGAAACTTTGAAGATGATCGAAGCGGACGGGTCCGCTCCTAGCTTTAACGGTGCCCTGGACGATAAGGCGCTGGTGTACTGCTATCGCACGATGTTGATGGTGCGTGCGTTCGACGACATCTGCATGAAGTTGCAGCGCTCTGGAAGAATCGGTTTTTCGATTCCAAACAAAGGCGTGGAGGCGACCCAGGTCGGAGCCGCAAGCGCTCTGCGCTCGACGGACTTCTTCTTCCCCAGCTATCGGGATTTCGGCATGGCCTTGCATCACGGTGCTGAGCCGGTGGAGATGATGCACAACATGTTCGGCAATGCTTCTGATTCGGCACGTGGCCGTCAGATGCCGGTGCACTTTTCATTCACAAAGCCTCTGCGTTTCTTTTCGATCAGTTCGCCCATCGGAACCCACCTTCCGCAAGCGGTCGGGGCGGCGTTTGCCTCCCAGGCGCAGGGCAAGGATGACGTGAGCCTTGCAAGTTTCGGAGATGGTGGCACATCCAGTACGGGCTTCCATAGTGCCTTGAACATGGCGGGTGTTTGGAAGGCCCCGGTGATCTTCCTGTGCCAAAACAATGGTTGGGCGATCTCGTTGCCCTCCAGCGGTCAAACGGCCTCGGATGGCTACGCGATCAAGGCCAAGGCCTACGGAATGCCTGGAGTGACTGTGGACGGTAACGACCTGTTGGCAGTCAACCGGGCCGTCAGCGAGGCCGCCGAGCGCGCTCGCGCAGGTGAGGGCCCTACTCTGATTGAAGCTTTCACCTATCGCATGGGGGGGCACTCCACTTCGGACGATCCCACCAAGTATGTGCCGGCCGAGGAACTCGAGAAGTGGGCCAAGAAGGACCCGGTGTTGCGTATGCAGCGCTTCCTGGCCCAACGGGGGCTTTGGGACGAGGCCCTTGAAGAGACCTTGCAGGCCGAGTGCGCTGCCGAGGTGGCCGCGGCCGCCAAGGAGGCTCAGGCTACCCCTGGCCCGACCCTGGAAACGATTTTCAGCGATGTGTACGAGACCCTGCCCAACCATCTGCGCCGACAGGGCGAGCAGGCATTCGACCTCGCAGCACGGAAAGGCGACGCCGATGCTGGTGGCGGTGCCTTCCCTCTTTGATTGATCAACGCTTTTCGAGCGACACAACAAACACCATGGCAATACTCACCCTGCTCCAAGCGGTCAATGACGCGCTGCACACCAAGATGCGCGATGATGAGCGCGTTACAGTCTTTGGCGAAGACGTAGGCCCTAAGGGCGGCGTCTTCTTGGCTACCGAGGGATTGACTCGGGAATTTGGCGAGCGCCGCTGCTTTGATACGCCTCTCTCCGAGGACGGAATCGTTGGCGCCGCGGTGGGTATGGCGGTCAATGGCCTGCTGCCCGTTTGTGAGATCCAATTCCAGGACTTCATCTTCCCTGCCTTTGACCAGATTGTCAGCGAAGCTGCCAAGCTGCGCTACCGGTCTGGCGGCCAGTACACCGCGCCCATGGTGATCCGTACGCCCTATGGTGGCGGCATTCGCGGGGGGCTTTACCACAGTCAGTCGGGCGAGGCTTACTTTGCCCACACGCCTGGTTTGAAGGTGGTCATTCCCTCCACGCCATATGACGCCAAGGGGCTTTTGATCGCTGCGATCGAGGATCCGGATCCGGTTCTGTTCCTTGAGCCCAAAGCCCTCTACCGTTCACTGAAGGGCGAAGTTCCTGAGGGCAGTTACACTGTGGATCTGTCCACCGTTCGCACAGCGCGTGAAGGTTCCGATGTGACCGTGTTCTGTTATGGAGCCATGGTTCCGGTTTGCGAGAAAGCCGCTGCAACGGCTGCCGAAGGCGGCATCGAAACCCACGTGGTGGACCTGCGCACTCTGTTGCCTCTCGATGAAGAAGCGGTGCTGGATGCGGCCAAGCGTACTGGGCGCGTGGTCGTGGTCCATGAGGCTCCGCGATTCTGCGGATATGGTGCCGAGATTAGCGCCTTGATTGCTGAGAATGCGATCGAGTACATGGAAGCCCCGGTTCGCCGCGTAACGGGTTTCGACACTCCCTTTCCAAACACCCTAGAACACCACTACATGCCAGATGAGCGTCGAGTCCTCGATGCCATCGAGGGCGTGGCATCCTTCTGATCTCTGGAGACCTTGCAACCATGATTGAATTCAAACTACCTGATATTGGCGAAGGCACAGCTGAAGGCGAGATCGTCAAGTGGCTCGTGTCCACCGGAGATGCGGTCAAAGAGCACCAGGCCATCGTCGAGGTGATGACGGACAAGGCCACGGTCGAGGTGCCTGCACCTGCCGATGGCACGATCACCGAATTACTCGTGGGGGAAGGAGACACTGTCCCTGTGGGGGACGTGATCTTCCGCTTGGACAATGGAGGGGGGGCACCCGCACAGGCGGCGTCCCCAGAACCCGCTGCCGCCCCGAGCGCACCGAGCGCACCGACTGCCCCGAGCGTCCCGAGCGCCCCGACTGCTGTTGCAGCTCAGCCTGAGCCCAGCGGCGGAAAGGTCTTGGCCGTTCCGAGCGCCCGTCGTGTGGCCCGGGAGCTGAGCGTGGACCTTGGCACCGTAGCCGGTAGCGGCCGCAACGGTGTCATTCGCCGGGCCGATGTGGAGGCAGCCGCTACGGGTGGCGCAGTTGCCCAATCTAGTCATTCCGTCGTTGCCCCGAGCACAGCCCAAGCGCAGCGGATTCCTTTCCGCGGCGTGCGTCGTAAGATTGCTGAGGCCATGGTGCGCTCTTCCCAAACTGCGGTTCACTTCACCATCGTTGAAGAGGTGGACGTGACGGACCTGGTGCGTGTGCGCCAGAAGGCCAAGGCGATTGGTGCCGAGCAGGGCATCAAGGTGACCTTCATGCCGTTCATTATGAAGGCTGTGGCTAATGGTCTGATGAAGTTCCCCATGCTCAATGGTCACCTAGATGAGCAAGCCGAAGAAATCGTGCTTCCCGGAACCGTCAATCTTGGTATTGCTACGGACACCCCGAATGGTTTGATCGTGCCGGTGATTTCCCAAGTGGAGTCCAAAGGCCTCTTGCAGCTCGCAGCCGAGTTGGGCGACCTGAGTGAGCGAACCCGCGCGGGTCGGGTGCGACCCGAAGAACTGCGTGGTAGCACTTTCTCGATCACCAACGCCGGCAACATTGGTGGCACTATAGCGACGCCGATCATCAACTTCCCCGACATCGCCATCCTTGGTGTTCACCGCATCGTCAAGCGACCCGGCGTGGTGGATACGCCGGAGGGCGAGGTGATCGAAGTGCGCCAGTACATGAACTTCTCCTGCAGCGTGGATCACCGCCTTGCAGACGGAGCCGATGCGGCGCGTTTCGTGGCTTACCTGCGTCAAATTCTGGAAGAGCCTGCCCTGTTGTCCCTCTGATAAGCACCCTGTGACTGGCCTTCAACAGATCCTGAACAAGGAAGGTGTGCTTGTGGGAGAGGCGCCTGACCTTTCCGACGAGCAGTTCGTTGAACTGTTGCGGAACATGATCATGATCCGCTCCCTCGATGGGCGGATGCTGAAATTGCAGCGCGCCGGACGAGTCGGATTTGTCGGAACGGCTACGGGTTTGGAAGCCTCCCTAGTGGGTGCTGCTGCTCCACTGCTGCCCAAAGACTGGATGTGGTCTGGTCTGAGAGAGGGCGGCGCCGCCATCACGCGTGGCTTGCCCCTCTTTGAATATGTGGCGCAGATGTACTGCAACTCGAACGACTCTGCAAAGGGTCGCCAGATGTGCAATCACTTTCAGCACAAGGGTTCGAACTATCCCAGTTGGTCTTCGGTGATCGGCACCCAGATCACCCACGGTGTTGGCGCTGCCTACGCCAGTGCTCGTAGGGGCGAAGACGTGGTGCATTCGATTCACTTCGGTGATGGAGCCACTAGTTCCAATGGTTTTCACTCAGGCTTGAATCTCGCGGGCGTCTGGAAGGCGCCTTGCGTTTTTGTCTGCATCGACAATGGTTGGGCGATTTCCGTCAGCTCAGCCGAGCAAACCGCGGCTGAATCCTACGCGGACAAGGCTCAGGCCTATGGCATGCCCGGTGTAACGGTGGACGGTAACGATGTGCTGGCGGTTTACGCCGAGATGCAGACGGCGGTGGAGCGAGCACGCGCTGGGGGCGGCCCCAGTTTGGTCGTGCTCAAGACCTATCGGATGCTTGGGCACTCGAGCTCTGACGACCCCAGCAAGTACCGGGATGATGCGGAAGTTCAATCCTGGGCCGAGCGTGATCCTCTTAAGCGCTATGAGGCCTTCTTGATCGAGCGCGGCTTGATCGATTCGTCCGAATGCGCGGCACAAGAAAAGGCTATCGTGGCGGAGATCGACGAGGTCATCCACGAGCAAGAAGCCGCCCCTCCCTTCCCCCTGCGATCCCTGGTGGAAGATGTCTACAGCGAGGTGCCCCGTCACCTGCGCGTGCAGTTCAACCAATTCCTAGAAGTTGCCGAACGCCGTGGTGATGCAACCCGCGGCGATGGCGCCTTCCCCCTTTGAGCGAGAGCCCCAATTCACATGAGTCAAATTCGTAAGGTTGTTGTTATCGGTGCCGGACCCGCAGGATATGTCTGCGCAATCCGTCTCGCCCAGTTAGGCCAGCAAGTGGTCGTCGTTGAGAAGGAAGCTCTTGGGGGTACGTGCCTAAACGTGGGCTGTATTCCTTCCAAGGCCATGATTGCGGCGGGTTCATTGATGGATAAGGTCAGCCATGCCCACAGCATGGGCATCACCGTAGAGGGCGTGGAGCTCGATCCGGTCAAGTTGGTCGAGTGGAAGAACGTTATCGTCGGGCGTTTGACCGGGGGCGTGGGTAGCCTGCTGAAGAAGCACGGCTGCGAGGTGATGATGGGGCAAGCCCGCTTGGTGGACAAGAACACGGTCGAAGTCAAAAGCGAAAAGGGAACTGAGCGAGTGACCTGTGATGACATCGTGATTGCAACCGGTTCGATCCCCATCGAGATCCCGGGATTTGCGTTTGACGAAGATTCGGTTTGGTCTTCCACCGGTGCTCTTTCACCCACTACGATCCCCAAGCACCTAGTGGTGATTGGGGGCGGTTACATCGGCCTAGAGATGGGCATGATGTACAACCACCTGGGTTCAAAGGTGACCGTGTTGGAGGCCACGGGAGGCGCACTCCCGGGTCAAGACCTGGACTGCGTCAAGGTCATCGAACGTTCGCTCAAGAAGAGTAAGGTCAAGCTGCTGGTGAACACGTTTGCCAAGAAGTGGGCCAAGTCTGGCGACGGGTTGGTCGTGACCATCGAGAAGAACGGCAAGCAAGAGGAAATCGTTTGCGACCAGATTCTTTCTACGGTGGGGCGACGACCCTATACCGAGGGCTTGGGACTTGAAAACGTTGGGCTCAGCACGAACGAGCGCGGCTTCATCCAAATTGACAAGCAGATGCGCACTAGCGTGCCCAATATCTCTTGCGTGGGCGATATTGCGGGTCAGCCGATGTTGGCCCATAAAGGCAGCAAGGAAGGGCTCGTGGCTGCGGCGGTGATCGCCGGTCAACCAGAGGAGTACGACGTGCGCTGTGTTCCCGCTGTCATTTTCACATCACCGCAAATGGCGTCTGTGGGCATGACCGAGGACCAGGCGAGGGAAGCGGGACACGAGCCCGTCACTGGGTCATTCCCGTTCAAAGCATCTGGCCGAGCAATGACCCTGCAAGAGACCGATGGTATGGTTAAGGTTGTCTCAGACGCCAAGTCTGACTTAATCCTAGGGGTGCACATGGTTGGCCCCGAGGTCACCGAGTTGATCGCCGAGGCAGCTCTCGCCATCGAGATGGGAGCCACGAGCGAAGACCTCGCGCGCACAATTCATGCCCACCCGACCCTGCCCGAAGCCTTGATGGAAGCCGCTGAAGCGGTGCACAACATGGCCGTACATATTTACCAGGCTTGAGCCCGTGGACTCTCCCGCTTCAGATCTGCCCCTACTGGAAATCCTGCGGCTAGGAATCCAGCCCCATCAGGAAACCTGGGAACTGCAACAGGAGTTGCTCGAAAAACGCGCTGCGGGTGAGATCAATGACACCTTGATCCTGGTGGAGCACGAGGCGGTGATTACCGTTGGGCGTGGAGGGGAGCTAGAGGCGGCGCAGTCCGCGGGGTTACCCGTGGTGGAGGTGGAGCGCGGTGGCGAAGCGACTTATCACGGCCCCGGGCAAGTGGTGGCCTATCCAATCCTGGCTTTGCCCGAGGGTAAGCGTGATCTTCACATCCACTTGCGCAACTTGGAGGAAGTCATCATATGCGTACTCGCGGAGTTGGACATCGTGGGCCAGCGTAAGGGGGGCTTGACTGGCGTTTGGATAGGTGAGCAAAAAGTCGCCTCAGTGGGTGTCGCGGTCCGGCATTGGGTGACTTGGTATGGCTTCGCCCTCAATGTGCACACGGATCTGACCCAGTTCGCCGGGTTCCGGCCATGCGGTTTGGATCCCAAGGTGATGACCCGCGTGGCGGATCATGCGGACTTGGCTCCCGCCACGATTCTCTTGGAGGTTCTGATCGTCAAGCACATGCAGGAGGTCTTTGGGTATCGCTTGCCGGACCCACCCCCCCTGGACCCCGGCCCGGAACCCACGGGTGGTTGCTCTGGGGGCCCGAGTAGGTTCCCGGACCTACCGATAATTCCCTAATTGGGACCTGCGAGCTCCTAGCCGGCAGGAGAATGACCGGAAGTGTGTCGTTCTGAGCCTCGCTCTCGACTCTGGGAGTTGATTGTTCCGATCAATGGGGAGGTCATGGTCTTGCGCTTCACCGCGGGACTTTCGGCCTTCCCCAGCCTATGTATATCCTCCTCTATCATCCTGGCAATCTACGATTCTCCCAGGCAGGCACCGGCCTCCCTTGCGGCGAGAAAATAATCATCGGAGATCCGGCATGATGCTTCAGCGCGCTTGCGAAGATCTGCGGCTCTCGAGAAACCTGCCTTCATCAACGGGTTTACTGACCCCTTTGACCGTGAGCAGTAGCGTTGCCGAGCGGACGGAACAGGCAGGGATTCCTGCTCAGGTGAAGAAAGCAGCGGATGCTGCCCTGTACAACACCACGGAGTCCGGCCTAAACCGTTCCGAGGTTTCCGGCGGCCCAACGAGTTTTGAGAGCGCATAGATTCCATGAACAGCCGTTTTGATGAAATGCGCTTGGCTCGGGATTTGCCTTCGCCCTCTGGCGTGGGTCTGAAGATCCTCGAGTTGACTTCATCCGCCGAGTATGACCCGGAGGAGTTGGTCGGGCTGATCAGTGCCGACCCGGCCTTGAGTGGTCGCATATTGCGCCTTGCCAATGCTGCGAGTCATGACGTGGGAGAACGAGCGTCATCAGCGCATCAGGCCGCCGCGCGTCTTGGCCCCAAGGTTGTGCGCGACGTGGCCTTGGGTTTCAGCCTGGTTGAAACGCGCATGCCAAAGGTCAGTGACTTTGATGTGGATTCTTTTTGGAGCCAGTCCCTCGCCAACGCAGTTGCCGCGGAGTTACTAGCAGAAGCCACAGGCGAAGATGCCGCGGCGCTATTCACCCTGGGCCTCCTCAGTGGTATCGGTCGATTGGCTTTGGCCTGCGTCCATCCTGCGCGTTACGGGAGAATCTGCGGAGACCCAAGGTCTTCGGACGAAGCCTCTCTCTTGCAACTCGAGTGGAGTACTTTTGAAATCGACAACCTCAATGTGGCTGGTTGCTTGATGGAGAACTGGGGTTTGCCCGTGACCTATACCGAGGCCCTCGACGGGATCTCGCCACGGGTTCCCCGCGACCCGGATTCCGTGAACAAGTGGGCCGATATATTGATTGCTGCGCGCCTCATTGGACGCGTCCTTTCACCTGAGATGCGAAACCCTATCGCTGACCGGGGCCGTGCCCTTGCCGCTCTGCCATTGGCGGTTGAGCGTCTAGGCTTGCCCCAGGACGGCTTCATCGAATCGATCCTGAGTGCCTCCAGCAAGTGGCAAGAGTGGGCGGAGTTCACTGGTATCCCTATCATGGGAGCAGACCTGGGTGACTTGTCCCTGGCATTGGTCCAGTCGGTGGAAGTAGAGCCTCCTCCCGTGGTGCCCGTGGGTCGTAGACAGGATGAGGATCGCGACCTGTTTGCAGATGAAGCTGAATTCATCGAGGATGAAGCTGATCACGAGCTCCGTCCCACTCGGGTGCTCTTGGTGGATGATGACCCGGCCATGTTGAAGCTACTGGCCTTCAACTTAGAGAATGAAGGTTTCGAGGTTTTTATGGCTACCGAGGGCAGTGTGGCCCTTGAGTTGGCCGTGCATATGCAGCCGGAAGTCGTGATCATTGACTGGTTCATGCCCTTGATGAGCGGCTACGAGCTTCTGCGGGTATTGCGCAAATCAGAGATTGGTCGTCGCGTGTACGCGATCGGAATCAGCGCTGATGGGGGCGACGCACGTGCTCTGGAGGCTCTTGATTGTGGAGCGGACGACTTCATGTCCAAACCAATCAACCCCAAATTGTTTGCTGCGCGCGTGCGCGTTGGTTCTCGGGTCGTGGCCGAGCGCCAGGCTGTTGAGCGTTCCGAGAGCATCAACCACAGCCGCGCTGCAGAGATGGGCTTGATGGGGCGTCGTCTGCGCTCTGCGGCCTTAACCGATGGGCTGACTGGCTTACCCAATCGGCGTCAGGGGATGCGCCTGCTTGAGGCAGAGTGGGAACGCTCTGATCGGCAAAATACCCCGCTGTCGGTGATCGCCATAGACATCGACTACTTCAAGACTTTCAACGATACCGCCGGCCATGACATCGGCGATGCGGTCTTGCGCGAGGTTGCCCAGACCTTGTCAGAGAATACCCGCGCCGGTGACCCCGTCGCCCGAATGGGAGGCGAGGAGTTCCTAAGTGTGGTGGGCGGAGCTGAATTAGGTGTGGCCCGAATTGCCGCCGAGCGGCTGCGCAACGCGATCGACGTACTACCCCCCATTCAGGTCGATAAGCCGATGGAAATCAAGATTAGCCTGGGTGTTGCCGCGCGCGAGCCTTGGATGCGTTGCGTGGATGACCTCTTGCGAGAAGCGGATAAGGCGCTCTACGCGGCAAAGGAATCGGGGAGGAACCGGGTCTGTATCGCGGGCGAATTGCCCGGGAATGCGGCCAGCGCTTAGTGCGCCTGAGCGAACCACGGGCTTGTCCAGGCCCAGGCCCCATCGGCTTGCTCGATCCTCAGGTACGCGTAAGAGCCTGCTGTCCATGATCCAAGGGGGAGCGCGAATGACCCACTGAAAAACGGTTCGCCGGTGGGCTCGCGATTTACATCCGTGACTTGTCCGTCTCGTACCAAGACGATGCGTTTAATATCCGCGGTTCCCGTGACGGCCACGGTGAATTTCGGATCCGAATGGGGCTTGACCAATTCCCCTGGCACCTGGCCGTTGAGGGTAGCAACCACGTGAATCCGCGGTCCGCTAGTGGCATAGGTCCTTCTGGCGCGCATGGCTTCCAGCACTGCTAGCCGGGTGCGCTTGTTACTGAATATGGCGGCTAGGCCCCCACTTCCTGCTTGGGGTCCATCGGCTGCACGGGGCCGTGCGCCGGAGAGGGGCGACAGGTGGGTCAGTCCCGGATGCCCGTCGTGTCCATCCCCCGAGCCCACGAAACCTAACTGCATCCCCGCATCCAGTTGATCCCGCACGAAACGGCCGGCACGGCTGCCTCGGACTGTCGGCGCCCCATCCGCAGCTTCGCTGGAACCATGAACACTGGCCACCTCGGTTAGGGGCTCCAGAATTGGATCGGCGGCAAAGGTCCAATTCGTGGGAATGGGAGCACCCGAAGAATGGTGGGCGAAGGTCAGGGCGGGCAAGCCACTTAGCCCAGCCCACAACTGACGGGGTGTTTCATACCGTGGGTCATGGGAAGAGAGCAGCGGCCCTTCGTCCGCGAAATGCAACACATGTCGGTGACCATGAATCCAGCTGGTCCACTCATAGGCGGAGAGCGCTACGAACTTGCCCGGCTCGTGGGCGGCTGCAACGGATGCGTTGATTTCTGACCAAAGATCTGGGCTCTCGTCTAGAAACCGGACTCCCCAGTGATCGTGGTCGGTGAGTGCGGCTACATCAAGGCCAGCGACTTCCCGTGCGTATTTGAACCAGTCCGTTGGACTCCCCGTGCCATCGGAGTATCCAGAGTGTCCGTGCAGGTCTGCCCAAAGAACTTGTTCCAGAGTGTCGGACACAAGGATTGGGTTTGATGTGCAGGTTAGGGTGATCTCGTTTGATACGAATCGAACCTGAACGCGGGCGGTCCCGGCCTGCAGTGCTTGAAAGGGGACTTGGATGACCCCGCCTTGGGCGCTCTCAAGTTTGACTTCGCTCTGGACCTTGAGGAAGCCCTCGGGTTCAGCCAGGCGTAACCAGCCTTCCTCGGTGACGCCACGATTAGCCAGGGCGTCCAGGACCGAGAGGTGCAGGATGGCCTTTTCTCCCGGACGCATGACCGTGGGTGCGATGGCCACTAGCATCGCGGCCGGGCCGGCGATGACTCGTATGCGGGGCGAGTCCTTGAGCACCTTGCGAATCCCATCGCCATCTCCATCCACCGCGATCCACAGTCTTGCGGCTGCCTCTGAGTGGCGGTCTGAGAGAGCCCCGCTTCCTTCGCCGTAGACAAAGCGAACCATTTCGCCGGGGAGCAGCGCACGGCCCTCAACCTTGGCAAGAAACAGGCCGCCGCCGGCGCTGGAATCCAGTTGCACCCCTTCGGCTTCGGTGCTGGCAGTGGTGAAGCCTAGGCGCTGTGGATTGACGGTTTGCGGCTGGGTCCAGCCCCAAAAAGGCTCAGGCATGAGGTGGATTACGCCGCCTACTTGGATGCCCTTTGGCCCCACGGTGAAATCGATTGTCCATGTGCGCGGGGAGCTGACCTGGATTACGGCATCTTCATCGGGCAACAGGACGAGTTGCGCCGATCCGCCCCCGTCCGAAGGATCGAGCAACTCGGGGCGATAGGCATTCAGGGACGAGACTGTTTCCCAAATGGCCGTAGCAGGCGCGAGGTCATCGACTCTTGAAGCCGGGACACCGAGAGTTGCCGGATCATCGGCGCAAGCACACATGAAGAACGCGAGGGCAGCTCGGGTCTTGATGCCCAACAGGGCCTTCACGATGCGAGCCCCTCAGCGATGTTTAAATGGTGTGTCACATGCATTTGCGCGAATGCAAGCCATTCCTGCGCGTCTAGCCCTCCGAGGATTTCATGCATGATGCGGCCGGTGGCTTGGCTCAGATTTTGCCCCTGGAACTTTGCTGCTGCAGCTGAGGCCGTGGCGAGTTCCTGCTCCAAGAAATCGAGGTTGATTGTCGTGGGTGGGATCACCAGCCGTGGAGCCTGGGTCCCCCTCGGGAAACTCCCGCGGGCAAGCAACTGGGCGAAGAGTTCACTCTTGGGCAAATCTTGGCGCACCCGCGGGCTGGTCCCGGCCAGGATTGTGGCCACGCATGAGAGTGCCAAGTCCGTGGCCAGGGCCACGTGATAGAGATGCTGAGCCGCCGACCAGCCCGACATCTCTGGCCGTCGCTCGTTCAGGGCATCGCCCTTCTCCTTGCGCAGGTGGTCCATGCGCTCAAGGGCCGCGGTGAGGGTGTTGAGATGGTCCATTGGAAATTGCTTGGGAGATTCTGGGGGTCGTACGGGACCCCCTCAGGCTAACCTCTTGGCCGTACGGGCCCCTAGCTCAGCTGGTTAGAGCAAGCGACTCATAATCGCTTGGCCGTGGGTTCGAGTCCCACGGGGCCCACCATACTGACGCACCCCCGACCGCGGGGTTTGAAGATGTTGGAATCAGGAGGGATCCCAGGCCTCGTTTCCAGGGACCTATTCCCTTGGCTCGATCCCAAGGAAGAACGGATGAAGCCTCGGGAGCGATTCACTAGAATGCCCCCATGGCGCTCGTTGAACTCAAATTCCTGGGCTGGGATTGCCCTCCCCTGACCACGGCCTGCACTTGGCTAATAGAGCACCTCGGGCCTGATCTAAGCGGCTACACGGTGGCCTTGCCCGGATCCCGCGCCGTGCGCAGCTTGCGTTTGGCCCTCTTGCGAGAAGGGCAGCAGCGTGGGGTGAATGTGAATGCCCCGGACATCGTGACCATTGGTTCCTTGACCGATCGCCTGGTGGGGGGCGAAGGGCGCGTGGCATCCGGCTTGGTCCGACGGCTTTGCTGGGAACAAGCTCTGGCTGAGGCTTCCGATGAAGACCGGTTCAGTCTTTCCGGATCGAAGGTCACGGAGGGCTTGACGGGCCTAGCGACCCAGTTGCGCGGCTTGCATGCGGATCTTGTGGCCGCGAGTTTGGACGTGGACCAAGTGCTCAAGGCTGAGTGCATTCGGACCCGTCCACTAGAAGCAAGACGTTGGCAAGCCGTGGGGCAGTTACAGAATGCCTACCGCAAGATCTTGGAGAAGTTAGACCTGGTGGATCCCCATGATCGCAGACGCCTGGCTCTTGAGCACCCGTCCGGCGAGGCCTTGAACGTGATCCTGGTTGGAATTGCCAGTCGGGAACCACTGCGTGCGGCTGCACTCAAACAAAGTACGGGGACTGTGCAGCATTTGGTGTTTGCTCCTGAATCGATCAAGGACCTCTTCGATGACCAGGGGTGCGTCTTGCCGAAGGAATGGCCTCTGCGCCAGCACGTGATCCCGGCTGAAAAGTGGTTGGTTGTGCCAGACCCAAAGGCTCAGGCCGAGCGCGTGCTGGGGATCATCTCAGATTCTCAAGTGACCAACGACAGCGAGGTAAGCATAGGTGTTGTCGATGGGGACGCCGTACCAGATTTGGTTGCGGCCCTCGCTAAGGACCACGTGGATGCTCGGGACGCTGGTGGGCAATCTGCGGGGCAGTCCCTTGAGGGGAGCCTGATCGGATTGCTGGCAGACTTTTTCCAGGATCGGGATACCAGCACCTTGGCAGGTCTTTGGCGGCACCCTTGGATTGAATGCCGGGTGCAAGGGGATGACAGCGAAGGCGGAGGCATCTTGGCGGATTTGGATTCCTATCTGTCCGAGCACTTGCCCCGCAAGCTGGGAGAACCATGGTTGACCAATGGGTATGTGCGTTCTGGGGAACGAAACACCCGCTTGGAAAAAGCCCTGGGGGTCACGGGTCAGTTGCTTTTGCCCCTGTCCAAGGCGGACGGTGTTGTGGCGGTGTGCTCTGCCGCTCGAGACTTGATTGGCGTTTTGATTGGTGACCAAGAGCTTGACCAGGAAGATCCGATCCAGCGCCGGCAGGTTTCTAGCTTGCGGGCTTTGGGCGCAACCCTGAGTGAAATCGAAGAGTTGCCCAAGGGGTTGTCTCTCGCAGGTGAGGTGCCCCAGGTGTTGCACAGGGTGAGCGAGGAGTTGGCTGCACGCGTGATTCCCCCATCTCCATTGGATGGGAATGAGCCCGCGGTGGATTTACTTGGGTGGTTGGAACTCTTGTTTGACCCGGCTCCTCTTCTGGTGGTGACTTCTGTTGTGGAAGGCGCCCTTCCTGATACATCCGCCCCTGACTCTATCCTGCCCGAGCTGTTGCGCCGAGAACTGGGCCTTGAGTGCCAAGATGATCGTTTCGCGCGCGACCTATTCACTGCTGAGGTCCTCGACCATTCCCGGGACACCCATTGGATCACTCCGCGGTCCACGACTTCGGGAGATCCTCTGTTACCCAGCCGCCTCATGCTGCGCGTGCTCCCCGCTGAATTGCCGGCCCATTTGCGACGCTGGATTGATGGAGGCAAGGTCCTGCCAGTGAGAGGCCTTACCCCTCCGAAGCCGGTCCCCCGTACCCGGCTCTTGCAGCCCGAGTCCCAGGATGTGTATTCGGTGACGGGATTCAGGGCCTGGCTCGATGCACCGTACCTCTATCACCTGGAGCGTGAGCTTAGATTAAGTTCCTTGGACGACCGTAACCATGAGGTGACGGCTTCGGGTTTTGGAAACTTGGTGCATAAGGCTTTGGAAATCCTTGTCGCACCGGAACTGTGCGGCTGCACCGAATTCGCGGAGGTCGAAGTGGCCTTGCACGACGCGCTTGCGGACGAAGCTCTCAAGATGTTCGGCCATCAACCAGTGCCCGCGGTGCAGATTCAGATCGAGCAGGCAAGGCACCGACTTAGCCACTTTTCTCACGTGCATGTTGGGCGTACACAGAATGGGTGGCGGGTGACACATGCGGAGTGGCGGCCTGAAGACGGCGGCCAGGTGCCGATGGCTCCTTCTAGTGGTCCGGCATCCTTGAAGGGACGCATCGATCGCATCGAGCGCCATGAGGATGGCCGTTGGGCCTTGTGGGATTACAAGACAGGGTCCACCAAGAAAAGCCCTAATGCGGTGCATCGCGCCAAGGGCGATGATGACAATCCGGGCGCCTGGAGAGATTTGCAGTTGCCGCTCTATGCACACCTTGCACAGGGTTTGATCGGTGAGGCGGTCCCTGAACTTGGGTACATGTGGCTGGGGAAGGACAGCAAGGAGACGGCGTTTATGACACTTAAGTGCGATGAGGTGTATCTAGCGGAAGCTCATGATAAAGCCTGTGAGATCATCGACGAGATCAGGGCTGGGGGCTGCCCGGAACCCAAGTCTGGGTTCAAGCCATTTACCGACATGACCAGCTTTCTCATCGGTCATGGACTTGCCCTGAGCGGGGAGGATGAATCATGAAGCCTTCTGCGGAAGTCCTCCTGGCCTCTGCGGGGTCCGGTAAAACGTTTCAGTTGACCCTGCGTTATGCAGCTCTCGTCCTGGATGGTGTTCCTCTCAAGAATATTCTGGCGGCGACATTCACCCGCAAGGCAGCCGGCGAAATTCAGTCGCGGGTGTTGGAGCGTTTAGCTGGAGCCGCTGAGGGGGGCACGGACCTTGGAGACTTGCGCGAATTCATGGAGCGGCCCGATTTGAGCGCCAAGGACTGCACTGACGCTCTTGCGCGCGTGGTGGCTGACATGCCCCAAATGCGAATCAAGACCTTAGATGGTTGGTTTGCACAATTGGCGCGGGCATTCGCGCCGGACTTAGGACTTGATTCCGGCTGGACCCTCATGGAGGCAGTGGAGGACCGGGAGCTTCAAGTGCGCAGCGTTGAGGAGCTGCTTGCTGGGCTTGATTCCGAGGAGCGCAACGTGCTCTTGAGTGACCTACAAAAAGGTGGCCACCAGGCTGGCGTGATATCGCAATTGCTCAAGAGCATTCATGTTGGGCGTAGCCGCCAGCGTTGGGCGGAGCCGGGCGCCTGGGATCAGGTTCAGGTGCCGGACGCTCCAAGCGAGGCCGTCTGGCAGGCCGTGCTGGATGACATGGAGGGCTGGGATATGCCCAAGACGAAGAAAGGTGAGCCTTCCAAACCCTGGGAAAAAGCGGTGCGGAATTTCGGCGCCAGTTTGGTGGCTGGGGATTGGCACGCGGCCCTATTGGCCACCCTATTCCAACGTCACCTCGATGGAGGAACCTTTTATAAGGGGGAAATCCCGACCGAGTGGAGGGAGCCCCTCGAAGTTATTCGCATCCGTCTAGCCCACGAGATCCTAGGGGCAGTACGCAAGCAGAACTTGGCCATGGCCCAGATCCTTGAGAAGTTCGATGGGATCCATAGCAGGCTCCAGCGCGCTGAAGGGGGGCTGCGGTTCGATGATCTTTCAGCTTTGCTTGCCTTGTCCGCCAGCGGCGAGTTTGATTTTGACTTGGCCTATCGTCTCGATGCCCAGCTGGATCATGTGTTGCTCGATGAGTATCAGGATACCAATGCCTTGCAGCATGCATCCCTTGACCGCACTTTGATTGAGTTGGCCTCTCACAGCGAGGAAAAGCGGAGCATGCTTGTGGTTGGTGATCCCAAGCAGTCGATCTATGGATTCCGCCAAGCTGAACCGAGACTCCTCATGGGTCTTAGTGCCCGACTAGCCATCACGCCCAAGGGCCTTACAGAGAACTGGCGTTCGTCGCCGGTGGTCTTGGATGCGGTCAATCAGCTCTTCAATGGCATTGCCGGCGCAGCTCCCTTCAGTGATGATACGAAGAAGCACGTCGGGCGGCAGCACTTGCGTGAAGCTGCCGGTAAGTGGCAGGAGGCCTTCCCAAACCACACTCCCTGCGAGGAGAACGCGGATCTGCCGGGGTCCGTTCATGTGTGGCAAGCCCCTGAGGGCGAGGATCAATCAAAGGACGAGCTCCTCGATTATGCGGCGGATCATGTGGCCAAGCTTCACAAGAAAGCGCCGAAGGCAGTGATCGCGGTTTTGACTCGTTCTAAGAACTTTGGCCAGCAGATGATCGCGCGCTTGGCCCTGCGTGATGTGGCAGCTGCCGGAGACGGGGGGCACACGGTCACGGACTGCGAGCTCGTACGGGCATTCCTTGCGCTCCTGTTTCTTGTGGATCATCCCGGGGACGGCCATGCTTGGGCGATGGTGGCAGGATCTCCCTTGGCCAGCATCTTGGATCTCAAACCAGAGGATGGGCTCGATGGAAGCCCGGCTGTGGCACGGCGTGTGCGGACTGAAATTCTGTCGGAGGGATTGGGGCCGTGGCTCGTCGGCTTGCGCGACAAACTGGGGGGGCTGACACCTTTCGAGGATCAGCGAATGGACTCTTTGCTGACCGCGGCCCATGCTTGGTCGGACCGCATTGACGTTCGCTTAAGCACGTTCTATGACCATGTGTTGGGCATGAAAGTGGGCTTCGAGAGCGATGCCCTGGTGCGAGTGGTCACGATCCATGCGGCCAAGGGACTCGAGTATGACGCGGTGGTGCTTCCTGAACTGATTAGCGCGATCGAAAAATCCTCGTCGGTGGTGTCTTCAAGGCCCGACGCTTACGGAAAAATTGAAGCCATGTCGCTCTATCAGAAGCTGCCAATCCAGGCCCTCTGTCCGGAACTGAAAGGGTTGCACGATGCCGAGGCCCAAGCCCGGTTGCACGACACCCTCTGCACGCTCTATGTGGGAATGACCCGGGCTAAGTACTCTTTGGATCTGATTCTTCCGGCCGAGCTGCCAACCGTGTGGAACAATCGTTCCTTTGCCGGGATCGTTCGTTCTATCTTCCCCCTGGCGTTCACATCGGAAGATGTGCCTCTTTGGAGTCACCCCGATTCCAGTGATGATTGGCACGATTATCTCAAAGACAGGAAGCCAGAACCGCAAGCCTCCCCACGCAAGCCGCTTGCTTTGAAAGCCGGTGGAGCTCTTCGGGCCCTGACTAACCGTAGCCCGTCTGCTGCGGAGGGGGGCCAATCCAAGACAGTCACTCAGTGGCTTGATGTGATCCCCGCAGGCGCCGCGGACCGTGGGACTCTAGTTCATGAGTGGCTGAGCGGGATCGAGTGGCTCGACTCCGAATGCTCGGGACCCGCTGCGGAAGATCTTTCCTCCATAGCACGGCGCCTTGGGATATCAAAGCACGTTGTCCCCAACGTGCAAGAGCTACTGGGCCTCTCCCTTGCGATTCCCGCTATCAGAGAACTTCTCACCGCCCCTGAAGAAGGCGGCGACACAGATGTGTGGAGGGAGCGGAAGTTCTCCGTGCTCTTGGATAATGAAGGCACCGATGAGATGTGGAACGGCAGTTTTGATCGGGTAGTGTTGGTGCGTGATGCGGACGGTAAAACCATCGGCGCCACGATCATCGACTACAAGAGTGACGCTGTGACCGAAGAGGGCGTGGGCGACCGGGTCGAACACTATCGGCCCCAGCTAGAAGCCTACCGGAAGGTACTCGGATCCATGACTGGGCTGGAGCCGGCCGTCATCAGTCTGCAGTTGGCGTTCCTAGTCCCCGGCGTTGTAGTGGACTGTTAGAGTCCCCGATCGACAGCCCGGAAACCCCATTGGGGGGCACAAAAGCTCATCGGGGACCAGATTACCGGCCGCTGGTCCCTGACCTCGGGTTGATCACTTACTCTTAGGAAACCATGCTTGGACTCCTTTGTGCCCTTGTGCTGGGGTGCCCATCCGCTGCTGTTGGCGGGGAAAGACCCACCGGTACGCCACCGAATATTCTGCTCATCACCCTTGATGACGTGGGTATTGATCGTTTCCCAAGTTACGGGGTGCACCCGGTTCCCGTTCGCATGCCGGTGATGGAGCAACTAATCGCAGGCGGCGTGACTTTTGATCGGGTTTGGGCCATGCCCTCCTGTAGTCCGACCCGGGCGAGTTTGCTAACCGGGCGTTTTCCTTCGCGGCACGGGATTATGAATCAGATCGGGCCGGGAGATCCTAACGAACCGCAACTGGACCCGGCGGAGATCACGATCCCCAAGGTGCTTAGGGGATATCGAAGTGCGGTGATCGGCAAGTGGCACCTGCGCAGCGCAGGGAACCCGACAACCCATCCTCTTGCATGTGGATTTTCCCATCACATTGGTTCCATGTACAACGTGGGGAATGCCGGGTACTTCAATTGGCGCCGGTATGTGGACGGGACGTATGCGGTCGAAACCCGTTACGCCACGACCGTGACAAGCACCGATGCCTTGCGTATGACTCACTATCTGCCCGAGCCTTGGTTTCTGTTTGTGAACTACAATGCGGCCCATGCACCCTTTCATGTGCCTCCGCCCCATCTGCACACCTATGGGTCGCCCAGCGATGAAATCACCCAGTTTCGCGCCATGTTGGAGGCCATGGATACCGAGATCGGCCGCTTGCTGGCGGGTGTGGACCTAGCCACAACCCTGGTGATTGTGCTTGGGGACAATGGGACCCCCCGGCCAGTAACCGACGGCCCATGGGCCCAAGATCACGCCAAGGGTTCACTCTACGAAGGCGGTGTACGCGTGCCGATGGTGGTCCATGGGCCAGGTGTGAGTCATGGTCGAAGCGACGCACTGATTTCTGTGGTTGATGTGCATCGCACTTTGGTGGAGTTGGTGGGTGGCAACTTCCAAGCCCAAGATTCCATCAGCTTTGCTCCCCAGCTCAGCGCCCCCGGCACTCCCGGGACGCGTCAGTATCTGTTCGCGGAAAAGAACAACAGCCCACCCGGAGGGGCCACCGGGCCAGGCCATGAACGGGCGATCAGCGATGGGCGCTGGAAGTTGATTACCGACAACTTCGGCCAGCAGTTCTTTGATCTCTCGGTGGATTTGATCGAGGCCAATAATTTGCTGCAGGCACCCCTGAGTACAGTGGCGCAGGTTGGTTATGACGACCTGATTCAAGCCCTGACGACCTTCCCTTAAGAGTTGCCTTGTCGGCTGTCTCGTATCAAGGGGATCCCCTCGAGCCCACTGGGCCCGAGGGCATGACCACATCCCCAGAGGGCGCTACTTGTCACGCTTCTTGATCAAGGCCATGTGTGCCTTGGGGTCTCGGAGCATCGCAAGGTGATCCGCAGCCAGTTGTTCCCAGGCGAGGCTGTCCAGCAGAGATGTGCAGGTGCGGTCGATGACCAGAGTGCGCGCGTCACAGATTGCGCGGGGATCGTCCTTGATGCCCTCTTCCTCGTAGATGACGGGGCGCGCCAAACCGCGTAGCTTCACGAGAGTCGCAGCGAGGGCGACTCCGGTGTTGTCGAAGCCCAGGGTGTTTTCCAGCGTTTTTGAAAACTGAGTGCCCTTTCTGCTGCCAAACAGTTCGGCGAGTTGTGGCCCATAGATCTTGCTCAACACACGCATGCCCTTGGCTTGGTCACGATCGACCCTTCCAAGGGCCAGGTCCTCTAGCTCGCGGTGAGCGGACTCGTCATGGCGTACGCAGCGTAGGTGGAATTCCCCCACATCAAGGGGCGGATAGGAGATGCCGTTGAGCAACTTGCGGGTCGTGGTTCGCAACTCGGCGAGTTCTTCCAGGCGACCGGGGGGCAGGATTTCGTCAGCTGCGAGGCTTGCGGGACGAGCGGCCTCGGTCAGCAGCATCTCTCGGCCGGAAGGTGACTTGAGATAAGACTCCTCCACTAGGATCGAAACCAGGTCGAGCTCTTCGGTGGACTCAAGGCCCAGGTCCATCCCGATCAGTCGGGTGAGTTCGGCTTGATAGCGGCGCACGGCTTTGGCGGTCAGTTGCACTTCGAGGGCCCTGCGAAGGACGCGCTTGATCACCTTGGGATCCACTTGAACCATTTGGATTTCGATGCGCTCGGTGAGGACATCGATCAGGGGGCCCAAGTCTTCTCTTTGCTTACGAGTCGCACCGAGGGCCTTCTCCAATCCCTGGCCCATCACATCATTAGGTGTTAATGCAAGGGCAAGCAGGCCAAGGCAGAGAGTCAGGAGGGAACGCAGGGGTCGTTGCATAAGTCTAGTAGCCTACCGGATTTCAGCTTGCTTGGACCGAGTTCACTGTCTTTCCAGCATCTCGGTCAACACCGCTTGCACCCTCTCCGGAGGCGTGGAAGCCGTACTCCAGCTTGCCCGCGGCGATTCACCGCCCGATTGCTGCCAGCCTTCGAAAAGGGCCAGGGGCGCACCGTTGTCCTGGTCATGGGCCTGCTGCAAAAGCAATGGACCTCGTCGAGCCGACAACCCAAAGAGGGCCAGTCCAGGGCTGACCCCGTCCAATCCAGCGGGACGTCGTTGCTCATTCGCCCACGCAGCTTCCGCGAGATGCTCGACTGCCAAAAGGCAGAAGTCCGCATCGGCGAAATCTTCGGGGCAGGTTCCGTCCAAACTCCGAGGTAAAGAGACCGCCGCCCAACTCTGATGCAGGGAGCTGGTTGGTTCGGGCATGACATCCATCACGATGATCATCGTGCGCCCAAGTGTGTCGAGCTCGCGCGCCTGGGAAATCATGGATTGCAGGGCCGCGTCTACGGAACTCTTGTCTTCCCCTCGCGCCCCAAGGTGGGCCCAGATCATCCAGCCGCCGCCTTTCTTGGCGCGTTTTGCTAGCCAACCTGTGGTGGCTTGCGCCACCTGGTTGGAATCCTCCTGGGGTAAACGGACAAAACTCTCGAAGCCCCGCTCAATTCCCTCGCTGGTGAACTCCATGTCCTGGGCCACTGCTGCGCCGGTCCACACGTCCTGTTCGTAAACTCGTTCAGCCAAGGTTGGGATATTTCCGGGCAACGAGTCGGTGGCTGACAGCACCCCGGTGTGCCGCGGGTGGAGTCCGGTGAAGAGGGATGTCGCAGCCGAGAGTGGGGAGTCCGACGGATGCCAGATGTGGGGAAAGAGCATCCCGGACCGGATGAACCCCGCGAGGGCGGGTTGGCTGGCGTCGAGTCCATCAGGCCCGCCGGCTTGTTCAAGAGTGATGATCAAAAGGTTTGGGCGGCCGCGCCCATCGTTCACCGGCACGCAGGCCATGAACAGGCCCATAAGTCCGAAGGCGAGCCGCGCCCATGGGTTTCTTGCACCGGCGGGTGTTGATCGGATCCAGCGCTGGGCTTTCACCGCGATCACTTGCCCTTGGAGCTCACACGTTTCTTGGCGGGCGCTTTGACCACGGCAGCCTTCTTGACCGTCGACCTTTTCTTGCCAGCACGCTTGGGCTTGGCGGCAGGGGTGATCACCCCTGCAACAGTCTTGCCAGCGGTTTTTTGCAGCTTGGCGAGATCACGGGCTTGCTGGCGAGCTTCCCGTAGCGCCTCGCGGGCTTGACGCTTGGTATCCCCCAACTTGAGCTTGGCGGTCTTGACTTCCATGCGCAGGCTCTTGAGCTCGCGATCACGGTTCATCAGGGTCGTGCGACTGGTACGTAGTTCTTGGTCCACTGCGCCGGTAGTCTTGCGCGCCTCTACAAGTTCGCTACGCAAATCACCTAGCAGACTTGTCAACTCCAGCAGTTTCTCGTCCCGCCGCCGTTGCTGAGCAGCGCTCTTTTCGAGTTGCCGAGCTTGATGCTTGGACAGTCGGCGCTCCACCTTGAGTTCTTCTCCGCGCTCGCGAAGTTCTCCTTTTCGCTTTTCGCTGTGCTTGGATTCCCTTGCGGAAAGATTTGAAAGGCTTGCGTGTTGGCGTTCGAGACTCTTGAGCTGTTGCTCAAGGTCCATTACCTGTGAGGGCAAGGGCAGGAGAGCCTCTTCGCGTTGGGTGGTTTCCGCTAGCTCTTCGGTGCGCTCATGAAGTTGGCCCTTGAGCTCAGCTTGTAGCTCTCTTTTCTCTTTGAGTGCGCGCTCGACCTGATCGGGTAGGGCGGCCAGCAGGTCCAGCTGGGATTGCAAGGCCGTGATTTGGGCGGTGCTCTTGGCCTGCTCCTTTTCGGTCTTGGCTAGCAGTTGGCTTAGTTGGCCATCCCGCTCAGCCAGAAGCGTGGGCGTGGGTTCAAGCTTGCGCAACTGTTGGCGTACTTCGGTCAGGTCCGTGCGCAGGGTTTCAACCTGTTCCTTCCATCGCACGCCTTCGACGCCTGATTCCCCTTCGCGCTTGGCAAGGGTCAGACGAAGGGTCTCCAATTCGGTCATTCGTTCCGCCAACTCGCTGGAGGACTGCTTGTATTCCCCTTGCAGCTCTCCCAATTGGGCGCGGGTGAGCTCCAAATCCATTTCCCGTGCGGACAGCATGGCCGGCACCGGGCGCAGGTTTTCGACCTCCTCGGTCAAGGCCGAGGTCTCTTCCGCCGCTTGGGCTTCCGCTTGGGCTAGGCGTCCGCTGAGTGACTCGACCTCTCGCTCGCGGTTTAAGAGTCTTGCTCCAAGGGGCTCTAGCTCCTCAATTTTATCTTCCAGGTTGGCGACCCGTTCGGCTACCGCCGTGCGCTCTTGGGTGACCGATTGCTTGAGACTGCGCAGTTCGCTCTCGCGCTGGTCCAGCCGGGCGGGTAGCGGCTCTAGCTTGAGCCACTTGCCTTCGCTGCTGTTGGCGCGCATACGGGCCTCGTCCCGCTCCCTTTGCACCGCGTCCAATTGAGCGGAAACGGTTTGTAGCTTGCGAGGCAGAGGCTCGAGTTGTTGGATTTGCTTGGCGAGGGTCTGGCGTTGGCTTTCGGCAGATCCGAGGCTCTCGCACTGGACTGTGAGCACGGCCAGTTGCTCTTCTTGAGTGCCCATCTTGTTTTGCGCGATGGCCAGTTCCTTGCGTTGGGTCTGTCGCTCGGTTTCGAGCAGCTCCATCAGGTTGTCCCGTTCAGCTTCTGCTGCCGATGTGGAGGCGAGCTTTTGCTCGACTGTGGTCTGCAGCTCATCACGTTCGGCTGAGACCTCGCGGTGAACCTCGCTCTTACGCTGGGACTCTTGGGAGGCAACCGCATGTTCCTTCTTCAAGGATGTGGCAGTTTGGGAAAGCTGTTGGATTTTCTCGTCACGGGCGGTGATCGCTTTTTCCATGGCCATGTGGACCGTATCGGCGCGGCCTGCGATCCCTTCCAATTCCTGGGATCTCGCCAGCAACCCGACGTGCTTGCTACGCATGCTCTCTGTGGCGACCTGGTTTTGATTGAGGTCCGCGATGGCTTGCGCGCGGTCCGTGTCGCACATGTGGAACTTGCGGTCCCAGAGTTCTTGCTGCACGCGCCTTTGGGTGCGGCTTCGTTCAACAGCGATCACATAACCGACGAAGCCACCTAGGCATCCGCCACCGAGCATCAGGAGGAGTTCTTGCATCTCTTGCTTCCCATTCAATGGGTGCGTGGTTCTGGGAGCGCGTGGTCGGGGATCAGAGCGGATTTGCCTGGATGATTCCCCGCACGCGCGACTTCCCTGATGCTAGCGTTCGCGCAAGGTGAATTCCCCCTTTGCGTGGGTTCTCTTAGGGCGTTTTTAGCCACTCCCGAGAGCCTCAATGGGGCTAGAGTTTTTTTCGGGGGGGGGACAATGGGCTTAGGGTGCGATCTTGACCGGGAATGAGGGTCACCCGGACAGCTTTGGATCTCTCGGGGAACTCCCTGCGAAATGAGACGCGGGGCAACGCTAAGATCCTGGACTGCATGTTGTCTTTGCCCGTTGATCAAGTCCTGCCCGAGCTGATGCAAGCCCTTGAATCCAGGGGTGCCGCAGTTCTTGTGGCGCCCCCGGGTGCGGGCAAGACGACCCGCGTGCCTCCTGCCATGGTGCGCGGCAAGGGCACGATTTGGGTTCTAGAGCCCCGCCGCATTGCGGCCCGGGCGGCGGCGAGGCGCGTGGCCCAGGAGCAGGGCTGGACCCTCGGCGATGAAGTCGGCTGGGCGGTGCGGTTCGAAAAGAAGTTCAAGCGCAACTCTAAGATCGTCTTCTGCACAGAGGGCGTGTTGTTGCGCCGGTTGCAAGATGACCCCTTCCTTGAGGGCGTGGATGCGCTGGTTTTGGATGAGTTTCACGAGCGTCACATGGAAGGGGATTTGGCCCTGGCTATGGCCGAGCGCGTGCGTAGTTCTGTGCGCGGGGACCTGCGCATCGTGGTTATGAGCGCGACCTTGATCGCAGATCCGATCGCGAAATTCTTGGACGCGCCCATCGTGCGGTCCGAGGGTCGCTTGTTTGATGTGGAGGAGCGTTACGTGTCCCCCAAGCCCCGGGAAAAGCCCGAAGATCACCTGCAGCGCGGGCTGCAGGGCGCTCTTGAGGATTCCCCGGGCAACGTGCTGGTGTTTTTACCGGGCGCGGGCGAAATGCGCCGGGCGCGGACCCGGATCGAGTCCTGGATCAAGAGTCTGGGCCTCGATCTGCACGATCTGCACGGGAGTTTATCCTCCGAAGATCAGGATTTGGCTCTGATGGGGCGAGGACGTCGGCGGGTAATTCTGTCCACCAATGTGGCCGAGTCCAGCGTCACAGTCGATGGTGTAACGGCGGTGGTGGATACAGGTCTTGCGCGGATTCTTCGCCATGACCCCTCTGTGGGTTTGGATCGCTTGGGGCTTGAACGAATTGCTGCGGATGCGGCAGCCCAGCGCGCGGGCCGCGCGGGTCGCGTGGGACCCGGCCTCGTGGTCCGTCTTTGGAGTGGAATCGATCAGCGAACCCTACGGCCGAGCATAGAGCCGGAAGTGCGGCGTCTCGACTTGGCGGGCCCCGTCTTGCAACTGCTTTCGTTCGGAGAGCCAGACCCCGCCCAATTCCCCTGGTTCGAAGCGCCTAAGCCAGAAGCCCTCGCGAATGCTGGGCAGTTGCTCGACCGCTTGGGAGCCACCGATCAAAAAGCCTTGACTGACTTGGGCCGAACCCTCGCGGCCTTGCCCGTGCACCCGCGACTCGGTCGTCTCTTGGTTGCCGGCCACCGGGAGGGGGTGCCTCAAACCGCGGCCCTTGTGGCGGCCTTGCTCGGAGACCGCGACCCCTTTGAGCATGGCAGGGGACCTGTGGATGGGGGAGATTCGGACCTTGACGAACGACTGGACGCGCTAGAAACCATGGCGGAAACCCGGCGCGCTCCTGCGGGCCTGCGTTCAGGGCCCGGACGCAACGTATTGCGGTCCCGCGACCAGTTGGTGCGCATGCTAGAGCGCGAGCTTGGTCATGCCCCTAAGCCCACGGACTCCGACGACCCACTCTTGAGGGCACTGGTCCAGGCATTTCCTGATCGCCTGGCCGTGCGCCGCGCCCCCGGTTCGGATGCCTTTCGCGGGGTCGACGGCAGGGGTATGCGATTGGCACGCGAGAGTTGCGTGACCGAGGCGGAGTTGATCTTGGCCCTCGAAACCATCGGTACCGCCCGGGAAGCACGGGTGCGCTTGGCGGTGGGGGTCCCCCGGTCGTTCATTGATGGGGGAAAAGAACACGTGACCCAAGAGTTGACTTGGGATCGGGAAGCTCGCCGGGTGCGTGGGGCCCAACGGACCTGGCTGGGGGCTCTTTTACTGGGAGAAGAAGTGGTCTCTTTGCCCTCAGGTCGAGAATCGGAAGTGGAGGAAATCCTGTGCGCTGAAGCCGCTAAGGACTTGGACTTCGCCCTTGGGTTGGGTGACTCGGATGCGTCGAACTTGATCGCGCGTCTTGCCTGTTTGGGTGAGTGGTGTCCAGAGCTGGAACTGCCGCGCTTCGATGCCGCGGACCTTGTGGACCACTTGCCCAGCTTGGCCCTGGGGTGCCGTTCGTTTGAAGACCTTCGCAAGCGGCCCCTGGCGAGTCAGTTGCTTGGGCTTTTATCTCACCAGCAGAGGAGCGTCCTGGATCGCATGGCTCCCGAGAGAATCGCGGTTCCTACCGGATCTAATGTGGCTCTGCTCTATGAGGTGGGCCGGCCGCCGATTTTGGCCGTGCGCATCCAGGAACTGTTCGGGCTCAAGGACACGCCCACCGTGGCGGATGGACGGGTGACATGCCTGTTGCATCTCTTGGCCCCGAATCGGCGTCCGCAGCAGATCACCGACGACCTAGCGGGATTTTGGGAGCGTACCTGGAAGGATGTGCGCAAGGACTTGCGCAATCGCTATCCCCGTCATTCTTGGCCCGAAGACCCGGCCAATGCCTTGCCCCAAAAACGGCCCACCCGGCGTCGGCGACGCTAGCGGTCCCGGACTCATCACCTCTTCCAGGGCGGAGCATTCAGCCGCCGCTTGTTGTCGGTCGAGCGCTGGATGGTGCCGTCCCGGTCCGGCTCTTCTAGGTCACGATCCCAAAGCTGGCAGGTGACTTGGCGGTGTTTTTGGTCCAGGCCCTCGCAGTAGTTGGTGTAAATACAGCGGCGGACCTCGTCTCCCCGGCCCTCGCGCACCTTCAGCCACCAATCAGGGTCCGCCAGGGACTGGCGCGCGGCTCCCACCAAGTCGCAGTCCCCATTTTGGAGGGCTTCTTCCGCCAACTCGAAGGTTCCAATGCCTCCGGCTCCGATCACCGGTATCCCATGGCCGGCTTCCCGCAGGGTGGCGCGGATCGCATGGGACAGGGGAAGGTTGCGCCCAAAAGGCTGCTCGAAATGAGTGACCGTGGGCATGCACTCTGCCCCGCTGGCGCCCGTGTAGGGATAGGCCGCTTGGCCCACCGCCGGTTGGCGCGCATCCTCGAACTTGCCACCCTTTGACACGGAAATGAAATCTATCCCACCCTTTGCCAGGGCAAGCGCGTGGGAGCATGCGTCTTCAATCCTGCTGCCACCCGGGATCACTTCGTCCCCCAGGATTCGGCAGCCCACCGTCCAGTCAGGGCCGACTTTGGCGCGGACGGCGGCTAGGACTTCCAACGGTAAGCGTTGGCGGCCTTCGATCGTGCTCCCGTAGCCATCATCGCGCATGTTGCAGGCCGAGAGAAAACTTGCCAGGGTGTAGGCATGGGCCATGTGCAGCTCTACCCCATCGAAGCCCGCCTTCTGGGCGCGACTAGAAGCGGCGGCAAACAGACCGGGCAAGACCTGGGGCAGGTCCCGGACTGCATCCACCTGCAGGTCCCCAACCCTCTCGCGCTCTCCGTTATTGAGCGCTTCCCACTCGCGCTGGCTGAGGACTTTTTGCAGCGACGCATCATCGAGCTCCGCCAGGGCTTTTCGCAGGTCTGCCTCATCGGGCCCACATGGGGCGAATTCCTCCAGCGCGCGTCGATGGGATTTGGTGATGGAGAGGAACTCCCCCAGGAAGCGATGTTTCTCGGGACGCCGGCGGATGCGTAAGAAGTCGAGAATCTGGATCACCAGCCTGGTGCGGCCAGCGCTGCGTTCCTTGACCACCTGGACGAGCTCTCGCAAGCCGTCGATGAAACGGTCGTCGCCGATGCGGAGTAAGGGGCCCGAGGGCACATCGCGGACCCCCGTGGCCTCGACCACCAGCACCCCTGGCTGCCCGTCTGCCATGCGGCCATACCACTCCAGCACCTGGGGCGTGACCTCGCCCCCCTCGGTTGCGCGCCAGGGGACCATGGCTGGCACCCAGCCCCGGGATTGGCATTCGAAGGAGCCCACCTGGATGGGGGTGAACAGGAGGCTCTGCTGGGCCGAGTCCCGGGTGGGCCAGCGAGTGGCGGGCAGAGATCTCTTGGGCTTGGCCATGGCTAAGCATGGTAGGCGTTGCCGCGGCCCGCTACCCTCATGCAATGCAACAACCACGGGTAGTTCTGACGGGTGCGTCCGGCGGCATTGGGCTCGCCATCTGCAGGGCGCTCGGCGGCCGGGGGGCCCATGTGTGGGTCTGTGGCCGTAATGAGGGCCGCCTGGATGACGCCCGAGCAGCGGTCGAGCAGGCCGGCGGGAGTGCTACGAGCCTCTTGATGGACTTAGAACAGCCCGAGTCCCTGCGGGCCGCCGTGGGGCAACTCAGTCAAGAGAAGCCCATTCATTGGCTGGTGCACAACGCGGGCATTGTGGAGACCGCTCCTGTGCATTCCCTCAAGGCCTCGGGCGAGCAAGCGCGACGTTTGATGCAGGTGAACTTCCATGCGGTGCGCGAGTTGACCCAAGAGCTGCTTCCCCACATGACGGAAACAGATCACCCCAGCATCGCCATGGTGGCGAGCTCTGCCGCGCTTGCGGGCCACCCCTATATAGCAGCCTATTCCGCCAGCAAGCACGCGCTGCTTGGTTGGTCCCGTTGCGCCGCCCAAGATTTGAAACCCAAGGGGATCGCCGTCAATGTGGTCTGCCCGCATTTTGTGGACACGCCCATGACTGATGCGGGCGCGGACTTTGTTGCCACCCAAACCGGGCGTACGCGGGAAGAGATCAAGGCGGAGTACGCGGCGATCAATCCCAGCGGAACCTTGATCACCCCCGATGAAGTGGCGCGGGCGGTGATGGGACTGTTAGAGGGGAGCGCCTCGGGCCATGTACTCGAACTGATGGGCGCGGACAGCCAGCGCAGCGTGGACCAAGGCTTTGAACTCAGAACTCCAGGATGACACCGATGAAAACCGCAAGGAGAGACCAATGAAGATCGATCTGATTCAACCCGAGGGCTGGCCGAGGCCGAGTGGCTATTCCAATGGGGTGCTGGTGACCGGGGCCGGCGGGCTCCTGTTTATCGCTGGCCAAGTGGGCTGGGACACCGATGAGCACATGCAGGAGGGGTTTGTGCCCCAATTCCGCCAGGCCCTGGAGAACATCCGGGCGGTGTTGGTGGGGGCGGGCGCTAAGCCAGAGCATCTGGTGCGAGTCACGGTCTACGTCACGGATAAGAGCTCCTACATGGACGCTTTGGCCGAGGTCGGCGCGACCTGGAGGGAGATTCTGGGCAAGGTGTGGCCCGCAATGAGTCTCGTGGAGGTCCGTGGCCTGCTCGAACCCGGGGCGGAACTCGAAATTGAGGCTACGGCCGTGGTCCCCTGAGGGCGTCTCCAGATGGGGCCGAGGCTCAGGCGGGAGCCTATGTTAAGGAAAAATGTCCGTTACGAGAATTAGACCCGGTCAGCAATTCCGATGTAACCCC
This sequence comes from Planctomycetota bacterium, assembly GCA_028823345.1. Taxonomy (GTDB): domain Bacteria; phylum Planctomycetota; class UBA1135; order UBA1135. The sequence continues at coordinate 50,475 of JAPKBR010000016.1, forward strand.
TTGCCTTAGAGTGGTTTACGGCGCCTACGCGGCAGTTTTTGGCGGTTGGGCAGGCCTGTTAGAAGAATCTGCCTAATTTCTACCCTTTCCAAGCCGCGAGACTTCGCGCAGGCTAGTCTTCATGGGAAGTGAGGGCTGATTCACTCAGCGCCCACCTCTCATTCATCTCTTTATTCTGGCACCCCTTAGAAAATAGGCTTCGGCAAAACATGAAAAGTAACCTTAATAGCGTCCTCCTGACTGCAGCTGGTATGAGCCTCTTGGCCATGTCCGCTAGCGCTCAGCAGAGCATGCAAACCGCTCAACCCGAGCGCATCAACGGTACGGCGAAGCACGCCGGCATCTATCACGTCGCTACCGGCACTTGGACTCGCACTAACGGTGCGACCGCCAACGCTGGCCCCGACATCGTCTACAACAACACTGCTGACGGTATCTACTGGACCGGCGAGCTCCATGAGAATGGTGCGGAGTGGGTTGACGAAGGGCAATTGCCCGGCGCTTCCTCTCCCTTTGGCGCTAACAAAGAGTGCTACTCGATCAACGGAATGGACATCTACTACGGTACGTCCTCCATGCCCGGTACCTTGACCATGGACGTCAACTGGTATGACGCCTACGCACCCTGCACCAACCCCAACGAGGCTAACGCCTGTATTAACTGGGCTGGCGCATCCACTGGAATCGATCTCCCCGAGAACCAGGGCTCCGGCACTGGTTTCTGGATCATGAGCATCGACTTGGCCGGCGTTGAAGTCGACATGAACGCGGACGGCGCTCCTTGCCTTCCCCTTTATGACGCTACTGTTGCCTGGGACTCCTTCGGTTGGGGCGCAGTCGCAGTCGGTGGTAACATGGGTTGGGTTCTTGCCGGTGATCCGGATTGGACTCCCTCTGTGACCGCTGGTGCTAACCTTGAAATCGGTGGTACGGGTACGTACTACGATGCCAGTGCTGCAGTTAGCTGCAACGTTGACCCGACTCTCGGTCACACCGGTCTTAACACCCAGGATCTCTGGCGTGTTGTTGAGCCCGCCAGTGGCGCCCTCGTTATCGGTAGCGGTTGCTACTGGTACGGTGGCTACGCCAACGTCTTGGGCTGCGGTGGCCTGGGCCCGAACAACTCGTTCGCGTCCCAGTACGTCCGCATCCACGCTTCGGATGTCGCCGGTGCCGCTTGTGACACCTCCCCCGACCTTCAGTTCTCGGCTCCCGGTAACGCCCACTGTGGCACTAACACCGGTGGCCAGCCCTCCGGCCCGGCCCGTATGTCTTACGCCCGTGACGCTTCCGGCGCCACCGTTGGCACCCTTCAGGTTGTTGACGGACCCGACGGCGAGTTCGGCTACGCAGTCGTTGCTAACACCCTGGGTAGTGGAATCAGTATCGGCAACGGTATCCTGTACCTCACTCCCCCGTTCGGTCGTTATAACCCCAACACGGCGGGCGCCCAAGGCCCCAGCATGAACTCCATCGGCAGCTTCGGCGCCGACGGCGTGCTTGCTAACCTTGTTGGAAACGGTGATGCTCTCGGAAACGGCTTTGTCGTTCCCCTGCTCAAGACTAGTACTCTTGGCACCGGCAACTACGCTCCTGGCGACACCGTGGCTTTCGCCCTCTGGTTCCGTTGTGGCGCTGGCAGCAACTTCTCCGACGCCGTCCAGGTTCAGTTCCGCTGATCCGAGACCCGTTAGAGACTTGATCTAAGAGCGGCGTCCGCCCCCACTGGGGGCGGGCGCCGCTCGCTTTGTGTGGGGGTCCTTGGCGGGTGGGCCGTCCCCGTAGGTATCCTCTGGCCCATGGACTGCAAAACTTTCCACTATCACGAGGAGGATGACGTCGCGGTGGTGCGTCTCGAGCGGCCGGAGCGGCTCAATGCTCTGACTTTTGATTCCTACGCCGAACTGAGGGACACCTTCCGGGCCCTCGCAACCCGAGACTCTGTGCGCAGCGTGCTGCTGACAGGAACGGGTCGGGCGTTCTGTTCCGGCGGCGATGTGCGTGACATCATCGGGCGCCTGATGGGCGTGGATGACGGAACCTTGTATGCCTTCACCCGCATGACGTGCGACTTGATCGGCAGCATCCGGACTCTCGAGAAGCCAGTCGTTGGGGCGCTGAACGGTACCACCTGCGGAGCAGGAGCCGTCATGGCTGCGGCCTGCGACATCCGGATCGCTGCTGAATCCGCGCGCATCGCATTCCTGTTCACCAAGGTTGGCCTCTCCGGGGCCGACATGGGCGCAGCTTGGTTGCTGCCACGCATCGTGGGGCATGGACTCGCGAGCGAGCTGTTGATGCTGGGCGAGTTCATCGATTCCAAGCGAGCCGCCGCCATTGGGCTCTATAACCAGGTCGTGCCTGATGATGAATTGGCCGAGCGAGGAATGGAGGTCGCCCGCGAGTTGGCAGCTGGGCCCGCCTTGGGTTTGGCAGTGACCAAGCGCATGCTTGATGCGGAGTGGAACATGAGCCGGGACGAAGCGTTCTCGGCCGAGGGCTGGATTCAAGCGGAGTGCATGAAGCATCCGGACTATGACGAGGCCTATCAGGCTTTCATCGAGAAACGTCCCAAGGACTTTCGTGCATCAGGTGCGCTTGGGAAGAAGGGAGGCAGATCCTGATGGCTGACCTCGCTGGACTCCAAACCGATGCCGAAAAGATCGGGCGTGCCATGCAGCAAGAAATCGCTGCGGCCAAGGGTGAAGATGACGCTGCCCGGATTGCACTCGGGCTCTTGGCCAAGAGCAACTGGTTAGGCTGGGCTTTGCCAGCAGACTATGGGGGGCTGGACACGGATGGCCGGGTGGCTGGGGATAAGGTCAGCGTCCAGGCCATGTGTGCCGTGCGCCGTGGCTTGGCCCGGGGCTGCGGTATGGCGGACTTGATGTTCGTGGAGCAAGGGCTTGGCTCTTATGCTTTGGCCCTCGGAGGCGCGGACGATCTAGCGAAAGAGCTAATGGGCAGCTATGCCGCCGGCACCCGCATCGCGGCCTTTGCGGTGACCGAAGAGGGCGCGGGCAGCGACCTTTCCGGCGTATCGACTCGGGCCGTGAGCACGGACCGGGGATACTGCCTCACCGGCGCTAAGACCTATATCACCAACGCTGGGATCGCCGATGACTACACCCTGCTGGCTCGGGTATCGGGGGAGCCGGGGGATCGTTCAGGTCTCGCTATGTTCCGCGTGCCCGCCACCGCTCGGGGCCTAGAGGTCAAGCGCTTCGAAGTCATGGCTCCGCACCCCATCGGTGAGTTGATTTTGAATGACGTGCAAGTGGATCAACGGGATCTGATTGGAGAAGAGGGCCAGGGCCTCGACTTGGCACTGGGAGTCTTGGGTCGCTTTAGGACCTCGGTGGCTGCCGCGGCGGTCGGCTTCGGCGAACGCGCCTTGCAGGAGTCTCTCAACCATTTGAAGACCCGCGAGCAATTCGGTCGACCGCTCTCCAGCTTCCAGGGCTTGCGCTTCGACTTGGCCGAGATGGACACGCGCCTCGCCGCAGCGGGACTGCTGGTTTCCCATGCTGCGGAGTGCGTGGATGAAGAACGCGAGGCCACCGCCTCCGTGGCCCGGGCCAAGTTATTCGCTACCGAAACAGCCGGCTGGGTTTGTGACCGGGCGGTGCAGCATCATGGGGGGCTTGGGGTGCGACGCGGCACCGTGGTCGAGCGTCTCTTCCGAGAAGTTCGCGCCTTGCGCATTTATGAGGGCACCAGTGAGATCCAGAAGTTGATCATCGCTAAGCATCTCTTGAGTCAAAAAACGGAGGATTGACCGTGGCTAAATTTCAACTGCACCTCTTCACCTGCGTCAACACCCGAGAGGATGGGGACGCCAGAGGGTGTTGCTCGGCGCGTGGGGCGGGCGAAGTGGCCACGGCTCTCAAGCGCAAGTTGTATGCGCGCGGCTTCAAGCGCGTGGTGCGCGCCAACAAGTGCCAGTGCCTGGATCAATGTGCCTTTGGCCCTGTGGTGGTGGTCTACCCCGAAGGCGTTTGGTACGGCAAGGTCACTCCGGAGGATGTGGATGAGATCATCGAAAAGCACATCGAAGGGGGCGAGGTAGTTGAGCGCCTGGTGATTCCCGAGGACCAACTCACTGGTCTGGATCACGGGACCCAGAACTCATGAGCGCTGCGGATGATTGGCCCTTGGATCCGGGCGCCGGCCTGGGCTGCCTGCTTTGTGGCCCCCCGGGGGACGAGATAGTCGAAGGATTGGCCACGGCAGCCCGAGAGAAGGGGTGGAGCGTTTGCCTAGCAACGGATCTGGCAAAGGAAGATCACCGGGAGGCGGGGCGGGAAATCGAAGCTGGCCTCAAGCGGTTGGCTCAGGTGGAGGGTGCTGGAGCAGATCTTCTCCTGATTGTGGGGGTTGGATCCTCGGGCACCGCCGCCTTTCTGCAGGCTTGCCGTAGCCGCCGGGTTGGGGCCTTGGCGATCGTCGATGTGCCCCTGATCTTGGATGCTCTCGATGCCCAAAGGCCCGTGCAGCCCCTGGAGATGTTGCTCAACTTGGAAGTGCCCCTGCTGCGCTTGGAATCCATGGGCCCTTCGGCCCTAGAGCCGGATCACTCGCAGAGGGTAGACCTGCAATTGGACGCTTCCTCACGCGACCACCAAAGCCACCGCATCCCAAGTGCAGACCTCCGCTCTCCTCTGGTATTCTTTTTACTCGAAGCCTTCCTCTCGACCCACCTCGAAATACTTCCCTGAACGATGCTTGAACTGATCGACCTTGTGCCCGGCAAAGAAGTCCTTGGGCAATACACCATCACCAAGCTGCTGCGGGAAAACGGCATCTCCTCCACCTTTGGCCTGCAGGGGGAGGAAATCCCCGACGGGGCAGAACTGGTCCTGTTTCCAAGTTACCTCTTCGGTAGCGTCGAGGCAGCGACGAAGTTTTCCGAGGAACTCAAGCCTTGGGTCCATTTTGACTGCTCATCGGTGCGGACATTGAGCCGCATGGAGGTTCAAGGCGATGGGCTCGTGCTGCAAATTGGTGAGCTGGTGCCCGGACCCAGCCTGCGGGGATTTTTGGCCGAGGGTGAGCTACTCACGAGCGGTGAAGTGCAACTGCTAGGGTTGCGCCTGCTCGATGGGCTTGAAGCCTTGCACGGGGCGGGCCTTGTGCACGGTGATCTGAAACCCGAAGTAGTCTTCGGTAACGGCGATCCGGAGACCGCCGTGATCATTGACGGCGGAGTAACGCCGAGCCTCTGGTCCACCCAACATCTTGGTGCTCGAACCCAGTTGGTTGGCACGCCCTTCTACGCACCGATCGAACAATTCAGCGGCGACGCGCCCAGCGCTGGCTCTGACCTTTACAACTTGGCGACTCTCCTCTATGAAGCTGCCACGGGGCAGTTGCCTTGGAAGGGGTCAGGGTTCATTGAGGTTTTCCAAAGTAAACTCGTGCGGCCCGAAGAAGGGTCCAAGGCGGCGCGCGCGGTGGACTTGGCCCCGGGCCTCGACCGTCTGTTGTGCTCAGCGCTCGATCCCCAGCGGCGAGAGCGCCCCGCCGACGCGGCCGTCTTCCGCGAGCAACTCCGTGCAGCCTTGAGTTGAGGATTTCCTATTGAGTTCCACCACCCTGAACCTCTGCACCTGGTTTTTGGACCAAAATCTGGAAGCGGGGCGGGGCGACAAGGTTGCCCTCCGCTGTCAGGATGAGGCCTGGACCTATGCCCAGTTGAGCGATGGGGCTGCCCGCTGTGCCGGAGCCCTGCGCAGGCGAGGAGTGCGCCCGGAAGATCGGGTGCTCTTGATCTTGCCTGATGGGGTGGACTTCGTTTACGCCTGGTTTGGCGTCTTACGGGCTGGGGGCGTCTTCTGCATGGTCAACCCCCTGTTGAATGCCTCTGACTATGCCCATTATCTGCGCTACACCAAGGCGCAGGTGGTGATCTGTGATCAGGGCGTGGTCGCGGAGTTAGAGCGAGCTATGGAGGGCCTCGAAACCCCACCGAAGTTGCTGGTTTCCGGGGACGATGCTTTGGGTCACGAATCTTTGGATGGAGCCCTAAAGGCAGAGGACCCCACATCCCCCATGGCCCGCACGGAGCCCACTTCCCCGGATGACCTTGCGGGTTGGTTGTTCACCTCGGGTTCCACCGGCCAGCCAAAGGCCTGTGTTCACATGCAGCGTGACTTTGCCTTCGCCACCGAGGCTTATGCTTTGGGCGTCGTGGGCTACCAAGAGTCCGATGTCTGTCTATCTGTTCCCAAATTGTTCTTCGGGTATGCGACGGGCACCAACTTGATGTTCCCCTTCCGGGTGGGAGCCACCGTGGTGCTCTTCTCCGACCGAGCGACACCGGATGAGATTTTTAAGCAGATCAAGAATCACCGCCCGACTTTCTTGACCAGCGTGCCCACTCTGATCAATGGCATGCTCGATTCACCAGAGTTGGAAGAGGCCGATCTGAGTTGTCTGCGGCTTTGTATTTCAGCGGGTGAAGCCCTGCCCCGCCGGGTTTTCGAGCGTTGGCAGGAGCGTACGGGCGTTGAGATCCTCGACGGGATTGGTTCAGCAGAGATGTTCCACATCTACATCTCTAATGCGCCGGGTGATGTAACTCTTGGTTCCCTGGGGCGTTTGGTGCCTGGTTACGAGGCCGAGATTCTGGCGCCTGATGGGGCTCTCCTTCCAGACGGTGAACCCGGACGCTTGCGCATCCGCGGGGGCTCTACTGCGCTCTGCTATTGGGCCGACAAGGAAAAATCACAGGCCACTTTCCAGGGGGACTGGTGCACAACCGCGGACATTTTCCGCCGGGATGGGGAAGGGCGCTTTTGGTACGAAGGCCGGGCAGATGATCTTCTCAAGGTCAGCGGCATTTGGTGTTCCCCCTTGGAAATCGAAGAGTGCCTGAGGGGGCATGAGGCCGTGAAGGATGTGTGCATCGTGGCGGCCCAGGATGGGGCGGGCTTGACCAAGCCCCTGGCCTTTGTGGTCCCCGTCGGGGGAGCCGAGGGGGGGCAAACCCTGGCGGCTGAGCTCAAGGGCTTCATCAAGCAGCATTTGGCCCCTCACAAGTACCCGCGCTGGTTCGAATGGCGTACAGAGCTGCCGAGAAATGACCGTGGCAAGGTGGCTCGCCGAGTCTTGGCGGCAGAAGCTGCGGAACTGAAGTTGTGATCGGTTCCATTCGGTGGGGCGTGGGGTACCATGCCATTGAAAATGGACATCGCCCGTAGCACATGGAAGGAACTGGCCTCGGTCATGGGGCCCGAATCAGTTTTTCTGCTGCCCATCGGCAGCACCGAACCTCATGGTCCCCACCTGGCCTTGGACACGGATGTGACCATCGCTGTGGCACAGGCGCGACTGAGTGCCGAGGTCCTAGAGGATGCCGGTATCAAGGCGGTGGTCCTGCCCGCTTTACCCTATGGGGTGACGCGCTTTGCGGGGGATTTCCCCGGGGCCATATCCCTCAGGCCTGGAACTCTTTGGGCTTTGATCGAGGATTTGATACTGACCCTGGAGGAGGCCGGTGTGCGACGCATCGTGCTGTGCAACGCCCACCTTGAGCCCGAGCACATTGAAGTGATCCGCGGAGTTGCTCTGGATCACTCGGAGCTCACGCCGACCAAGGCTCATGCTATCTTTCCCGATCACACTCGACGTAAGCCCGCCGCCCTGCTGTCCAAGGAATTTCAAAGCGGCGAGTGTCACGCGGGCGAATATGAAACCTCGATCGTTCAGGCGGTGGATCCGGAAGCCGTGCGCGAGAGTGCTCGCCAGGCTTTGCCAGCTGTAGAGATCGGATTGATCAAAGGCATAGCCGAGGGCAAGACGACCTTTGCTGAAATGGGTGCCGAAGAGTGTTACTGCGGAGACCCTGCCGCCGCAACCGCTGCCCACGGAGAAGAGCAACTCAATGTCCTCGCGACCATCGTCATCGATGCCTGTCGCGCCGCCTGGCCGACACTCTTTTCATCATGAGCGCCTACAGCACCGTTCTTCAAGTCCGCTTCGGCCACGTGGACCCAGCGGGGATCGCTTACTTTCCTCGCATCTATGATTATCTACACGACGTGTTCGAGAGTCTTTGGGAAGAGCACGTAGGCCAGCGTTATTACCATCTTTTGCTGGAGCGCCGTGTGGGGTTTCCGCTGGTGCACAGCGAGGTAGAGTTCAAGAAACCCCTTCGTTTTGGTGATCGCCCAGTGGTTTCAGTGACTTGTTCCAAGCTGGGCAATTCAAGCATGACTCTGCGGTATCGCTTTAGTCTGGGGGATGAGCACGTCTTGGAGGCACGCATGACCACGGTCTGTACCAGCCTCGATGATATGAAGCCCATGCCGATCCCCGAGGATTTCAGAAAGAGGTTCGAAGATCTATTGGAGACCGAAGCCTAATGACGCGGATCATTGATCGTTTTGGCACCGGGTCTCCGGTCTTTAGTTTTGAGTTCTTCCCCCCCAAGAGTGACGAGGGGGCCGAGGCTTTGATGGCTACGGTTTTGGACCTGCAGGAGGCGGTGAACCCAGACTATGTTTCGGTCACCTATGGCGCCGGTGGAACGACTCGCGAGCGAACCCAACAGGTGGTTTCACGGATTCAGAACCAGATTGGTCTGCCCGCCATGGCGCACTTGACCTGCGTGGCAGCAACAGTGGGGGAGATCGACGAGGTGGTCAACCGCCTAGTCGCGGATGGTATCGAGAACATCTTGGCCCTGCGTGGGGATCCACCCAAGGACCAGGAGAATTTCCAGGCACCCGAAGGGGGGTTCGCCCATGCGTCCGAATTGATCGCGCACCTCGCCCGGCGTAAGGAACTCTGCATTGGTGCCGCCGCCTATCCCGAAGGCCACCCGGAGTCTGCCGATGCGCAAGAGGATCTGCGTTGGACGATTCACAAGGTCGAGCAGGGCGCGTCGTTCCTGGTGACCCAGATGATCTTCGACAACGAGCACTACTTTCGTTTCACCGAACGGCTGCGGGGCTGCGGCGTGCACGTGCCTGTGGTGCCGGGGATCATGCCGATCACCAATGTGGCCCAGATTGACCGCTTCACCAAGATGTGTGGGGTCGAGATTCCCAGCTCCCTGTCCAAACGCATGCACGGCTACCAAGATGACCCGGCCTCGGTGATGGCGATTGGTATTGAGCATGCCATCGAGCAGTGCCGGGACCTGCTGGCCCGAGGGGCTCCGGGCCTTCACTTCTACACCCTCAACCGCTCTCTGGCCACCCGCGGCGTTCTGGCAGCCCTGAAAGGCTGAGCGGGAGCCCACGGGACCGTTCCGGGTCGGTTACGCTGTTGGACCTCTTGGGGCACAATGGGTCCCAGAGGGCCCCTGATCGAGGGCTCAGGCGGGTGGAACGGTCCTTGCAATAGGGCCGCTAAGCCCATTGCTGACCCTGCCCAGCCGCTCTCTGCCATTTCTCCTATGAATTTCACCCCCCGCCACCTGGTTCTCGTTCTCGCCCTCGCCGCATGCCACGGGCGGCAGGTGCTGGAGGCCACTCCTGGTGTCGAGCTGGATGGAACCGCCTACGAGGCCGCGGGGCAGGTGCTCCTGCAGGAACGCCCGGCCCTAGACCACGAGGACTTGCACAATGTGTTTAAGCTCTCGCCCTCGATCATCTCCGGCGGGGAGCCTGATTCTGAGGAGGCTTTTGAGCGCATTGCGAGCTGGGGCGTAAAGACAATCTTGTCGGTGGACGGGAAAGCACCCTTGGTGGAAGCCGCGGCACAACTCGGCATGCGTTATGTGCACGTGCCCATCCAGTACAACGGTATTACCGAAGACGAATTGCTGCGCATGGCCAAGACTTTCCGCGAGTTGCCTGGTCCATTTTATGTGCACTGCTTTCACGGCAAGCATCGGGGTCCGGCCGCGGCAGCAGTGGGGCGTTTGGTTTTGGATCATGCCTCCCGCGAACAAGTGCTTGGGGAGATGCGCCAGTGGATGGGGACTTCTCCCGCCTACGAAGGTCTTTATGCCACCATCGCCAGTACGGGTATGCCCGAGATCGCACAGAGCGAAACTTGCGATTGGAATTTCACACCGTCAGTTGGAGTCGCTGGCATGAAGGAGGCGATGGTCATGGCGACCCGCGCCTTTGATAACTTGAACGCCCTCAAGAGCAACTCTTGGGTGGTGGATCCCACCCACCCGGATTTGGTTCCCGAACAAGAAGCCCTGCGCTTGGCCGAGATCTTTCGGCGCTCCCAGAAAGGGGATGATATGCGTGCACGTCCTGCGGATTTCCGGGCCCGTTACGAGGCTCTTGTCCCCGCCGCAGAAGAGCTCGCCGCCCTGGTGAGTCGCGCGCGAACAGGGGATGGGCCGGCCCTTGAAAAAGCAGCAGGTTTGATGTCGCGCATCGAGGGCTCCTGCAAGGCTTGTCACCAGCGCTGGCGGAACTGATTGGCGGGCGAGAGGAGTCTTTAGCTGGATTTGTGCAGATGCGGGCACGGGAGTTCGCAGCCTGCTACCATGCTCGCACTGTGATTCCCATTTCCCCACGATTCCGCGACGCTATCAACCGGGCGCTCTTTCTTCACCGAGGCCAAAAACGCAAGAAGACCAAGGAGGAGCGTGCCCGCGGGGATGCTGAGGTGCCCTACGCGGCGCACCTGTTCAGCGTGGCAGCCCTGGCCATGGAACACGGGGCCGACGAGGACGAGACGATCGCAGCATTCCTGCACGATGCTGCCGAGGACCAAGGCGGAGAAGAACTGCTGGCGGAGCTCGAAGATGTCTACGGGTCCCGCGTGGCAACGATCATCAGGGGTTGTTCTGATTCCCTCACCGCCCCGAGCGAGGGGCGCGGTGAGTGGCGCGCCCGCAAGGACCGCTTCATCGAATTTGTCCGCACCGATGCGGACCCCTCTGTGCTGCTCGTGGTGGCTTGCGACAAGGTTCACAATGCCCGCTCGGTGGTCACGGACTTGGCGCGCTTTGGTCCAGGGATCTTTGCCCGCTTCAGCAGCGGGCAAGAGGGGACCCTGTGGTATTACCGGGCGATCCTCACGGCCTTACGCTCGCGTGAAGCGGACATGAGAACGGACCTTCAACGTCTGCTGCTGGACGATCTGGAGAGGATCATTGACCGCATGGAGCGCTTTGCTGCTGAGTGATGGGGATTAGTCGTCCTTCGGCTGTCGCACTTCGAGCCTCTGCTCGTAACGCTTACCGCTTTCTTTCAGCACGATGAGGTAGGTACCGGCGGTTGCTTGGCGACCCCTACGGAAGCGGCGTCCGCCTCCGTTGTCCGATCGTGCCAGCCGTAGGTCCCAAACGATTCTGTGTAAGCCACGCTCCCCGGAGGGATCAAACGCATGGACGACAGTGCCGTCCCCGGATTCGATGTGCAAAGCCACATCCCGGCCCTTCTTGTTTAGGACGTAGTAGATTACTGCGCCGCTCGCCGGGTTGTCCCCCACGAAGCGTCGGGTGCCTGAATTCGCAGCTTGGGGTTCCCTTGTGCTGGTGAGGGCCGCGCCGAGCTCGAAGAGGTGCGCTCGTTCTTCAAACATGTCCTCTGAAGCGCCACGTAAGGGCCCAACGTCCACAATCCAGATCGAGCGCCCGTGGGTGCCGACAACCAGATCGTTCTTGGTCGGGTGTTGGGCAAAGTCGTGCACGGGTACCGTGGGCAGACCATCTACGCCGTTCATGCGCGTCCAGTTCTGGCCCTGGTTGATGGATACATAGAAGCCAAACTCGGTTCCGAGATAGAGCAGGTCGGGGTTGACGCGATCCTCGTGCAAGGCGCGCACGGGGCCGGCGCTCTTGGGGAGCTTCTTCGTCAGGCTGAACCAAGTCTTGCCATCGTCATTCGAACGGAAGGCGTGGGGTGTGTCATCGTCGCTGCGGTGGCCGTCGAAGGCCGCGTAGACACGGTTCCCGTCATGTTGGCTGGCGAAGAGCTGGCTCACATAACGGCGCCCGGGCATGAGTTGGTCGATGGTGTTCTTGAGGGGTTTCTTGGGCAGGGAGTGAGAGCTTAGCTGGAGTTCGTCGGCCCAGGTGGGATCGTCGTCTTCCTCTGCCGCGTCCTCAGTTGTGTCTTCAGCTGTGTCATCTTCTGGTTCCACAGCTTGGTCTCCTTTCGGTTCTGGTGCGGCTGGCTCCTCGGCAGCGAGCACTACTGGCGATGCCTCTGGAGGTGGGGCGGGGGCATCAGCGCTAGGCTCTGCGTTTCCCGGACGGCTTCCGCTGAACTCGAACTGGAATGATCCGTCCACGCCTTTGATGTGGCCCGAGATAGAGTTGCCTTCCAGGTTGCCGTCAAAGTCGAGGCGCAATCTCTTGCCTTCGAACGCGAAGCGGAAGCTGTTGTCTTCCGCGTTGAGGCGTCCATCGCGGATGGCGCCAACCCCAATTTCGCTTTCGATTGATCCGCTTAGGGCACCTTCCGCACCGACGGTCAAGTTTAAGTCAAAGCGCCCTTCAGCCGGGTCGTCGATCCCGGGGCCAATGGCGAAGCAGACCCAATCTCCGTCGAGGCTTTCATCAGCGATGGGGGTGGGGGCCTCCTCGGCAGTGACTTCCTGGGTGGTGACAACCTCGGCAGTCTCTTGCGGAAGCGGCTCCTCTTCGATGACCGCTTCTTCAGACACCTCGGTGACTTCTTCCTCTGCGACCTCTTCCGCTGGGGCTTCTTCTTCCGAATCAGGCTCATCGGCCTCCTCAGGAATCTCATTAGGGTCGGTGTTCAACGCCCATAGGTCGATCCAAGTGGCCCCGCCGTCCGGCGTGTGCCAAAGACCTCCGTCATCGGTTCCGACCCAAAGCTCGCCTGCATTGAAGTGCGACTCGGTGACCGCACTGCCTGCGCCACGCTCGGTGGTGGTCAGGATATCACTGATCGCGCGGGCGCCACTGCCCTGGGAAACCGAGCGGAACACTCGGCTGCCTGCGCTTGTGTGAATCCCGCTGTTGTGGGGGCTCAAGATGAAAGGCGTGTTCCAGTTGAATCGCGTGCGAACTTCGCCGCCTCCACTGGGCCGAATCCAGCCGGTTTCTCCGGTGGCCAAGTTGCGTCGGCCCATGCCTCCGTTTTGACTTTCGTAGTAGACGAGGTCTGGGTTATCTGGATCCACGCGCACCACAAACCCGTCGCCGCCGCCGATGCTAATCCAGTCGGAGTTAACGGGTCCAGGGCCGTTACTGACCTGGGCCCAACCGCCCCAGGTGCCATTGTCCTGCAGGCCGCCATACACGCGGTAGTTGTCCCGCGGTCCGACTTCCACGTTGTAGAACTGACCGATAGCCACATGGTTGTGGTGGTCCCAACTTTCCATGCGATCCCAGGTCACATAAATGCCCCCGTCGTTGCCAAGGATCATGTGGTTCCCGTCCGTGGGGTCGATCCAGAGAGCGTGATGGTCCACGTGCACCGAACCATCATGCCCGTCGTTCTTGAAACTCTTGCCACCGTCGGTGGAACGCCATAACCGGGTTCCCAGCACATAGACCTTTTCCGGGTTGCTCGGGTCCACGCGCACTTCCGAGTAGTACATGGGGCGCGGGTTGAGGGAGTTGATACGTGACCAGGTGAGCCCCGCATCTTGTGAGCGGAACAGGCCGCCGAATTCCTTGCCTTTTGCGCCCTGGTCGTCCTGGGCGTTGGCCTTTTGGCCGCCAAGTCCAATGGAGAAAGGCCCCGAGCGCGGATAGCCCAACTCGTCATCCCTAGATCCTTCCTGTTCCGGACGCGGACCGAGGGTTAACTCAAGGTCCAATAGTTCGCCTCCGCGAATGACCTCGGCCGCGACCTTGTCTCCGGCCGCGTGCTTGCGCAGCAGCTTCGTGGTGGCATCCCAATTCAGCAGGGTCTGGTCATCCACCCGTAGCAGTATATCGTCCTCCTTAAGGCCAGCCTCGTCAGCCGGGCTGTCCTCTTCCACATCCGTGATGCGTGCTCCCACTTCCGCGTCCACGGCGCGCACGCCTATCCAGGCCGCGTCTTCGGGCTCTTGGGTGATGAGCTCGGTTTCCACCGTGGCAAAGACAACGTTGGGGTCGGATTGGCAAAAGTCCACGCCAATGCGGCCCAGCATGACCGTGGGCAAGCCACTCGTGCCTTCGGCGCTGGTCAAACGTGTCCAATTATCGCCACCATCTTCCGTGCGCCAAAGGGCACTGCCCGGGCCCCACTTGCTGGCGGGGTCGTTGGTGTCATATATGTCTCGACGGCGTTCATAGGTCGCGGCCAGGATCACGTTGGGCTCGCCCGGCTTGAGAGCGAGTTCCACAACACCCGTGTTTTCGTCCACCTCAAGGATACGTTGCCAGCTCTCGCCGCCGTCTTGTGAACGGTACAGGCCCCGTTCGTCGTTGGGTCCCCAGAGGCGTCCAAGGGCCGCTACATAGATTGTGTTCTCGTCGTCGGGGTGCACGCGGACTTCCGCGATTTGAAAGCTGTCTTCGAGCCCCATGTGATCCCAAGTCGCACCGGAATCGAGGGAACGATAAACTCCGTTGCCGAAGGAAACCGAGTTGCGCGGATTGGCTTCGCCAGTCCCCACCCAAACGGTTTTGGGGTTCGAGCGGGATACGCAAACCGAGCCCACGGAACCGACCCGTTGGGAATCGAACTGGTGCTCGTAGGTGACGCCGTTGTTGGTGGTGTGCAGCAACCCGCCGGTTGCACTCGAAATCCACTGCTCGCTTGGGTTGTCCGGGTTGACCGCCACATCCGTGATGCGACCACCCATGCAGGCGGGGCCTACCGAACGCCAATCCAGGGCGTCGGCCCACTCAAGGGGAATTTCGCCCTCGACCTTGGAGGGCAGCCCCTCACGCTTGGGTTTAGGCTCATCCTGCTGGGCAAGAACGAGGGGAAAGAGGGGCAGACAGAGGGCTAGTAGGGGGAGGGGCAGTTTCATGGGTTTCCACGCGGGAATCGTCCGGATCGGACTAAACCTTGTGAAGAACCCAGAATAGGGGACTTGAGGCATCTGTGCGGGGTACCAACGCAAATGTTGAGTAGCGCCCGGAGGGTCTATTCCCCAGGGAAAGGGGCCCTGGCCCCTGTGCAGTCCCCAAGGGTCACATTTAGACCGCTGGAGAGCTTGAATTGCGACCCGCCACCTGCCCGGTGAGCAAGAACCGGGTCCTAGGGCAGCGCCAGAATGGCGAGGACAGGGGCCGATGTTGCGTCTGGGCCAATTCCCTCCACCCCGCAGGATTGCGGGTGGTTGGGAACGGAGGCTTGTGTCTCTCCGCGGGAGACAGATGCGTCCTTTCTCAGTCCAGGACCGGTAGGCTGGCGAAGGAGCGCACCGCGATCCTTTGGGCCAATTTGCCAGCGGCTTGTTTGAAGCGTTGAGCCAGGGGTGAATCAGGGCTGCTGATGACCACCGGCATGCCGGCATCACTGCCCACGCGCACGCTCGGGTCGATTGGCAGTTGCCCGATCATGGGGATGTCGAAGCGTGCGGCGAGGCGTTCGCCACCTCCGCGTCCAAAGAGGTCCACCACCGTTCGGAAGCGTCCTTCAGAATCGATCTTGAGGGTTTCCTCTTGGCCGCCCACGCAAAGGCGCACGGATTGGCCCTCTTGGGCTCCTTCCACCAGTCCTTCGATGGTTTGGCCCGCCATGTTTTCCACCAGTCCGAGAATCTCGGTGTTGACCTGCTTGAACATGGTGATGGCCTTAGTCACGTCAAAGGTGGCCACGGCTTGGGGTGTGGTGACCAGCACGGCACCGGTGAGGGGAACCAGTTGGGCTAGGGATAGCTGCGCATCGCCGGTTCCAGGGGGCATATCGACGAGCAAGTAATCGAGCTCGCCCCAGGTCACATCAGACAGGAATTGTTCGATCAGCTTGTGGACCATGGGACCACGCCAGACGGCGGGCTGCTCTTCCTTGAGCAAGTAACCCACTGACATGGTTTTGACCCCGTGGTTCATCTTGGGCGTCAGCATGGGCTTGCCGTCCACTTCGGTTTGTTCCGGGTGTCCATTGAGGCCCATCATCATGGGGATATCGGGGCCATAGATGTCGCAGTCCAACAGGCCTACCTTGGCGCCGGTTTGGGCCAGGGCGCAGGCCAGGTTGACCGAGACCGTGGACTTGCCCACGCCTCCTTTGCCGGAACTAATGGCGATGATGTTTTGAATCGACTTGGCCAACACGCGAGGAGTACCCTCTTGACCTCGAACCACCGCGGTCATTTCGATGTCTACATCCGTGACCCCGGGCAGGGTGCGGATCTCGGCCTCGGCTTGGCTCTTGAGTTCCTCTTTCACGGGGCAAGCGGGGGTGGTTAAATTGATCACCACCGTGACCTTGCCGCCGTCCACTTCGCACTTGGTGACAAAGCCTAGGGTGACGATGTCCTTGTGCAGGTCGGGATCTTGAACTCGGCCTAGGACTTCTAGGACGGCGTCTTTGTTGAGGTTGCTCACGGTATTTTATCGGGGGGCTTCGGGGGATTTCGGCACGCTAATGTAGGCTCTTTCGGCCAAAACGCAACGGCCAAACGGGACCTGTGGGAATACCTCCTGGGATCAGTCGTATTACAACTGCCTAAGGGCCTCCGAATGCCCGGAACCCCTAGAGGTCTGCCTTCCGCTGAGGTATTCCGGTTTCGCCTAACCTTGAAGCAGGAGGAATTTAATGACTATCAACCCGACCCTAATCGCTGCCGCCCTGACCTTTGGCCTCTCCTGCGCTTCGGCGCCCGGGGTGCCCGTCGCATTGCCCGCTGGGACCACTCCCACGGGCACTCTTTTTCCCCCGGCACAAGCTGCCTTGATTCTTCCCGAGTTGGCATCCGAGGAGGGCGCCGAGCACCGGCGCCCAAGCCTGTGGAGTTTGGTGGAAGAGTACGGCGAGGTCACCAATCAGCAGGTTTTGTTGACTGAACAGGTGCGACTCAGGCTTGAATCCACACATTGCGCTTTGAAAGGGGGCGCGGTTTTGCCGGTCCACGCGGTGCAATCCATGACTGAGCACATGCTTAGCGCTAATGGCTTCTATTTCAAGATTCTGCGCAGCGCCGAACCGTTCATGATTGAGGTGTGGAGCTCGAATGATCAGGTTGATCTTGGGGTTGCATCTACTATGTCTCCTGAGGCTGTTCTTGCAGATGCAGACCATCCAGCCCTGATCGTGTCCACCGTTTATCCTCTTCAGTCAGTGGGCGCCCGCCAGCTTGGTAACGCCTTGCGAGCGGTTCACTCTCCCACTCTGTTGAGGTTGGTGGCCCTCGGCGACAACACCATTTATCTTGTTGGTCCCATGCCCACCGTGGCGGCTTGGTTGCGGACGCTGCGGGATATTGATCAGGCGGAGGCCGCAAATGTTGAGCCAGCTGATGGCGAAGAAACCGGCGAAGAAACCGAGGGAGAGGCAGCACCTGTGAAATTGGCTCTGGCGAGCTTTGTCTTGACCCATGCCACAGCTGACGAAGCTGGAAGGCAGGTGCAAAGACTGTTCGACAGGGCCGCTGGGGTTGATATTGCCGTGATCGCGGATTCCCGCACCAACGCATTGGTCGTGTATTGCGCGGTGGAGCTAATGGGGGCCGTCAAGGAGACCGTGGCTTTGCTTGACATTGACACCTAGAAATAGGGTCCATAAAAAGACGTCTTCTCTAGCCGGGGCAGGCTCCTTCGGGGGCCTGCCCCTGCGCTATTCTCACCTACCCATGAGCGCTTCCCCTGATTCCCTCCCCGCTGTCTGCCTGGTTTCCGGCGGCATGGACAGCGCTGTGGTCTTGGCCGAAGCCCGGGCCCTTGGCTTTTGCGCCCACGCATTGTCCTTTGACTATGGCCAGCGTCACCGCCAAGAGCTGCTTGCCGCCGAGCGCGTGGCATCGGCTTTGGGCGCTGTCGATCACCGCACTGTGCGGGTAGATCTGGGCGTGCTCGGGGGTAGTGCTTTGACCGCCGACATTGACGTGCCCAAGGGGCGCGAGCGCAAGGACATAGGCAATGGTGTGCCCAGTACCTATGTCCCCGCCCGGAACACGATTTTCTTGTCGATTGCTTTGGGTTGGGCCGAGGTGTTGGGCGCAACCGACGTGTTCTTAGGTGTCAATGCCGTGGACTATTCGGGTTATCCCGATTGCCGCCCGGAGTTCCTGAGCGCCTTTGAGAATCTCGCTCAATTAGCCACCGCTGCTGGCGCAGAAGAGCACAAGGCCTTGCGGATTCACGCGCCTCTGATGAAGCTCAGCAAGCAGGGGATCGTGGAACGGGGTCTGGAACTGGACGTGGATTTCGGCCTGACTCACACCTGCTATGATCCCGTGCAACGCGGCCCCAAGACCCTCGCCTGCGGCCAATGCGACGCCTGCCACTTGCGCCTCGAAGGCTTCCGCGAGGCGGGCATCCAGGACCCAGTGCCCTACCGCTGAACCTGATACGGTGCTCCCAAATCCAGCGCGCCGTAAGGTACTTTCATGACTTCCATCCAGCCTGTCCCCCCTGATGATCCGCGCCTCCTAGGGTTGCGTCATTTGTTGGCCGTGATCGACCGCTTGCGTGCCCCTGATGGTTGCCCTTGGGATCGGGAGCAGACCGAGGCCAGCATGGCGCCGTATTTGATTGAGGAGGCCCATGAGTGGCTTGAGGCCATCGAGGAGGGGACGGTAGCTCAAGCCGAGGCCGAAGCTGGAGACGCACTCTTGGGGGTGCTGATGATCTGCCGCATTGCGCAGGATGACGGGCGCTACGACCTCGGTGCAGCTGCGGAACACTGCGCTCAAAAATTGATTCGCCGCCATCCTCATGTTTTTGATCCCGCCTATGTGGGTGAGTTTGGTGGAAAGGAATGGGAGGCCATCAAGCGTGCCGAGCGGCAGTCGATTGGGGAGGACTCCAGCGCCATGGCGGGTATCCCCTCGGGCTTGCCCGCTCTGCAGCGCGTGGCTCGTGCTTCAGGTAAAGCAATCGGCGCCGGGTTCGCTTGGCCCACCATTGCGGGGGCCTTGGACAAGGTGATCGAAGAGTTGGGGGAGCTGCGAGAGGAACTCTCCAAGGACGACCTCGATGCAGTCCCGGGCACTGCGCCCGCTGGGCAAAACCGGCCGGAAGTCGAGCATGAACTCGGCGACCTGTTGTTGGCCAGCGCGACCCTTGCTCGGTACCTCGATCTAGACCCCGAAGCTCTTTGCCGCCGTGCTGTTCGGCGTTTCGAATCACGTTTTCGGGCGATGGAAGCTTCACTGGATGGTCCCATGTCCGATCAAGACTTGGCTTGTTTGCTCAATGCCTGGGAGGCGAGCAAGGTCGCCGAGGGACCGGCGAATTCGATGGAGCCGTAGGCAGGGGGCCGCTCCTCGATGAAACCAGGGGCTCGGTGGTTTGGATCAACGGGGGCTTCGGCTCTCTTCAATCGGGGCCTTGAAGCAGTGCCCAAGTCTCAATTCCTCACAGGAAGACCTACTCGACAGGGATCATTGTTCATGGGCCATCACGGGCTGCTCTGCGGCAGTTGTTCGCGATCCTCATTCGGCAGCTCGAGAACACATTGCAGCGGGTAGTGGTCCGAGTGCAAGCCCTCACGCTCATCATCCGTCCGTACAACGGCTGACTTACAGCCCGCCGCAAGGTCAGGGCTGACAAAGATGAAATCGATGCGGCGCCGGCGCGAACGAACCTCTTCCATGGTCTTGGCCCAGCGCGGAATCAAGGCTGGGCCGCCAAAGGTGTAGTGTTGGTCCGGGCTGTGCTCGCTGACCAGCTCCACGAACCCCCTGTCCAAGAAGGCATCGGTCAGGCGGTAATCGAGCAGGGCGGACCCGTCCTCTTGGATGTGGAATCCGTTCTCTTTGAGATAGGCCTCGTCAAATCGGATCTTGCCGTTGAAGTCTCCCATCACGATCACGGGCTTACCGGCTTCCATCAAGGCGGCGGCTGCTTCAGAGACTTGGACCGCCTCACCAACTTTGGAAGGCCAGAAATGCACCACGAACACATCGATCCCGCGGGTGCGCGCGTGAAGGTAGCCGTGGTGGAAACCCTTGACCCTGCGTTCGATGACTTCGATGGGCGCGGAGCTGGTGAGCGCAACGGGATAGCCCTTCTCTTTGTGCATCACCGCGTACTCGTGGCCCCAGCTCTTGGCTAATTCCTGGAGCCCCAATTCATTGATATGGAGCATCTCTTGCAGGGCGAGCAGGTCCGGGGCTTGTTCTGCAAGCCATTGAGTGGCGGGCTCGATCTTTGCACGGTGATCGAAGAGGTGGTAGGTGTTCCAGTTGATGACATTGATCGTCGGCGCTTGGGGCTGCGCCGGATCTGCGGTGGTGGGGGCCTTGCAAGCCTGCACTCCAAGGACCAGGACGAAGCTTGTCATGGCGACCTGGAACTGGGTTGATTGTGTGCGCATTGGGTCCGTGTAAAGCAGGTGGAGAAGCCGTCCGAGAGGCGTAGGGGCTCCCTTCAGAGACTCACTTTTCGTCGTCCCCATGTCCCAGGTTCTTTGAGCGCTCAAAGCAAACCTCGGCCTCGTCCCTGCGCCCCAGCTTTTGCAGGCAGACCCCCTGGTTCCACCAGGCCTCTTCGAATTTGGGCAAAATGGACGTGGCTTCGATGAAGGATTTGAGGGCTGCTTGATCCTGACCCGCTTGTTCCTGGGCGTAGCCGATGGCGAAGACCTCTCGTGCTCGGCTGGGGGTGAAGTTGAGATAGGGCCTGCCGAACTGGCCCGCGAGCACAAAGAGAAGGGTCAGGGCGGGGAACAGGAACCACTTCCATCCGCGGCGATCCCGCGGGCCAGAGAGGCTCCAGCCCAGGGCCGCCCCCAAGATCGCGCCCGCACCGTGGGCGGTGTTGGCGATGCGCAGGGTGCCCATCTCGGTCAAGAGGATGCAGAGGAAGAACCAGCCCACCAGCATGCGGGTCACGGATGGGTTCAAGAGGCCCAGCTTGTCGTCGTGCCAACGGCTGGCGGCCCAAAGCAGGCCGAAGAGGCCATAGACCACCCCCGACAGTCCGACCGCCGGCCCGGAGAGGGCCCATTGGGCGCTTTGGGAGCCAATTGCGAGGAATAGGAAGAATAAAACCGTGCGCCAGGTGCCCCAAATGGCTTCTACCACCCGGCCTAGCTGCCAGAGGACCAGCAAATTGAAGCCCAGATGCATGGCGTTGCCGTGCAGAAGAACGCTGGTCGGGATGGTCCAGGGGAGCAGCTTCCAGGTGCGCTCGTCCAGCAGCAGGACTTCCAGGTCGGCGCCCGAAAAAGCCATCACGGAGAGGACACCGCCCAGGACCATCAGGGTGATGGTGGCTCGGGCATCAAATGGGTGCCGGCCGAGGGCGCGCAGGACGGGAGGAGAGACCACCAACCCAGGATAGCCTGTACCGGGCCAGCGCCACGAGCCACGGCCCAGAATCTCCTGGAACATGGGGCTTTCTCGTGGAACTGCCCCCAAGGGGAGTAGACAGGAGCCCTCTAGCCCACTAGACTCCGCCCCAATGCGGGGGCGTAGCTCAATTGGTTAGAGTGCTGGCCTGTCACGCCAGAGGTTGCGGGTTCAAGTCCCGTCGCCCTCGCCATCCCTGCATTCCGAAGCCTCCCGGTTCCCGGGGGGCTTCGGTTCCTTCAGGGGCGTTATTTGCCCCCTCAGCCTAGTCTCGCGCTCATGCCCAACCACCTCCGACCTCCCACCGTCGTCACCGATAGGGCGGGTTTGGACGAATTGATGGGCTCCCTCGAAAACGAGCGCGTGATCGCGGTGGACACAGAGGCCGACGCTTTCTTCAGCTACCACCAGAAACTGTGCTTGGTACAGATCACCGCCGGCGGGCGTGATTGGCTGGTCGACCCACTTGCGGACCTAGATCTCAGCCCCATGGGCGAGATGCTGGCAGATCCCGACCGGATCAAACTCCTGCACGATGCGGAGTTCGACATCTTGTTGCTGGGGGCCCTGCACGAGTTCCGCTTGGAGGGGCTCTTTGACACGCGTGTGGCAGCGGCGGTGCTCGGGTCGAATAGCCCGGGCCTGGCCAATGTGATCTCCGCCCGTTTCGACGTGCAATTGGATAAGTCCATGCAGCGTTCGGACTGGTCGAAGCGGCCACTGAGCGATAAGCAAATCGATTACGCGCGGCTTGATACCCATTACTTGCCGGAGCTCTATGAGCAGTTGTACGCGGAGTGCGTGGAGCGCGATCGCTTGATGATTGTCGAGAGTGAGTGCCGCCGACTGGAGAAACTGCGCCCGGTGCAGGCCGAGGTGCAGCCCAACGACTTTGTAAAGGTCAAGGGCGCCCGGGAATTGAGCCCCGCGCAGCGAGCGGTGTTCAAGGAGCTCTTTGTCTTGCGCGATAGTCTGGCCCGCGAGAGCGACAAGCCCACGTTTCGCGTGATCAACAACCAAGCTCTGCTCGACGTTGCCTATCGTTGTCCCAAGGACTACCGGTCATTGACTGCGATCAAGGGTTTCACTCCGCGTATGGCCACCCGCATGGGCGACATGGTCTTGGACGCGGTGGTCCGCGGCCTCGAAGCCGACCCCATCGAGAAGATGCCCCGCGCCCCTCGCAAGGCCGGTGCCCTGGACATGGATGATGCAACCCAGGAGTTGCACGAACGCCTCAAGCGTTGGCGTAAGAAGGTGTCCGATTCGTTATGCATCGAAAGTGCCTATGTGCTCAATCGGCATATCTTGGGCCGCTTGGCTCTAGAAAGACCTAACACGCAAGCGAAACTGGAGAGCATCGAAGGCATCCAGGATTGGCAACTGGAGCGGTTTAGCGAGGGCCTGATCGAAACCGTGACCCGCTTCTTGAAAGACGAGAAAGCCGGAACCTTGCCGACCAAGCGTAAGAATCGCGGACGCTAAGGCGCGAGTCTTTCACGTCTGGGGCTGGGGCCTATAAAGGAAATCCCGGGCTCTGCATCCGCTACGTAGCCC